>JACCWM010000202.1 GCA_013697635.1 Lujinxingiaceae bacterium | reverse complement strand
AGGTGTCGGGATCGGCCGTGCAGCGCTCCGGAGCCGGCGTGTCGCTGCACTTGGGCTGCGAAGGCACCGGGTCAATGTTGTTGGTGTTGTTGGTGTTGTTCGTGTTGTTGGTGTTGTTGGTGTTGTTCGTGTTGTTGGTGTTGTTCGTGTTGTTGGTGTCGTTGTTGTCGTTGTTGTCGTTGTTCGTCGAGTTATTTCGCGACGGGTCGTCAGTGCCGGGACCACAGCCAATGATCGGAGCCGCGGCAAGGCCGACGACCAGTGCTAACAAGAGAGTAGGGGCTTTCATCATGTCACGTCCCGATTAAAATTGTGAAGTATTGAGGCTCGGCCTGATGACCGTGTAGCCCAGCGTGCACACACGAAGTCTATGTACCATGGGGCGTAGCGCGCTTCAATAGCGATACAAATAACACGCCGCGCCTGGCGCAAAATGCCGCTGCTCCTTCGAACTACTTCGAAGGCCAGGGATGCAAATCATGGGCGATCGAGGCGAGCACCGACGCGGTGTCGTGGTCGGTCAAGGTGGGAGCGATGACGAGCAGAATGGTGCAGAGCACGGCGAAGCCCAGCGCGAACCAATCGCCCTTGGACCAGCGCCCGACCCAACCGCCCCACTTTGACCACGAGGGCGGCGGCTCAATGGGCTCCGCGAGTTCACCGATGCTGGGGCCGGCCAGGATGTCGAGTTCGCCGTCTTCGCCAGCGTCGCCGTCTGCACGGCTCTTGCGCCCGGCGACCATGCGGGCGACTTGAGCGGCGTCGTCCACCGTCATCAAGGTCCCATGCAAGACGTTTTGCCAGACGGCAAAGCGTGCGCCGCCCTGCACACCGGCGCGCGCGGCCGCACCGAGGCCGACCATCCCCAAAAGCACGTCCATGTAGACGCCCAGACAGAGCGCAAAGATGATCAAGGCCGCGTCGAGCTTGAGCTCCCAGCCGATGCGCGAGACGATGCCAAGGATGTCGTCGTCGAGCTCGTGCTGGCAGACCCATTCAAAGAGAGCGTGCACGCCGACGACGACGATCAGCCAGAAGAGGCTGATCCAGATCGTCAAGACGACAGCCAGGGCGATGTAGCAGATGATGAACGCCCAGCTGTCGTCGTGACCAAGGATCCACTGACGGATGGCTTCTTTGGAGTTTTGCATTAACCGTCGTTCAGCGTGGCTCAGTCAAAGGCGGGAGGATCGTCGAGCCAGCTAAAATTGATCGTGTCGAGCTGTGCGGTCGGGATCAAAGCGCCGTCGCTCTTGGGTCCGGGAAACGAGGAGAGCGGCCCGACATAGGTGACGCAGTCGCCGGTGAGCAGAAACCTCGAGGCGCTACGCAGGATCACGGTCTTGCCACCGTGGCGGAGCTCATAGCACTTGCTCGAGCCACCGCATTCTTCGGGGTTGGCGCCGACCACGCCGCCAACACGCACATTCTTGCCGTAATGGGCCATGGTGACGTCTTGGCCACTCAGCTCGGTATAAGGCACGGGGTGGTTCTCGGTGTCGATGGTGAAGCCCTCGATGCCCGTAATCTGCGGGTGACCGCCAAAGATCTTGATCGCGTTGACGCCGAAGCTGACCTTCTGGCCGACCTTGACGTTGACGGGCAGCTCAGCTGCCAAAAAGACCTGGATCGCCGTCTCGGAGTCCTGGAGCCAGAACTGACGGTTGGCGCGCTTTTCAGTGTTCGAGACGAAGCTCGTCGCGATGACCGTGGCGCCGCTGACCGGCATGGCCGTCTCGAAGCGCTGGCCATCATAATCGCACCGAGAGGGCCCCGGCGGCGTCCCGGTTCCCGCTTTGCAAACAAAGAGCTCGGGGCACGGGGTGGCGACCGAACAGATTTCGGTGTTGGGCGTGGGAACGATGAACGCGTCCAAGACGGCCTTGAGGCCGGCCGCATTGGCGATCGCATCGGTCGTAAAGCTGCCGCCGTCGTGGGGGCCGGTGCCGCCGATCTGGCCAAAGAAGGTCGTCTTGGCCGTGCATTCGTCCGGATCGGTGGTGACGTCCGGATCGGTGTCATTGCCGCCCAAGTCCGGGTCGGTATTGTTGCCGCCGGTGTCCGGATCGGTGTTGTTGCTGTTGTTGCTGCCCGTGTCCGGATCGGTGTTGTTGTCGACGCCGGTGTCCGGATCGGTGTTGTTGGTGGTGCCCGTGTCCGGATTGGTGTTGTTCTTGTTGTTCGTTCCTTTGTTGCTCGGGTCCCTTGCGTCCGGGCCACATCCGACTACCGGTGCCGCTGCCAAAGCCAGTCCGACGACCAGCGCCAACGAAAGATTGCGCATTTTCATAGCACTTCCTGAACAAGATAGAGTGAACACAAGCCAACCGACAAATCAAAGGCTCGTGTACCATGGTCGCCAGGCGGGTTCAATAGCCACACCGAATTCACCGGTGAGCCTTGAGTGAACCAGCCCTGCAATCAGGACTCGAGCAGCGCGGCCGCGGCGCGTTGCACGGCCTGGTAGACATCCTGCAGGGCGACACCCTGCACCTGGGCGAGCTTTGCGCAGTCGGCATACTCGGGGGTAGCCTTGATGAGTTCGCCGGCCAGATAGCCGAGCTTGACGCGCGCCGAGCCAAAGGGCGTCTCAACAAGCCGGCTTTCGCGATCGAGCTTTCGCCGCTCGACGGTGTCGACGCGCAGCCCAAAGGTGCTCGTCTGACGAAAGATCGTCTCGATCAGGGCCTCGCGGTGGTCCTCGCCGCAGAGCAGGCTCAAGCGCACGCCCTGGCGGCCCTTCTTCATCAGGACCGGCTCGCGCACGACATCGAGCGCGCCGGCGTCGAGCAGGAGTTGTTCGACGTGGGCCAAAATCTCCGGGTTCATGTCGTCGATCTCGGTTGCCACTCGCCAGACCACGTCGCTCTCAGTGGTCGGCTTGAGCTCGCTGGCAGCCTGTTCGAGCACGACAAAGCGCACGACGTTGGAGAGAGCCTTCATGTTGCGCGTACCACAGCCAAAGCCGGTGGTTTGCAGGATGCCACGCGCCGGCGCAAAGCTTGGGCGAAGCGAGCGCAAGATCGCGGCGCCGGTGGGCGTGACCAGCTCGGCCTCGATGTCGCGGTAGACCACGGCAAAGCCCTCCAAGAGCTTGGCGGTGGCCGGCGCGGGCACGGGGATGGTGCCGTGATCGGTGACGATCGTGCCGCGGCCTGCCGGCACGTCGCTGACTGACCAACTCGCGGACACGCGATCGACGATCCAGGCGGCGCTGACAAAATCGAGCAAGGAATCCACGGCGCCGACTTCGTGAAAGTGCACCCGCTCGAGGGCGATGCCGTGGATGGCGGCCTCGGCCTGGCCGAGCACGTTGAACATGTCCTTGGCGCGCGCCTTGACTCCGGGTTGCAATCCGCTCTGGTCGATCATCTCGAGGATCGTCGAGAGGTGGCGATGATCGGCCTCGGCCTCCAAATCCCAGCCCTCAAAGCGCACGTGCGTGCCACTGATTGCCCCGCGCATGACCTTCTCGCAGACGATGCGAATGCCACGGCCCAGGCCCAGCGTGCAGAGTGCGGCCTCCAGCGCCTCGATATCGACCAGCTCGGCGTCGATCGCGGCCGCCAAGAACATGTCACCGGCAAGGCCGCCCAATAAGTCCAAATGGATATGCATGTAGCGCTCGTTTTGAGGTTGGGATCAATCTTGAAAAATCAGGCGCTTCGGTCGACCAGAAGCAAATTGATTTTGGTGGCGAGCACGGCGGCGCCAAAGCCGTTGTCAATGTTGAGAACGGCTGTGCCCGGCGCGCAGGAGTTGAGCATGGTGAGCAAGGGCGCGATGCCGTTGAAACTCGCGCCGTAGCCGACCGAGGTGGGTACGGCGATCACGGGTTGGCGCGCCAGGCCACCGACAAAGGTCGGCAGCACGCCGTCCATGCCGGCAACGACGATCAGGATGCCACACTTGTCGAGGCGGCCAAGCTCGGTGGCGATGCGGGCCACGCCGGCGACGCCGACGTCGGCGATGAACTCGGTCGGATTGCCGAGCAGGCGCGAGGTGATTACGGCCTCTTCAGCCACGGGGCGATCGAGCGCGCCGGCCGAGAGCACGAGCACCGTCGAGCGGCGCAGATCGGGCTCGGGCATGCTGGTGGCGACGATGCGCGCGTGGGGAAAATATTGCAGGCGCTCGATCAGCTCGCTCAAGCCCTCGACAATCGCCGGGGTCACGCGCGTGGCCAGCAAGAAGGCATCGCGCTCGAGGTAGTTGCGAAAGATGTCGGCCACGGCCACCGGGTCTTTGCCCTCGGCCAAGATCGCCTCGGGGATGCCGGTGCGGGCCTCGCGGGTCTGATCGAAGCGGCCAATCAAATGCTCTTCGAAGGGCTGGCGCACCAGGCGCTGGACGATCTCCTCCTCGTCGATCTCTCCTTGGCGATAGCTCTGGAGCAACTTACGGATGTGTTCGCTCATGACTTCTTCGTAACAGGGTTGAGGCTTCCGGAGCGAAAACCCATCAGATCAAGGCAGACGTGCTCGAATCCGGCCTCGATCACGGCGTCGTTAAGTGCAGCGAGCATCGCCGGCTCGAGGGCGCGGTCGAGCTCATCGGTGCTGATCTCCAGGCGCGCCAGCCCGTTGTGGTCGCGCACCCGGTACTGCGTGAATCCGTGGGCGTGCAAAACCTCCTCGGCGCGCTCGACGCGGCGCAGGCGCACCTCGGTGACCTCGATGCCGTGCGGAATGCGCGAGGACAAACAGGCCATGGCCGGCTTGCTCCAGACACTCAAACCCAGCGCTCGGGCCATCTCGCGCACCTCCTCTTTGGTCACACCAAAGCGAAGCAGCGGCTGGTAGACCTTCTGGATGTTCATCGCCTCGAGGCCGGGGCGATGATCGCCCACGTCGGAGAGGTTGGTGCCCGAGGCCAAGGTCTCGCACTGCACGGTCTCGGCGATCTTGCGGATCTGTTCAAAGCGCATCGACTGGCAAAAAAAGCAGCGCGAAGGGGTGTTGGCCCGAAAGCGCGGGTCATCGAGCTCGCTGAAGTTGATCAGCTCGTGGCGGATGCCGATCTCGCGGGCGATGCTCTTGGCCTCGTCGAGCTCACGGCCTGCAAGCGTCTCGCTGACGGCGGTCACCGCATAGGCGCGCTCGCCGAGCGCCTGATGGGCGAGCGCTGCGACCAGGCTGGAGTCGACGCCACCGCTGAAGGCGACCACGACGCTGTCCATCGTGGCCATCTCGGCGACGATCGCCGCCATCTTGGCGCGCACGTCCACGGAGAGCTCTTCGATTCCGTTCATTGCTGCTCCTTGGGCAACTGCGCGAGCGCAAGCGTCACATAGCGGTAGCCCAGCGGCGCCAGTTCGATGGCGAGCTGGCGAAGACGCGCGGCATCGGGCAGGCCTTCGAGCGACTGCGGCACAAGCTGCAAGAGTTCGCCCTGCACCTCGGCGCCGGAAAGGGTCAAACCAAAGCGGGCGCAAAGGCTTTTGAGGTCGTCGATGTCATCGAGTGAATTGGTGTTCATGGGCTCGCTTTCATGCGCTGAAGGTGGGCGAAACGTGCGCACAGTATAGACAATGAAATGCCCCGTACAAGAGCTTATTCCCCTCAGGTTTACGCTCTGGCCTTTCAAGGCGGACGTGTTACACTGCCGGGCGATTTGCTGTTTAAGTTGGCATGTGAATTGCGACGAGGCGAGGAGAGTTACGATGAAGAGATTGACGCTGATCGTGTTGGTTTTGATCGCCGTCGGGGCGTGGGGCTGCGAGTCAAAATCCGATTCCCCGACAAGCGACCAGGGCGCACAGGCGCAAGCCGGCATCGCCGAAGTTGAGGCCGAGGCTGAGGCCGAGCCCACCCACGATCACGATGGCAAGGCCAAGGCCGAGCAAGCCCAGGCCACCGACCTCGAAGACGGCGAAAAACGCCACTTCGGCGCCGCCTTTGCGATCGAGGGCGAGCCGCTGACGCTGGCCGCGGCGCTCGAAACCTCCAAAGAGTCCGAGGGCCCCTACAAGGTAGTGGCCACCGTCGAGAAGGTTTGCCAGGTCAAGGGATGCTGGTTTACGCTCGAAGCCGATGGCGTCGAGGTGCCCATTCGCGTGCGCATGAAGGACTACGCCTTCTTCGTCTCGAAGAACGCTGCAGGTTCACAGGCCGTGCTCGAGGGCACCCTGGTGCGAAAGAAGATCGAGCAGAAGTTGGCTCAGCATTTTGCTGAAGACGAGGCCGAGGCCAGCGGCGAGCCCGCGCGAGTGGTCAGCGGTGACGAAGAGACCTTTGAATTCATGGCCAGCGGATTGGAGTTGATCCAGCAATCCTGAGCGGTTTTGATCGCCTGCCACGGCCACTTCCCCATGCAGGCCGGTGAGTCGGGCAAACTTGACACTTGTTTCTCGCCTCTGTTAGTTAAGTTCCAGTTCGTACATGGCAAAGCCCCGTTTCGACGACATGCCAGGATTACCGGTGACTATGACAAATCCAACTCGTGTATCCTACAGCCGGCGAGCTTTTCGCGCCTCCGGCCTACTTCGTGCGGTTTATCTCTTACTGGCGCTCGTGGTGCTCTCATTGAGCCTGGGTTGCGGTCCCATCCAGTCGACCCAACGCATCAGCGAGGCTGAGGTGGCCATGGAGCGTGCTCGCGTCGCTGACGCCGAGATTCGCGCGCCCTATGAGTTCTACAGCGCTTATCACTACCTCTACAAAGCCAAAGAGGAGTGGGGCTATTCGGACTTCGAGGCATCGTACGACTACGCAACCCAGGCACGTCGCGCAGCCGAAGCGGCGCTGCTCAAGGCCAAAGAAGATCCATGGGAGAAGCATCCAGTCGATGACACCTATCCCAGGAAAGACCCCCAGGCCCGGCGCACGCGCTGAGAGCATTGGGCCGTTTGTGCGGTAGTATTGAGGAGCCACGCAGCCTCGCGCCCGACCTCATTGGAGGCGAGCCGAGAGCCTGGCGCCAGTTAATCGAGAAGTGGCGAGGTTGTGCTCGATGAGCCTGTTCATAGTACGTTTACATGTAATCGTCGTTCTGGTTGGCCTGTTGTTCATGAGCAGTGCGTGCACCACGGGCGCCAAACTGCGTGGCCAGGCCAAAGAAATTCAGGCCCTTAACCAATCGGTCTATCCGCGCGCCTATCGCTGTGCTCCGCGCGAGATCGCCGTGGCCCAGGCCCATGTCGAGTTCGGTCTCTACGAGCTTGGCCAGGGCGATTTCGTGCGTGCGGACCAGCATCTTCGCCTGGCCGAAGAGAACGCCAAGCGTGCCGAGGCGCTCTCGGCCCACGACGAGTGCCTCGATGGAGCGATTGCCATGGAAGTGAGCGTGGCACGCCCGGTTGAGGTGACGCGGGCACCGACCAACTTCTCCTACGACTCCGATGGCGACGGCATCCCCGATCACCTCGACAAGTGCCCGTTTGAGCCCGAGGATTTCGACGGCTTTCAAGACGGCGACGGCTGCCCGGATCTCGACAACGACGAAGACGGCACGCCCGATCTGCGCGATCATTGCCCGAACGTGGCGGCCAACGTCGATGGCTTCCCCGGCAAGGATGGCTGCCCGGTGCTCGATCTCGACGGTGACGGCGTGCTCAACATCAACGACCAGTGCCCGACCGTGCCCGTGGAGTTCATCGGCTATCAGGACGAGACCGGCTGCCCGGTTGAAGACGTCGACGGCGACAACATCCCCAACGTGCTCGACGAGTGCCCGTTCGAGCCCGGACCGCTGGACAACGCCGGCTGCCCGCGCAAGGAGCCCAAGCTGGCCGAGATCGATGGTGACCAGATCCGCCTCAACCAGCGCGTGCACTTTGCCACGGCCAAGGCCGACATCTTGCCCCAGAGCTATCCGCTGCTCAACGAGGTCGCCAAGGTGCTCCAAGAGCATCCGAACCTGACGATCCGTGTCGAGGGTCATACTGACAGCCGCGGCAAGGCCGATTACAACAAGAAGCTGAGCCAGGATCGCGCGGCCAGCGTGCGCCAGTTCCTCAATGGCCGGGGCATCGATGCGATGCGCATGGAGGCGGTTGGCTTTGGTCTGGAGCGCCCGATCGACGACAATAACACCGAGGAGGGTCGCGCCAACAACCGCCGTGTCGAGATCCATATCACGAGCCGCTGATGCCGAAGATCCCCCGTATTATTAGCCGCACCGCCCTGCTCGTCGCCCTGTTTGGCGTGACTGCGGGCGGCGTGCTCCTCGCGCCAGGCGCGTTGTACGCGCAAGACATCGACGCGCGTCTGGAGGCCATGCTCGTTCAGGCCGCCGACGACTACGACATGCTCATGCTCGAGGATGCCGAGACCAAGCTCGAGGAGGCCGTCGCCCTGGCGCGCCGCCAGAAAGCCTCACCGGCGGTGACGGCGCGCGTTTTGATCATGTTGGGCGTGGTTCGCTATGCCAACACGCGCGATGAAGGCCTGACTGAAGACGCTTTCGTTCAGGCCCTCGAGGTCGACTTTAAGGTGGAGCTCGACCGCGTCTACCAGACGCCCACGCTCAATCAAATCTACGATCGCGCCAAGCGCCGGGCCAAGCCGCCTGCGGATCAGAGCCAGGTCGTCGTCGAGCCCAAAGAGGTCAAAGCGGCCGAGGGCCAGCTCCAGCATACGGCGATTCGTCGGGCCCCAAGTGGCGAGCACCTGCTCATCGAAGTCTTCGTGCCGGAGACGATGCCCGTCTTTCGCATCCACGTCCACCATCGCCGCTTTGGCGAGGAGGGCTTCGTGCGCGGCGAGATGCTGCCAACGAGCACGACGCGCTTTGCGCTCTCGATCGAGGCCAAGGACGTCCGCACAAGCCAGCTCGAATACTATGTCGAAGCGGTCGATCGCGCCGGCAATGCGCTGGCAAACTCGGGGCGCGCGCAAAGCCCGCACACCGTGATCGTGCTCGGCTCGGGCGGCACCGATTTGATGGGTGATCCGATCGAGCCCGATCCGGTTGTCGACGCGCCCTCCGAAGGCATTGGCTTTTACGGCATGCTCGCCATCGGCACCGACCTGGGCTTTTTGCCCGGCGGCACATCGCCCACGGCCAACCGCCACCGCGAAGTGGCCCCCGGTATCGCCCCAGCCTTTGCGCATATACTGCTCGATCTTGGCGTGATGATCACCCCTTCGGCCCACCTTGGTCTCTACATGCGCTGGCAGTTCTCGCCCGATCAGCAGTTCTCGCTGCTGCCGGCCGAAGCGATCAACGAAGGCTCGGGCTTCTGGGACACCGAAGAAGAGTGTCTGGGCACGGGGCTGATGGGCGATTGCCAGCTCGGACTCAAGTACCGCTGGGTTTTCTCGACCGGCAAGCCGGAGTTCTACTCCAGTGTCGGCGGCGGCATCGGACGCATCCGCAACTGGCTGCGCCTCAAGGAGCTCGCCAGCAACCCGCTTTGCGACGGCAAGGAGCTCTTCGACAATGGCGAGTATTGCTACGTTCGCGATACCGTGCGCACCGGATGGGCCCACTTTGGAATCGGTGGCGGCTTGAACTTCCCGATGACCGACTTTCTCGATCTGACGGCCGACACCTACCTGATGTTTTTGGTGCCGGACACCTCGATCAACCTCGACATCAACTTCGGACTTCGCTTCAAGATGTGAGCGAGACGAATAATTTGACCGCCTCAAAGTCCCTGCTAGGCTTAGCTCAATTGAGGTGTTTGAACGCGCTCGTTGCTTGTGTTGAGGAGTCATGGAAGTGAGTACCCATTCTTGGACGCGGCTTTTGCCGGCTCTGCTCATCGGCGCCGTGCTGATGATGGCGACAGCGACGCCTGCGACGGCGCTGCTTGTCCCGCTGCGCGGCATCGATCTGACCACCGTGCTCACCCTTCAAGATCACAGCCGCAAGATCAGGCTCGCCAATTCCGATCACCCCGTGCGCACCCTGCAGTCGATTCGCACGATTGTGCTCGACGCGGGCCACGGCGGTGAGAACAGCGGTGCGACCGGCGTGGCCGGCATCCGCGAGAAGCATCTCACCCTCGATCTGGCCTACGCGGTTCGTGCCCTGCTCCAGGAGCGCTATCCTCATGCACGCATCGTCATGACGCGCTACTGGGACACAAGCCTCGAGCTGACCGACCGCGTGCATATGGCCAACCTGGTCGAGGCCGATCTCTTCGTCTCGCTGCACTACAACGCCGCCGTGCACGAGCGCGCCGTGGGCTTTGAAACCTACTTTCTGCTCGCTGACGCGGTCACACCCGGCAAGGAGCAGGTCGTGGGCGCCCCGCTCGCCACCGCCTCGCACGGCCACAGCGGCATCGAGCGGCGCATGATCGACCAGCCGCCGGTCGGCCTGCACGGCGACGCGCTGGTCGACATTCAACAAGATCTCAAGCGTGCCCGCCTGCACGGCGACAGCGGCCTGCTCGCCGAGTCCGTGCAAAGCCACCTGGCTCGCCATCTGCGCTCGACAAATCGCGGCGTCAAACAGGCGGACTTCGGTGTTTTGCGCGGTGCGCTGATGCCGGCAATCGTCGTCGAAGCCGGCTTTCTCACCCACCCCGTCGAGGGTAAAGCCCTCGTTCGATCTGCGCATCGGCACAAGGTGGCCACGGCGATAGTCGAGGCCGTCGAGCACTTCGACAAGACGATCAGCAAGCGCGAAGACTGAAGAATCTCCCCTCGTATCATGAATCATGGGCATCCTGGCCCATGCGCACCCCATCCAGAGACAGCCATGACCTTGCGATTTGACGGACGCGCTCCAGACGAGCTTCGCACGATCTCCATTGAGACCGACTACACCGACGTGCCCGATGCTTCGGTGTTGATTCGCATGGGCAAGACCACCGTGCTTTGCACGGCCAGCGTCGAGGAATCGGTGCCGCGCTGGATGGAGGATCGCAACAATCCCAAGGGCTGGGTTACGGCGGAGTATTCGATGCTGCCGGGGGCGACCTCGCCGCGCTCGATGCGCGAGTCGACCAAGGGCAAAGTCGGTGGGCGCACCCACGAGATTCAACGCTTGATCGGGCGAAGCCTGCGTGCGGTCACGGATCTGCGCCTGCTCGGTGCGCGCACGATCAACCTGGACTGCGACGTGTTGCAGGCCGATGGTGGCACGCGTACGGCATCGATCACGGGAGCCTACGTGGCCCTGGCGCTGGCCTGCGGGCGCCTCGTCGAGCGTGGATTGATCACGGAGCTGCCGCTGGTCGACATGGTCGCCGCGATCTCGTGCGGAATCGTCGATGGGCGCGCGCTGCTCGATCTGCCCTATGTCGAGGACGCCGCGGCCGATGTCGACATGAACGTGGTGATGACCGGCGCAGGCAAGTTCGTCGAGGTGCAGGGCACGGGCGAGGAGGCAACCTTTAGCGAGGATGAACTCTCGCAGCTCTTGAAGCTCGCCCGAGGCGGCATCACCCGGCTCAATGACGTGCAGCGCGCCGCACTACCGGCGAGCGCCATCTTCGCGCGGTTGCGCTGAAGGCTCGCCCGGCGTCGTCCACAAGGCGGCAATCCCCTTGGTGAGCATGCCCTTGACGTCGTCGATCTCGCCGGCGCTGACGTAATCTTGGAGCAGCGCAAAGACGGCGCGCGTGAGCCATTCGGGATCGATCACCTTTGAGCCCGGCGCCTGGGTGTAGCCCTCGGCCACACGCCCAAGAAAGGTCTCGACGTCGCGCTCTTTGATCGGAACCTTGCGAGGCTGCCAGCCCTCGAAATACATGCCACGAATAATCATGGGAAGCTGGGCGCCGAGCTGAACGGCCTCCTCGAGGACGAGCTCGTCGCGCAGCGCGTGCAGCACGGTGCGCAGCGCCGCGTAGCTTCGCTGGCGATCACCCCAGGCTAGTTTTTGATCGAGATCGGCCAACCATTGGTTCGTGGTCTGGATGGCGCGGTCGAGATTTCGCAGTCCGGTCATACTCATCGAAGAACTCCTATGTTGCTGATTTTGCTTCACATTGCTGCAGTCTCTCATGTTCTCCAAGCTAGTCACCAACGGCCAAGTGGCATCCGGCCAAGGATGTGGCCAAAGGTTGCAGAGGTTGAAAGGCTGAGTATCTCTGAGTGTGGTCATCAACGATCAGGTCGGGACGATTTTCCCAAATGGAGAGAGAGCATGGAGGAGCGAAATCTTGCGCTGGAGCTGGTACGGGTCACGGAGGCGGAGGCGCCACGTGCAAGCCTGGCACCGGCATTGACATCCTCTTTGGCATCGGCGGCGCACCTGAGGGTGTGCTCTCAGCGGCCGCCCTGCAGTGTCTGGGCGGCGCGCCTTGGCTCTTTTCCGACTGAAAAAACTTGTAGGCAGTTTGCAAAAAACTGACTACAAGGCCAGAGCCTGTCTGGTGCCAGGCACACGCCCAAGCAATTCCAGAACATATGAAAAACAAGGCAGTCGGCAAATGACCCAAGAGGCGCAGTACCCGTCGTGGCTGTATCGGCTGATTCACCAGGGCAACGAGGGTGACGTCGCCTTTTATGTCGACGCCTGCAGCGAGGCCAAGACGATCCTCGAGCTCGGCTGCGGCTTTGGGCGAGTGCTCGTGGCGCTGGCCGAGGCTGGCCACCTGGTCACAGGCGTCGATTCGCACGCCGGCCTGCTGGCCGAGACGGCCGGCGCGCTGGCGATGAAGGCTGGACGAAAAGATCGCGCCACCCTGCTCGAGGGCGACATGCGCACGGTGAGCTTCAAGCAGCGCTTCGACCGGGTGATCTTGCCCTACAACGGGCTGTTCTGCCTGCAGAGCGACGCCGAGGTGCGCGACTGCTTTGAGAACGTGGCGCGCCATCTGGCGCCCGACGGCCTGTTTATCTTCGACGTTTATGCCGCCGAGTGCCTGTTCGAGGATGCCGCCACGATCGACGAGGAGGTGATCGTCGAGGAGCCCGAGCTGTTGAGCGAGCTCAAAGAGGACGGCGCCGATATCACTGTCTACGAGAGCAGTGTCTGGACGCCGGGCGAGCAGCGCTACGACGTCAGCTACCGCTACGAGATCAAAGATGGTGCCGGCGAGCGCGTCCAGACCCACACGATCGCGCATCGCTACATGCTGCTCGATCAGATCACGGCTCTGCTCGCCGAGTGTGGGCTGCGCGTGGCCCTGGCGCTTGGCGATTTTGAGGGCCGCGGGTTTGACGAGGAGAGCGATCAGCTCATCGTCGTCGCCTCGATCGCCAAGAAATAGCACTTACAACCAGCCCGAAGAAGAGCAGCGGTGCGATGGGCAGGCGCGGTGAGCCGGTGGTGACGCTGGTGCAGGCGCACGAGGAGCTCTCGCTCGTGGTGGCCTCGCCGCTGGGCTCGTCAATGATGCGGTCATCGATGTCGGGCAGTCCGGGCACTTCGACATCTGGGCCCAGGCCGGCGTCGGGCTCGACGTCAGGATTTGGATCGACGGGATCGGGGTCAGGATCGGGATCGGGCTCGGGGTCAGGATCGGGCGTTGGCGGCACAATCCGGCTCAGGCGAAGCGCGTCGACCATGAGCTCGAGCTTCGCGCTCAGCGGCTCGCCGGTGTTGTCGTAGAGTTCGACCCACTGGTCGGCGCCGTCGGCAAAATCGTATTCGCCAAGCGTTCGCCAACCCTCGGCGCTTGTTTGATCGAGGCGCACATCGGCCTGTTGTGCGCTGCTTCGAACCGCATAGCGCGCAAGCTTGCTCTTGGCATACTGGCTGGCCATGTGGACCTCGACGCGGTATTTGCCGGCCTGGGCCATGTTGAGCTCCCAGCGCGCGTAACCATCGGGTTGGGCGCCATCGTAGGCAAAGGTCCAGCGCAGGCCGCCGCCATGGCCGGCGTTGTTGACCTGGCGCCAGGTGGAGACATTGCCGAGCAGAAAGAAGCAGGCATGGTCGTCGTCGATGATGCCGCCTTCGGCGGCCATGGTGCCGCAAGGCTCGGCCGGCCGACCGATCAGATCCTGATAGGAGCGAACCAGCGACATGTAGGTGGGCACATAGGTTGCGCCCACGCCGCTGACGTTTTGGCGGATATCGTAATGCAGATGGATCGTGGTCGACGAGCCACCAAAGGCGTTGGAGACCAGGCCCATGCGCTGGCCTTTGCTCACGGCCTGGTTGACGCTAACGGCCAGCGTGGCCGGATCCATGTGCAGGTAGCGATGCAGCGTGCCGTTGTTAGCCACCAAGCTGACCGAATAGGTGCCGATGTTGGTGATGCGGCCGTCTTCGGCAGCTACGGCCCAGTGTTTTTTGTTCTCGCAGGTGGCCGGGCGAATGTCCTGGCCCTGGTGTCCGCTGCCCGAGGGGCACATCGGCATGTCCCAGGTGCGCGTCTCGCAGTAGTTGTCCCACCAGGGATAGGAGTAGTTCTGGGAGTCGCACTGGCCGCCGCCGCCGCCGTGCAGGCCGCCGCGCCCGTAGACCTGAGAGTTGGCATAGGCCGGTGCCTGCTCGATGGGAAAGCGCATGTTGGGCACGTAGACGGTGTTGTCTGCCCTGCCCGATCCGCTGCCGCTCACGAGCTGGCCCGGCGGCTGGTGGGTAAAATCGGCCGCCACGCTCGCCGGCCAGATCAGCACTGAAAGTAGGGCGCCGAGCAAAATTGTTGGTCGATTGCTCTTCATCGCTCGCCTCCCAAGACGACCGACAACGACTCGGCCAGGCCCAGCACGTAGGCGTCTTCGGTGCAGCGCTTGTCTTGAAAGGGGCTCGCGCACTCGACATCGATGAGATAGGCCGCACCAAAGGCCTGAAACGACAAGCTGACGATGCCCGAGACGCGGGTGAGCACGTGGTCGTTTGCCAAGGGCAGCGGCTCCTTCCTGGCACCGGAGACGCCCGGAACGACAAAGGCCATGCGTGTTCCGTTGATCGAAACACCGTGATGCTCTAAGGCTATCGAGGCGGCAAACCAGTGTGGGCCGGCCATGATGATGGCAGCGGCCAGGTATGGGTCGGCATCGGGCAGCATCACCGGCACGGGCGCGTCGTCCACGGCGGCCAACTGCTCCTCGCTCAAGCGCGATCGCTCGATCTGTCGGTAGCTTGCGGCCTCGGCCCAGTCGATCGTCTGAACCTCGGCGCTGGGGGCGACATCGTCGCGCTCGAGCTTGACGGCCGGTCGATCCGCGGCGCCCGTCTCCTCGGCGTGCAGGGCCTCGCTCTGCTTGAGGGTGTCGCCTGGCGGCGATGGATCGGCGCAGGCCAGCAGCAGACCTGCTGGCAGAAGGCAGGCCAATAATGTCTTCAACAAGGGCATTGGAAACCTCAAAAGAGCGGGCAATCAGCAACAATCAAACAGCACGTACTCTACAGCATTTGGCGACACATTGCTCAATCGTAGGCGCAGCGAAAACCAACGTCGGTGCGCCGGTCGCTCGAGCGCAAGCGCAGCCGCGCGGTGGTACGCAGCTCGAAGGGATTGCTGATCCAGGATCCGCCGCGGGCATGACCATTGAGCGGGTCGTCGCCTTGCACCCACTCGGCGACGTTTCCGGCCATGTCGAAGAGGCCGTAGGGGCTGTTGCCGTCGGGATAGTGTCCGGGAGGGGCGAGCCACTCGAAGCCGTCGAGTTTGCCAACGACCGAGGTGCGAATGATGTCGGTTTCGCCCCAGTTTGCCAGGTCGCTAGCCCACGAGTCGCCCCAGGGAAAGAGCACGCCCTCGGCGCCGCGCGCAGCCTTCTCCCACTGGTCGTCGGTAGGAAGCGCGCCACCGGCGTAGGCGCAGTAAGCGCTGGCCTCCTCGCGCGATAGGCAGCTCACCGGAACCTGGGCTTCTTGCAGGGCTTTGGGCACGCGCAAGGAGATCTGCAGGCCCTGGGGCGTCCAGACCGCGCACTTTTTGGTGTCGAGGGCAGCGCACTTGCCAGCGCTGACGCAGGCTCGATACTGAGCCTGCGTCACCTCCTTGGAGTCGATCTCAAAGGCGGCCACCTCGACGCTTTGCTGGGGGTACTCGCCCTTGAGCAGTCGGTCCTGCTCGCACTCGTCGGGATCTTCGTGGAGGCGGTGGCAGCTCTGAAGCAAGAAGGAGCGCACCTCCTCGCTCAGACCGCGCCGGTAGGGGCCTTGGGCGATGTTCACCTTGACCGAGGCCTCGTGCACGCTTGTGGGTGCGACCGGGCCGGCGGCTTCACGATTGTCCAGGGCGAAGTAGGCTAGCAAGATGCCCATCGCCGTGAAGCCAAACCACAGCGCGACCCAGAGCACCGGTCGGCTGCGCGAGGCCTTGGGTGGATGGTAGATATGCAGGCCGCTTCGCTCGGCGGGCAGCTCGAGCGAGAG
Organism: Lujinxingiaceae bacterium; assembly: GCA_013697635.1. GTDB lineage: Bacteria > Myxococcota_A > Bradymonadia > Bradymonadales > Bradymonadaceae > JACCWM01. Next base: position 15,809 of record JACCWM010000202.1, on the reverse strand, counting down.
GTCGGCCTCTGGTCCGGTGTCCTCGTCGAGGCCGCTGCGCGCCCACTCGTTGCTGCGCTCCGGGCGCACCGAGCGCAGGCCTTCGACGACGGTGCTGGGCTCATCGGTGATCGCGGGTGCCTCGAGCTCGGTGGTTCGCGGCTTCGCGCTGCTCTGGCGGCGGCTGTCTCGCGGCTTGGACGGCGCAGGCTTCACGCGGCCACCGTTTTGAAGGTATTCGGCAAGCATATGCTGGTTGACGGCCTCCATACCCTCTTTCATGGTCTCGCCGCGCCGAATCCGGTAGCCGCAATTGGTGCAAAACGGCGCCTCCTTGGGCTGATCAGCGTGACACTCGGGGCAAGTGCTCATGAGCGATTCGTCGTTGGCAAACGTCCCTTGCACGGTGTCGTGGGACGTTCTAGGATTGCAAAATTCTTGGAAGCCGAGATGGCAGCGCTGACAGTAGTCAAATGCCGCCCGACTTGGCAATGAAACTTCATCTGGCCATTAAAACCACGAACCGACGATCTTCACAAGAGCCAGCCCGCAGGGTGACCCGCACGCGGGGAACGGCCCGGCGATCGTCGCCGCACCAATTCAAGGAACTCAAACTCATGAACAAGCTCACGACATCAGCCATCGCTGCCCTGCTGCTCCTCGCCATTGCCGCCACGGGCTGCGATAAACCCGCTGCACCGACCAACGCGGACAGCTCCGAGCGCGTGGTCGAGGCGCGGCCCGAGCCTGCGGCCGCTGACGAGCCCGAAGCCAACAGCGACGAGGGCAGCCAATGGGTCACCAGCAAGACCTACGGCGTGAAGTTTCGCGTGCCCGAAGAGTGGACGGTGACCACGACTGACGAAGGCGTCTCGACGACCTCGCCCGACGGCACAACCACCGTGGTGCTTGTCGGCTCCGAGTCGGAGAATATGATTCAGGGCGCGCTCAACGACCTCAAGTCCAAGCTCGAGATCAAGGACGTGCGCTTTGAGAAGAGTGGCCTGACCACCGTCAATGGACTGGCCGGCTCGCGCGGCAGCGGTGCTGCCGTCGTCGTGCAGCAAGACGGTGATCAAGAGATCCAGTTCATCGCCTACGCCCTGCGCGTGGGCAAGCACACCGTCACCTTGATGATCTTCAGCCAGGCCGAGATGTACGAGGCCCAAAAAGACATCATCGACGGAATCGCACAGACGTTCACCAAAGCCTGAGACACACGGAGTGCTCCAGATGGCATCAATCTTCGAACGAATCCAGGATGAGACCAAAGATGCGATGCGCGCGCGCGACACCGAGCGCGCCACGGCCCTTCGCATGCTCACCTCGGCCCTCAAGAACAAGCAGATCGACCTTCGCCGCGAGCTGACCGACGAGGACGCGATCGACGTGCTTTCCACCGAGGCCAAGAAGCGCCGCGAAGCCAGCGAGGCCTATCGCACCGGCGGGCGCGACGAGCTCGCCGACAAAGAAGAGCGCGAGCTGCACCTGGTCGAAAAATACCTGCCACAGCAACTCACCGACGCTGAGGCATCGGCAATCGTCGCCGAGGCGATCACCGAGTCCGGCGCCGAATCGCGCCGCGACATGGGCAAGGTCATGGCCGTGGTCATGCCCCGGCTTAAGGGGCGCTACGACGGCTCCAAGGTCAAAGACCTCGTCATGGCCAAACTCGACTAGCTCACTGGTCTTTGAGCATGCGCTCGCGGGCGTCGTTGCCCGTGCGAACGATCAGGTCACGAAGCGAGGCGTCGAGTCCGAGCCAGGCATCGCGCACGTGGTCGGCTAACTGGTACTCGGTGAGCACCTCTTTGAGAATCTGGTGGCGGCGGTCGAAGTGGCCCACGAGGATGGGCAGGTGCTGGTGGGCCTTGCGGATGGGCGGGCCTTCGTAGCTTGTGCGGCTGCCGCCGAGCCGAGCGCGGATGTAGCTTATCTGGCTGTCGACCAGGTGGGCTTTGTCGAGGCCGGTGAAGAAGAAGCCGATCATCATGTCGGCAAACAGGCGGTCGTAGAAGCGGGTCATCAGCTCGTGCAGGCGCTGCTCGCCGCCGAGCTCTTCGACGAGCTCCCAGTCGGGGTCGGTCGCCACAAGATCTCTCCTAATGATAGACGAGCATGCGCAAGATGTCGTTTTGCACAGCGCGCAGCATGACATCGGGCTGCTGGGAGCGCAGCTCCTGGAGCGTCAGCTCGTGATCGCACAGCCAGACGCAGTCGGCGGCCGTGTCATTGGGCACGCGAATCACGCGCAGCCGGATCGGGGCGTTTCCAAGCGAGGGCTTGAGCGCGCCTATCGGGATGTGCACGGGCACCTTCTCGATGTCTTCGGGCAGGGCGACGATGATATTGAAGGCCGGCATCGGCAACATGTAGGCCTCGGCGGGCTCCTCGAACAAGTCGATCAAGACCGGCAGGCGCAAGATGTGGTTGAGCTGGGTGACGAGGCGCGAAAACCCCTCGGTGCGATCGATCTCACGGATGTTGTGAAAGCGGCGCTGCCAGACGGCGCGCGCCTGGGGCATGTAGCCTGTGTAGGCGCCCAACAAGAGATTGAAGGCGCGCTGCTTGGAGCCCTCGTCGAGCTCCTTGAACTGGGTCATCGTGGTCGCAAAGCAGGCCTCGAGCGCGCGCGGCAAAATCTTGTCGTAGTTGGCTGGCGCGTCGACGTCGACACCGATCGCCTGAAGACCGACGTTGAAGCGAGCGGCCTGCAACTTCAGCGTGCGATCGTGGACGGCGTTCAAGTCGATGCAGACCTGGGGCGGCTTGCCTATGGCCGAGCTGTTTCCCAACGATTGGGTCAGCCCGAGGAGCAGGTCGCGCAGTGCATCGCGCTCGCGCACCGTCCAGCACAGCAGTGGGTACTTCCAGGGCAGCGTCTGGGGCTCGGTCAGGCCCATGGCGTCACCGGGCGACTCGAAGACCGAGACCAGCGGCACCTGCATGTCGGCGTTGCGGCTGCCAGCGAGCACCTGTTCGCACTTCCAAAGCTCGCCCCAGGCGTCGGCCAGCTCGGCGAACGAGGGCCAGTGCGTGACCTCGGGCGAAACCCGAGCATCGGCCTTGGAGGAGACGTGCGCCAGAATATGGAGCAACGACTTGCGGTCGAGGTCGCCCTGGTAGCTGCGCAGCGCACGCGCCGCGTAACGCAAGAATGACTGCACCGACAGCGCCGTGCCCTCCCAGCAAATCTCGACGAGCAGAGCCGCCGGCGGCACCTCCTCGGCGCCTTCGAGCGCAGCCTCGGCCCAGTCCAGCACCTCTTTGACGTAGGTGTAGGACTCGACGTCGAACCACTCGGGCCACTCTGCGGAGCTGGCGGTCAGCTGGGCAACAAAAGCATGGGTGCCCTCGAGTCGCTTGGGTGCGTTGGGCGCAAGGATTGTGAGCAAGTCGTAGGTGCGGTTGACGAACAAGTTGACGCGCTGCTCGACGATCGCGCGGATCTCGGTCAAACGCGCCGCTGGCACCTCGAGACTGCGCGCCGCCTGGGTGGCCAGCGCCTTGAGCTGGCGCTCGTCGCGCTCACGCAGCACCAGGCCAACGCTCACCGGCGAAAGACGCAAGATCGAGGAGATCGGTCGCGACAGCGCGCTCAATATCTCGGAGTCGTCCACCTGGGCCAAGAGCTCGCCGTTGAGGCGAAGCGAGATCGGCGTGGCCTCCAGATCGAGCAGGGTTGCGACCGGTCGCCCGTTATCGATGACTCCAGACTCAATGCTCACGGCCTGCAAGATGCGCACGAGACTATCGACGCGCATGCGCTGCTCGTCGCGCGCGACGCCGGCCTCAGCCAACAAGACGACGAGCACTTCAATATGGTAGTTCAGCAGCTCCTGAATCAGGTGCTGGACACGGTCTTTGATCGCTTCACTCACGCCATGACTCCTGTGTTGATGTCGCTACCGCGCGCCATATTACGTCGACTCGGCCAAATGATGAAGCGGATCGAACAGCGCAATGTGTGGCCAGCGCCGCTGCAGTGCCTCGATGAGTTGTTCCCTGTCGACATGGTGTCCCTGAACGGACGTTGGGTTGACGCTGATTGCTGCGATGGTGCTCTGGTGTAGTACGACTACATCCCAGCTCTGACACAGCCGTCGCCACAGGCGAAGGCTTAGATGAAACGACGTGCCGTCGGGCACGATCAAAGCGCGGCGCGGGCCCGAGACGCCGAGCAACAACTCGGCGACGCGGTCACTGACCAGGCCGGGAACGGCGATGGCATCGACCTCGTGCGTCCACAGCTTTGTGGCGCCGGCAAGGCCCAGCAGCGCCGAAGGTGGCGAGAGCGTCACAGTGCTGCCGTCTGCTCGGCCCAAAAGCGTTGTCTGCGCCTCGACCGCTCGCAGACCCAGCGCGACGTGGCGATCTTGTGTAACTGCAGCAAGCGTGAGTGGTTCAATAAGCCCGGCGGTCTTCTCGACGATCGCCGCCACACTCGTTGCTACCACCGCGCCCGTCGAGACGATCACGGCGTCGCTGACCTGAGCGTGCGCTGCTGCCACGCGCCCATAAGCGCCGTCGATGAGCATACGATTAATTTGGCAGTGCTCAAGTTTTTCAAGGGCTCGCAGCACATCTTCGCGGTGGCGAAGACCGGCCAGGACCACATTGCCGGCGCTGAGCACGCGCGCGATGAACACCTCACCGAGCAGCGTCTCGATGCCCAACGTGTCGACGTACTCAAGGCGCGCCGAGCAGCCCTCGATGGCCTTTTGGGCGGTGACGACCCATTGGCCCGGCTCGACGTAGATCTTGGGCTTGGCCGTGCCGAGCAGTGCATCGCGCGACTCGCCGTCGATGCCAAGTGACATCAGGGCCAGCGACTCGCCGCGCGCGGCGGCCTGGCGTACCACAAAGTTGAGTGTGGTGGTCTTACCGCTGTTCTTGGCCACGCCGACAAAGGCCAGACGGCGCCAGGTGGGCGGCCAATCCAGGCCAAAGCCAGCCGGCGAGGCGTTTGGTTGTTGCTGGTTCACTCGAGTTTTCGCGCGCGATCGAGGCGAGGATGGCCGTCGCGAAAGTCGTCGGCGCTGACGCCCTTGTTGTTGTTCATCGCGTCCATGCGCTCGAGCGTGCGGGCGATGCCGTGGATGGCCGCGATCACGTCGCCGGTGTGGCCGCTCTCCGAGATCGTATGCATGTTGCGGATCGGAAAGCCAATCGAGGTGGCCGCGGCATCGATGTTGGCGAGCACGCCGGCCATCGCGTCGGTGCCCGTGTCACGGCCGCAGACATCGCGCTGCACCGGGATGCCGTGCTCCTTTGCGGCCTCTTCAAAGACGCGGTTGAGAAACTCGCTGGCGACCGAGCCTATCGACAACGTGTAGCCCTTGCCCATCTCGAGCGGCGTGTTGCGCTTGTCGCCGATGTTGGGCGCTGCGACGAAGTCGTGATTGACGTCGACCCCGACGACCACATCCGGCATGAACTCGGCGGCCAGAACGCGGCTGCCAAAGCGGCCGATCTCCTCATAGCTCGCAAAGGCAAACAACACGCGCACATTCTTGAGGCCGCCGCGCTCGGCGATCAGGCGAGCAACCTCGGCGGTCACAAAGCAGCCCAGCCCGTTGTCGAGATAGGCGCCATAGAAGGTGTTCGGGCTGAAACCGGGACGGATCGGGCGATTGAGAATGATCGAGTCGCCCGGGCGGATGCCGCGCTCGAGGATCTGCTCTTTTTTCTTCTCACCGTGCACTTGCAACTCTAGATAGAGCTGCTCTTTTTTGATGCCAGTCTCCCCGCTTCGCAGCGCGGCGTCGGCAAAGTGGATCGCGCCGACGGCCTCGATCGTCGCGCCCTCGAGCACGCGGTAGGTGCCCGGTTTGCCGGGATCTTCGCTAAAGAGCAGCACCTCGTGGCCGATCAGAGTCGAGGGCAGAAACGAGTCGCTGTCGATCCAGATTTTGCCGTCGTCACCGATGCTGCGCACCTGCATGCGAATCTTGTCGGCGTGGCCGATCACCATGACCGAGAACATGTCGTCTTTGCCCGGATGGGTGTCGAGCACCAGGCCGGCGTTGCCCTTGAAACGGCAAAACGACCATGTGCCAAGCATCAAGCGCTCGAGCTCGGGCTGCAGCACGCCAAAGGTCATGGCCGCCTCGAGGCCGACCGGGCTCGGGGCGGCGAGGATATCGCGCATGAACCCGAACTGCTTCTCGGGCATCGCTTGGGTCCAAGGCTTTTTATCCTGCTTGTCCTTCGTCATGACTAACTCGCTTGATCGATTGGGGTTTTAGATGTTGAATTTAGACATTGAATGAGCCGAAAGCCTTCGAACCCATGCATCGGGGTCCGACAAGCCTTTGAGAAACGCCGAGCCTGGCGCGGCATTCCCGCGCCAACCTTGTACTAAATCGCATTACGCTTGTGTAGGGGAGTTATCGATTATTGGGCGAGCATGGCGATTCGCTCAAGGTAGCGCGCGTCGGAGGCGGTGCGGCTGGCGCGAAGGCGAAGGTCGAGAAAGTGCTCGAGTGAGGCCTCATCGTTGTCGTCCGCGGGCGCCTGGCGCGTGCGCTCCCAGGTGCGAACGCAGGCGTACATCAAATAGGCCATGCGCTGGGCGAGCGGGCGCATCGCGAGGCTAGCCGAGGCGGGATTCATCTCGAGGATCTCATCGATGCGCGCTTCGAGCGCGCTCAAGCTGTTGTCGAGCTCGCCTGCGCGCGCGCCTTCGTCGGCGCGTGCCTCGTCGAGCAGGCCGCGTAAATAGGCGATGAAGCCCTCATGGAGCCTGTATCGGTGCATGTCGCGGTAGACCTGCATGAAGAGCGTGTTGTGGGTGCCCTCCCAGTTCTCGTAGACGATCGAGTCGCGCAACAGGCGCGGCAGCACCGAGAACGACTCGATCGCGCCGTTGCCGCCCAGGATTTCGATGCCCTGAACGCAGGCCCAGCGTCCGCTCTGGGCCGTGAGCGACTTGTTGACGTTGAGCGCCACGCGAAAGAATTGCTGCTCGTTGGTGTCGCACTGGTCGCGATCGAGGCGGTCTTGCATCGCGGCCAGATGAAAGGTGCCCGAGACCATGGCGTCGATCTCGGCGCGCACATCCGCCAGGGTTTCTTGAACCAGCGGATAGTTGACGATCGGGGTGCCAAAGGCCTGGCGGTGATGGGCATAGCCGCGGGCGACCAAAAACGCCCGGCGCATCACGGCGCACGTGCCCACCGCGTTGTATAAGCGCGAGGTGTTGATCACCAGGCCCATCATATTCTTGAAACCGCTTCCGAGCGGGCCCATATGGTAGGCCAGGGCGCCGTTGAAGTCGCACTCGCCAGAGGCCATCGAGCGCGTGCCGAGTTTTTCCTTGAGCCGGCGGATGTAGAACTCGTTGACGCTTCCGTCGTCGAGGGTGCGCGGCACCAAGAACAGGCCGAGGCCGGCCGTGCCATCGGCAGCCCCGTAGGGTCGCGCGGTCATCAAGAAGATGTCGGCATCGATGTTCGAGCAAAACCACTTCTCGCCGTGAATGCGCCAGGTGCCGTCGGGCGCTTTTTCGGCGCGAACGGCGTTGGCGCCCACGTCGCTGCCGCCCTGAATCTCGGTGAGAAACTGCGCGCCTTCAAGGTGCTCGCCGTAGTCGCGGTTGAGCAGGCCGGGCAAGTACTTGTCCTTGAGCATCGGCGAGCCGAGCTCTTGGAGGACGCGAATCACGCCGGCCGTGCAGGCCAGCGGGCAGTTGTGGCCCGCCTCGCCGTTGTAGCTCGATATGTAGAAGCGTGACAGCGCGCCGATGGCGTTGGGATGATCGCGGTAAGCCTCCATCACCCCGGAACCGTAAATGTAGCGCCCGGCCTCGTGGTAGGTGGGGTGATGATCGATGCGCTCGGTGCGCTCGCCATAATCGCTCCAGCGGTCCAGACGCGGCAGGTTGAGCGGCTCGTTGTTCTTGCAAACCAGCGCGTCGATCGGCCCCGCGACCTCGGCTCCAAAGCGCGTGAGTTCGTCCTCGAGCGCCGCGAGTCGCTCCTTGTTTGCGTACAGCGCCAGCACACGGCGAAAGTGCGTGTCCGAGGTGAAGACGTTCTCGCCGCTGGCATCGGCCCACGCCAGGATGTCTGCGCGCCCGCTGTCGTTGGCTGCGAGCCTTGCCGGGGACTGCGTTTCTGTGTTCGTCATCGGGGGTGCCTCGTCGCTCAAGGTGTGCGTTATTTTCCAGGCCCGCGTTGCGGGCCATCTTACACGCACCGAAAGAACAACAAAAGTGCACTCATTGATTCAAACGCATGAGGCTGACCGACGCCGGGGCCCCATCCGAGAAGGCGACAAAGGGTACATTGTCTTTATCGAAGACCAGCCGCGGCTCAAGGATATAATTGTAGGATCCCAGCCCGATCGCCTTGCCGAGCCTCTGCCAGGAGGCGCTGGTTTGATCCCATCGCGCGATGAAATAGCGCATGTGAAAAGCATTATTTTGGCTGAATTGCCACCAGACGATATAGGGGACGCCCTGGCGATCGAGGCGAACGCGCGTGCCATACGGATAGGAGTCTGGTTGTTCGTCATCGCGAAATGTGCTGCCCAGATTTTGCCATGCGCTGCCGTCCCAGCGCCTTGCGCGTATGCTGTTGGAGCTGCCGCCCGGTGATTGTTCGGCCCATGCCGCCACACACACTCCGGGCGGTGTGCAATCAATCGAAGGGTCTATCATCCATGGGTCGGCCCCGGCGTTGGCGCGAGTTCCCATGGCTACCCATGTCGAGCCGACCAACCGGCGAGCGATAATTTCGTAATTGCCGTTACCGATGAACATGCGCGATATCACGACGGGTTCGTCATCGGCGTTGATCGTCGCGCCAAAATTGCCGCCGTCATAACTGTCGATCTCCTGGCCCTGTGCAAGCCACGCGCTACCAGTCCAGCGCGCGAGCGCGACGTAGCTGTTCGGTTCGGACGAATTATGACGTGTATAGGCAACGGTGTCATGGCCACGCCCAAGCCAGGTGATGTTGGCCGAAGAGTATGCGTTATAACTCGTGAAAACGCGGCCGAAATCAGTCCAGTCAACGCCGTCCCATTTGCTGACATGATAATAGACATCCGTCGGACTTCCTGGAGTTGTTGTAAACTCAGTGCGCGCAATCCAGAGGTGCTTATTGGGCGCAACGCGCAGGCGCGCTTGATGAATGCGCGGATTGGTCGTCTCGACGCTGCCCAAAAAGTACAAGGTGTTGCTTCGCCTTATAAGAACGTTAAGTCCGCCACTGTGGATCAGGCTAAGGTATAGATCGTCGTCGTCGAGCACGGCATCACCCAAGATTGTGTTGGCGCCATGTGGCATCTGCAAGCCATCGAATTCGATCAACCAGGCCGGGTAGCTCCACTGCCAGCTCAGCGTTTTGTCCAAAGCATTGCCTGCGCGGTCGGTCAGATGCTGCATGTCGATCTGGACGTCCATGGCGGCCGGCAGCTTGGGCAGAGCGTCGAGCTTGATCGTGATGACGGTGTCCTGCTCGGAGAGCACGATGGTCTTGGAGAGAGCCACGCCGTCGGCGCGTACGACGATCGCGTCGTCATGCACCACACTGGCCGCCAGGATCGCCTCGCTGAAGGTGATCACGATAGGCTCGCCGACGGCAACGATGTCGGACATGTGCAGCGGTGAATTGCTCACCACCGTAGGATGGGTGCGATCGACGATGACGGTGCGCGAGGATGACTCGGAGAGGCCGCCGTCTGCATCGATCGCGTGGGCCGTGATCGTATGGGTCGCCTCGGGCACGGTGAGGGTGTTCCAATCGAAGACATAGGGCGGCTCGAGCGTGGCGAGCAACGCGCCGTTGCGCTGCAGGCTGACGCTTATCGGTGAGCCTTCGATGACCTCGACTTCGATGCGAACCGTGGCGTTGGTGTGAACGGTGTCGACGGGCGAGGTGATCGCGATGACCACGGGCACGATGGGCACGATGGGCGCTTCGTCGTGGACGTCTTCGGTGACGTCTTCGGTGACGTCTTCGAGCAGAGAGACGTCGCTTGTGTCTTCGATGGATACGGTGTCGGGGCTGTCTGTGTCGGGGCTGTCTGTGTCGTTGGCGTCGTGTGCGGTGTCGGGGCTGTTTGTGTCGTTGGCGTCGTGTGTGGTGTCAAACCCTGTGTCGGGCGTCGTGTTGTGGACTGTATCCGGGACTATGTCTGAGTCGGCGTCGGCGTGCGCGTTGAAGGTTACGTCCTCAGCGCAGGCAACAAGGGTCAGCAGGGCGCAGCCGGCAATGATAATGAGGCATCTTGCCACTTGGTCGATGGGCTTCATCTCTCCTCCATAGATCGGTTCTTGAGGGGGGCGGTGATCGTTCGCTGATCTTGTTTTCGAGAGTTCGAGCGTTTTTGTTGCCTACTTTTTTTGCAGGGCAGGAGTGGGGCGGTCTAACGCGTTGAAAAGTGTGGGTAATTATTTTTCATGGGGTGGTGGGGCGTTTTCGTTTTCGTTGTCGTTTGTACTGACGCTTGGGTATACCTTTGCCGCCCGATCAACTGGCCCCTTATGAAAGCGAGCAGTGATGAGCCCACTCAACACCCTGCAATTTCGAGTTCCTGAAGAGCTACCGGCGTGCACGCTCGAGGAGTTGATTCGGCGTGCGTGGCCTGAAGGCACGCCCGCGCAGCTCTCGGCCTTGTTTGCCGAGCTTGCGGTCAAGATCGACGGCGAGCTTACGCGCAAACCGGCAGCGACTCCGATCGCGGGGGCGCTGATCACGGTTGGCGTTCCAGAGGGGGAGGAGGTCTATGGTTTGCCGGATGCGGTCGATCTGGCGCGAGGGGATGGTTGGGTGATCGTCGACAAGCCGATCGGAATGCCGGGCGAGCCAGTGGCCGACGATCCGATGGATCCGGTGCTCTTTTTGGCCGACATGCTCGGCCTCGAGCGCGACACGTTTCGCCCGGCGTGGACGATGCCTACCACGGCCGGCGGCCCCTGGCTGTTCGGCCTCGACGATGCCACGGTGGCGAGCCTGCGTCGTGCCCTCGTTGGCGGCGATGCGATGATGACCTGGACGGCGATCATCGCGCGCCCGCCGATGCCTCGGGGGCGTTGGTCGAGCCCGAGCGGCGTGGCCATCGAGTACATGACGACGACCGCTCGAGGCGGGCTCTGCGAGGTGCAGCTGATCGCGCGCTTTGAGGAGGCTGCGTCCATGAGCAACGTCGCGCTCGTCGAGATGCTGCTCGAGACGTTGTCGCGGGCAGGCTATCCGGTGCTGGGCGACCGGGAGCGCGGCGGCCATATGGTCGCCGGCGGGCTGCGCTTGCGCCTGGCGGCGATCTATCAGGAGAGCGGAGATCTGGCCTACAGTTGGCCGATGCCTGGCGACTGGTGGCCGGATCAGCCGGTGGCGCCGGTGCCCGAGGCCTTTCAAAAGGCCAAGCCCGTCGTCGAGAGCGGCCCACGCCAGATTCCCAAGCTTGGCGTCTCGGCCAAGACCCTCGAGGTGTTGGCCAGCCAGGGCCATCCATGGGTGCTCGAAGATGCCCAGATCGCCGGTCGTGCCCATCTGCCCGCCGGCTCGCTCGTCGAGCTCAGCGGGCCAAATGGCGAGCAGGGCCCCTTTGCGCTGATCGAGGGCCCCGGCACGCTTGCGGCCAGGGTCTGGAGCAAGCGCCGCGACGAGGCCGAGGATTTCGACGAGGAGGTGGACATACGCGTCGACGAGGCGATCGCCCGGCGCGCCGACTTTCTGCGCACCTCCAATACGACCAACACCTTTCGCTTGATCCATGGCGAGGCCGACGGCCTTCCCGGCTTCTACCTCGATCGCATGGGCTCGATTCTGCGCGCCACGCTGGCCGGCGGCTCGAGCATGGGTTTTAAGGACCGCGTCTACCACAACCTGGTCGAGCACGACCCGGAGATGATCATCGTCGAGGTCCCGCATCTGCGCGACGTACGCGAGGGCGAGAGCTTGCCCATAGCCAACCTGGTCCACCGCGGCGCGGGTTATCTGAAGCCCGGCGAGCATGTGGTCGCGCTCGAGGACGGCCTGCGCTATCGCTGCGAGCCCTGGGAGGGCATCGACGTGGGCTTTTTCGCCGACCAGCGCGACAACCGGCGCAAGCTGGCCGCCCTGGCCTCGAGCGGCCAGCGCTGGCTCAACTTGTTCTGCCACACCGGCGCGTTCACCGTCGCGCTGGCCGCCCGCGGCGCCCACGTCACAAGCGTCGACCTCTCTCGCCGCTATTTGAGTTGGCTCGAAGAAAGCCTCGCCATGAACCAACTTCCGGCTAACTTGAACACGAGCATCGCCGCCGATTGCCGCGATTATCTGCGCGACAGCGACGAGCGCTTCGATGGCATGATCGTCGATCCACCCACGGCCGCCGCAGGCAGTGGCGCCTTCTGGTCGGTGCGAAAGGACTACGAAAAGCTGCTCACCGCCTGCTTTGGTCGCCTCGAGCCAGGCGGCACGATGCTCGTCTGTCGCAACGACCGCAAACGCACGCCCACGCTCGAGACGGTCGTGCGCGCGGCGGCTGACGCGGCCGGCTGGAAGATCGCGCGCGTCGAGGGAGCACCGCCGGCTGGCGACTATCCGCGCCTTCGCGGATTCACCGAGGGCGACTCCTTCGAAGGCTTGTTGGTCTACGGGCGTTGAACCGTCTCGCTGAGCGCACGTCCTTGACCTCGACGGATCCACTGGTCAAGATAGCCGCGTTGTTTCGATTACTTATGCGCCGTGAGCCCAATGAATAGCCTGCCATCTTGCTTCTCTCGCACCGCCATTTTTTGGATACTTCTCGTGTCGACCATGCTGCTGATCGTGTCGGCCTGCGGGCCCGAGCGGCGGGCAAAGAGCCGCGCAGGGTGTTCGGTGGACGCCGATTGTGCGCTGGGTACGGTGTGCAGCGTCGATCGCAAGTGCCTGGTGGCGGCCTGCGAGTTGTGCGCGGACGGACAGATTTGCTATCGCACGACCGCCAGGCCGGCCGGCTCGTGCTCGAAGCCGGAATGCTCGACAAAGTCCCAGTGTGGCGGTGGCGAGTGCATCGAAGGCCAGTGCCAGGATGCCAGCACAAATAACGGGCAAAATGTGTGCGACACGGACACGCCCTGCGCCCAGGGCGTCTGTCACCCGTCGCTTGGTGAGTGCGTGCAATGCGCGACAAGCACGGACTGCTCGGGCAGCGCGCAGTGCATCGACACGCGATGCGTGCAGACGGTTGCCTGCATCAACTCGCTCGACTGCGCCCTCGATCAGGTTTGTGATCCCGGCGCGGGCCACTGCGTGGACTGCGTCGACAACGAGGATTGCGGCGCCGACGGGGTCTGTCGCGCCAACCAGTGCCATCTCTCGGTTACGTGCGCCTCCGACCTCGAATGCAAGGACTTTGGCCTGCTCTGCGATCGCAGCGCCGGCGAGTGCGTGCAGTGCCTGCAACACGTCGACTGCCCGCAGGCCAACCACTGCGCCGCCGGCCAGTGTGTGCCCGACGTCTGCAGCCCGGGCCAGAGCCGATGCGAGGGCAAGACCATCCAAACCTGCAACAGCGCGGGCGACGGCTACAGCAACGGCCAGACGTGCAGCGAGCAGTGCGTGCAGGGCTCCTGTCAGCAGGCCGGCTGCCCACTTGCCGTGGCCGAGGGCCGCGTCGTAGGCACGACCAGCTACAGCCGCCAGATTGCCGCCCTCTTGAACGACATCGTCGAGCTCAGCGGCACGAAGAGCCGCGACATCGCCAACGGCCAGATGCATCGCTACGAGTGGAGCGTGATCGGCCGGCCGGTTGGCTCGAACTCGTCGCTGACAAGCCACACCTCCGCCAACCCAAGGCTGCTGCTCGACGCGATCGGCTCCTACCAGATCGAGCTGGTGGTTTACGACGACGAGATCCAGAGCTGCGAGTCCTCGATCGTCCACGTCACGGTCAGCAGCGACAACGAGATTTTGGTTCAGCTCGTTTGGACGACGCCGGCCTCGTCGACGGGCGTCGGCGCTGACCTCGACCTGCACTACCTTCACCCCATCGGCAAGTGGAACACCGAGCCGCACTCGGTGTACTGGAAGTACCGCCTTGCCACCTGGGGCGTCGAGCCCAACCTCAGCGTCGCGAGCCTGGACATCGACAGCGTTGACGGCCGCGGCCCCGAGGTCATCTCCCACACCAATCCGGCCCCCAACCTGACCTACGCCGTCGGCGTCCACTACTATGACGCCAAGGGTTTTGGGCTAAGCAATGCCACCGTGCGCATCTTCGTCAATGGCGTGCTGCTCATAGAGATCGCCGATCGCCAACTGCCCAGCACCGGCACGTTTTGGTACGTCGGCGCCATCCAATGGCCGGGCGGCAACTTCGTCAATCGCGACACCCTCCAAGAGGGCTTTCCCGGCCAATAAGGTACTTATGAACAACTCAACGTTTGCTCTCGGCGGCGATCTCGGCGTTCATCGCCTCGGCTTTGGCGCCATGCGCATCACCGGCGAGGGAATCTGGGGCTGGCCCGCCGACCGTGAGAAGGCGCGCCGGCTGCTGCGCCGCGTGCTCGAGCTGGGCATCAACCTGATCGACACCGCCGATGCCTACGGCCCCGAGACCAGCGAGTATTTGATCGCCGCGGCGCTCGCGCCCTATGCGCCCGGCCTGGTCATCGCCACCAAGGGCGGCCTCACCCGCGGCGGCCCCAGCGACTGGCAAACCGACGGTCGCCCCGAGCACCTGCGCCGCGCCGTGGAGAACTCGCTTCGCCGCCTCGAACTCGAGCGCATCGAGCTCTACCAGTTCCACGCCATCGACGACGATGTGCCCCTCGAGGAGTCGCTGGGCGCGATCGCGCTCATGCAACAGCAGGGCAAGATCCGCCACGTCGGCGTCTCAAACTTCACCGTCGCCGAGATCGAGCGCGCTCGAAAAGTGGTCGACGTCGTCTCGGTGCAAAACCGCTACAACCTCATCACCCGAAAACACGAGCCTGTGCTCGACTACTGCACCGCCCACAACATCGGCTTCATTCCCTGGTATCCGCTCGCTGTCGGCTCGCTCGGCGACGACGAGCGCCTCATCGAGATGGCCGCCCGCTACGAGGCCACGGCCAGCCAAATTGCGCTCGCCTGGCTGCTGCATCGCTCGCCGGTGATGCTGCCCATCCCGGGGACTTCGTCGATCGCCCATCTTGAGGAGAACGCCGCTGCGGGTGATATCCGTCTTGAGCAGGGCGACTTTGAGATGTTGAGTGCGATAGACGCGTTTTAGGGGGCGATCACGATCACGATCACGATCACGGTCGCGATCACGATCACGATCACGATCACGATCACGATCACGATCACGATCACGATCACGGTCGCGGTCTTGGGTGTGGGAGCGGCGTTTTTGGGTCGAGTCGGGGAAAGTAGGCAACAAATTGGGGCGATCGTTCGATAACTATATTGAAGCGTGTGGGAGCACGTTTCGAAATGGTTCGTTCAACGATAGAGGGAGATATGAATACTTTCGAAACATCGGGGGGATTCGAGCGGCTTGACGTCTATAGAGCCGCAATCGAGTTCGCGGGGCTTGGCCATGAGCTTGACTCGAAGATCGAACGCAAAAACGAGGAGTTAGGAAAACAACTCAACCGGGCAATGGTTTCAATCGTGCTGAACATCGGCGAAGGTGCCGGAAAAACGAAGCCACGCGACAAGGCGCGCTTCTACGCGATTGCCCGCGGTTCGGCCTGCGAGTCCGTCGCAGTGTTTGATCTCCTGCACACCTTCCAAATCATCACCGACGACGATCACACCCGCGGAAAACAGCTGCTCCACCGCATCATCGCCATGCTGACCCGCCTCTGCCACTCCGCCCAATAAATCAACGCGACGGCGCCACACCACCGGCGTCGTCGCTGCCCC
>JACCWM010000200.1 GCA_013697635.1 Lujinxingiaceae bacterium | reverse complement strand
AGGTGTCGGGATCGGCCGTGCAGCGCTCCGGAGCCGGCGTGTCGCTGCACTTGGGCTGCGAAGGCACCGGGTCAATGTTGTTGGTGTTGTTGGTGTTGTTCGTGTTGTTGGTGTTGTTGGTGTTGTTGGTGTTGTTCGTGTTGTTCGTGTTGTTGGTGTTGTTCGTGTTGTTGGCGTTGTTGTCCACCTTCGGATCATCACCACAACCTGTGGCAACGGCCAGGCCGGCCGTCAAGAGAGCGATAAGACAAATTCGAGCAGTGTTGTTGAACATCATGCATTTCCTCCGGTTCGATCACGTTTCTAAAAAAAACCATTTCTTCTGAGATTGTAACTCTTCAAATCGCGAAAACAGGCGGCTTCGCGCTTAGTTAGCAAGTGCGGACGCTAACAAAATCCTCAATGGCGGGTCAAGTTATGTTTTTCGCGTAATATCTATGCGCCCAAGCGGCGATCCAGACAAGAAGAATCGAGACGATCTTTGAGGCTCGCTCGCCGGAATAATCACGCGCATGTTGCTCCTTTTGTTAAGCATTGCCGCGGCGCGCAGCAGGCTGTAGAGTCCCGCCGGGCTTTGAAGTCGAGTCAGTGAAGGAGCAGAAGATGAATTACCGTAATCGCAATACGATGGGTGGCTATCGGGTGGCCGTGGTCGGCGCGACCGGCGCCGTGGGCCGCGAGATGCTCAAGACGCTCGAAGCACGCAACTTTCCCGTAGCGAGCTTGCGCGCGATGGCCTCGGCGCGCTCGGCCGGCCAGAGCGTCGACTATGCCGGTCAGCAAATCGTGATCGAGGATCTCAATCATGCGGGTTTTGCCGATGTTGATTTTGCGCTCTTTTCGGCAGGCGGCTCGGTGAGCCTTGCCCATGCCTCGCGCGCCGTCGAGGCAGGCGCGGTCGTGATCGACAATACCAGCGCTTTTCGCATGTACCCGGACGTGCCGCTCGTCGTGCCCGAGGTCAACGCGCACGCGCTCGACGACCACAGGGGCCTGATCGCCAATCCCAATTGCTCGACGATCCAGATGGTCGTTGCGCTCAAGCCGCTCGAGCAAGCCGTGGGCATCGAGCGCGTGATCGTGAGCACCTACCAGTCGGCCTCCGGCGCCGGCCAGCAAGGTGTTGACGAGCTGATGGCCGGCACGCGCGCCTACATCAACGGCGAGCAGGAGCCCGCGGCCAAGAAATTCGCGCACGCGCTGGCCTTTGACGTGCTGCCTCACATCGATGTCTTCGAGGACTCGGGCTTTACGCGCGAGGAGCTCAAGATGGTCAACGAGACGCGCAAGATCATGGATCGGCCCGGCCTCGAGCTCGCCGCGACCTGCGCGCGCGTGCCGGTGGTGCGCGGCCACAGCGAGTCGATCACCGTCGATCTGGCCGCCCCGTTTTCCGCCGAGCAGGCCCGCGCGCTGTGGGCCGACGCGCCCGGCGTTCAGCTCTTCGACGCTCCCGCTCAAAATCATTATCCACGCGCGCGCCTTGCCGCCGATACCGACGCGACTTGGATCGGGCGCGTGCGAAACGATTTGCACCGGCCGCAGACATTGCACTTCTGGATCGTCAGTGACAACCTTCGAAAGGGCGCCGCGCTCAACGCCGTTCAGATCGCCGAGGTGCTTATCGGCAGGCTTCAATAGCCATCAGGATTTTTGTATGCAGTCCAAGAATCACCGTGTAAGCGTCGCCCTCGTCGCCCTCCTCGCTGGCTTGTCGTTGAGCTTGAGTGCTTTCTCCCTGCAGGCGCGCGAGCCGTCGACCTCGACGATGATCGAGCGAGTGGTGCCGACCATTGTCAGCACCCACCGCGCCGATGGGGCAACCGCCTGGATCGGGATCAGTCAGTGCCGGGCACTGGCCGCAAACAACGCCTTTGTCACCTTTCGCTTTGATACGCGCATCGACACGCGTGCGGAGGGTAGCGACGGCTTCTCCCATTTTCAAAAGGCCGTCTATTATTCGCTGGCGCGCGGCACGACGGCCACCGTCGAGTGCACGACCGATGACGCCTGTGTGGAGATTCCCGAGGCCGACATCACCCAAACCGAGGCGAGCATCACGGCCTCGGTGCGCTTTCGCACGCTGACCGGCATTGTCGGAGAGGCGGGCTGTGAGGACGCCGCGCTCGACCACGAGTATTTCGTGCGCATTTACGTGCGCCCAGACATCGTGACCGGCGTCTGGCAGCAGGCCGAAGGCCGCGTCATCCTCGACACGGTGCGCCCGGAGCCGCCCAGCGATGTCATCGCCACGGCCACGCCCAACACGATTCGGCTGGAATGGACGCTCTCACCTTCGGAGGATGTCACGCGCCACGTTGCCGTGGTCTCGACGACCCCGATTGGCGCCGGCCAGTTTCCCGACGCCGACAGCACCAACCTGCAGCCGCGCGTGGTCACGCGCCTGGGCGAGGGGGTGGGCCAGGTTGACGTCAGCCTCGAGGCCGGCACCGAGGTCTACGTGGCCATGGCCGCCCAAGACGAGACGGGTAATTACAGCGCCTTGACCACACCGGCTGTGACCGACGTCGCCGCCGTCATCGATTTTTGGGATTATTACAACGAACAGGGCGGCCAGGAGACCGGCGGTTGTGCCGTGCAGCCGGCCAGCCCGTCAAGCGTCGGTCACGCTCTGTGGCTGCTCGCGGCCGCTTTGCTCATCGTTCGCCGCACTCGCCGCTCGATCAACGCCTGAGTCGTGATACCGGCTATTGAATCTATACAAGGAAGTGCACATGCCTCAAACCTTCTCCACCCGTCTGGCGAGCGTGTTGTTCGTCTTTGTCGCCACGGCTTTGTGCTCAAGCCAGGCTTTTGCCCAGTCGGACAAGCATGGTGTCTTCGAGTTCAGGCTCGGCGGCTATTATCCGGCGATCGACAACGAATTTGGTGACGGCGCCGGCCCCTTCGAGACCTTCTTTGGTACGAGCAGCCTGTGGATGGGCGAGCTTGAGGTCGACTTCTACCTGCTGCAAGGCTTTGGCACGCTGGGTCTTGGTATGCACGCCGGCTATGCCAGCACCACGGGCAGTGTTCGAAACCGCGACGCCATCGACGAGGCGTTGCCCGACACGACCACCTTTCGCGTGATCCCGCTTCGCGCCTCGGCCGTTTACCGCTACGACTACAGCGCGCTCAACCACGGCATCCCGCTGGTGCCCGTCTTCAAGGCCGGCCTCGACTACTATCTGTGGAGCATTGAGGGCGCCGATGGCGAGACGGCTATTTCCAATGGTAACAACGCCTCCGGCGGGCGCGCGGGCTGGCATGCGAGCCTGGGGCTGCACTTCTTGCTCGACGTGGTCGATCCCTCCAGCGCGGCGGCCTTCGATCTCAACTGGGGCATCAACCACTCCTATCTCTTCGTCGAGTACATGATGACGCGTATCGACGGCTTCGGCTCCACCGGCTTCGATCTGAGCGACGATCAGTGGATGTTCGGCTTGGCCTTCGAGTTCTAAAGCGCGCTCTTGAGCCGGAAAATGCCTCTGATTCGCCTCCACATCGCCTACGACGGCACCAATTACCACGGCTGGCAGATTCAGCCGAACGCGCGCACCGTCGAGGGTGAGCTCATGCGCGCCGTGATGCGCATCATCCACACCGACGAGCCGATCAAGGTTCAGGGCGCGAGCCGCACCGATGCCGGAGTCCACGCCCTGGGCCAGGTCGCCCACTTTCGCCACGAGAGCGCTCGTACGGTCTGGGATTTCGTGCGCGGCCTCAACGCGCTGACCGACGACGACCTACTCGTCACCCGCGCCAGCGAGGTTGACGACAGCTTCCATGCCCGCCACACGGCTCGCGGCAAGATCTATTGCTACCGCATCTGGAACCACCGCTTCGTCAATCCCTTTGATGCGCGCACGAGTTGGCAGGTTGGACCGGCCCTGGACTTCGACGCGATGCGAGCCGCAGCCGCCCACCTGATTGGCACCCACGACTTCTCGGCCTTTCGCGCCGGCGACTGCGCCAGCCCGACCACCGTGCGCTGCATCCAACGCATCGAGATCCGGGCCACCGGCACGCTCGTCGAGATCGAGGTCGAAGGCACCGCCTTTCTCAAAAATATGGTGCGCATCATCGTCGGCACGCTCGTCGACGTCGCCCACGCCCGACAATCTGCCGAGAGCGTCAAACGCGCCGTGGCCAGCGGGCGTCGCTCAGACGCGGGCCACACGGCACCGGCCGCCGGGCTCACGCTGGTCAAGATCCATTATCCAGACCACCCCTGGCCGCAGTCGGAGCCGTCGATCGGCGGCTCGCACGGTTGAAAAAATTGTAGCGGGTGCGCTCATGGTCCCAGGTCGCTCGAAACACCGGCCGGCGCCTCGTTGCTGGCGTCGGCGACGTTGTCCATGCGCCGCCTCGTTCCGACCTTGCAGCTGTCGAACTCCTCGGGGTTGTCGCTCATGCGCCGGGCGTCCTTGCGGTAGAGATCGGCCAAAAAGTGGGCGCGGCCGTCGTCGTCGATGCGCACGGTGTAATACTCGGTGAAGACGGGCAGCTCGCGCTGCATCTTGACCATGCGGGTGCGTCCGCTGCTGACGTGCTCGTCGACATCGATCTCGGAGTCCTGGCCATCGTAAGCGATCAGGTACTTGGCCAACTCGACGGGGGTGTGGACGCGCACGCAGCCAAAGCTGTAGCCGCGCACGGGGAAGTCGAAGTAGTGCTTCTGGGGAGTGTCGTGCATGTAGGTGTTGTGGGGATTGGGAAAGATGAACTTGACCAGGCCCAGGGCGTTGTCGGGGCCGGGCTTCTGGCGAAGTGCGGTCTTGCCGCCCTTGACGCGAATCTGCTCGTAGCCGTTTTGCTCGAGCCACTTGGGGTTCTTGCCCATCTTGGGGCGCAGCGCCTCCTCGAACAGGCGTGGGGGCACGTACCAGGAAGGGTTGAGGATCAGGTGATCGAGCGTGGAGTACTGCACGGGCGTGGCGTTGGTGTAATTCCACTTGCCGGTCTTGGCATCGCAGACGCGGTTGTTGTTTCCGACGACGACCTTGAAGCGCATCGCGCGCTTGTGGTCGCGCCACACCTCGGCGTGAAAGTCCGCCACGTTGATAAAGATGAAGTCCGACTCGCCGTCGTAGTAGCTCTCGCGCCAGCGCTCGAGGTTGAGATCGATTTGAGCGATGCGCCGCGCGATCGGCACGTTGAGGCTGGCCCAAAATCCCGGTGACGACTTGCCATCGGCACGAAACTGATGGGTCTCCTGATAGGCCTTGATCGCGTCGAGAAGGGATGGATCGATCACATCGGGATCCAAGGCTTTGGTCTTGATTTTGGGCTCGTCGAGCAACACCTGCTCGATTTGCTCTTCGACGTGCTCTTCGTTTGCCATAGCCTCGAGGGCCTCGTCGACCACGGCGGCCGAAAGGGGCGCGTCGTCGTGGTGCACGAGCTCAGCCGCAGGCTGGGAGTGGTAGCCTTCGATGGCCAGGCGCTCGCGCAGCTCGCGCACGCGTGGCGAGCGCGAGCCCGGGTCAAGGGGCATCGGGCGCACGCTTTGCCAGCCGCCTTTGGCGGCGATAGCGCGATAGCGCTCACGTGCCTCGAGCAGGCGCTTGTACTGGGGATGTTGTGGGAGCAGGCCGGCAAACACTTTGCCGACATCGTCGTCGTCGGCGCCGGCCAGCTCGCCAAAGGTTTGTTCCAGACGATTGAGCGTCACGGTGGCCGAGCCGCCGGCATCGCGCAGCTCGGTCCAATTGAAGCGCTTGAGGTTGCCGTGCTTCATGTCGCGCGCATAGCGCATCGCCCCATCGGCGATGCGCAGCTCCAACTCGCCGAGCAGCCGGGCTTTCTTGCTGAAGGCCTCGAAAAAGTCGCGGATCGCCTCGCTGACTCGCGGCAAAGGCGTGATTTTCTCCGATTTGGAGCCCTTCTTGCTGCCTTCGACGATTGCGTCGAGCACCTTTTTAAGGGTCTTGGGATCGTCGGGTGAGAGGCGTTGCTCGATCAGCCAGTTGACCAGAGCCTCGGCCTCGGCCGGCTCCAGCCCGATCGGCTGCCAGAGCGCGTCCTCGGCGGTGAGCTGGCCGATTTGCTCGGTGAGCTTGTTGATGCGCGCGATGTGAAAGGCCGAGTTGTCGAGCAGATGGTGATCGGCGTCAACGAGCACATCGAGCAGCGCGCGCCCGCGCCCATTGAGCCCGCCGGCGTGGGTGAAGACCTTCTCACCGTCGGTCTCCCCATAGATCTTGATCAGGATGTTGGCATAGCGCAGGCCGCCGTCGACGCGTGAGCGAAAGGGCCGCTCGGCCTCGACGCCCACGTAATCGATCACGGCATCGGCAGCAGCCTTGGTCTCGACGCGTCGGCGCAACTCGCCATCGATCTGGGGCAGTAGCGCTTCGACAAAGACGCGTGTCGGCTCGAGCGGTGGCGGCACATCGATGACGGCCGGCGGCTCACCGCAGCAGACGAGCAGCAAGAGCGGGAGAAAAAACACCCGCGTTGCGTAATGGAACAGCATGTATTGCAAGTCGGTTCTCTTGATCGACGTCGTGTTTTCACTATGGTGTAGCCAACGCTTGGCCATCCATGGAAACACCTGCCACTTTAACAAAGGCCACGGCGATGTAAAACAATTTGAAATCCAAAGATTTCGCCACCTTGCAGCTTCTGGAGTTCCCATGTCCAAGATTTACCTCTCCAAGGAGAGCGCTCTGCTCGTGATCGACGTCCAAGACAAGCTTTTGCCGGCCATGCCCGAGGAGGACCGCGCGCTCTGCCTCAAGGCCACCAACACGCTGCTCGCCCTGGCCCACGAGCTTGGCACGCGCATCGTCTACACCGAGCAATATCCCAAGGGCCTTGGCCCCACCGAGCCCGGCCTGCTCGAAGCGCTGAAATCCAGCGCCGCCATCCGCGTCGAGAAGATGACCTTCGACGCTTGCCTGGCCCCGGAGTTCCACACGCAACTGATCGAGCTGCCTCACCAGATCGTCGTCTGCGGCATGGAAGCCCACATTTGCGTGCTCGCCACGGTACGCGCGCTGATCGAGCGCCGCCACCAGGTGATCGTACCTTTTGATGCGGTCGTCAGCCGCCGCCCCGCCTATCGCGACAACGGTCTCGAACAGATGCGCGTAGCCGGCGCGACGATCACCAACCACGAGTCGCTGGTCTTCGACGCGCTACGAAGCGCGGAGCATCCGGCATTCAAGAGATTCTCGAAGATGATCCGGTAGTGCCGTGGCCTGAAAAAGCACGGCCAGACGTTTGGTGAACGCCTTGGCTGTGCCCTCTAGCCGAACAACACGCGCTCCCAATCCTTGATCAGCCGGGGCCAGGCTAGGTGCGCGACCTTCTCGCGGCTGGCCTGCGCGAGCTGGGCGCGCTCTTTGGACGCAAGCTGAGAGAGGCGCTCGATCGCGCGTGACCAGGCCGCGACGTCGCCCTCGGCGACGCGTTGCAGCTCCGGGCGAGCCAGGTAGACGTCGATGCCGGGCACCGGGCCGCTGAGCGCGATCAGGCCCAGCGAGGCGGCCTCCAAAAAGCTGACGGGCAGGCCTTCGTGGCGGCCCGAGGGTAGCGTCTTGGAGGGCAGCAGGTAGTAGCCACAGCGGGCGAGCAGGGCGCTCTTCTGGCTGCCGGTGACGATACCGTGGAAGTGGATGTCGGGGCGCGCGCGCGCCTGGGCTTCGAGCAGGACGCGATCGGGGCCGTCGCCGGCGATGTGCAGGTTCGAGCCGTCGTGCAGGCGCGCGCGGCTAAAAGCGTCGATCGCCACGTCAAAGCCCTTGATCGGCACGTGGCGGCCCATGCACAGCCAGTCGACGCGCTCGCTTTTGATCGCGCTCTGATCGACGGGCGGCGGCTCAAAACCCATGGGCAGTACACTGGCATGGCGAGCATCGGCAAAGGTGCACAGCTTGTCGCGCAGCTCGGCGGTGGGCACGGTGAGCGCGCCGTCGACGACGATGCGCGCGAGCTGGCGAGCGATCGGTTTGGGCATCTGGCCAAGCAGATGCACGCCCCCGGAGTGGCCAACGACCACTGAGCGAATAGCCAAAAGCTTGCCACAGAGGCGCGCCAAAATGCCGCCGGGCAAGAGCCAGTGGCCGACGATCACGTCGTAGGGGTTGCGCCGAGCGCGCACTTTTTGGACCAGGCGCGCGGCCATCGTGGCCATGGCCGCCGGCACGAGCACGCCCTTGAGCGGGGTTTGCTCGAGGTTCTCGGGCACGCCGGCGCCGTAGAAGAGCGTGTCCAGACCGCTCGGTGCATAGCGCACGCGCTCGATGCAGTGGTTGATCGGCGCAAAGTCGTCGTCGACCGCGGCATCACTCCAGGTGAGCACGTCGACCACATGGCCGCAGCGGGCCAGATGGTCGCAGAACTCGAGCACGAAGCGCCCGGCGATGTCGCTGGCATAGCGCGGATAGCTGCTCGTCAAACACAGGATTCGCATCAGATTCGCCTCCCCACGGCGCGGCGCATCGCGCCGCGCATCAGAATGCTCGAGATTGGAACGATCACGCGCGGCACGCTCAGCCCGCTGATCTCGTCGGCGTAGATCGGGCGCACCACCGGCTGGACGATGCGCGCGCCCCGCTCGGCCAGGCGAAGCAGCATGTCATTGGGGTAGCCGTAGCGCGGATAGATGTCGTCGAGCGGCAACTTGTGCAGCATCGCCGAGCTGATCGCGGTGTAGCCGCACTGCGCATCGTCGAGATCGGCGATGCCGGCCACGTAGCCGGTCAGCCTGGCGAGCAGACGCGTGCCGGCGCGGCGCACCGGCGGCATCGCGCGTGCTTCGTGGTGGATCAGACGATTGCCCTTGGAGTAGTCGGCAAAGCCCGCGGTCACCGGGCGGAGCACGCCGGGCAAATCGGCCGGATCCATCTGGTCGTCGGCCGCCATCACAGCAACCACGTCGGCGCCCAGCGCCATGGCCCAGCGGTAGCCCTCGGTGATCGCGCGGCCCACGCCGTAGTTGAATCCCAAGCGCACGACCTTGACGCGGGGATGATGGCGCGCAAACTCGCTGGCCACCCAAAAGGTTTGATCCGGCGAGCCGTCATCGACGACGACGATCCAGTCCACATAGTCGGGCATGCGCGCCAGGGTGCGGGGCAGCAACTGGGCCTCGCAAAAGGCAGGGACGACGACGGCAACGCGAGCGTTCTCGAACATGAAAGACAACCTTTGGAGCACATAACGTCAACAAAAACAGGTCTGGGCACTTAGCGTTTCAGAAACCACGGTGCTGGATCGATGGGCTGGCCCTCGTGGCGCAGCTCGAAATACAGTTTGGGTCCCTCGATGCTACCGGTCTGGCCCGAAGTTCCAAGGGCCTCGTTTCGCGCGAGCTGCTTTCCGATGCCCACCTCGATGCTCTCGAGGTGGGCGTAAACCGAGTGGTAGTTGGCGCCGTGATCGACGATCACCAGGTTGCCGTAGCCTTCGAAGCGCTGGGCGAGCACGACGAGACCCGAGGCAACGGCGCGCACGCTCGTGCCCACCGCAACCTGGTAGGTGAGGCCGGTGTGGCGCACGTAGCTCATCGACTCGCGCTGCTTTCGTGGCCCAAAGGGGTGCGTGGGCTGGCCGCTGACCGGCGCCACCAGGGTGCCCTTGAGGCGATGAAAGTCTTGAGCCGTCTGGTTTCGGGTCATCGTGTCGAGCATTTCGGCGAGCTCGGCCTCGCTCTTGTCGAGCTCGGCTCTGGCGCGCGCGCGCTGCTGGGGTGATTTTGCCTGCTCAACGACCACCTCGCGCTCACGTTCTGCCGCCTTCTTGCGCGCCGTGTTTTGCGCGAGCTCGACGCCGAGCTTGAGGTTTTGCACCAGCAGCAGGTCGACGCGCTGGCGGTCCTGGTGGACCGTGCGCAGGAGCGCGAATTCGGGGGCCATCGTGGCCAGCGCCTTGGGCTGGGCCGCGCTCAGGAGCTGGCGGGTATCCGAGCCGGCGCCGACGCTCCAGTGGCCTTCGTCGCGCTCGATCGCGCGCCAGGCGCGCTCCCAGCTCGCCATGCGTTTGGTCGTGTCGCGCTGCAGCTTGACGGTCGCGCGCTGGGCCGTATCGGCATCGTGAGTATGCAGCTCGAGTCGGCGCGAGAGCTCGACCAACTCGGCGCTTGTCGCGCGCGCCTCGGCCTCAAAGAAGGCAATGCGTGCCTCGGTCTCGTCGAGCACGACAAAGGTCGAGGGCTGTGCGAGCGCCGTCGAGGCGGCGGCCACACCGGCGAGCAGCACGGCCCAAAGCAGCGCCGAGCGCACGGGCAAATTCGTCATCATCGTAGACCTCCCCAACGAAGCAGTGGGCGCAACAAGGCGGCGCGATCTTGGTCGAGTGGCTTTCTGGCAACGCTCATGCCGGCCAGCAGACCGATGAGCGGGCCGATCGCCATGGGCGCGGCCACGATCAGCGCACCCCACAAAGACGAGACGCTCATCTGGCCAAGGGCCAAGGCCACGTCGGCTTGCCAGGTGAGCAAGGCTGTTCCGAGCACGATGCTCGCGCCCACGCCGCCCCAAAGCCCGACGGCCAGCCCGCGCACAATCGACGGGCGGCGCAGCACGAGATCTTCGGCGCCAAAGATCTCGAGCACAGCGAGCTCTTCTTGTTCGTTTCTCTGCAAGGCGCGCAAAAATCCGATGATCACGTAGCTCGCGATCAGGCCGAGCAAGCCGAGCAGCAGCGCCGCGCCGATCGCCGCCCAGCGCACAATGCTCAAGGTCTTGAGCGCGCCCGAGGAGGGCACGTCGATCGAGGCGACCTCCATGCGCGCCTCGAGGCCGGCTACACGCGAGACCAGATCGATGTGGCCGGCCACCGGTATGGCAGGGCGCAAGATCAAACTTTGCGGCAACATCGCCTCGGTGATCCCGAGCTCGCGCACGTGATCGTTGCCCAGGCGCTCGCGCAGCTGCTTGAGCGCCTCGGCAGGGGTGCGCTGGGTGACGGCGGCTACCGTCGACCAATCCGTGAGCTCGTCGACCAGTTTTTGGGCGGCCTCGGCAGCGGTGCCTGGCGCAAGATAGACGATCGGTTGATAACTCGACAACCACTGGTTGGCCGCGCTGTGGCTGCAGGCGGCGAAGAGCGCCAGCGTGCCGGGCGCGACCAAGGCAATGGCGAGCAAAACGGTGACGACGCCGGTGTGCAGCTTGCAGTCGTAAAACGTGTGTAGAGCCGGCCTCAGCATGGCAGCGCACCTTCGCGCGAGCTTGCCGGTGGCTCCACAGCGGCCGGGGCGTGGGCGTCGCCGGCATGCACGCCGGCGTCGCGAATGACCAGGTGGCGCGCGCCGTCGGGCGCAAACGTGCAGCGCTGTGAGGCCAGCAAAATGACCGTGCTGCCCTGAGCGCGGCTGGCGTTGAGCAAGCCCGCAAAACCGCGCGCCAGGGAGTCTTCGAGGCCATCGAGGCCGGCGTCGACGATGATCAGCGCCGGGCGACCGATCAGGGCACGCATGATGCCCACCGCGCGCTGCTCGTTTGAGCCCAGTTGGCCCACGGCCACGTCGCGCAGCGCGCGAAGCTGCAGCGCATCGAGCATGCGCTCGGCCTCCTCGGCACCGCGCGACGCTTCGCCACGGACCACCAGTGGCAGCACGAGATTTTCGATCACCGTGCGCCGCTCGAGCAGCTCCAGAGACTGGCTGCAGCTTCCGATACGCCGACGCAGCCCGGCATAGGCCGAACCCTTGAGACGATCGAGGTTTCGCCCGGCGATGATGATCTGGCCTTGATGGGGGCTAG
This sequence comes from Lujinxingiaceae bacterium, assembly GCA_013697635.1. Lineage (GTDB taxonomy): Bacteria > Myxococcota_A > Bradymonadia > Bradymonadales > Bradymonadaceae > JACCWM01. The sequence continues at coordinate 35,120 of JACCWM010000200.1, read as the reverse complement.
CACGCAGGCTCAACACCGAGAAGAGCAAGCTCTTGCCGCAGCCTGCTGGGCCGATGAGCTCGGTCCACGATGCCGCTTCAATCTCGAAGCTGGCATCCTCGAAGAGCATGTGTTCCCCCCGAGGGTGAGCTATCGACAGATGAAAACAGGAGATCATGGTGTGGTCAGCTGCAGCGTCGGCTCAGACGTGCAGAAACGCCTCCACGAGCTTGATCAGCGCAAAGTCCTCAGCGGGAGCTTCGCACCCTTTCCAGGCCAGGGCCCCGCTGGGCGCAAAGTCCAGGCTGGCCACAGACTCTTTGACCGGTGTAGGCAAGGCCACCTTGGCGGCTGCCGCAGCCTTGAGCGATGCTGGTATCGACGAGGTCTTCGTGCTCGGTTTGGTGCCGCTCATCGAGCTCAAGCTCGGCTGGGTCGCACCCAGGGCGCTTGCATCCATGACCTGCGTGGCCGGCTCGTTGTCGCTGATCTCGTTGAGTTCCTCATCGTCGTCGTCGGCGCCGCCGCTGAGTCCCGCCAGCTTGCTCTTGAGCGAGGCCAGATCGACGTGATCGCCCATGCCCTGGTCGGGAAATGCCGTGGCTCCTTCTTCTTCGACCATGCGTGCGGCGTCGGGAACGCGATCCTGGCCGGGGGTGAAGTCGGCTTCGTCGGCCTCGTGGCTGCCCTCGACCGGCGCCAGACCAACCAGCGCGTTGTACTCGCCGGCCATGAGTTTTTTGTACAAGCTTTTGTGGCTGCCCTGCATCAGGGCTTTGATCTTTTTGGTGCGATCGTCGCCCTCGAGGCCCACGACGTGCTCGACGTAGGAGGTGATCTTCGTATCCAGGATCTGACCGCCCTGAAAGAGCTGGGTTTCGATGCTTTGATCGTTGCCGCTGCCCCGATCTTCGGTCTGGATGTGAAAAGTCTTGCCCAGATATTGGACGTCGTTGTTGTACCCAATCAGCATACCAACTCCAGATGACCACAAATCCAAAGACGGATCACGCCCGAGCACGGTAGCATATCCGATCGTCTTGCAACAATGTGGATTTTCCAGCTGATTCGTCCTAAAGTGCGCCAGAGTGGCAGTCCAGCCCACGGTTGATTTTTGGCGGCGTGTTGTGATGAACCGAAACGATCGACCCATAGCAATCTTCGACAGCGGAGTCGGTGGCCTGACGGTGATGCGCGCCGTGGTCGAGGCGTTGCCCTCGGAGAACGTGATCTATCTGGGCGATACGGCGCGCGTGCCCTATGGCAACCGGGGCGCGGACACGGTGCGCCGCTATGCGCTCAACGCCACCGAGATGCTTCGGTCCATGGACATCAAGGCGCTGGTCGTGGCCTGCAATACGGCGACGGCCTATGCGCTGCCGGCCTTGCTCGAGCGCCACGCGCTGCCGATTGTCGGCGTCGTCGAGCCCGTGGCGCGCCGTGCGGCGGCTTTGACCAAAACCGGGGTGATCGCCGTGATGGGCACACGGGGCACCGTGCTCAGCCAGAGTTATCCGCAGACACTGTGCGCGATCAATGCGGCGCTGACCGTGCATCAGGTGGCCTGCCCGCTGCTCGTGCCTTTGGCCGAGGAGGGTTGGACATCGGGTAGCGTGGCCGAGACGATCATTGAGAGCTATCTGGTGGGCCTGCAAACCCACGATGTCGACACGTTGATCTTGGGCTGCACACACTATCCGTTGCTTGGCGAGGCGATCGCGCGCGTGGTCGCGCGTCGGATCGCCGGCGCCGTGACCTTGCTTGACTCAGCGGCCACCACGGCGCAGTCTCTCAAAGAGACGTTGCAGGCCCAGGGCCTGCTTCGCGCCGAGGGCTCCTGTGGCCAGCGCCGCTTCCTCTTGACCGATATCCCCGATGGTTTCGTGAGCACGGCGTCGCGCTTTTTCGGCGGTGAGATCCTTAGCTGCGAGCACGTCGACATCGTCGACATGAGCGCAATGACCAGTAGGACGGTAGGAACATGATGACAGTATCTGCGCGCTATTCGTTTCTGATCGCGGGCGTCTTGGCGAGCCTTGCGCTCGCGGCGCCGGTTGCCGCCGAGACCGTGGCCGGCCTACAGTTGGAGATCGCCGGCGGCGTCGACGCGCGCGTTCGCGCCGACATCGAAGAGGCGACCGCGCAGACCTTTGCCGCGCGAACGGGCTGGTCGTTCATCGACGCCGACAAGGCACGCGCAAGGCTTAATCCGATCGTGCGCGATTGTTTTACCTCGGACTGCCTCAAGAAAGCCGGCGCTTCTTTGGATGCGCGCACGGGCTTTACAATGCAGTTTGCCGGCGAATCACAGATCTACGACTGGACGCTGACCTTGTACGATCTGCGAAGCGGCAACGTGCTCAACAGCATCAAGGGCGCCTGTGAGCTCTGCGGGCGAGCCGAGGTGGCCAAGAGCTACTCGCGCTCGCTGAACAACCTGCTCTCAGCCACGGCCATCCCTGAGCGCGTCGTGGTCGATGCCGAGCCGCGGGCCGAGAAGCCCGTTGAAAAGCCCGTTGAAAAGCCCATCGATGATCGCGAGGGCACCACCGTGCGCCTTCGCGTCAGCGTCGTGCCTGCCGAGGCGGCGATCTACCTCGATGAGAACTTGATCGGCAAAGGCGATGTCACGATCCCCGTCGATCAGGGCCGCCACGAGCTGCGCTTCGTGCTCGAAGGCCACCGCGGCTTGACCGAGGCCGTCATCGTCGGCGAGAGCTCACCGGAATTGATCTTGTTGCGAGTACACTTGAGCCAGAGTGCGCCGGCGCCGCGCTCGGTCGTCAGCCGCGGCGATGGGCCGATCGATCGTATGGGCAGCAGCCGCGCGGTCTGGGGTTGGATCGCCGCCTTGTCGGGCGCTTCGCTGCTCGCGACGGGCATCGTGCTGGCGCGATACGACGGAGACTCGGCTTGTGTTGACGGTTCATTCTCGCGCTGCCCCGAAGTCTACGACACGGCCGGTGCCGCGATCACGACCAGCGTGCTCGGAGGCGTCTTGATGAGCACCGGCATCGGCCTTTTGAGCTGGGAATGGCTCGCGGGCAGCAGCAGCGCCCCGGACAACGCTGCGGGCGCGAGCGTCAAGCTGGCGCCAGCCGCCGGCCGCGGTCAGGCCGGTGTCAGCCTGTTCGGGCGCTTCTAAGCGCTCAAATGTCTTCGAAGCGCGCCGTCTTGACCTGCCAACCGGGCTCGACCCAGAGCACGTGGCGGTCGGGCAACTCGATCCAGCGCTTGTCGCCATCGGGCTCAATCTTGTTGGCGATGATCACGGCGCGAAAGCGCGGATGCTGAACAGGCTTTGGCCGGTGGCCGGCAAAGAGCGATTTTTCGACGGGCTCGTCGATGCCCTCAAAGATGCGATAATGCATCGCTTCGCCGACGCGCGCCGCGGTGAGCTGGCGCTCGGTGGCCGTGACCGCGAGCAAGGGCGAGACGGCTTTGACGCCAGCCTCCTTGGCGCGCTTTTCGACATGCAGCATGGTTTCAACGAGCACGCAGGCAAACTGATGCGCCGAGATCACCGAAGTGAAGGCGCCATGGTCTTGAAGGCGGGCGAGCAACAGGTGGAAGATGATCTCGGCCGAGGTCTGACCTTGCAGGTTGCGACGGATATGATCGGGAATCTCGTCGCTGAATTGCTCGAGCAAGCTCTCCATGCCTTCGATGCCGCCGCGCTGGGCGTAGACCCAGTTGCGAAAACGAAAAGGCTGCAGATCGCTCGAGGAAACCTTGCCCAAGACGGCGTGGCGGATGTGGCCGACGAGCACGCGCGTGGGGATGTCGGCCAAAAGCGCGCCCAACTCCACGGCGCTGGCACGCTGGCCGGGGTGTTTGCGCACCAGGGTGCGTCCTTCCTGAACCCAGCCCAGGCCCAGGCCGGCGCGCTCATCGATCGCAACGGCGTTGAGTTGATCGTTGACCTGTGCCATGACCGCGTGGGTCAAAGTATGATCACTGCATAAGTAGCCGAATACTTGAGACATAGGAACTCCTGTACGGACACTTCACTGACACTTCGTGGCGGCGCGAAAATGCTGTACGCTTGTAGGTTGCGATGCCCACAGGCATCATCTTGCATCGAACCGATCCCAATTGCGAGGCGCCGGATTGATCGCACGCCCACTGCTGCTCTTGAGCTTCATCATCGTACTGAGCTGCACAGGCTGTTATGCCTATGGCGGCCACGCCCTCGCCAGCAGCGAGGAGCAACTGCGTCGCGACGCTTGCGAGGCCCACCGTCGAAACGACCCGCGTGCTTATCAGACGCTGGTCGGCCGGCTCGATGGCGACCCTCAAAAAAACCAAACGCTGTGCGCAAAGGAGTTTTCTGTTGAGCAGCCGTGCCCTGCTTCCTGCCAAGATTTATCCCAGTAATAAATGCCGACGTGGCGCATTGACCGATCGCGGCCTGCCTATAGAACGTAGACGCGAGTGCAAATGATTCCGTCTAAACCTTTTGATCACATCTGCGAGACCAAGGAGAACGTGCATGGCATCGCCCACACAAGAGCTGCCCTATGCGGCCGTCGTTTTGGACATTGAAGGCACGACCACACCCGTGAGCTTTGTCTACGAAGTGCTCTTTCCCTTTGCGCGCGCCCACCTGGCGAGCTTTCTCGAAGAGCATTGGCAAAGCGAGGGCGTCCAGTCCGATGTGGCCGCGATCCGCGAGGACGCCGAGCGCGATGTAGCTGATCAGGTGGCCGGCGCCCGGCCCCTGGCGCTCAGTGAGGATCCGGCCGTGGTGCGCCGCTCGGTGGTCGAAAATGTGCTCTGGCAGATGGACAACGATCGCAAGACCACCGGTCTCAAGGCGCTGCAGGGGCGCATCTGGCAGCATGGCTATGCGCGTGGTGAGCTCGAGGCGATCGTGTACGAGGACGTCGCGCGCGCGCTGGCGGCCTGGAGCGCGGCCAAGGTGCCCGTCTTCATCTACTCGTCGGGCAGTGTCGCCGCCCAGATGTTGCTCTTTGCCCACACCGACTACGGTGATTTGAGCGGCTGTCTGTCGGGCTACTTCGACACGACCACCGGGCCCAAGCGCGAATCGGCCAGTTACCGCACGATCGCTCAGGTGAGCGGCCACAACCCGGGCGATGTTGTCTTTGTCACCGATGTTTTTGAGGAGGCAAGGGCTGCGCGCGAGGCCGGCATGCAAGCCTGGCTGATCGTTCGTGCGGGCAATGCGCCGCTGCCCGAGGGCCACGGCATCGCTTTGATCACCAGCCTCGAGGCGTTGCTCTAACGCTTTGTCACTGGCCCGGAGCGGGTACGACGGGCGCTTCGGTTGGCGCCGGCTGCACGGCCGGCGGTGCAGGCGGCGCGACGACGGCTGGCCCCAGGGGCTGATCGGTGCCCAGGCGATGGGCCGCTTGATCGGCCGCGCTGGGGGCAAGCAGTCCGCCGACGAATTGGCCCAGGGCCGCGTTGGCCTCGACCAAAAAGTGATCGCCCGAGAGTCCCAGCGCGCTGGCTGGCCAATGGCCATATTCGGCCATGGTCTGGCCGGCCGTATTGGGCATCGGCGCGACAAGGCCCACGGTCAAAGCGAGCGCGGCACCGCTGAGCCAGTAGACGTAGTGGCCGCGCCGAGCGAAGTGGCGAAGCAGGGCAGGCAAGCCAAAGACGAAGCTCGTGGCGACGGCGGCCACAAGCCAGCCCGCCGAAATCCACTGGGCCAAGTAGAGGCCGACCACCCACCAAAGCGTCAAGACCGGCACCACGATCGCCGTCCATTTGAGCACTTTGAGCGCTCTGCGACCACGGCCGGGCGCCCCGTCGTCGGCCTTTTTGTCGGTCTTTGCGAGCTTTTCACCGTCCTTGGCTTTTTCTTTGGCCTGGGCAGCGGCCTCTTTTTTGTCTTTGCCCTTGGGCGGCGCCTCCTGGGCCGTCTTGGCCATCGCCTTGGCGTCGGTGGCTTCCAACTCGGCGAACTGGGCGGCGAAAGGATCGTCGACGGCCGTGGCCGTGCGTGTCTTGGGCGCTGCGCCAGCGGCACGCGCGTCGTCGGCCTCGAGCGCCTTCAAAAAGGCTTCGAGATCTTCGGAATCCTCCTCCGTGGCGGCCGCTTTGGCGCGCGGCTTACCCCCCCCGCTGGCACGGCCTTCGAGATCGCGTAGCAGCGCGTCAAGCTCGTCGGCGCTCAGTTCGTCCTTGTCTTCGCTCATGAAACTCCTTGCATCAACGCCGATTATGCATCTATGGGGTCATAGTCCCCACAGTTTAACAAGCTAGGAAGATTCCCATGCAAGGCAAACCGCCAAAGATCATCGATTAATTCGCGCAGCCATCATTCTTGCGAGTATGGTATGGCCTTGATAGCGTGGAGCACATGTGGAGGCTCGACTTTTGTGGCCGAGCTTGAGAGCATTGTGCAAAACTCTTGCGGTCACAGCAAAGTTTTCATGGTAGTGTCAGCTCGAAGATCGGACCGAGCGAAGCACAAACTCTGGGCACAAATATTGTGCTGACAAATGATGATGACATCACCTATACTGCGTTTGTACCGTCCTAAGGGGATGAGAGCCACATGAGCGTTGGTTTCCCTGAAACAGGGGACATGTTCGTCGACAAATACCGCGTCCAGTCCATCTTGGGCAGTGGGGGCTTTTCGCGGATTTACCACGCGGTTCAGGTGGATCTCGATCGCGACGTCGCGCTGAAGATCTTGCGCCCGCCGGTGGACGATTCGATGAGCAACACGGATCGCAGCCAGTACCTCGAGCGCATCTCGATTCGCTTCCAGCAAGAGGCCAAGCTTGTCTCCAAGCTGCGAAGCCCCTACACGATCACCATGTTTGATTACGGGCGCACCGAGCGTGGTCTGCTCTACATGGTGCTCGAGTATGTCAGTGGCCAGACCATCGCCGAGCTGCTCGATGCCGGTCAGTCCATCGATCAGCGCCGCGTCGTCAAGGTGCTCCACCAGGTGTTGACCAGCTTGCACGAGGCCCATGCCCTGGGCATGCTTCACCGCGATCTCAAACCGGCCAACATCATGGTCTACGAGCATCTGGGCGAGGGCGACCAGGTCAAGTTGCTCGACTTTGGCATTGCCAAGGTCGTCGGCGACGCTCAGTCCACGCACAATTTTGATTTGACCAGCGACGGCAACATCATCGGCACACCGCGCTACATGTCGCCCGAGCAAATCCGCGGCGATCACGAGTTGTCCCCCTCGAGTGATCTCTACAGCATGGGCCTTGTGGCCTTCGAGATGCTCACCGGCCACAAGGCGATCGCCGGCAACAGCAGCTTGCAGATCATCACCAAACAGATCTCACCGGAGTCCTTCGCGCTGCCCGACGAGCTCGAGGTGCATCCGATGCTTCGTGTGCTCGTCAATCGCATGCTGAGCAAGGCCGTCGATAAGCGCTACCCCAACGCCCATGAGGTCGTCGCCGAGCTCGAAGCGATCGACTTTGATCACACGCGGCCCATGCGTTTGCCGCGCGTATCGGGCATGCACAGCCTGGGCAATGGCCTCAAGCTTGGCGGCGCCAAGTCCTCGCTGCCCGGCCTCAAGCTGGGCAGTGCCGGCTCGCTTGCCGAGCGCCTGGCCAAGCCCAAACTCACCAGCGAGCACGCTGCCCAGACGATCAAGCTCGAGGCCGTGCCGCTGGCCAGTGACCAGTCGCTCGATGATCTCGAGTCGATCGGCGAAATCGAGGCGCTCAACGAAGACGATCGGGACATTCCTGCTTTTTCCGCGGACACGATCAAGCTCGAGTCGGTTTTGCCCGGCGAGCTGCTCGATGATGAAGACTTGCTCACAGCGGACGACGATCTTCTCACCGAGCTCGACGAGACGGTCGCCGATGGTGACGCGCCAGCGGTGAGGATTTCCGTTGCTCCTTTTGACATCGACGTCAGCACCAGTATGGAGATGGTGGCCGCGCCGGCCACGGATCGCCGCGTGGCGATCATCATCGGTGTGTTGATCGTCATCTTGGTGTTTGCCATCGTCGTCGTGCGTCTTGCCAGCACGGGCGAAGAGATCGTCGAACCGATCGAAGTCGCACAGCAGCAAGGCGAGCCAGACGAGCCAGACGAGCCTGCGGTCATCGTCGAAGATGAATTGATGGCCGTCAACGATCCAACGCCCGAGGAGGACGAGCTCAACGCCGAGAATGACCCGATCGACGAGAACGCCATGGTCTTCAGCGATCGCACCATTCAGGTGCGCACCCAACCGGTTGGCGCGCGCATTCTGATCAACAATCGCGATTACGGGGTGACGCCGCTGGCGCTGAACCTCAAGGACTTGGAGTTTCCGGTGGTCGTTCATGCCTCGTTTCGCGGCAACACCCAGAAGCAGACGCTGAAGTCCGAAGACAACGAGCTCTTCTTTGAATTCAAGGAGCGCGTCGCTCAAGGAAACGATTCCGCCGAGCAGACCGCGTCCAAGAACACCCGGATTCGCGTCGAGGACAAAGCGTCGAGTTCAAAGGATACAAAAGACACGAAGACCCGCCGCACGATCGAATACCTACCGGTGGATTGAGGCAATTATGTTGAAATGGACCGAACAATGTGGCGGCCTCAAGAATGTGGCAGGCGCCATTGCCATGATCGCTCTGGCGCTGGTCTTGTTGGCGCCCTCGGTGGCTGCCGCCCAGACCGACGATGAAATTACTCAGGCACAGGAGCTCTACGCACAAGGGGTCGAGGCTTTTCACAGCGAAGATTTTGCCCTGGCGATTTCCTTTTTCAATCGCGCCTATGCTTTTGACCCTCATCCGATGTTTCTCTACAACGTGAGCGTCGCTCACTCGCGCCTGGGCAACACCCAGGAAGCGCACCGCACGGCGGGTCTCGTCCTTGCCGCCCGCGGCTTGCCCGCCGACACGCAGGTGCGAAACGACGCGCGCTACTTCTCGACGGGCGTGGTGCTCGAAGCCGAGTCGCTCGCAGCCGCACTGAGCCAGGTCGCCCTAAAAGCGCCCGACGACGGCGTCGAAGAGGGGCCGGGCTTCTTCGCGCGCATTCCGCTGGGCGTCATCGGCTGGAGTGGTGTTGGTGCAAGCGCGCTCGGGCTGACCTTGATGGTCGTCGCCGGCATCATCAGTTCCTCGCTCGACGATGACCTCGATTCCTATGAGAGTGCACGCCTTGATCGCAATGCCGAGCGCATGAACCGCTTCAAAACGTCGATCGAAGACACGCAATCGACAGGTAAGACCGTTCTCTATGTGGGCACGGGCCTGGCAATCGTTGGCGCGGGTCTGCTCAGCTACGATCTGTTCTTTCATGACCGAAGCTCCTCCGAGGGCCAACCGGGCTCGAGCCTGAGCCTCACGGGCGCCGTCTCACCCCAGAGCGCTTTGCTCGGTCTGGATTGGCGTTTCTAAGAGTTGTGTTAAGCCTAAACGGCAAAAGGCCGCGCCACCCTCGAGAGGGTAGCGCGGCCTTTTTATTTCTTGGTTCAGCAGGCGCTCTTACTCGCCTGCTGCCATCTCCTCATCGAGCGTGCCGAAGCGGCGCTTGATGTCGTCAGGCAACTCGCTTGGCGAGTCGACCTTGTGGCGAAGCTTCTGGTACTGCTTGGCGCCGGTTCCGGCCGGGATGAGACGGCCCATGATGACGTTCTCCTTGAGCCCGACCAGGTTGTCGATCTTGCTGGCCAAGGCCGCCTCGGTGAGCACCTTGGTCGTCTCCTGGAAACTCGAGGCCGAGATGAAGCTCTCCGTGGAGAGCGACGCCTTGGTGATGCCCAGCAACAAGTCCTGGGCCACGGACGGGCGAGCTCCGCGCTCAACGAGCTTGCGATTGACCTCCTCGAAGACCTGACGCTCGATTTGCTCATCGGCAAGAAAATCGCTGTCGCCGACTTCGACGATGCGCACCTTGCGCAGCATCTGGCGCACGATGATCTCGATGTGCTTGTCGTTGATCGCAACGCCCTGGAGGCGGTAGACCTCCTGGACCTCATCGGTGAGGTACTTGGCGAGCTCCTTTCGACCCTTGACGCGCAAGATGTCGTGGGGATTCTCCGAGCCCTCCATCAGGGCCTCGCCGGCGCGCACACGATCCCCCTCGAGCACGGTGATGTGCTTGTTCTTGGGGATCTTGTAGACGGTCGTCTCGCCGACGTCCGGCGTGACGATGACGGTGCGTTTGCCCTTGGTCTCTTTGCCGTAGGAGACGATGCCGTCGATCTCGGCAATGATCGCCTGCTCTTTGGGCTTGCGGGCCTCGAAGAGCTCGGCGACGCGCGGCAAACCACCGGTGATGTCCTTGTTCTTGGTGGTCTCGCGCGGGATCTTGGCCAGAATCTGGCCCGGCTCGACGACCTGGCCCTCGGCCACGAAGATCGCCGCGCCGACGGTGAGGAACTGGCTCGAGAGCGTCTTGCCACCCTTTTTGTTCTCACGGATGCTCATGCGAGGACGCACCGTGGCGTCACGGCTCTCGATGATGACCTTGCGCGAGAGGGCGGTGTTCTCGTCGACACGCTCCTCCATGGTCGTGCCTTCGATGATGTCCTCGAACTTGACGACACCGGCAACCTCGGTGAGCACGGGAGTCGCAAACGGCTCCCACTCGGCCAAGGTTGCGCCCTGCTCGATCGGCTGTCCGTCGCCGTAGTAGAGGCGCGCGCCGTAGACGAGCGGGTAGCGCTCGCGCTCACGGCCCTGGTCGTCGATGATCGAGATTTCGCCGTTTCGGGTCATGACGATGTAAACGGTCTGACCGTGCTCCTCGCGGGCCACGATCTTGAGGTTTTGCATGCGTACCGTGCCGCTAAAGCGCACCTCGTGAGAGGATTGCTCGACGCGAAGTGAGCCGACGCCGCCGATGTGGAAGGTACGCATCGTGAGCTGGGTGCCGGGCTCGCCGATCGACTGCGCGGCGATGGTACCGACCGCTTCGCCGACATTGACCAGACGACCACGGGCCAGATCGCGCCCGTAGCAGCGTGCACACACGCCACCCATCGATTGGCAGGTCAAGCCGCTTCGAACGCGCACGCGCTCGATGCCGGAGTCCTCGATCAGCTGTGCGCGAATCTCGTCGATCTCGTCGTTGGCATCGGCGATGATGTCATCGTTTTGATCGAAGATCGGCTCGAGTACGACGCGACCCAAAACGCGGTCGCCGAGCGGCTCGATCACCTCACCGCCCTCGTAGAGCGCGGTCAAGTCGATGCCGTCGAGCGTGCCACAGTCGAACTCGGTGACGACGCAATCGTTGGCGACGTCGACGAGACGGCGGGTCAGATAGCCGGAGTTGGCCGTCTTGAGCGCCGTATCGGCCAGACCCTTTCGCGCACCATGGGTCGAGATGAAGTACTCGAGCACGGAGAGACCCTCGCGAAAGTTCGCCGTGATCGGGGTCTCGATGATCGCGCCGGAGGGCTTGGCCATCAGGCCGCGCATACCGGAGAGCTGGCGCATCTGCTGAGCCGAGCCACGCGCGCCCGAGTCAGCCATGATGAAGACCGGGTTGAAGGACTTTGAGACCACCGACTTGCCCGTGCGCTTGTCGACATAGACGGCCGTGGTGATCTCCTCGACCATCTGCTTGGCGACCTCTTCGGTGGCGTTGGCCCAGATGTCGACCACCTTGTTGTAGCGCTCGCCATCGGTGATCAGACCTTCGCTGTACTGATTCTCGATCTCGGCGACCTCTTCGCGCGCCGCACCGATGACCTCCCATTTGTTGCCCGGGATCTGCATGTCGCCAATGGCGACCGAGATGCCGGCCTGGGTGGCGTACTCGTAGCCGATGGTGCGCACCGCGTCGGCCAACAAGACGGTCATCTTGTTGCCGGCCTGGCGATAGCAGGTGTCGATCAAGTTGGCCAACGCCTTCTTGGTCATGGTGCGGTTGACAATATCAAAGGAGAGCTCGCCGGGCACGATCTCATAGAGCAGCACGCGCCCGCAGGTCGTCTCGATCATCTTGCCATTGAGCCGCACCTTGATGCGTGCGTGGAGGTCGAGCACGTCGTTGTCGTAGGCCATGCGTACTTCTTCGAAGTTCGCATAGACGCCCTCGATCGGCTGTCCCTTGTCGTTTTCACGGTAGGAGCCTGGCGCAAACGGGCGCTCCGCGGTCAGATAATAGCAGCCCAAGACGATGTCCTGGGTTGGTATGATGATCGGGGCGCCGTTGGCGGGCGACAAGATGTTGTTCGTGCTCAACAAGAGCACGCGCGCCTCCATCTGGGCCTCGAGCGACAGGGGCACGTGAACGGCCATCTGATCGCCGTCGAAGTCGGCGTTGTAGGCAACGCAGACCAGCGGATGAAGCTGAATCGCCTTGCCCTCGACGAGCACCGGCTCGAAGGCCTGGATGCCCAGACGGTGAAGCGTGGGTGCCCGGTTGAGCAGCACCGGATGCTCCTTGATCACCTCGTCGAGCACGTCCCAAACCTCGGGGCGCTCCTTCTCGACCAGCTTCTTGGCGCTCTTGATCGTGGTAACAAAGCCCTTCTCCTCGAGCTTGTTGTAGATGAAGGGCTTGAAGAGCTCGAGGGCCATCTTCTTGGGAAGACCGCACTGGTGCAGCTTGAGGGTGGGGCCGGCCACGATCACCGAGCGACCCGAGTAGTCGACGCGCTTTCCAAGCAGGTTCTGGCGAAAGCGGCCCTGCTTGCCCTTGATCATGTCCGAGAGTGACTTGAGCGGGCGCTTGTTGGGACCGGTGATCGTCTTGCCGCGCCGACCGTTGTCGAACAGCGCGTCAACCGCCTCTTGAAGCATGCGCTTCTCGTTGCGGATAATGATCTCGGGCGCGTGCAACTCGAGCAGGCGCTTGAGGCGGTTGTTGCGGTTGATCACGCGACGGTAGAGATCGTTGAGATCGGAGGTCGCAAAACGTCCGCCATCGAGTGGCACGAGCGGGCGCAGATCGGGCGGAAGCACCGGGATGACGTCGAGGATCAGCCATTCGGCCAGGTTCTGCGAGTCGCGCACGGCCTCGATCATCTTGAGGCGCTTGGCGATACGCTTGCGCTTGGCCTGGCTGGTGGCCTCTTTCATCTCGGCGCGAAGCTCTTCGGCGATGCGCTGGATGTCGAGATCGGCCAAGAGCTCCTTGATCGCGTCGGCGCCCATGCGCGCCTGGAACACGTCGCCGTACTCCTCGAGGTACTGCATGTACTTTTGCTCAGCGAGCACCTCGCCCTTGGTCAAAGGCGTCATGCCCGGATCGGTGACGATATAGGCCACGCAGTAGAGAACCTTCTCGAGATCCTTGAGCGTGATGTCGAGAATGTTGCCGATGCGCGAGGGCAGGCTCTTCAAGAACCAGATGTGCGCTGCCGGCGTGGCCAGGTTGATGTGGCCGAGGCGCTCGCGGCGCACCTTGGACTGGATGACCTCGACGCCGCACTTCTCGCAGACGACGCCGCGGTGCTTCATGCGCTTGTACTTGCCGCAGATGCACTCGTAGTCTTTGACCGGTCCGAAGATCTTCGCACAGAACAGGCCGTCGCGCTCAGGCTTGAATGTACGGTAGTTGATCGTCTCGGGCTTCTTGACCTCGCCGTGGCTCCACTCGCGGATTTTCTCCGGGCTGGCGATGCTGATACGAATGGCGGAAAAGCTCAACGGATCTTTGGGCTTCTCGAAAAAGCTGAATATGTCTTTCAAGGTAACCTCCTCAGGGCCTGTTTGGTAAATCTATGAACGACGATGATCCCCTAAGGGCCGGTCCGGATCGCTCCGGGCCAGCCCTCAAATACCCCCACTTTATGCCACGTCCTCGAGCAACTCGACGTTGAGGCAAAGTGAGTGCAGCTCCTTGATGAGAACGTTGAAGCTCTCCGGCAGGCCGGGGTCGAGCGTGAAGTCACCCTTCACAATCGATTCATAGATACGTGTACGACCCTGAACATCGTCTGATTTAACCGTCAAAAACTCTTGCAGCGTGTAGGCTGCGCCGTAAGCCTCGATAGCCCAGACCTCCATCTCGCCCAGGCGCTGACCGCCGAACTGGGCCTTGCCGCCGAGAGGTTGCTGAGTCACCAGGCTGTAGGGCCCAATGGAACGCGCGTGGATCTTGTCGTCGACGAGATGGTGGAGCTTGATGATGTACATCACGCCTACCGTAACGTCTTTTTCGAAAGCCTCGCCGGTGCGACCGTCGTAGAGGATGCTGCGTCCGCTGATGTTGAGGCCTGCGCGCTCGAGCATCTCGTGGATTGCCGTCTCCGGCGCTCCGTCGAAGACGGGCGTCGCGACGTGCACGCCCAGGCGGCAAGTCTTGGCAAACTCGACGACGTTGTGCGCATCGAGGGTATCGATGAGCGCGACGGTCTCCGGGTTGTCGTAGACCTCCTTTAGAAACTTGCGGATGTTCTCCGGATCACGCGCCTCGTCGACCATCTCGCCGATGCGATGACCCACGCCGCGAGCGCCCCATCCAAGATGGGTCTCGAGGATCTGGCCGATGTTCATACGGCTGGGAACGCCGAGCGGGTTGAGCACGAAATCGACCGGCGTTCCGTCGTCGAGGTACGGCATGTCCTCCTCGGGAAGGATGCGGCTGATTACGCCCTTGTTTCCGTGGCGGCCGGCCATCTTGTCGCCGACCTGCAGCTTGCGCTTGATCGCCACGTAGACCTTGACCATCTTGATCACGCCCGGCGGCAGCTCGTCGCCCTTGCGAAGCTTCTTAATCTTCTCGCCGTAGTTCATGCGGATGATCAGGATCTGGTCTTCGACGTCACCCAAAATCTGCATCAACTGGAAGTTGGTTTCCTCTTCGGTATCGAGATCGGGCCAGTAGCGGCGCGGAATCTCGTCGAGCACGGAATCGGAGAGCTTGCTACCCTTCTTGACGAGCACCTTCTTGGACTCGTCGATAAGGTCCGTCTGCACGCTCTTACCAAGCAACAGGGTGCGCATGTTGCGGTAGGCCGCGTCGCGAAGGATGCGGATCTCGTCGTTCTGATCCTTGAGCAGCTTGGCTTCCTCGGCATCCTCGATGGCGCGGGTACGGTCGTCCTTGGGCGTATCCTCGCGGATGAACACCTGAGCGCCGATGATCGTGCCGTTGGTGCCTGGCGGCATCCGCAACGAGGTATCGCGCACGTCGCCGGCCTTTTCGCCGAAGATCGCGCGAAGCAGCTTCTCCTCGGGGGAGAGCTGTGACTCGCCCTTGGGCGTGATCTTGCCCACGAGGATGTCGTCGGCCTTGACCTCGGCACCGAGGCGGATGATGCCTGCCTCGTCGAGGTTAGCCAGGGCTTCCTCACCGACGTTGGGGATATCACGCGTGATCTCCTCGGCGCCAAGCTTGGTGTCGCGCGCGATGCAGTCGTACTCCTCGATATGAATCGAGGTGTAGAGGTCCTCTTTGACCAGGCGCTCGCTGAGCAGAATCGAGTCCTCGAAGTTGTAGCCGCCCCAGGGCATGAAGGCCACGACCATGTTGCATCCAAGCGCGAGCTCGCCGCGCTGGGTCGAGGGACCGTCGGCCATGATCTCGCCCTTCTCGACGCGGTCGCCCACGTTGATGATCGGACGCTGATTGTTGCACGTTCCCTGGTTGGAGCGGGTGAACTTGGTCAGCTTGTAGATGTCCGGTTTGACAAAGAGCGCGCCGGGCTCGCCGTCAGGGCGAACCACGATGCGCTCGGCGTCGACCGTCTCGATCAGACCGCTGTTCTTGGCGACGACGGTGACACCGGAGTCGCGAGCGATCAGCCCCTCAATGCCCGTGCCAATAAGCGGCGAGAAGGTGCGAAGAAGCGGCACCGCCTGGCGCTGCATGTTGGAGCCCATCAGGGCGCGGTTGGCATCGTCGTTCTCCAAAAATGGAATCAGACCGGCGCCAATGCTGACAAGCTGGTTGGGGCTGACGTCCATCAAGGTGACGCGCTCGGCCGGCACGAAGGTCGGCTCGCCATTCTCGCGCGAGGCGACCAGATCGTTGACGAAGCGCATGTCTTCGCCCAACTCGGCGTTGGCCTGAGCGATGACGTTGTTCTCCTCCTCGAGTGCTGAGAAGTAGCGCGTCTCCTCGGTGGTCTGGCCGTTGACGACCTTGCGGTACGGCGTCTCGATGAAGCCATACTCGTTGATGCGCGCATAGGTCGACAAAGAGGCGATCAGGCCGATGTTCGGGCCTTCAGGCGTCTCGATCGGGCAGATGCGCCCATAGTGAGTGACGTGAACGTCGCGCACTTCGAAGCCAGCGCGGTCGCGGGTCAAACCACCGGGTCCGAGAGCCGAGAGACGACGCTTGTGCGTGACCTCGGAGAGCGGGTTGGTCTGGTCCATGAACTGCGAGAGCTGGCTCGAGCCGAAGTACTCCTTGATCACGGCGCTGACCGGCTTGGCGTTGATCAGATCGTCGGGCATCAGCGTCTCGATCTCTTGGGAGATGCTCATACGCTCCTTGATGCCACGCTCCATGCGCACAAGGCCGATGCGGTACTGGTTCTCCAAGAGCTCGCCGACGGTGCGCACGCGGCGGTTACCGAGGTGATCGATGTCGTCGATCGAGCCGCGGCCGTTGCGAAGCTCGATCAGGTAGTTGACCGCCTCGAGAATGTCTTCCTCGCGAAGCGTCTGGATGCGCCAGGGATCGAGCTGCTCGAGCACGACCGCAAGCTCGGCTTCGAGCTTTTGGCGCTCCTTGGCGCTCTTGGCGCCCTCGATCTGGGCAAGGACCACGCGCTCACGCTCCTCGAGAGGCTCGACGATGTGACGGTGGAACTTGTAGTTGAGCTTGAGACGACCCACGTTGCTCAGGTCGTAGCGCTCGGGATTGAAGAATAGGTTGTCAAAGAGGTTTTGAGCCTGCTCGATCGTCGGTGGATCACCCGGGCGAAGGCGCTGGTAGATCTCGAGGATGCCTTCTTCGGGCGTGGTGATCTTGTCGGCGATCAGCGTATGGCGCAGGTAGGGACCGACGTTGACGTTGTCGATGAACAAGACGTTGATCGAGTTGATCCCGCGGCTAAGCAGCTCTTCGAGCGCGGCCTCGGTGAGATCCTCGTTGCACTCGAGGATGATCTCGCCGGTCTCCATGTCGTAGACGTCCTCGGCGGCCACCTTGCCCAAAAGCTCGCGACGCGAGATCGGGATGCGGGTGATGCCGGCCTTGGCGAGCTTGCGGATCGCACTGCGCGTGAACTTCTTCTCCTCGCGCACAATCACGTTGCCCTCGTCATCGACGACGTCGACCGAGGCAACCTGGCCCTGAAGCACTTCGAGATCGACGATCTTGAAGTAGCTCGTGCCTTCGACGAACACCGTCTCGGTGTCGTAGTAGTAGTTGAGCAGCTCCTCGGTGGAGTAGCCCAGCGCGCGCAGCAGCACGGTGGCCGGCATCTTGCGCTTGCGATCGATGCGCACGTACAAGATGTCCTTGGCGTCGAACTCGAAGTCGAGCCAGGAGCCACGGTAGGGGATCACACGCGCCGAGTAGAGCAGCTTGCCCGACGAGTGCGTCTTGCCCTTGTCGTGGTCAAAGAAGGTGCCTGGCGAGCGGTGAAGCTGGCTGACGATGACGCGCTCGGTGCCGTTGATGATGAAGGTACCCTTCTCGGTCATCAGCGGGATGTCACCGAAGAAGACTTCCTTCTCCTTGACGTCGCGAATCGAGCGCGTGCCAGTGTCCTCGTCGACATCCCAGACCACCAGACGAATCACGACCTTGACCGGGGCGGCATAGGTCATGCCGCGCGCGATGCACTCGTCGATATCGTACTTGGGTTTGTCGAGATGATAGCTGACAAACTCCAGGGTCGAGGTCTCGTTGAAGTCCTTGATCGGGAAGACGCTCTTGAAGACGGCCTGAAGTCCGACGTCTTTGCGCGAGTCGGAATCGGAGTGCGCCTGAAGAAAGTCCTCATAGGAGCGTCGTTGGACGTCGATGAGGTTTGGGATATCGACAATCTTCTTGATCTTTCCGTAGTTTTTACGTGCGCGGAAGTTCGACTTGATCGCTGGACCCATCGTCTCTCCTTCTAGTGCTGCTTGTTGTAAATTTGTATCGCCGCCATCTACTGACCGCTCGCTTCCCCGTATGGAGGGAGTTCACGCGCTCAAAAGCTGGAGCAAGAACGTGCAAAAGCCTGAGCGAACCACGGTCTTGCCGTGATGCCAGACAAACCCCGGTTAAAGGGCCTAGCACGCTCCTAGCGTGTCAGTACGGCCGATGTCGGTTAAGAAAAGTCTCATACGCCTGTGGAGCTGCGGCGAACGTGCAGCGCTTGGATTTGGAAAGTACAAAAAGGCCCCTGCCTTCGAAGGAACCCACGGTTTGCCCTCGAAGTGGAACCTCATGACGTGGCCTTGCGCGGAATCAAAGATCCGAGCAGAAAAGCATGATGTCATTTCCCAAATTCAACCAGTGCTCGTGCCGAAAAGTGCAGATTGCTTCAAACCCTTCCAAAAAGGGCTCCTAGTATAAGGCGCCACAACCTAGAGGATGAGTTTGAACGTGTCAATTACTTTTTTGGTCTGGGCGCGATCCATGCAAGCAGGGGATACGCCGAAAGCCAAATCAGGCTCTAAAAGTCGATGTTCGGTTCGGATTCGAAGAGCGCGACGGCCTCGTCGAGATTACTTGCACGCCGATCAGGTTCCAGGGCCAGCAAGCGATCAAATACCCGGCGAGTCCTCTCGCACGGAAGCAACCTCCTGCGATCCTTCCATATTTCCTCATGCTGCAAAATATCGGGCAGGCTGCGATACAGGGCGCGCATGGTGAGCAACTCGTACAAGATCGCGCCGAGGGCAAAGATATCGACGCGGTGGTCGTAGTCTTGCTCCAACCACAGCTCCGGCGCCGTATAACCCTGGGTGCCGATGCGCGTGATCGCCGCGGCGATCGATTGCAGGTTGGCGACACGCGCGTATTCGAAGTCGGCGACCTTCAAGGGCACCCGACTTGGCTCATGGGTGAGATAGATCACAGCAGGATGCAGGTTGCGATGCACGATGCTGCGGCTGTGCATGAAGGAGACGGCCTTGCACAAATGCAGGGCGTAGCCCCAGCGCTCGCCAATCGTGTCGGCGTTGAGCGCGATGGCGCCTTGCTGGCCATCGGCGATGTATTCACCGAGGTTTCGCGGGCCAACCCATTCGCTGATCAAATAGAAGATCATCTGATCGTCGCGATCCGGGTGCGTCTCATAGGCGCGCGCGACATAGGGATTATCCTCCAGCGAGCAGAGCGCATCCATGTCACGAAACACCCGGTTGAAGTCGGCCTTGGCCTTGTCGGGCGGTGCCAATGGATCCATCACGTAGGCCTTGATGCGCACCTTGCCGCGGTTTCGCAGGCGGGTGTGGTGGCCGACGAACTCGCGATAGGGGCGCTCGCGGCCCTCCAACTCGCCTTCGACCTCGTACTCCGCGATCTGGGCCAGGTGCACCGACGGGCGCGCGCGCGGAACGATCGCGTCGACGACCTGCTGGCGCAGCAGCGGATCGATAAAGGCCCCGGGGCCCATCTCGTAGATGAGCCGATCGTCGGCGAAGAATTCGAAGACGTCTTGCGCCTTGATCACGTTCGCGATCTGCTGCTCGTTGAGGTTGAGCTTGACGTCGGCACGCGGCAAAAAGACCACCGGCGTGCAAAAAACACTGCGTGGAAGCGCGGGCACATGACGCGCGATCAGATCGCGCAGTGCCTTGGCCTTTCTATCGGTGAGGATCAGGGGGTTTTGCTGGCGGCCCCAGCTCAGATACCAGCTGCGCGCGTCACCTTCGATCACGCCGCTCCAGCCCTTGATCTCCACGGCATAGATTCCATGCTCGCTGATCACGACGGCATCGAACTCCATGGAATTACGCCGTCGTGGCATCTGCAGATCAAAGTTGCCGATAACGGTGAAATGGTCTGGAAGGAGATCGCGCAAAAGACGCATCCCCTCTGTTTCTGCATCGTTTGCAGGCGTGCCAATTGGTATATAGTGGGCCATAAGGCGCGAACCGGTCTCGAAGCAATAGGGAGCCGTTGAACTTCCCCGACTGGCCGAGAAGAGCAGACGCTCCAAGCGTCATCTCCGTTTACATCACGAGGCTTGGCATGAAAATCGAAAAGATCGTCGTAATTGGCGGAAGTGGCTTTGTAGGGCGTGAGGTTTGTCGGCTGGGTCGTGCACTTGGCCACGAGATGCTCAGTATCTCGCCCGATGGACGGCCCGCGCTCGACGAGCCTTGGGTCGAAGGTGTGGGTTGGGTCATCGGGGAGGCCGCCGGCTTCGAGAGTTGGCAACAGTGGCTCGAGGGATGCTACAGCGTCGTCGTTTGTGAAGAGGCTGAGCTTGAAGGCCAGCTGGTCGCCTTGCTTGGCGCCGCAGCCGAGCGCGCCGGTGCGCGAAAATTCGTGTTGGTTTCAAGAGCCAATGCCGCTGCGACCTTGGCTCAGGCGGCCGAGGTCGAGTCCGATCTGCTCGCGCGCGCTTTCACGACGACCATCTTGCGCCCGGCGGCCATCTTTGGCGAGGGTCATCCGCTCGACGTGCTCGGTCAGGAATTGACCCGCGCGCTGCCGGTCGAGCGTGTGGCGATGGCTGCCCTTCGCGCCGCACTCGAAGAGGCGATGCAGGGGATCTTGGACAACGACGCGATCGACGACTACGGCGACGCGATGATGATCCAGTGACGGATCATTCCACGATCAATGTGCCGCGCATGCTGGCGTAGTGGCCAGGCACGGTGCACACGTAGCTATAGGTGCCGGCGGGCGGCGCCTCAAAGGTGACCTCGACGGTCTCGCCAGGCTGGGCCAACGCGGTGTGAGCCAGCACGGCATGGTGATCGGGGATGTATTCGCGCTCAAGGCCGGCCATGCCCCCGGCGATGCCGACCTCCTCGGTGCGGTTGTGCTCGACGAGCACCCAGTTGTGAGCCATGGCCGGCGAGTCCGCCGGATTGACCAGCACCAAAGTGACCTGGCTGTTGGCCGGGATGCGAAGCTCGTCGGTGTCGAAGAGCATCTGATTGCCGACCGCCGAAATGCTCACGCGCACCGGCTCGAGCGCTGCCTGGCGCTCGGCGCGCTCGCCATTGGCCGGCTCGCAGCCGGCCAGCGCCATGAGCGAAGCGATCAGTACGATGCTCAAGGTGATCACTTTTGTTCGCCGTGATGTGTACATCGTTACTCCCTTGGAACTCGGTCCTCTTTGTGGCCGGCACGCGCACGCGCACAGGCTTTACCTGATGGGATCGAAGCTAGGCCCGTCGGTCGAAAGACCATGACCAAAACAATGTACTTGCGTCGGCCGGCAAAATATGGAAGAAACGCCATCGCTCAGGACTGGGGAGTATCTTTGCTCCTTGAAAAGTTCTGTACCAAGCTCTATGTTGTGCGCCCTTTGGCGCGCTTTCGAGCTTTTAAAGCCCAAAAATCGTTAGTGTCTCGGCCCTACAAGCTGAGATGGAACAGACAACGTTCAACTGGAAAACAATCGTTATGGCACGTTATCGAGGTCCACGTTTGCGTATTGCCCGCCGTCTCGGCACGGATCTTCCCGGCCTGACGCGCAAGGTTGCTGACAAGCGCCCCTATCCTCCCGGTCAACACGGGCAGGGGCGCCAGCGTTTCAGTGAGTTCAAGAAGCAGCTCTACGAAAAGCAGAAGTTGCGCTTCAACTACGGTATTGGAGAGCGTCAGCTTCGAAACCTCTTCACCGAAGCCCAGCGCTCCAAAGATCCGGCCGGCCTGGTGCTCTTGCGCTTTCTCGAGCAGCGCCTTGACAATGTGGTCTTTCGTCTGGGTCTTGCGCCGACCATCCCGGCCGCGCGCCAGCTCGTCGTCCACGGCCATTTCATGGTTGATGGCCGCAAGGTCGATCGTCCCAGCTACCGCGTCGCACCGGGTCAAGAGATCACCGTGCGCCCGAAGAGCCGTGACAATCAGTCGATTCAGGAGTCCGTGGCCAACCCCTCGTTGCGCTTGCCCGGCTACCTGAGCTTTGACTCGAAGACGCTTACCGGACGCTGTCTCTCACTGCCGGGCCGTGAAGACGTGCCTGTGCAGGTCGCAGAGAACCTTGTGGTCGAGTATTACTCACCGCGTCTGTAATCCGCGGCGTTTTCGAAACATCTGAACGGGCGCGATGAAGTTCTCTTCTTTTTAAGAAGAGATCGCCTCATCGCGCCTTTTTGTGTTTTTCTTGGTAAAGCGTCGATTCCATCGCCAAAGTCTCGCATTTTCAAGGAGAGGTGCATCGGTGAACACGAAGATCACGTTGGTTGCATCGATCCTGGCACTATCGCTTGCGGCATGCGCTGCGCCGCCTCAGCCGGCGCCTAACACGGCCATGCTGCCCACTGCGGAGTCGGTCGCTCAGCAGGCTGGCGCGGACGCGCGACGCCTCGAGGCCGAGGGCCAGACCGGCGTCATCTTCGAGACGAGCACCCCCGGAGAGCTGCTCGTCGATGGCCAGCTGCCCCAGGACCAGGCGGCTGAGAGCGACCCCCCGATCGCGGCTGCGCCCGCGCGCTTGAACGTGAACCTGTTGGCCGATGGCACCATGGTGCTTGGCGAGCGACGCACGACGGACCGCCAGGAGTTGCTGGCGTTGCTCGAGGACGCGGCGGCCAGCGGACAGCGTGCGGTCACCTTCAATATCGAGAGCGCGCAGGTCTCGCCAGAGCTTGTCGGCGATCTGGTGGCAGGAGCGCGTTCCAGTGGCATGACCCGCATCGAAGTCATCAGCCGGCAATGAGGATCCTCTTGTTGTCGGCCTACGATGCGGCCAGCCACAAGCGTTGGCGCAATGCGTTGGTCGCCCATCTCGACGAGCATCAATGGAGCGTCGAGACGATGGCCCCGCGCCACTTTGCCTGGCGAAGTCGGGGAAACAGCCTTCATTTTGGCCTCGCTCGCCGTGAGCTGCTCGCGCAGCCCTACGACGCGCTCATCACCACGTCGATGACGGATCTGGCCAGTCTGCGCGGTTTTGTGCCGGAGTTGTCGCGGCTGCCAACGGCCGTCTACTTCCACGAAAACCAGTTCGAATATCCGCTGCGCTCTGGCCAGCGAGCTAACCTCGATCAGCAACTTACCAGCCTCTACACGGCGCTTTGCGGCGATCGCCTGCTGTTCAACTCGGCCTTCAATCGCGACAGCTTTTTGAAGGGCGCCGGCTTGTTGCTGGCGGCGATGCCCGATCATGTTCCCCCGGGTATCGTCAATCGGCTGCGTGAACGCGCGCAGCTGCTGGCGGTGCCGCTCGAGGCAAAGTGTTACGCGGCCCGCGGCCTTTGTCACGGGCCGCTCTCGATCGTGTGGAACCATCGGTGGGAATACGACAAGGCACCGGAGCGCTTTTTTGAGGCTCTGTTTCAACTCTCGGAGCATGGATACGCCTTTGATCTGCATGTAGTCGGCCAGAGCTTTCGCCAGGTTCCGCCTGTCTTCGAGCAGGCCCGTGAGCGGCTGGCATCGCATATTCGCACCTGGGGTTTCCTTGCTTCGGTCGAGGCCTATCGTGAGTTGCTTTCGACCGCCGATCTGGTCGTCTCAACGGCCTTGCACGAATTCCAGGGCCTGGCCGTGCTCGAGGCGGTCGCCGCCGGCTGTCGTCCGCTCGTGCCCGATCGCTTGGCCTATCGCGAGTTCATTCCCGAGCCGTGGCGCTACGGCTCCTATCCTGATGAGCCCGCGCGCGAGGTCGCGGCGTTGGTCGAGGCATTGCGCGGTTTTTGCAACGACCCCGAGTCGCTGCGCAGGAGCGCGCCGGTCAACGTCGAAGCTCTCTCGTGGAATGCGCTGGCGCCTGGCTACCGCGCACTGCTCGCCCAACTTGTCCGGGGTGGTTGAGCGCCGTATTGCCAAAACTAGAATGCCAATTATGCAGTTAGTAGTTGATGCTCGCGGTCCAAAACGCTACATTTTTCGCAGAAACAAAAAATAAATTATCCTCACAACGGATTTCAGGACGTATGGCGCACATCCTTTATAATTCGCAGGATTATGTGGCGACGATCACGCTCAACCGGCCTGACGCGCGCAATGCCTACTCCGACGAGATGGTCGTTGAGCTCGTCGCGGCCCTGGATCGCGCCGAGCGCGAGGCCGATGTGCGCGTGGTCGTGGTCACGGGATCGGGAAGCGCATTTTGTGCTGGCGGTGATCTCAAGGCGATGCGCGATCGCACCGGCATGTTCGCCGGAGATCCGGTAGAGCTTCGTGATCTCTACCTGCGCGGCATGCAGAGCATCCCACGGCGTTTCCACAGCTTCGAGAAGCCCACGATCGCCGCGATCAACGGCGCGGCCATTGGTGCCGGGCTGGGTCTGGCCTTGATGTGCGACATTCGTATCGCCAGCGAGACGGCCAAATTCGGCTCGACCTTTGCCCGGGTCGGGCTGATCCCCGGTGACGGCGGCGCCTACCTGCTGACCCGCGTCGTCGGCTTTGCGCGAGCGCTGGAGCTTATCCTGACCGCGCGCGTGATCGAGGCGCCCGAGGCGCTGGCGATCGATCTGGTGCACCGCGTCGTCGCGCCGGAGCGCGTGCTCGAGGAGGCATTGGAGATGGCGCAGCAGATGGCAGCCTTGCCGCCCAAGGCTTTGCGCATGGCCAAGGCGGCGCTGTATCGAAGCGTGGACCGCGATCTGGAGACGGCGCTGCAACTCACCGCCGCCTTGCAGGGGCTCATTCAGCGCACCGATGAGCATCAGGATGCCGTCACCCAACTTCTCGAGGAGCTCGGCTCACGATGAAACCTGGACCCCTCAATCTGGCTGCCCTGCTTGCCACGCCGCGCCTTAGCGGCGCGGCGTTGACCCTGGTTCGCCGCGTCGCTCAAACCCGCGCGGGCCAGGCCTTATTGTTGGGGCGAACCTTTAGCTCCTATGGCATCGACCGGTTGCTTGCCCTGGAGGCCGAGGCGCGCTGCGATCTGCAATTTGATGCGCGCCCGCTCACGGGAGCGCCGCCACGCGGCTGGCACGACGCTGAATTGGGCGCTCCTGGCCTCGATCCAGCTCGCCAGAGCGCTGCCGAGCTTCGCGCCGGCTATCTTGCCGCAGATTTTACGCCGCTCGAGGTCTTTGACGCCCTGGCGCGCCGCATCGACAGCGCCGACTTTGGCCAGGCCGTCTTTAGCCCGTTTGTCGCGCTCGATATGCGACGTGGGCGTGAGGCGGCGCGTGAGAGCAGCGAGCGTTATTTGAACCAGCGCTCGTTGGGCCCGCTCGACGGGGTGCCGGTGCCCGTCAAAGATCAACACCACCTCGAGGGCCTGCCCACGCGCTGTGGCACGGCTTATCGCAACGAGCGCGCCGCGGCTGATGGCTATTTGGTGCGCATGTTGCGTGCCGGCGGTGCCCTGGTCTACGCCAAGACTCACTCCACGGAGTGGGGGATGAACCCGGCCGGCTTCAATCCGCACTTTGACATGCCGCGCAATGTTTTTCACCGCGATCGGGGCGCGGGCGGCTCGTCGACCGGTGCCGCGGTCGCCGTGGGGCTGGGGCTGAGCCCGCTGGCGAGCGGCTCCGACGGCGGCGGATCGGTACGCATCCCGGCGGCGATGAACGGGATCTTCGGCATCAAGCCGAGCTTCGTGCGAATTGGGCGAAGCGGCGACGACTTTGGCAGTGGCACCGTGAGCACGGTGGGGCCGCTTGGCCAATCGACCACCGACCTCGTCGACTTTTTGCAGGTCGCCGCAAGCGGGCGCGACCCACACGATCCGACGAGCTGGTGGGCGCCCGAAGACGCCGATCTGGTGAGCAAGTGGCGGGCCGCGCTTGGCCGCGGGGTGCGGGGCTGTCGCATCGGGATTATCGAGAGCGAGTGGCGCGACGCGCCGGCCGCGCTCGCCTTGTCTGCCCACGCCGCGCTCAAGGAGCTCGAGCGTGAGGGCGCCGTGCTCGTCGACGTCAGCTTGCCGCTTGCTGCCCACGCGCCTGCCCTGGGTGTGGTCACGATCGGAACCGAGACGATGGGCAATCTCACCGACGACTTTGAGCTTTACGGCGAGTCGATGAGTGAGGAGCTGCGGCTGATTTTACATCTGCTGGCCACAATCTCGGCGCGTGATTTTCTCAAGGCCCAGCGAACCCGCGAGCAGCTTCGTCGGCAAGTGCGCGCTGTGTTTGGCCAGCTCGATCTGCTCGCCATGCCCACAACGGCGGCGCAGGCGGCCGTTTACGAGGTTAGTGACAACCGCGTTCATATCGCCGACGAGCAGGCTACACGCGACATGTGCCGCTTCACCTTCTTGGCCAATCTGACCGGGCTGCCGGCGGGCTCGGTGCCCGTGGGCCTGCAGGCTGGCATGCCCGTGGGTCTGCAGTTCATCGGTGACGCCTGGGACGAGGCAAGCGTGCTGGCGGCCATGGCGCATTGTGAGCGCCTGGAAATCTCCAAACACGCCTCGCCACCCGATTACCGTCGACTCATTTGATCTGACCTTTGCGTGCCCTTAAACAACGGAATGTCTGGGAAGTACACTTCATGACATCAATAGAAGACAACCAATCGATCACGCTGAGCTCCAGCGAGCTCGATGACATCCATGGCCTGCTGCGAAACGACACCGGCCACGATCTCTCCCATTACAAGCCGGCGACCGCGATTCGGCGTATTCAACAGCGCATGAAGGTGCATCGCTTCGCCAACGTGACGGAGTATTTGGATTATTTTCGCATGACCTGGCATGAGCGCCAGATCCTCTACAAGGAGTTGTTGATCGGCGTCACGCAGTTCTTTCGCGATCCGGAGGCCTTCGAACGCCTCAAAGAGGTCGTGGCGCTGCGCTTTGTTGGTGAGGCGCCCGCTCGGGCACAGAGCTTTCGCGTCTGGGTTCCCGGTTGCTCAACGGGCGAAGAGGCCTACTCGTTGGCCATTGTCTTGCTCGAGTTGATGGCCGAGAACGGCATCAACCTCGACATCAAGATTTTCGCCTCGGATGTCAACGCGGCGGCGATCCAACAGGCTCGCGATGGGCTCTACGACGCCTCGCTCGCCGAATCCGTTTCGCCCGAGCGCTTGCTGAGGTTTTTCTCGCGCCAGGGTGAGATGTTTCGAATTCGCCGAGACGTGCGTGAGATGGTCATCTTTGCCGTCCAGGACGTGCTCTGCGATGTGCCGTTTAGCAAGATCGACTTGCTCAGTTGTCACAACCTGTTGATCTATCTCAATGCGACCTCCCAGCAAAAGTTGCTGAGCATGTTCCACTACGTGCTCAAGGCCGAGGGCATCTTGTTTCTGGGCTCGTCGGAATCCGCCGGCGAGGATGGCAAGATGTTTCAAGCCCGCGACAAGCGTTACAAGATCTTCGATCGCAAGCAAGAGCCGCCCGCTGCGGATGCCAGCTGGTCGAGCCTGCCTCGCATTTCGGTGCGTCTTCCCAGCGTTCGCGCGGGCACGTCATGGATGGCCGACGTCATGCGGAACTCGCACAAAGGCGAGTTGATCGGCCAAATCGAGCGCCAGCTCCTCGACGGTTTTACGCCGCCTTCGGCGATCGTGACGCGCGCCGGTGAGGTCGTATACATTCACGGCTCAATGGGGCGCTATCTCGAGACAGTCTCGAGCAAGGTCGAGCTCAATTTGCTGGCCATGGCACACAGCTCGCTTCGCACAGAGATCCTGGCAGGCATTCAGCAGGTGCTCGTCACCAACCAGCGGGTGGTGCGCGGGCAGGTGGTCTACGATTATCGCGGCACCGAGGCGAGCGTCGATCTGGTGTTCTTTCCCATCGCGCGGCCAGATCGGTTGCCAGGCTCATGGCAGGATCTGATCATCGTCGTATTCTTGGAGCGCCAGCCTGCGCCGCTTTTCACGGTCACCGAGATCGGTGATGCGCCATCGGAGTCCTCTCAGGGCGCGTTGAGCACCATTCAGGAGGTCACCCACGAGCTCGAGCTCACCCGTGCCTATCTGCACCATGCGGTCAGCCAACTCGAAACGGTCAATCGCGATTTGCCGGCGATCAACGAAGACTTACAGTCCAACATCGAAGAGCTGCAGACTACCAATGAAGAGCTCGAGGCGTCCATGGCCGAGCTCAAAGCCGTCAATGAGCAGCTCGAGAAGCACTTCATGCTGCTCAAATCCAAGACTAGCGCGCAGGCCCGCGCTCAGGACGACTTGAAAAACCTGACCATGGGTCTGGAGATCGCCGCACTCTTCTTGGACAACGAATTGCAAATCAAGCGCCTGACGCCCTTTGCCCAGGAGATCTTGATGCTCGATGACGACGCGATCGGGCGCTCGATTGCAAGCTTTGACCTCTCGCACTGCCTGAGGATGTTGGCCGACGATATCCAGCGCGTGATCGACACGCTGGTCCGTAGCCGCCGGGACATCGAGATCGAGTTCGGGCGCTGGTTTCGTGTTGTGATCACACCGTATCGTATCAGCGATCACACGATTGATGGCGCGCTGCTAACTTTGACCGACGTCACCTGGCAAAAGCAGCGCGGCGACTGAAGAACTACTTTCGAGGTTGCTGACCGAAGTCGAGAGCAGTACAGTCGGCTTCTTGAAGATGTGATTGACCTGACCTGCACCAAGCGCAGGTACGCGTGGCTTTCCCCAAAAGGATTGTTGAATCGTATGGCAACATGGGACAACGATAGTTTGCGTCAAAGAGCACGAAGAATCGCTGAAGGAGATTCCCACGTGAAACCTACCGATGACGAGGATGGTGACTCGCTGCGCTTGGTCCATGAACTGCGCATCCACAAAATCGAACTCGAGCTACAAAACAAGGAGCTGCGCCGTTTTCAGGAACAGCTCGAGGTGTCGCGTGAGCGCTTTGCCAATCTGTATTTTCATGCACCGGTGGGCTACATCACCATTGGCAAAGACGGCAGTATCGAGAACGTCAACATTCGGGCGGCCGAGCTGCTCGAGGTCGAGCGCGCGAGCATCCTGTCGCGGCCTTTAGCGGCATTTTTGACCCCGCACAGCCGCGATACCTTCCACGTGCATCTTCGCAAGGTCTTGACGGCCAAGGAGCCCCAGAGTTGTGAGGTGGTGCTCGATCTGCCCGGTGGACAGCGTCGCGACCTCGAGCTCCAGAGCGTGTCCGTGGAGTGCTCGAGCGGGGATGGAACGCAGTGTCGCACGATGCTGACCGACATCACCTCGCGCAAGGAGACCGAGCGCGAAAAGCTAATGCTCGAGCAGCAGCTTCAGCAGGCTCACAAGATGGAGGCGCTTGGACGGCTTGCTGGCGGGATTGCTCATGATTTCAACAACTTGCTAACGCTCATAATTGGCTACAGCAAGCTTGCGATGAACGGCATGGAGCCGAGCGACACGTTTTTTTCCTACATTGCTCACGTCAACAAAGCGGGCAACCACGCCGCGGAGCTCATCGATCAGTTGCTCTCCTTTGGCCGCACCCATGAGGCCGAGCGCCGCACGGTCAATTTGAATAATCTGGTGCTCGACGTCGAACCGATGTTGCGCCGCGTAACGGGCGATGACGTCGAGTTGGTCACCGAGCTTGCCGCCGAGCTCGGTGCTTCGCGCCTGGATCCCTCGCAGATGACCCAGGTCATGCTCAATTTGGTGGTCAACGCGCGCGAGGCCATGCCAAACGGCGGAAAGATCACGATTGAAACCCGCAACGTCGTGCTCTCCGAGGTGATCGCCCACGCCCACGACCTCAGCCCAGGTCGCTACATCATGTTGCGTGTCACGGACACGGGCTGCGGCATGGACAAGCCAACTCTTGCGCGCATCTTCGAGCCCTTCTTCACGACCAAGAGCGACACCAAAGGCCATGGCTTCGGACTGGCGACGACCTATGGCATCGTCAATCAGAGCGGCGGCTCGATCGACGTGCGAAGTGAGGTCGGGCAGGGCTCGATCTTCTCGGTTTATTTCCCCTTTGTTCACGGCGAACTGGGCCCGATAAGCCAGCCGGTCGAGCTCGGTGAAGATGTCTCGGCGCAGATGGAGACCGTGGTCATCGTCGACGATCAACACGATCTGCGCGATTTCGCCGCGCTCGTGCTCACCGAATACGATTACCTGGTGCTCAATGCGCCCTCGCCCGAAGAGGCGATCACCATGTGTGAGAATCACCGTGGTCCGATCGATCTCGTGGTCACCGACGTGACGATGCCGGGCATGAGCGGGCGCGAGCTCGTCGAGCGTCTTCAAACTCTTCACCCCAAGCTCAAAGTGCTCTATATGTCTGGCCACGATCGCGAAGTGGTGTGCCGTGAGCGTGGCATCGACATCGAAACCTCCTTTCTCGAGAAGCCGTTTACGCCCGAGCGGCTGGCCAAGATGGTGCGCACGGCGCTGGCCGACTAGGCTGTGAACCCGATCGAGATACGTGAGCGCGTGGCGATCGCCGGCGCTACGGGTGCGGTCGGCCGGGCGCTGGCCGCAAAGCTCGTTGGCCACTACCGGCTGATCGGCCTGAGCCGGCGCGAGCCGGCCATCGCCTCGCTATTTTCTCCCGACATCGAAGAGTGGCGTCGCTGTGAGCTGTTCAATCAGCCCGAGGTCCACGATGGGCTTTGTGGCGCCACGCTGGCATTTTATCTGGCGGGCGATCAGCCTCGATCGGGCGCACGTCTGACCCAGGGCCGACCTATTGACCTCGAGTTAATCCGTGCCGACAACTTCGCGCGCGCAGCGGGCGCCCAAGGCGTGCGACACATCGTAGCGCTTCGCTGTCTGGCGCGCCTCGACGCCGAGCCTGAGTGCGAGCTCGCCGCCGAGCAGGCGCTTGGTGGCCATGGCGTGGCCGTGACGACCGTCTATTGTGCGCCGATCGTGGGCGAGGGCACGGCCCTGACCAACACTTTGCTGGCCATGAGCAGGCGGCGGGGGCTCGTCGTCTGTGCGCCGTGGACGGCGCAAACCGCCCAGCCCGTTGCGCTCAGCGATGTCGTGGTGTGTTTGGTGAGCGCGCTCGAGCAGCAGGGGGCTGACAAGGAGCGCCTTGTGCTCGTTGGGCCCCAACGCATGAGCTTTCGCCAGATGGTCGAACGCACCGCGCAACTACAAGGGCTTAACCCGCGCTTGCTCGGCCTGGCGCTGGGGCGACGGCGCACGCCGATCGGCCCGCTGGAACACGGTGTGCGTGAGCCGCAGGCAAATTTTTGCTCCTTTGAGGTCGCCCTCAGCGATGCCCTCGCCACAAAGCTCATTATGCCAGCCGCGAGCCGCGAGCTGTCTCTGCACATGGCCGGCTCGAAGAACGTGCGCTCGGTGCAGCGCTTGCCGCTGCCGGCGGGCTTTGACGCCGAGCAGGTCGCGCACGCCTACTTTCGATGGCTGACGCTGCCGGCTCACATCATCCATGTCGTGCGCGATCACGAGGCCGACGAGGTCTGGCGCATGTATGTGCGTCCGCTGCCCTGGCCGGCGCTGGTGCTCGCGCGCGTGGTTGATCATGGCGAGCCCGGACGTGCTCGCTACGCCATCTGTGGCGGGCTGCTCGTCAAGCGCCCGGGCGGCTTCTTGGAGTTTCTCCGGGTCGCCGGAGATCAGCACGTCCTTGCTGCAATTCACGACTTCGTACCCAGTCTGTGGTGGCCGCTCTACCGCGTCTCCCAGGCGCTCGTGCACGTCGTTGTCATGCGCCGCTTTGGCCGCTATTTGGGACGCCACGGCGGGGGCTGACGAGGTGTTCAGGGCGCTGGGTTGCGCTATCGCGCCGAGACGACTAGACTGGCCGCCGCCCTGAAGTGCGCCTGCAGGCGTTGGGGTCGCTTTATCTGACTCGTGCACCACTTAACCCCCGCTGTGGTTTTCGTCAGCCGCCGGGATAAGAAATGGAGTTCAATATGATGATCAAGACACTGGTACTCAGCCTGGCAATCGCCATTGGCGCGGCCGGCTGCGGTATTGCCAAGGATCAGCACGCCGCTGTTCTCAAGGATCTCGAGGAGACCAAGATCGCGCTGGCCGACACGCAGCGCTCCAAGTCGGAGAGCGAAGACGAGCTCAACGCTCAGATTCAGACGCTCACCGCCCGCATCACCGACGCCGAGGAGCGCCTGGCCAGGTTGACCAACGACCTCGACGAGTCGCAGGCCTCGCTGGCCGTCTACGAGTCGCGCACGGGCAGCCTCGAGGAGTCCTTGCAGGCGACGCGCGGCGAGCTGGCCGAGCTTCGCAAGGCGCGTGCGCAGACCGAAAAACGCCTCCAAGCCTACCGCGAGCTTGCCTCCAAGCTCGCCAGCATGGTCGAGTCCGGCCAGCTCGCCGTCAAGATTCGCGACGGCAAGATGGTCATCGAGCTCGCCGACAACATCCTCTTTGATGCCGGTCGCACCGAGATCAAGGCCGATGGACAGAACGCGCTCAGGAGCCTTTCAGCGGTCTTGGTCGGCATCAACGACCGCAATTTCCTGGTGGCCGGGCACACCGACAACGTGCCGATCAGCTCGGCGCGCTTCAAGTCGAACTGGGAGCTGTCAACCGCCCGCGCGGTCGAGGTCGTGAAGTTTCTCGAGGGTTCCGGCGTCAGCCCCAAGCGTTTGGCTGCAGCCGGCTACGGCGAGCACGATCCGGTCTCGAGCAACGAGTCCAAAGAGACGCGCTCGCTCAACCGGCGCATCGAGATCATCTTGATGCCCAACATCGAGGAGCTGCCTGGTCTCTCCGATGCCCTGCTCGAAGGCGCATGACGTGAGTACAGGCCATCAGCTCATCGCGGGGGGGCTCTTCTTAGTGACCGCCGCGTTGCTGATGGCCTGCGGCGCCGCCCAGAGCCCTGCCGGGCCGGACATCGACGCCGCTTTGAACGCCACCACCCGTCAGACCGCTCAGATCGACAGCATTCAGATCCAGATGGCCGACGACCTCGACCAGTTCGTCTCGTTGCGCAGCCGCTTTCTGCACGCCGGCATCGAGCTCAATCAGCCGCCGTTTCCGATCGAGCAGTTTCGCTTCGTCGTCGTGAGCTGCCTCAATGAGGAGTCCAACGCCGCTGGCGAGCAACCCGGCAACACCGTGCCCAGCGCTGAGCTGCTTTGCCGGCCAACGTTTCTCGACGATTTGCTGCTTCGCCTCGAGCAGGTACCGCCCGAGCGCCGGCGCACGGCCCTGGAGATGCTCAAGCTCGTCGACGAGCTACGCCAGGTGCGCAGCACCCTTCGTCACCGCATCGCCCGCATCCCCCAGACCATCCGCACCAGCCAGGGCTTGCTCGAGGATCAACGCGCCGAGCTTCGCCAGGCGCAGGCCGAACTCGAGCGCCGCCGCCCCCAGTACTCCTCGAGCGATTGGCGCGCAGCCCAAACCAGGCTGGAAGACTTTCGCACCGAACTCTCACGCCTCGAAGACGCGATCGAGGCCTTGACCGTCGCCTATCCAGACTGGCCACGCCAGCTCGACGGCCACGTCAGCGGCCTGTACATGGACCTGGCGGGCTTGCGCTAGATAAACGTAAACGGAAACGTCAACGTCAACGGAAACGGAAACGGAAACGGAAACGTCAACGGAAACGGAAACGGAAACGGAAACGGAAACGGTGCCCGTCCACACGCTTGTCCCCCCAGGCGGGCTACTCCGACCGACCCGGCTCGCCATCGCGTCCGGCGGCGCGGCTCAACACCGCACGCACCGCCATGACCGTCGCGTGTTCTCGCTGCTGCGTGCTGTCCACAAGCTCGGGGCAACCATACAACTCACAGACCATGCAATCCAACGCCCGCTCCGCCACAGCATAGCCTTGCAACGCTGCGAGCGCGCCGTCGCGCTCGTGGGCGCGCAGGCCGGCGACGTACAGCGGATCGCCGGGGACCATGTGCGCCATCTCGCGGATCGTTTCGACGAGCGTTTGTGCGCTCTGGGCCAGGCGCGCCTCGATGGCGTCGTCCCAGCTCGGGATGGGGAGCAGGCGCAGCTCGCGCACCTGGCAGTGCAGGCTGGGGTTCATGGCGTTGAGCAGGGCGCGCGCCGGCGTGGAGTTGAGCAGGGCCATCAGGGCGAGCAGGCGGCGGCGCTCATCGGTGGTGGTGCGGGCGAAGATGGCCGGGCCGCTCATGTCGAAGAGGCAGTGGGCGGGCATCCAACGGGCGTTGAAGTGGTCGCCGCAAAAATCCGTGTAGCAAAGCCCTTCGCGTGCCCAAAAGCGCTCGTCGAGCAGGTTGGCCGTGCGGTGGCTCGCATAAAAGGCGCGCGCCTGGGGCGACCAGTCGACCACATGCTGCCAGTTTCCCCACCAGGGCGCGTAGCTGCCGCCCTTGCTGTAGAAGCGCCAGCGGGCCTGCTCGGGGTCGCCGCTGGTCCAGAGCCCCTCGGCGTTGGTGATCTGGGCCGGATCGACGCTCTCGAAGCGGCGAACGAAGCGGGCGTTGTCGCCGGTCTTGTTCTGGCTTCCGGGGATCTCGGCCAACTCGCCGAGGGTGGTGGCAGCGCGGCCAAACCATCCGGCCAGCGCGGGGGGCAGCCAGTGGGCCAGCGGGCTGGCCGGAATCTGCGCAAAGCTCGACAGCGCTATTGAGCGCGTCTCCGGTCGCTGCGTCTCAGAGGCGTCGTTGTGCAGCAGACGCGACAAGGCAGCGCGTTTTTTGTCCGGCGTCTTGTGCTCGCGCAGGTCGATGAACACTGCCGTTTGCTCCTTGCTAGCCGAGCGGTCGACGCGCTGCACGTAAGCCACGACGCTCGCCTTCTCGCCATTAAGATTCACGAATGCGTGTGGACCAAGGTGCAAGAAGATCTCGAGCTGGCCGTGCTCGAGCAGCAGGCGGCGCGCCTCGGTGTAGCTCGCCAGATACCAGACCGTTTGCTGGGCGAGCACGCCTACCGAGCGGCGCGCGATCTGCTGGCAGCGGCGCAAAAAGGCCAGGTACAAGTCGCCGTGAAAGGGCTGCCATTCGGCGCGCAGCCGCTCCTTGAGCGCAACGGGCATCGAGCGCGCGCCCATGTAAGGCGGATTGGTCAAGACGATGTCGTGGCGCTCGAGCGGGCCAAAGAGGCCGTCGCCCACGACGAGCTGGCGGTCGATGCAGGCCTCGGCACTGCGGTGGCGTGCGCCGTGAACTTGAGCCACACGAAGCTTGAGGCCTCGCCTGGCCATGGTGACCGCGCGCGCGTCGAGATCACAGCCGTGCAGCGCACCGACCAGGGCCAGCAGCGAGGCTTGTGGGTAGTTTTGGCGCAGCGCATCGAAGGCAGCGAGCAACATCTGACCGCCGCCGACTGCCGGATCACAGACGCTTGGAACCTTATTGAGCGGCTCGCCTGCCAGACATGCGCGGGCCAGAAAATCGGCGATCCAGCGC
>JACCWM010000123.1 GCA_013697635.1 Lujinxingiaceae bacterium | reverse complement strand
CCGGCCTCGCAGAAGGTATCGATCGTGCAGAAATCGTCGTCGTCGCAGGCCTCGCCATCGGCGCGAACTGCTGCAACACAGGCCTCGGCTTTGTCCGAACACAGACCAGCCGAGCAGGGCGAATCGAGGTGGCTGCAGTCGAGCGGCTCGCTGCGAACGCATTGGCCCTCGACGCAGGCGAGCACGCCGTTGCACACCGACGAGCTGAGGTCGGCGCAAAGCGTGACGTCATCGTCGGCTTCGCCGCTGCAGCTGTCGTCAAGACCATTGCAAAGCTCGGGCTGCGGAGAGATGCCGCCTTCACAGGAGCCCCAGGCACCCTCGATACAGCTTTGTTGGCCGAGCTCGCACTCGCCAACCTCGGTGCCGCATGGGCGCGTGTCACCCTCCTCACAGAGAGGATCGGTAGGCGTGTCGTCTTCTATCACCACATCTAGCACGCCCGTGTCGCTCTTGCCGGTTGGTCCAGTTGCGACCTCATCACAGCCGCTACAGCCGGAAAAGAAGAGAGCTACGAGCAAAAAAGAGAGGGAAGCAATTCGATTGAATGACATTTTTTTCCAAGAATCTACTGTAGCGGGAATAACCAAAGAAAGTCGGGGAACTTAGCGGTGAGTGACACGCGCGTCAACTGGGATTCAAATGTTAAATATATTAATGGTTTAACCTGTGCCTTGTGGGTTCAAAATGCGCGCAGAAACTCCGCTAGCCGTGTTTGCACCAGGGCCAGGCGGTCGGCGATCGAGGGCAGCTCGTCGAAGCCTTCGCGAAGCTCATCGTCAAAACCCGGTGAGAGCTCGTAGGTGGTGTTCTTGAGTCGAACCACGGCGCTTGTGACGAGCACGGCCACGAGATCTTCGTTGGTGCCCATGGCCAGACTCTCGTTTGGGGTGCGCCCGCGCGACGAAGGCACGGAGGTGACGACCTCGAGATCGAGAAATTGCGCGTAGCGCGAGAGCACGATCATCGGGTCGCCGAGCACGCGATCGCGGTGCCACAGCTGCAGGCCGTACATGTCGCCGGTCAGGTGGACGAGCGGGCGTTTGGCGGCGTCGCGAAGCGTGAGCATTGCAACGCAGAGCGTGACAAAAGGCGCGCAGACGGTGAGCAGTCGGCGCAGATCGCGGCCGCGGCGCTCGGCGACGAGGATTGTGCTCGCGTTCAGGGGCACCGAGCCAAACCACAGTGTCTGGCCGGCGTTGGTCTCGTAGGAGGCGCGCAGCCAACTGGCCGGCACGAGGCCCTGGCCGCGATCATCGACAAAGGCGCGCACCTGGCGAGGAAAGGCTATCTGGAAGGTCTTTTGCAACGCGAACTGGCGAACGGCCATCGCCGTCAGAAACGAGTGGCCAACGAACTCGAAGGGTACGCCGCGATGGCTTGCGAGCACGAGGCCGGTGGTCCAATCGATCGCGTCCGGCGTGTAAGCGCTCTCGAGCATGCTGGCCAGGGCGCTGGCGCGTCGGCCGACGGTGGATGGGGCGAGCTCCGTCATGCGTGCGATCGCTTGCTGGCAAGCATCCAGCGTGGTGAGCTCGCCAGCGCCAGCTTGGAGGGCATCGCGCTTGAGGGCGTGCACGGTTTGAACGAGCCTTCGCGCGAACAGGGCCGCGCTAAAGAGGCGCCCGCGCGAGGCGATGCTCTCGGCAAAGGTGATGCCCGTATCGGTCAGGCCAAAGGGCGCCTGGGTGCCTGGCAGGATAAAGCGCAGCCAGCGGCCGAAATCGACATAGTAGTGCACGGTGCGCACCTCGACGTCGAGCTCGACGGCCAGGGCCTCGGCGTTGAGGTGATGGTGGGCGAGCGACTCCATGAGGCGAATGAACAGCGGAAGGCTGTTGGCCTGGGGCACGTCGGTGATGACGGCGGTTAAATCGAGTTGGAGGTCGCCCGCGAGCTTTTTCATGAGACCACTATACTACAGGGCGGTTTAGGAAACGAATTGGTGAGCATAGACCTTTGGAATTGCTCGTGGGTCTACATTTTTTGGGTGAGCTGTGATAGTCAGGGGGTTAAGGTCGCTTTTCATAGTCAAATTTTCTCAGGAGAATCACCGATGCGTCAAAGTCAGCCTGTGATTTCGTTGTTGCTTGCGGGTGTGGTCGCCGTCGTGGCGGCGAGCGGGTGCAAGAGCGATGAGGACAAGATCAAAGAGGTGATCGCGCGCGGCGTCGAGGATTGTCGAAAGGGCACAGAGACCTTTGTAGAGGTGGCCGTATTTGACAGAACCAAGCGCAAATTGCTGCGCGAGGCCTGTGCCGAGCCGATTGGCGAGGTGACGATGCGCACGGAGTGGGCCGGCGTGCTCAAGACCGGTCCGATCGAGTGGCAGGCTGGCGCCGACAAAGAGACGGGCGCCTGGGTGCTGACGGGCGCTACGTGGAACGATATGGAGCGCGCGCTTCGTTTTCGCTCGGACACCGATGCGCCGCGTGACGTCTATGAGCGCGCGGAGGAAGCGCTGGCCGGCGCGCAGGCCGGCTTTGAGAAGAGCCAGTGGGTGCGCCTGGAGCGGCTCAAGAATTTGCTCGATCTGCGTGGCAAGTCGCGCGGCGCCGGCGATCCGGATCCGGCGAGCATCGGTGACGCGGCGCGCAAGCAGCTCGAGGAGACGGTGGCCTGGGCCGCTGAGAACGAGCAGGCCGACGTCGGCGCCGAAGCGCGCCTGTTGACCATCGAGCATCTGCGCCGCTATCGCAGCCGCCAGGAGATGGCGCTCGAGGCGATCGGCTCGCAAGACGAGTGGTTGATCAAGTCGATCGAGTCCGAACTCAAGGAAGGCAACAAGGCTGAGGCCGAAAAGATCCGCGCCGAGCTCAAGGAGCGCCAGGCCAACGCGGGCAAAGAGCGCGAGATTGTTTCGACGCGTATCGAGGCTGCAAAGACCAATATCTGCTCCGAGATGAGCAAACTTACGGCGACCGGCGTAACCGATAATGAGCTTCGCGCCCGGGTCGTGGACGCGCTCGCCGGGGCCAACTGCACGCCCCCGGCTCAGGCCAAAGACTAACGCTAACAAGCGCGTGAGGTGAAGACGTGGTGACCAACGAACATATCGCGACCATGGGTTACCGCCTCGAGCTCAGCGGCGAGCTCGAGCCCATACAGCCGCTGCTCGTCGCCTGCGGCCTGCGCCCGGTGGAGGGTGTCGACGAGCAAATCTGGGGGCAGTCGCACTATTTGCAGGCCTACACGATGGCCGGAGGGATCGCCGCCTCGGTGGCGTGGAACCGCGCCAATGGGAGCGTGGTCTTGCACTCGCTGGCGGTTGCGCCGACCTCGCGGGGCAGCGGTATCGGCGCCTCGCTGCTCTCGACGGTGATGGGACTGATCATGGACGAGGCAGCGGTCGAGGTGTTCTATCTTCGAACCGAGGGTGCGCGCCGCTTTTTTGCGAGCTTTGGCTTCGAAGTTGAGGAAGCCTCCGCGTTGGACGAGCAGCACGTGCAACACCCGGCGCTCTTTGAGCCCGGTGTGACGATGGCGCGCCGCTATGCGATCAAACATCGTGGCCTGGACCAGTGCGCTTTTCGCCTCGTGCACAACACCACCAAGGATGCGACTTTGCCGCCTGGCAGCGTCTTCTTGTTTCAGCAAAGCGGGCCGGTGCTCGAGAGCAATTTTCGGGGCGGTGCGGTGCTGCGGGGCCACTTGATTGGGGCGTTCGACGGCAGCGCGCTGCGCTTTTTGTGGCACCACTACACGCGCGAGGGCGCGCTCAAGAGCGGTGATGGCCAGATCTTTGTGAGCAGCCTTGCCGACGGGCGCCGCGAGCTACGCGAGAAGCTCGCCGCAGGCTCCAACGACGATCCGGGTGAGCTGCTCTTGCGCGAAATCTGAGCGATGGCGAGCGCCTCAGAGCAGAAAGTTCTTGAGCGTGCGCACGAAGTCGGTCGGGCAGTCTTCCATCGGACAGTGGCCACAGTCCTCAAAGATCGTCAGGTCGGCCTGTGGGAGGTGGCGCTTGATGCGGTGCGCGGTGGCCACGGGCAACATGTGGTCGTGTGCTCCCCACATGATCAAGGTGGGCAGCGTGAATGAGGGCGCGCCGATGAGGCGATCCGGTGTCTCGAGCAGGTTGTGGGCCAGCGCCATGATGAACTTGAGGCGCTCGGGGTCTTGAATCGGCTCGAGATAGGAGTTCATCTCGCTGCCGGTCATGCGTGCGCGCCGCCACTGGATAGGCTCGTAG
>JACCWM010000115.1 GCA_013697635.1 Lujinxingiaceae bacterium | reverse complement strand
CGCTCACGCTGAGCGCGTCGACGTTGTGAAGCCTTAGAACGTGATCAGGGTGTAGCCCAGCGAATAGGCCGACCATGAGTCGTAGTAGAGATCGTCGTAGGCGAAGTTGTTGTAGTCGAGGTCCGGTCCCTTGACGCCAAACATCACGAGCAGATACTGGCCGTCCGGATAAGGCACGGGGCGCTCCTCAGACGGCAGGTGGGCAAAGCTTGGGAAGTCCGGGAAGCGAAAGCTCGTGACATCGCCGGGCAAGAAGGCCTCCCAGACGGTGGCTCCCTGAGCGTTCTCGACGTAGACCCAGTAGAAATCGGGCTGCACGGTCGAATTGATATTGAACGAGACCAGTCCGTTGACCGGCTTGGCGCCCCAGGCCGGGGAGGTGACCGACGGCACGCCGGGAAGCGCAGGCATCTCGAGGAGCTCTTCGATGCTGGTCGCATCGCGAATGAAGCCCTCACTGAGCGGTGCATAATCGAAGTCGGTGTAGGCTCCGCCGATGATGAAGTAGCTGACGTCCGCGAGCTTGCCGGTGAGCGGCGCGTGGTAGGGCACGTCGATCAGGCTGTCGCGGCTGCGGGCAAACTCGACGCCGCCAAACACACCTTCAAAACCGAAGTCGAGATAGGGCATGACCATGTTGGTCGTCGGTCCGCTCGGCCCGCGTGGCGAGTTGTTGAACTTGACCGAGACGGTCTGGTCCAAAACGATGTCGAGCGGCAGATCGACGCGGTAGGTCTCACTGTCCGCCGCAAACAGGAAGCGCTCGACGCCCATGCGAAGCGGCTTGAAGCTCTGCGTGCGGTTGTTGTACAGGCCGCCCACGGCGATCAGCGCGAGATCTCCGACGCGGGTGCGAACGGTGTAGGGACCGTCGGCGATCACAATGTTGCCGCTGCCCGGATCGGGGTTGGTCGACCAGGCCGTGCGCTGGGTGGAGTAGACGATCGCCATCAAGAACTCGTCGGGCCCCGGCTCCTGAATCTTATTCAGGCCGCTGATGTTGCCCTGGAAGGTCGCCGAGGGCGGACCCGGAGGCGGCGGACCTGGATTGGGCGGCGGCGGCGGCGGGAACAAGAAGATCGTGACGTTCTCGGCGTTGATGCGCTGCACGGTCGCGCTGGAGTGGCCGGCTTTGATCGCGGTGATCGTCTGCTCGCCGTAGACGTCGGGACCGGAGAGCGTGACCATGCCCTCCTCGTCGGTGAGGCCGAAGTAGGGAGTGCCGGCGTTGGTCGAGAGCATGACGTAGGCGCCTTCGATCGGCGCGTAGTCGTAGGTGTAGACGGTGACGTTGACCGCGCCCGCGATCGGGCCGCCCCAGGAGCCGCCAAAGCGCGCGCCGGGGTTGAAGAAGGTGTAGCGCGTGGCGGCCGTAATGGAGTCGCCGGCCTGGGTGACCTTGAGATCGACGGCGCCCGATGCATGTTTCGGTGAGCGCACCGAGAGCGTCTGTGCGTCGAGCACGCGCACGTCGAGGCCGAGTTCTTCACCAAAGTGAACCTGAGGCGTGCCGGAGAAGCCGCGGCCACGGATCTCGATGTAGGTGTTGCCGGCGATCGAGCCGCGCGTGGGGAAGTAGCCATAAAGCACGAGATCCTCGGCGAAGGTGTAGCCACCAAAGAGGGTGGCCTTGATGCCGCCGCGCTCGACGCTGACGTTGACCTGGGCGGCGCCGTGGGCCGGGGTGGTCGCGGTGATCTGGCCGTCGTTGTCCACGGTGAATGCGGCGCTCAAGGTACCAAAGAGCACGCGCTCGGCGCCGGTGAAGCCCTCGCCGCTGATCACGACCGTGTCATTGCCTTCAACCGGACCGCTGTTGGGGGCGATCGTATCGACCCATAGATCGGCCACGTAGGTGAATGCGCCGGGCAGGGTGACCGTCTGGCCATCGCGGATGACGCTGACGTCAACCACTCCGATGGCGCGAGCCGGCACGCGAACCTTCACGCGGTCGTTGGTCTGCTCGAGGATCGTCGCATCGTTTGTGCCAAAGCGCACCTGCAGGCCGCTGGCCGCAAGGCCCGAGCCAATCAGCGTGACTTCGATGCCGCCGCTTGCCGGCCCGCGATTGGGGTGCACGGCGCCCAACCCAAGATCGGTGGGCGAGTTGTAGAAGTAGAAGGCGCGCTCGGCCAGCGCGGAGTCTCCAATCGGCGATTGGATACGCACGTCGACTAAGCCGACACTGCTTGCGGGTGTGATCACCGTGGCGACGGTTCGCGCCGGGTTGACCGACTGCAAGGTGCCACGAATCGAGCCGAACTCGACGATCATCTGGGGGTGAAATCCACCACCGTTGAAGACCACGGTCTCATTGCCCGTGGCTGCGCCGGCTGCCGGAAGAATGGTATCGAGGCGCATCGGCTCAAAATAGGTGACGGCCGAGGGCAACATGAAGGTGCCCTCGGTGTTGCTCGCACGCACGTTGACCAGACCGGCTGCCCGCGCCGGAGCGATGACACGCATCATGTTCTCGTTGATCAGGGTGTGGCGCGTCGACGTCTGTCCGCCAAAGCTGACGCGGGTATCCTCGGTGAAGCCGCGGCCGTTGACGGTCACCTCGACGCCGCCCGTGGTGGGCACGCGGTTTGGCACAACGCTTGCGATCTCGAGCGGCGCGGTGAAGGTGAAGCCGCCAACCAGGGTGTCCTGGCCAAAGAGCGGATCGAGCACCTTGATGTTGACCGGGCCGACATTGGAGCCCGACGGAGTCTCACCAACGAGCTTGCCGTCGACGAGCCGTACGTCGACGCGGCGCGCATCGAAGTAGACGCCGGTCTGCGGGGTGAAGAAGACGCCCCGGATCGAGAAGGCGGTGCCACCGTCGACCGTTCCGCGCGCCGGTGTGATGCTCTCGATGCTCAGCTCAAGCGTCGCAATGTCGGGCACATTGATGTCGGGCTCGATGACGTCGGGGATGTTGGTATCATCGCCGCCGTCGGGAACCACGACGACGTCAGGAACAGGGTCTGCATCCTTGCCAACATCGGGCAGTTTGGGGACGTCGTCTTGGGAATCCGGCTCGGGTCCGGCGTCCGTATCGGTCTCGACGGTGACGTCGATACCCGGTTTGACGGGAACGACATCGTCCGAGCAGGCCGTGGTCGACGTCGCCAAAAGTCCGAACAAAAACAGGACCATCAGCCGGGAGAGTAGGGAGGTTTTGCAAGATATAATGTGCGAAGTTTTCATCGTTTGTGACCGCGTCTCTTGTATTTCCACGTGTAAGCAGCAAACATCAACAGGGTGGTGGCCCGTCATATGATAGGAAAATGAACCTCATGTCCACTGCGCGCAGAACTTTTCGCGCATTGAGCAGTGGGACTGCCCCGCAGTATAGAGAGAGGGCCGACTCAATTCAACAGCGGCTTTTTGCATGTACGACCTTGGACTACAATAGACTTCTCCCCTGGCATCGGCCTACGATACCAGGGGCACGCTTATCGCTCCCCAGACGGACGGGCCGATGAATTATCCGCACGACGAGGACGACGAACTGCCGGCGCAAAACTCCACGCGCGTCTACCGCGAGGGCCGACATCGCGTTCAGCGCCATCGCTTTCGCCAGATGAACGCGATCATCGTGGGCTGCGCGATTGCGGCCACGATGCTGTTGTTGGCCACGGTCACGCAGTGGCTGCCGGCCTACGTGCCGCTGGTGGTCTACTGTGGCGGGGTGGTCTTGCCCGCCTCATTGTTCATCGTCTGGCGCAGCCAGGCCGAGAATCTGGCGGTCTTGCGCACATTCTTGCTCTACGCAGCCCTGTTGGGATTGCCATTCTTGGCCTGGAATACGGGCATCTACCGCGGTGCCGTGTTCTACGCGACGGCTTTTGTCTTGCCGCAGACGACCTGGTTGACGGCCTTTGGTGATCGCTCCGATAGCGTGGCAACGCTTGCCTGCGCGCGCGTGCTGACCGAGTATCCCGGGTTGATGCCCGACACCGTCGTTCCGGCCCTCGAGCTTCGCCCAAGCATGGCCAAGGAGTGCCTGGGGCGCATCGCCGCGGAGCAGCCGGCTCTGTCGAGCAGTCTGAGCCGGGCGCTGGTCAAGCGCTGGTATCGTGATCTGCTCACCTCGGAGATCGTCCCGGTGGGCCACGGCTGCGCGGTCGCCGATGCGATGGCCGGCGTCGCAACCCTTTGCCAGATGGAAGGCGCCCCCTTGTTGCTCAACTGTGCGCTGGCCTCACCGCAGGCGGGCATCGCAAGCTGCTGCGCGGAGTCTCTGGTGCATGCTTATCCGGCCGGCTCCAATCCGGACGTCAGCCCCGAGCTGCTCGATGCCGACATACGCCACGCGCTCTTCGCCAACCTGACGCGTGTGATCGATCGGCCGGCC
Source organism: Lujinxingiaceae bacterium (assembly GCA_013697635.1). Taxonomy (GTDB): domain Bacteria; phylum Myxococcota_A; class Bradymonadia; order Bradymonadales; family Bradymonadaceae; genus JACCWM01. Next base: position 5,931 of record JACCWM010000115.1, on the reverse strand, counting down.
GATGCGCTGCTCACCGGCGATGTCTCGTCCTCGGCGATCAAGTGGCCGGCGGCAATCATGTGGCACTGGGCGGCCCGGTTGGGTTGTCACCTCGTGCAGGACACCCCGAGCCCGGAGCGCATCGCCGCCGAGCTGGCCCGCGTCACCGCCACCCAATGCGGCCTCGAGATGGAAGATACACTCTACAGCTTTGAGACGATCAATTTGATTCGCAGCACCTGCGAGCCGCTGATGAACGATCAGTGGGCCGGGCAAGTCAGCCTCTTTGAGTGGTGTGCATCGGCGCGCGGCGCAGCGCGGCGAACGGCCGTCGCCTCGGCCTCCTTTACCGTGCACCAGGGCCTCTCTGCCCACGGCTTCGAGCGCCTTGCCAAGGGGATCGACGAAGGGGTGTCGGCCCGTGGCCAGCGCGAGAGTATGTTCGGCCAGATGAGCCCCGAGCGCCTCGCCCAGGCCTTTGGCGTCGAGAATTCGAGCTCGGACATCATCGCCATCGATCGACCGGCCTGGCTCGATCTGCCCCCAAACGAGAAAGAGCAGTTGGCCAAGTCCTACCGTGATGGCAACGTCAGCGCCGAGAGTGCCGGCCAAGACCTCAAGCGCATTCGCCGATCGATGGGCGATAAGGATTCGCCACACGCCGAACACTTCAAGGCTTTTATGAAGGCCGTTGACGAACAGAATCGCGGCGACGAGCACTCCTCCAAGACCTTGCGCGAGATGCGCCGCGAGCGTGACGGCCAGGGCACACCCTGAGGTTTCAATACCACATGAGCGCGCCATTTTGGCGCGTTTGTGGGACAAGGTAACCGCGTTGCATACATTTTTGAGGTGAAATGGTGATAAACGCTCAGTTGGTTTCATCCTTGCATCGTGTACGATGAGGAACGTTGGAACGGGCAATTGAGCCAGAAACTGTGTTGAACCCATGACTGCACCGTTGAAACCATCGAATCAGACACGACTTCGTGACCGTGCACCGCTTGCTCTGGGCGTGTGGCGCGTGATCGGACATCTGGTTGGTGTGCTGGCGGTGGCAGGCATTGTGGCGGCGCCGTTTTTTTCGACTCAGACCGTGCAAGGCATCTGGCAGGCCGCTCAGTTCAGCGGCTTTAGCCATCTCATCGGTAAAGAAGCCGTGTTGCACCTTGGCGTCTCGGCCTGCTTTTGGGCGGCGCTGGTTTTGTTGTTTCATGCGCTGCGCTCGAGCTTCAAGAGCCCGGAGCGCGCTGTTCGCTCGAGGCGTGGCTCGGTGATGACCGAGACGTTGATCGTGATTCCGGTGGCGCTGTTGTTGACCTTCGGTCTGGCCCAGTTGGCGATCGTGAACATCGGCGGTATTTTGACCAACCTGGCCACGGTTCAGGCCGCTCGCACGGCCTGGCTGTGGCTTCCCGAGGTTCAAGCCGAGCGTCGCGGTGTCACGCGCAACCGTGTGGTCGACCTGGCGCGAATCCAGGCCGCAGCGATCGTGGCGCCCACCGCGCCCAGTGATTTTCAATTGGCCGGCACGGAGGGCTCCGAGTTCTTTCGCAACATGCGCGGTGTGCTCGTGGGCACCCAGCTCAACTCGCCGCCCAACGACTCCGGGCGCCAGGGTAAGGAGCGTGCCCTTCAACTTGCCGTGAGCGATGGCGATGCCGCCTCCGGCAAGGAAATCTCCTTTAACCGTGCGCTAGATTTCTCCTCGTTTTCGACGCGCACCGCGCGAAAATTCAGCTTTGCCTATCTGGCCACCGAGGTCTCCCTGATTCAAACCGGTGAGCAGGTCGGTGCCCGCGTCACCTACAAACAGTTATGCGTCTTTCCGATCGCCAATCACATCTTCGGCAGCGGTGATACGGTCGGCCCGCGGCGCGGCTCTTATGCGGCGATCACTCGAGAATTTACTCTGCATCAGCAGTTGGATCCCAATGCGAAAATGCCAAGGCAGTGACATAACCTGGGCGAGCAGGCTGAGGGGCGTGCTGCAGATGCTCGATCGCGACGAGAGCGGCGCGATCCTGATCTTCAGCCTGGTCTCGGTCTTGATTTTGGTGATGCTGGCCTGGACCGTCATGGATTCGGGCAGTGTGGCGCGAAACAAGCTCGAGACCCAGGCCAGCGCCGACGTCGCCGCCTACAGCCAGGCGGCGGTCAAGGCCCGCTCGATGAATATGATGGCCTATGCCAACATCGCCAAGCGCAGCGTGGTGGGCATTCATAGCCTCTACCACAGCATGTTCTTTGCCTACGGAATTTGGATCACGGAGAAGTGGGACCAGTGCGCGCTGGGCGACGACGTCGCCTGCGATGAGGCTGCGAAGAACTCGAGTCTGTACTGGCAAGAGTTCCAAAACGACAATCAACGCTATCGCAGCAACGCGAACAACTACTATGCCGCCGACGTGCGAGCGCTCGATAACTACCAGTTATACCTGTACGGCTTGACGCCCTGGTGGGGCTGGAGTGAGGCGGTGATTCGCGCACAACGCAACAATGCGACGATCGCCTCGAGCTTTCCGCCGCCGCCGGGCACGATCCGCAACGCGCTCAACGATCCGACCGACGAGATCATCCGCGAGGTCGGTCCCAGCGCCGGCTACAACTTTACGAGCTTCATCGATACGCTGCCCGTTGAGCGTGGTGACTACTGGCTCGACCTGCTCAACGACGGCATGGACCAGTCATCCTACAAGTTCGAGCACTTGATCAACACCCAGCTTCACCAGCAGCGCTCTCAGTGGGGCGCCGCGCTCAATCGCAATGTGACGGCCGGCTCGACGGTGTTCTTTGATGTCGGCTTTCGTCGCTCGACCGAGGTGTTTCGCGAATGGGGCCGGCCCTGGCGCATTGAGGTGACGCACTCCGAGGCGCGCTGGCTGACGCGCACCTCCAATCTCGTCTTCACCTTTCAAGAGAATGAGACGATGTTCACCGAGATGCGCAACAAGTACCGGGTGCCAAAACAAGACTACAGGTTTGGCGACAGCGTGCGTGACGAGGAAATGTACCGTCCACAGGGCTACTGGGCGATGGCCCGAAGCGAGATCTCGTTTGTGTCCGATTCCCATCCCGACCTGTGGCACGCCCTTTGGACGTCGCGATTGCGGCCTGTCTCGCTGCCGGCCGAGTACGAAGAGGCCGGCTACGACATCAACGCGGCCTACCACAACAGCATGGCTTTCTTGTCTTTGAGCATGCAGATCGGCAGCCGAGGCACGGACGGTGTCGGTCGATTCAAGAACGACCTGATGTGGATGGAGCGTGCCTCGCGCGCCATGGGCCAATCGACTGCCGAGGGACTTGGAAAATGAACGTTGCTCACTGGCACAAACAGATCGGCGCGTGGATGGGACGTTTTCATCGCGGCGAGTCGGGTGCGACGCTGACCGAGTTCGTCATGACCCTTCCGATCTTCATCCTCATTTTCATGGGGATGATGCAGTTGGGTCAGTTCGAGAGCATGGCAGGCAAGGCCTGGGGCAATGCCTACAAGGACACCTGGGCGCGAGCGCTGCCGATCACCCAAGCTCAAGATATGGCCGTCGATTTCTCCGATCTCACCCAGATCCATGCGAATGCTCAAAGCGCGTCGGTGGCTGCGCTCCACCAAATGAGTAGCCACAGGCCGCACAACGATCATGATCTGATCAAGCTCGAAGTCACCTTGGCCGAGGCGACCACCTATGGTGGGCTCGGCGTCAACGGTCATTGGGGTGAATCGTTTCAGCGCACTCGCCCGGCCAACAACTACATGCGCTTTCGTCATGTTGATGGCCTTGTGGCCAACAATCCCAACCAGATTCTCGGTAACTCGGCCTATGCCCGCGCCTTGCTCGACGATGCCGGTGGCGCGCTGCCCATTCAACCCGGTGGCGGCAGCGGGCCAATGGCGTCGCTGAACTCGATCATCAATGGTCAGGGCCTGCGCCCGGTGATCGGGGCGGGCATCCGCTACGGCACGGTCAATGGCACCAAGGAGGTCGATCATACGGTCATGGGCCGGACCGTATCGATGCGCGCGCACTTCAATACTCTGGTCGGCCCCCAACCAACCAGTGACCACGTAACCATGGCAGTGACGCGCACCGCCATGGAGCGCTACAACCCCTACAGCGAGATGCTCGGCATCAGCATGAGCCAGCCGCTTCGCGGCGAGACGATCTCCGTTCCGACGCTTCCTTAAAGTATCCAGCTTCAGGCCGAGAGTTGGCTCTGGGGATGACTCTGAAAGTAGTCGATCAGCGTTTGCAGATAGCTCGACAGGTGGGGGCAGCGAATGTTGGTCTCGCGCAGCGCCCGCTGGGTGTTGCGCGAATCGTAGCGCGCCTCGTGATTGAAATAATCGAGGGCCTCGCGCGGCATGCCCACAAAGTTCTCGACCTTGGAGCTGCTCAGCAGACGTCGAACAAGCCCCTCGGGCACCGAGGCGACGGCCGGCGCGCGGTGCATGCAAGCCAGGGTGAGCGCGACGAAGTCTCGGGCGCGCATCGGGTTGGGGTCGGCCAGTTGAAACACCTGGCCGGCGACCTCGTCGGCCAGGCCGATGTGACCCATCGCACGGACCACGAAGTCGATCGGAACCAGGTTGCCCGTTGCGTTGCCACGCCCGATGTTGACCATCGGCACCCAACTGGGCAGATGCTCAAGGGCCTTGAAGAAGTAGTAAGGCCCGTCGTATTTGTTCGTCTCGCCGGTGCGTGAATCGCCCACGGTGATTCCGGGACGAACGATCACCGTCGGGATCCGGTCGCGGCGGCGTTGGACCTCGACCTCGGCCCAGAACTTCGTCGATTCGTAGTGGTTCTTGTGGCTCTGGCCCTCGTCGAGCTCGTCCTCGTAGATCGTGCCGGTGCGCTCGCCCGAGACATAGCAGGTCGAGACATAGTTGAGACGACGAAAGTTGGAGCATGCCTGGCAAAAATCCAGGACGTGCACCGTGCCCGAGACGTTGACCCGGTAGGCCACCTCCTCGGCGACGGCCAGATCGTAGAGCGCGGCCAAATGCCAGACGACCGCAACGCGTGTGGCCAGTTCGGCGTAGGTTGCCTCGCTCAGACCCAGATAACGATCCGTGATGTCGCCCGTGTAAACGCTCCAGCGGCCGCGAAACTCGGGGAGCTCGCTTTCGAGCGCAGCAAGGTTGCGCTCCGCCGTCGTGCGTAAGCCGGCGAGGACTAGAAAGTTAAAGCGTGCCAGCGGTTGGCGCCCGAGCAGCTCGCGCACGAGCCGTGTGCTCAAGAATCCAGGAAAGCCGGTTATCAGAACTTCGCCTTCGGCCAGGGGTTGAAGCGTGGGCTGGGCCTTGGTGGCCTTCTTGGGCGCGGGGGCCTTCTTGGGCGCGGGGGCCTGCTTGGGCGCGGGGGCCTTCTTGGGCGCTGCGGCCTTCTTGGGCGGAGTACTTTTCTTCTTCGTGTCGTCTTTGTCGTTCGCCATGGTGCACGGCTCCTGTGGTGGCATGTGCGCGCATGGGCGCGAGCCCGTCAAATCTGCGGCAAGTGGCTGGCGAAGGAAGCTAGGCCAGGCGGTCGATCGTGTCAATCGTGATGCGCGGGCGCCGTGGGGGCATGTGCGCATCTGTCACACATTGTGGGGATTGTGGTGACTTCAGACCATGGCTGACGGTTTGCACAGGGTTTTACTCTGCGTAAATACTGGGGTTTAGATATTTTTAGTAAACGGGTATGGTTTATGCAAAAGCTAGTTCCTGATGAATACGGTGCGCTTTTGGAAAAGCGCGGTGCAGCCGGGCCTAAACGATTTTTTGTGTGAAGCTGGATATTATGAACACAAACACTAGACGACCCTCTTCTCCAGTCTCCTTGATGCGCCGTGGCGGGCTTTTTTTGTTGCTGGCGTTTGTCACCGCGGCCTTTGCCTCGTGCGGCTTCGACGATCAGGAGGGCTTTCTCGAGATCGACGATGATTTGGAGATCCGCGTCCAGGAGC
>JACCWM010000194.1 GCA_013697635.1 Lujinxingiaceae bacterium | reverse complement strand
ACGGCGAACATCTGCACTCGGCCATTGGCTATGTCACACCGTCCTCGCGCCACGAAGGCCGAGACCGCCAGATTCTCGCCCAGCGCCATGAACTCTATCAACAGGCTCGCCGCGCCAACCCGAGCCGTTGGAGCGGCCAAACGCGCAATTGGGAGCACATCAGCCAGGTCAGCCTCAATCGTGATTGACGAGGCTCATGTACGACAGAAAGGAACCATCCGTCAGGCGACAACTATCTTGACACTCACCGAAACAATCAGCTAGATACAACCAGTAGATGAGCATGAGGTTAGCAGCGCGATTTTGATCGGTAAAGTCTCTGAAACAGCCCCCAGACTTTTTTTGTGATTTGCAAGAGAGTGACACTTTTTCGAGAAACGTCTGTCTCCGATGGCGTCCGACTGAAAAATTTTCAGGCCGCGCCTGCCCACGCGCGCTAGCCGAGAGCCAGACAGGCCAGGCACCCTCTGGTTTTTCTGGCTCCCAAATACCAGCAGGCCAGACACCCTCTGGTTTTTCTGGCTCCCAAATACCAGCAGGCAGGCGGCACGCCCATCACCGTTTAACAAGCGCTGTGATGGCAGCACCTGGTTCATCAGTGAGGCGCTCAATGGGTACACAATTGCTCAAGGTCCTGATCCTTGGCGAGGTGCCGGAGGTGGGAGATATCTTTTCTCGGGCGAGCTTCAAGGAGGATCTCCCTGCGTCGCCAATTCACGTCAAGAGCCACGACGAATTTGAGGCGGCCATCGAGAGGGACGAGGTCTACAATCTGATCATCATCGATATTACCCCTTACGGGCTGGAGGTTCTCGAACAAGTGCGCAATTCCCGTCCGGCCTGCCCGATCGTCATGATCAGCAACCCCGACCAGGCCCACATCTTGCTGGAGGCCAAACGAAAGGGCCTGGAGGCCTACCTCGTGCGCGGCCCCGACCACAATCTCTTTACAGATCTCCTCGCCGAGGAGGTTCACACGCAGCTGGTTCGCTTTATGGAACCACCGAAAATGGAGAACCCCAGCGCCGACGAGATGTATCGCTATGCGCAATACCACAATGTCCTGGAGCCATTCTTCGTCGTCGCCAGAAAACGCTACCTGCTCTACATCAACAAGGCTGGCCGAAACCTGGTAGAGACGATTCACGGCCACAGAACCTCTATCGGCGACCCCGTCGAGAGGTGGGTGCTCGAGGAGTCCCTCGAGGCCTTCCAAAAAACCCTTGACCGAGCCTTCGCCGGTCACGACGCCGTGCACGAGCGTTACTTTCCAGAATTCGAAGAGGGGGGACTGTGGGAGCAGCATTACCAGCCCGTCACGGACCCGACAGGTCGCGTCGTGGCCGTGTCGATCTGCGTTCACCGCCCTGCGCGCCCCGAGATGCAGCGGGCCCGAACGGTGCAAAGGTTAGCCGAAATGGCCGCCTGGGTGAGCCATGACCACAACAATCTGCTCAATGTCCTGATGGCCAACGCCGACCTCCTCGCAATCCGCCTCACCGAGCTGGGCGACGAAGAGGCCATGAATCAACTCAAGATTATTGAGCAGGCCATCGAGCGCTCCACGCTCGCTACCAGCCAGTTGCAGGCATTTAGTCGAACCAGCGTCGTCGAGCCCGAGCCCATCAACCTCAACGAGGTGATCGACGAAGTGCTCGTCCCCATCGGCAAGCTGATCGGGCCCAAGGTAGAGCTCAGCACCGACCTCGATCCTACCCTCCCGAAGATCAATGTCGATCGCCGGCATTGGGAAACGGTCGTGACGAACCTCGTCCGAAACGGCGCCGCCGAGCTGGTCGACGGCGGCGAGGTGCTTTTGCGGACCTGCTCCGTGCGCGTGACTCTCGGCCACAGGAACGTGCCCGTTGAACCGGGAACCTATGTGCTGATGGAGATCATCTTCAATGGCCGGGTCATGGCCGACTGGCTGCGCGATCGAAGCTTCGACCCCTTCTTCACGACCCAAAGAATGGAGAACCGCAGCGGCCTGGAGCTCGCGACGGCCAAGAACATCGTGGAGCCCGGTGGCGGCCGGATTACCATTGAACACACCGAAGAACAAACCTTTGTTCGGGTTTACTATCCGGCCATTGGGGACCCAGAATGACGAAGTATAAGTACAAGGCCCTCGTCCTCGGCGAGCTCCCGGAGATGGACGACGACTTTGGTCGCACCCTCTCAGAAGAGTTCTATCCCATCGAGATCGTCCGAGTCCATGAACTCCCGGACTTCCGAGAGGCCATCGAAGATCCCGACATCGACGTGATACTTGTCGACATCGTCCCCTTCGGCCTCGAGGTTCTCAACGTCGTGATGGAAACCGCGCCAATGCGCCCAATAATCATGGTCTGTGACCCCGAGCACCTCGACGTGATCCTGGAGTCCAAACGTCGAGGCCTGGAGCTCTCCGTCGTTCGTGGCGAAAAGCCTGAGATCAACAAAGAACGTCTCCTCCTTGAGATCAAGACCGTCATCGAGCAGTTCGCCGAGCCTCCGTCGATGAGGTACATCACCGTCGTAAATCTGATGCGCTATGCCCAGTTCCATAATGTTTATCAACCCTTCTTCATCGTCGACCGGCATCACCGTTTGCTCTACATCAACAAGGCCGGGCTAGATTTGACCGGAAGTCTCCGCGGTCGTCCGCCCAAACTCGGCGACCCACCTCAAACGTTCTTCCTCGACGACACTTTGGAAGAGTTCGAGGACCACCTCGGCCAGGCGATTCGTGGAGAGGAGTTCGAGGTGGAGCACACCTTCGAGTCCCTCGGTGAACACGAACAGCACATTGAAGCCTTGTACCGACCTGTGCGCACAAAAGAGAGGGGGGTTATCGGCGTCACCATCGCCTGCAAAAACATTGGGCCCCTTCGATTGGCTGAAGAGAGGCTCGAACAGGTCGGACAGACGCTGTGGAAATATTTCGCACTCGTGCCCCTGCCCCTGATTATCCTCGAGGAGGATCTCAGCGTGGAGCGGTGGAACCCGGCATTTCTGAAGCTCCTTGGCCTCGAGAGCGATCCTTCCCTGGCTGGCGAGAGGATCGACAAATTCATTCATCCCGACGAGCGGGAGGCCTTCCGCGCCGAGCTCAATCGGCTCTTCAGCGGTGACAAAGACTACTTTCTACGGGAACAACGCTACTCTACGGATAAGGGCGCTCCCCTCTGGGTGAGCCAGATCGGCTTTGCCATCGACAAGAAGATCGGCCAAGAGCGAAGAGTCCTGCTCATAGCCGTCGATGTCACGGCCCGCAAATTAGCCGAGGAGCGGGCCGAGCAAACCCAGCGAATGAACGCCCTCGGTGAGCTCGCCAGCGGGGTGGCCCACGACTTCAACAACATCCTGACCGTGATCGGCAGCGTCGCCCAGCTCCTCAGTTTAGCGCTCACCGAAAAGGGTGAAGAGGAGCTCGCCGGGTACGTCGAGAAAATAGACAATGCCGTCCAGAGAGCCACCGCCCTGACGAATCAACTCGTGACCTTTGGCCAGAAGGAAGACAGCGAGCAGGAAGTCATCGACCTCAACGCCCACCTGCGGGGGATCCGCGAGCTTCTCATCGACGTCCTTGGAAAGGGCATCGATCTGGAGATCGACCTTGCCCCGCGCCTCTCGCCCATTGAGATCGACAAGGGCCAGATCGATCAGATCACGATGAATCTTACGGTCAACGCCCGAGACGCCATGCCCGACGGGGGCCGGCTTCGAATCAAGACATCTCAGATAAAATTCGGCCCCCGCGAGATCCCGCCGAGACTGGACCTGCCTCCGGGCGACTGGGTCGTGCTCCAGGTCTCCGACACCGGCGTCGGCATGAATCGCGAGACCCGTCAGCGGCTCTTTGAGCCCTTCTTCACCACGAAAGACCTGGGCAAGGGCACCGGCCTGGGCTTGGCCACGGTGTATCGGGTCGTGACGAAAATGAATGGAAAGATCTACGTCGACACGAAGCCCGGCGAGGGAACGACGTTTACGATCTACATCCCCGCCTCGGAGCGAGAGCTTGACCGCGTGGCCTTCGATGAGTCCCAGAGGGGTGAAAAGGCCGAATCAAGGCCTGCGTGCATCTTGATCCTGGAAGACGAGGAGCACATCCGCAAGCCCTACCGCATCTTTCTGGAACGCGCCGGGTTTAGGGTGATGGAGGCGGCGAACGTCGTTGAAGCACAGGCCGTGGTGGACGAGTGCGCCCACGAGATCGACTTGCTTCTGGCCGACGTCGTCCTCCCCGACGGCAGCGGCGTTGAATTCGCCATGGCCGTCTCCCCCCTGCTGCCACGGCTAGAGATCATCTTCATGAGCGGCTACGCTCCGGACTTGATCTACGGCGCCCCCAACGCGCTCAAGTGGCAGTTCCTCGCCAAGCCGGCCTCTCGCCAGCAGCTCATCGCCACCGTCCGCGCGTCTCTTACATCCGGGCGAGCCCGTTAATCCTCACTCCTCCCAACACGGATAGCCATGCGTTGCGCGACCGACGGCCTTGACCAGGTCCTCGTCGTACTTTGAGCCGCCGGCATAGTCCTGGGTCAGCGCGACGTCGTGCAGGTTGCACATGCCCGTCTGCTCGTTCTTGGTCAGCACGAAGGCGTCAACGTGGCGTGCAAGCGGTCGGCGGTTGGCCTCGTCGTGTTGGATTTCGTAGTCGCTCGAGGTGACGATGACCTTGACCAGCGACTCGCCGGGCCAGCGCCGGATCAGCTCGCGGTTTGCCATCAAGGAGATCTTGCGTTGATCGCGGTGGCGTGATTGGGGCAGCAGCGGGCCGCGGGCGCTCCAATAGGCGGCCTTGGCCTCCTCGCTCTCCACGGTGAGCTGGAAGCTGCCGCTGGCCACGGGCAAGCTCTGGTCGTGCTCGATGCGCGCCTGCTCGGTGCGGGCCAGCGCGCAGTGCGCCGTGGCGTGCACGCTCAAGGTGTGCTCGCCGGGGGCCAGGCGAGGCACGATCGTGCCGCCGAAGAAGACTTGCATGACCTGCTCGTCGCTGGTGACCACCGAGGGCGGCTGATCTTCGGAGCCGTTGATCGAGCCGGGAAAAAAGGTGATGTTGGTCAACTGATCGAAGTCGCGGCGCGAGAAATACACGGGCGCGGGGCTGAGCCATTCGTCTTCGGGCGCGTCGGCAATTTGAACCTTCACGCGCACAAAGAAGGCCCGCTCGGCCTGCTCGCCAGGCTCTTCGCACTGCAAGCCGCTCTTTCGAAAGAGGTTGCCGGGCGACTCGTCGAAGAAGATACGCATGTAGATCGGGTCGCTCAGATCGAAGTTCGTCTCGAGGGCGACCGTGGCGTGGTTCGCCAGCGTGATCGACTCTCTGGCAAAGACGACATGGCGCGCGCGGGTCATGTGCACGTCGCTGTGAAAGCCCTGCGAGGTGACGCTGTCAAACGGGCCGGCCTCGATCTTCTTGACCGCAGCGGCGGGGGCGCAAGCGGGGCCAGCCAAGCTTGCGCTGATCGTCACAAGCAGCGCGGTACGTCGGCAATCTAAAAGCATGGGTTCCTCCAGCAAGTATCAACCAGAAAACAATTTCATCATCCACGCTTTGCTAAGCTACAGTAGCGCCTCGGCGGGCGTCAACGCGCCTGCGATCAGTGCCATTACATACTAATTTGCGGGCAAGTCTCGGCCATGAAGTCCTACATCGCGTTCGTCGTACGTTTTCGCTATCTGGTCCTGACGGCCATTGCGCTGGTCACTCTGGCAGCGAGCCTGATGATCACGCAGGCCGTGCTCTCGACGTCGCTGATCACCTTGTTTTTGGGCGAGGATAGTCCCGACTACATCGCCTACCGCGAGAGCATCGCGCGCTTTGGCAACGACGACGTGATCATCGTCGGCGTGGAGAACGGCGCGCCGCTCTCGCAGCTCACGCTCGAGCGCATGCAGCGCGTGCACGAGCGCCTCGAGGCGATGGACGCGATCGAGCGCGTGGGCAGCGTCGCCAACCTGAGCCGTGTGGTGGCCACCGAGGACGGCATCGCCATCCGCAAATACGCCGATGAGGCCCTGGCCGACCCGGGCCGCGTCGACGCGCTCGTGGATGCGCTGCGCGAAGATCCGGTGGCCAGCGGCCTGCTCGTCTCTGCCGACGGGAAGCACTTCTTGGTGCTCATCGAGCTGATCGTCTCCGAGCGCTCGGCCGAATCGGGGCCAGAGCTCATCGATCAAGTGCTCGCCACCTTCACCGACGAGGGCTTTGAAGCCAGCGCGTTGCACCGAACGGGCATCGCCGCGATCACGGCCGAGCTGATCAAGATCAGCCAGAGCAACATCGTGCAGCTCTTTCCCGTCGTCTTGCTGATCTTGCTGCTCACCGTGCTCTTGATGTTCGGGCGCTTCTGGCCAGTCGTGGTCACCTCGATCGTGGCGTTGATCGCTGTGACCTGGACGATGGGATTTTCGATCCTGCTCGATCGCAACGTGCATATCCTGATGAGCATCGTGCCCGGCGTGGTGTTGATCATCAGCTTCTCGGACGTGATCCATCTGTGCAGCGCTTATCTGATCGAGCTCTCGGAGGGCAAAGAAAAGAGCGAGGCGATCAATTGCGCGGGTACCGATGTCGGCACGGCCTGCTTGCTGACCTCGGCGACCACGGGCGTGGGATTTCTTGCGCTCTCGTTTATCCCCACGCCGGTCTTTCAACACTTCGGCCTCGTGCTCGGCGTGGGCGTGGCCATCGCGCTGCTGCTCGCCATGACGCTCTCGCCGATCATCTTTACGCTGATGAAGGCCCCGAGTCCGTGGCGCGCCGGGGGTGCGGGCCGTGTTCAGGACGTGATCGACAGCATCATCGAGGCCACCTCAAAGTTTACCGACCGTCGCCCGCGCCACATCTTGGTGGGTTTTGCCGTATTTACGCTGATTTGTCTGGTCGGCATCTCGCGCATCGAGTTCGAGAACTATTTCGACCAGCGCCTGGCGCCCAACAACCCGGTGCGACAATCCGGCGAGTTCTTCGACGCGCACTTTCTGGGCACGCGCACCGTGGACATTTATGTCGATGCCGCGGGCGAAGGCGGCCTGCTCGATCCCGAGACCTTCCATAAGATTGCGGCCTTCAGCGATCTGATCGAGGCGATGCCCGAGTTTGAGCGCACGCTCTCAATCATCGATTTGATGGAGTCTACTCACCTGGCGATCTTGCCCGGCGACGACGCCCCAGCCTTTTTGCCCACCAACGCCGAGGCGCTCGCCCAGTACCTGATCTTGCTCGAGATGGACGGCCCCGACGCGCTCGCTCAGTTCATCGACTTCAACCGGCGCAGCATGCGCATCACGGCCACCACCCGCGAGAGCGGCATCCGCAGCCACTTCTTTTTGGGCGAGCGCATCGAGGCGCTGGCCCTCGAGCACTTTGGCGACGAGGTGAAGGTCAACGTCACCGGCGTTCGCTACCTGCTCGGCGGCTGGATCAGCGAGGTGATCGACGGTCAGCGCCGCGGCCTGATCTTTTCGGTCTTTGCGATCACCTTGCTCATGATCTTCGGCCTGCGCTCCTGGCGCGCCGGTAGCTGGTCGATGTTACCCAACCTGCTGCCCTTGATCGCGCTCGGCGGCTGGGTCGGCCTGTTCTGGGACGACGTCGACACCGACACCTTCATCGTCGCCATGATCGCCATCGGCATCGGCGTCGACGACACCATCCACTTTCTGATGCGCCTTCGCATCGAGAGCGCGCGCACAAGCGACGTCAGCGAAGCCCTGCACCGCACCTTCCACTTCGCCGGGCGCGCGATCTTCATCACTACCGCGATCTTTACGCTGGGCTTTTTGCCTTTTTTGCTCAGCGACTACTTCTCGATCCACATCCTGGGCACGCTCTTGCCGCTGTGCTTTGTCGTCGCGCTGGTCGCCGACTTTCTCTTTTTGCCGGCGCTCGTGCGCCTGGGTTTGTTGCGCTTCTAATTTGTAGCCCCAGGCTCTGGCACGACTCTGGCAGTACTGTGTTCGTATCGCGGGCAGCTGAGCCACAAAACCCGCACAAACACAGCAAATTCAATCGTTTCTCTTAATAAATCACCGAAATAGACCCCAAGTTTCTGAGGATCGCGGCCATGAAGACTCGAAAAACTGACATCGCGCAAAGCTGGTTTGGTAAACCCTGGACGATGACGGCCGTGGTGCTCACGGGCGCGGCGCTGTTGAGCTCGGCGTGCGCGGAGCCGGGCGATCGCACGGGCAACAACACCACGCCGCCCAAGACGGTGAGCACGGAGTTCGCGCTCTTGCCGGCCCAGAGCTGTGAGACGGTGCGCGAGCGCCTGATCGATGCGACCGTCGAGGAGGTGCTCAAGTACCGCTACCAAAACTACGGCAACTTTTTTAACAACACCGCCGACGACCTCGCCCAGCCGAGCAGCCCGCCGACGGAGGCCGGGGCCGATAGGGACGCGGCGCCCGATGATTTCACCGAGACTAACGTGCAGGAGGCCGGTGTCGACGAGCCGGACATCGTCAAGACCGACGGCAAGTTCATCTACACCAGCCACAACGACAAGCTCGTGATCATGAAGAGCTGGCCGGCCGATGAGACCGAGATCGTCGGCAGCTACAAGCTCGGCGAGAACATTTATGCCAGCTCGCTCTTTTTGCGCGGCGACAAGGTGGCCGTCTTCTCAACCGTCTACGAGTACAATTACGATTACAACGATTATGACGGCTCGGGTAAATCTGACCGCGACAGCTTCTACGGCACGCGCATCACGATCCTCGATGTGAGCGACCGCAGCGCGCCCAAGCTCGATCGCCAGCTCGACATCGAGGGCTGGATGCTCAACGCGCGCATGATCGAGGGCAAGGTCTACATGGTCTCGAACAGCCAGGTGAACGTGCCCTTCAACATCTGGGAGTGGACCAACGTCGACGACGACGCGATTCCCGCCCAGGAGTGGGACGCCGATGCCGCGCGACTCGATGAACTTCGCAACGCCGCGCGCCCGGTGTTCAAGGCGCGCATCAGCGCGGCGTTTGCCGAGGTGGACGTCGTCGATCTGTTGCCGCGCTCGCGGGTAAGCAACTCGAGCGGGACCGTGGTGGCCACCAATCCGCTGTACGCATGCACCGATTTGTATCTGCCTCAGCAGGTCACCTCGCTTGGCGTGATGAACATCTCCAACTTCACGCTCGACGACAAGTCAGCGATCGACTCCACCGGCCTGCTCGCTGATGGCTGGCTGATGTACGCCTCCAAGCAAAACCTCTACGTTGCCATGTCCAGCCGCTCCTGGTGGTGGTGGTGGGGCGGCGGCAGCCAGGAGAACGAGTCGCACATCCACAAGTTCGAGCTGCCCGCGGGCAACGCCAAGCCGCGCTACATGGCCAGCGGTCGCGTCGACGGCTGGATGCTCAACCAGTTCTCGATGAGTGAGCATGACGGCCACCTGCGCGTTGCCACGACCGACAACCAGTGGGATTGGGATGAGGCCGGCAGCGAGCGCATCGACGACGGCGGCAACAACCTGATCGTGCTCAAGCAAAACAACAACGTGCTCGAGGAGACCGGCGCCGTTCGCGGCCTGGCCCCTGGCGAGCGCATCTATGCGGCGCGCATGATGGGCGACAAGGGCTATATGGTGACCTTTCGCGAGACCGATCCGCTCTACACCTTCGATCTCTCCAACCACAACAGCCCCAAAATGCTGGGCGAGCTCAAGATCGAGGGTTATTCGAGCTACATCCACCCGATGGGCGACAAGCACCTGCTCACGATCGGCGTCGACGGCGACGAGAATGGCCAAATGAGCGGCGTTCACCTGCAGATCTTCGACGTCAGCGACATGGCCAAGCCCACGCGCATCCACCACCACGTGATCTCGACGGGCTCTTGGAGCTCGTACAGCGAGGCGCTCTACAACCACCACGCCTTCACCTACCACGCCGACAAGAAGGTGCTGGCGATCCCGGCGAGCATTTATGATGGTGGCGAGCAGTTCACCGGCCTGATGATCTTTCACGCCAGCGCCGATGACGGCATCAGCGAGATCGGCCGCGTCAGCCACGGCGATCTGGTCAGCCAGGCCTACTGCCACGATGAAAATCGCGACTGGGGCTGCTCGCCGGACCAGGGTTGGCGCTGGTGGTCAGACATGCGTCGCAGCATCTTCATGTCGGGCGACGGCCAGGATTTTGTCTACTCGCTGAGCTCGGTCGGCCTCAAGGTCAATGAGCTCTACGATCCGAGCGTCGAGATCGCCCAGGTTTTGCTGCGCTAAGCGGGTTGCACGACGCTAATAAAACAAAAGAGGCGCCGCACATGTGGCGCCTCTTTTGTTTGGCACGTAAGCTCAAGGGCTCTCGAGCATCAGGGTGACCGGCCCGTCGTTGACCAGCTCGACGTCCATCATGGCGCCAAAGCGGCCGCACTCGACGTGCACGCCGCGTGCACGCGCGCGGGTGACAAAGAGCTCGTAGAGCTCTTCGGCGCGCACCGGCTCCATGGCCTGTACAAAACTTGGCCGGCGGCCCTTTCGGGTGTCGCCGTAGAGGGTGAACTGGCTGACAACGAGCAAAGAGGCGCCAATATCGAGCAAGCTCAAGTTCATCTTGGCCTCGGCGTCGGCGAAGATGCGCAGATTCAGCGTCTTCTCGAGCAGATAGTCGACGTCTTTTTCCTCGTCGCCGCTGCCCGCGCCCAAAAGCAACAAGATCCCCTGGCCAATCTGGCCTGTGAGTTGATCGCCGACCGTGACCTTTGCTCGCGATACTCGCTGGATGAGCGCACGCATGAAAAACCTCCTAAGCGCCGTAAGGGGCCTGACAACGGGGCCATCATGGCATAGGCCAGGCCCGCGGGCCAAGACCGCCTTGATGATCGATGATCGCTGATTATTCTTCCCTCTCCTCGATTGTCCGAGGACAAACGCTGTCTATTCTTACAGGAGGGGCGTGCCGTGGGCGAATAATGCGAAAGTCATTGCGCCCGCGCCCTATGGACGCACCGGCACCACCAGAGGCGCTATGAAAGCAGTCGACGAGTTTACGATTGTCTCCAACCGTTTACCGATCGTGATGCACCGAGAAGACGATGGCTGGCATGTCGAGTCCGGCTCCGGCGGCCTGGTCCAGGCAATGAGCCCCATACTCGAGAAGCTGGGGGGGCGCTGGATCGGTTGGCCGGGGATCTGCGCCGAGGATGGTAACGGCTGGTATCCGGCGATCGCACAGGCCGGCGCGGGCTTTCGGCTCGAGCCGGTGATCTTGACGCGCGCCCAGGTCGACGGATTTTACGCGGGCTTCTCCAATTCGGTGATCTGGCCACTGTTTCATGGCTTTGCCGATCGTTGCGACTTCAAACCGCGCTTTTACCAAACCTATGACGAGGTGAACACGCGCTTTGCCGAGGCGATCGCGCCCGAGGCGCGCTCCAACGACTTTTTGTGGGTGCATGACTACCACCTGATCCATGTGGGCCAGAAGCTGCGCACGCTGGGCGTCGACGCCCGGCTGAGCTTCTTCTTGCACATTCCCTTTCCCAGCGCCGAGAACTACACCAAGCTGCCCTGGCGCGAGGAGATCTTGGAGGCGATGTTGGCCTACGATCTGGTGGGCCTGCAGACCGGGCGCGATCGGCGAAACCTCGTGCAATGCATCGAACGCCTGATGCCCGAGCTCAACATCTACGAGATCGGCGAGATGGTCGTCGTCGAGATGCCCCGTGGCAGCGTGCAGATCGGGGTGTTTCCGATCGGCACCGATTACGGCGATTTCTCGCGGCGCGCCGGCTCCCAGGCGGCCACCGAGCGCGTCGCCGAGCTGCGCCGCGAGATCGGCCCCTACCAGGTGCTGCTGGGCATCGACCGGCTCGACTACACCAAGGGCCTGATCGAGCGCTTCTTGGCCTTCGAGCTGGCCCTGGATCGCTACGCCGAGCTCTTGGAGCAGGTGGTCTTGTTTCAGCTCGTCATTCCCAGCCGCGAGAACGTGCCCGAGTACCGCGCGCTCAAGCGCGAGCTCGACCGCCTCGTGGGTCGCATCAACGGGCGCTTTAGCACACCGAGCTGGCAGCCGATTCGTTATTTGTACAATACGGTCAGCCCACCGGATCTGTGCGCGCTCTACCGGCTGGCCTCGGCCGCGCTCGTCACCCCGCTTCGTGACGGCATGAACCTGGTCGCCAAAGAGTACTGCGCCTGCCAGGTCGAGGAGCGCGGCGTGCTCGTCTTGAGCGAATTCGCCGGTGCCGCCGCCCAGCTTGGCGAGGGCGCCGTGTTGGTCAATCCCTACGACATCGACGCGACCGCTGGCGCAATCTACACCGCCGTGACCATGGCCGACGACGAGCGACGCCGGCGCATGCGCGCGCTGCGCCGGCGGATCAAGGGAAGCGATGTCTTCTGGTGGGCCAAGCGCTTTGTCGACGCCGCCCTCGAGCCCACCCTCGAGCGCCAGGTCGGCACCCGGGCGGGGCCGTTTCAGGGCGATTCCAACGGCGGCTTGCCGGCCGCGCAGTAGCGCCTCCAACGAGCCTACGAGACAAAAAAGCGGCCCCCTCTTTTGAGGGGGCCGCTCCTTTGTTACTGGTTCAAGTCGTCGGGCTTTAGAAGTCGACGAAACTCTCGAGCTGCTTGGCGCGGCTCGGGTGGCGCAGCTTCTTGAGGGCCTTGGCCTCGATCTGGCGGATGCGCTCGCGGGTGACGTTGAAGTCTTGACCGACTTCTTCGAGGGTGTGGTCGCTCTTGCCGCCGATGCCAAAGCGCATGCGCAGCACCTTCTCCTCGCGCGGGGTCAAGGTGGCGAGCACCTTGCGCGTTTGATCGGAGAGGTTGGAGTTGACCACGGCCTCGGAGGGGTTGACGGCGTCGTCATCGGCGATGAAATCGCCCAGTGACGAGTCCTGCTCCTCACCAATGGGCGTCTCGAGGCTGATCGGCTCCTTGGCGATCTTGAGCACCTTGCGCACCTTCTCGACGGGCATGTCCATCTTGTCGGCGATCTCATCCGGTGTCGGCGGGCGGCCGAGTTCCTGGACGAGGTAGCGCTCGGTGCGGGCGAGCTTGTTGATCGTCTCGATCATGTGCACCGGGATGCGGATGGTGCGGGCCTGATCGGCGATCGCGCGGGTGATCGCTTGGCGAATCCACCACGTGGCGTAAGTGCTGAACTTGTAGCCGCGCTTGTACTCGAACTTATCGACGGCCTTCATCAGGCCGATGTTGCCTTCCTGGATCAGGTCCAAGAACTGCAAGCCGCGGTTCGTGTACTTCTTGGTGATCGACACCACGAGGCGCAGGTTGGCCTCCACGAGCTCGGCCT
>JACCWM010000102.1 GCA_013697635.1 Lujinxingiaceae bacterium | reverse complement strand
CCAAGCTGACCGAGGCCATCGGGCAGTTTCGCCAGCTGCTCGCCCTGGACACGACCATCTTGCAACTGCACGCCATGCTCAGCAAACGTTTGCCTTCCACCCAGCCCAACCAGGCGGCGGCCAAGCTTCACGTCGTCTACAACATTCTCGACGCCAAGCCGCAACAGCTCAAAATCAGTGCGGGCAAAGCCAGACATCGCCGTCATCCCCATGCTCGCGCTCTTTCCGTTGCTGGCGATCCACCAGATCGTGCAGGGCGAGGGCCACCACGCCACGAACTGGGTCGAGGGCATGCCCGGCTGGATGAACGCGCTGGTCGTGCTCGGGGCCGTGGCCACGATCATCGTCGGCGGCCACTATGCGATCCGCCCGGCCTTTCGTTTTCTGGCGCGAACGAAGCTTCGTGAGGCCTTTGTCGCCGCCGGCCTGCTGCTCGTGATCGGCATCGCCCTGCTCATGGAGCAGGGCGGCTTGAGCCCGGCGCTTGGCACCTTTTTGGCCGGCGTCGTGCTCGCAAACTCCGAGTACCGCCACGAGCTCGAGAGCGACATCGAGCCCTTCAAGGGCCTGTTGCTCGGCCTGTTCTTCATCGCCGTGGGCGCCTCGATCGACTTCTACGGAGAAACCGCCCGAGAGATGATCATCAGCTAGATTCTATGCGCGTAATCGGCCACAGACCTTACAAGCCGAACTCCTGACGTGGCCACAAAGGCCAGGGACGCAATCTCCCGTGCGTTGCTTGTTGTCGCGACATCCCGAGCGTCGCGTAATACGGAAAGGGCAAATTGCCTCACGAGCGTATGGATACAGGACTTTGCGCATCTCTCGGTCGGTTTCGGGTCCACAAAACGTCAGTTGGTCTGAGGCTGCCACTTACTCATGTCCAAGTCTATGGGTATGCGACGAAGCGCTCGATACCTCGTGCCATCAGCGATGTTCGGTGCCCGACGCGCCGCTCTCCTGGGACAAAGGCCCATAGACGACCGAAAGGGCGCCGTGGCCGACGTGAACCTGAACCTGAACCTGAACCTGAACGTGAACCTGAACGTAAACCTGAACCTGGACGTGAACCTGAACCTGGACGTGAACCTGAACGTAAACGTGAACCTGGACGTCTCAGGCGGAGATCGGTGCCGACCTCGAGGGGAGCGGTGTCGAGGCCGACGCTGTGGCGCAGGTGGGCGGTGGTGTAGTGCTTGATGGTGGGCCCGGCCTGGTCATGCGAGAGGATCAATCGTCCTCTGGTTGCCACTCCACCAGAGAGTCATAAGCATTCCAATCGCCAAAAAATCGTGAGTAAATCTCGGCGACCGGAGCAAGGGGATCGGCCGAGACTTCCGCCACGTCCACGACTCGGCGGAGCGTCCAAACTACCTCTTCACCATATTGATTTTCGAATTGAAGTGCGGGTTGAACACGTTGCGTTGCCAACTCAACAGCATGCTCTTCGTCCCTCGCTCGCACGAGAAGAAAGGACTCTTCGAAAAGCGAATCCGCGTCAGGATCACCGGTGAAAGTTCGTTCAATTGCGAGCACCACGACGTAGATATTGTCCGTCCTTGATTCCATGCGTCGAGACTCCGAAAATTGAGCAGCGTTCTGGTCGTTTGCACAGCCTAAGGAAACGGTTTGGAGCTCTGGAACACCGCTTACCGTTTATTTATCAAATCTCTTATCACTTAGAAGTTTCCAAGCGGTCTGCGCGCGCCCGATGCCCGCGTCTTGATCTCTCTTAATTTTTTCGAGCGTTTCGGGCAGGTATTGCGTCGGAAATTCTCGAAGGATGGAGCCCTTCTTACATCGACCAATAAAATTTTCCGCAATCTCATCCAAGTTTTCTTTGGCAATACAGCTACGTTCGGCGCAAGCCCCGTGCTGGTCAGCACAGGTTTTCCAACAAGAACGGATCTCCATAGCGTCCGACGAGGCGAAATCGCAAACGCTGCCGCACGCGCTAAATTCATCGTCACAGTCACTCCGAATCTCCGTGCAACCATTGCTGCTCCACTGAAAGACACCGGCGACATGGGCGATCTCGACCGTGCGCATGTCGAAGACTTCTCCAAAGTAAGTCCCGGCGAGGTAAGTGCTCGTGTGGTGGAACAATGAAAACTCAAGTATCGGATCCTCACCCCATGGTTCGCCGATCCAGGAATGTCCATTTCCGTTTTGAATCGAGAAGTAGCCGCGGTAGGTGCCCGTCGTCCCCAGCGGAACCGGCGTTTGCCAGGAACTCAATACGCCAAAGGGAGCGAGTGGATCTGAGTTTCTAAACTCGATACCAAAGGCACCAATTTCGTCGGCGGGGTCCAGATCGCCGGCGTCATAATAAGCACTGCCTTTGGTGCGCTTGATGCGATCGCCTATGAGGTGTTGAGAGGCGATCTGCATTGACCAGCTGGCACACTCGCCATTTGTTGTGGCCGGGTTGCCGTCTGCAGGTTCACCGCAAGAGCCCATGAACGCGAGAGTTGTCGTGAAAAAGGCTAGGACGGAAAATTGACGCCCGAAGGTGGATCGAAGTTTACCCATGAATGCATGCTCTCAATGGTTGGAAGTTCAAACATCAAAGCAACTTGGCTTGGCCCACTTCTTCCTTCCAAGGCTGACCACTACGTTTTCATCCGAGGCGCCACTGTTTGCCTCACGAGAAACGTCCAGGCAAGTGCGAAATGCTCACGAAGCCAGGGCACGCAGATCCGCAAGATGCGCCGCGCACATCAACCGGAGACGACGCGATGGCACGTCGTATTGCCATTGAAACAGCGGCCTGTGCCGGCTTTTGCATGGCGTTGCCCCGCGCGTTGTTTGCAGGTCGGCCCTTTGGGCCGATCGATAACGAGACGTTATCGCCCCGGTCAAAGAGCGCCGGACCGACTCGAACCGCCCTGCTCGTCGTCGAGCCCGTCTAGCCCCGTTGAACCCTCGCGCCGAGCACCGCATGGTCGACGACATGAAGTTCGGCGAGCTGCTGCCCCGGGTGTTGCTCGTGCCGACGGCGCAGGCACGGATGTACGACGCGGCGGGGTTAGCGACGGTGCTAGGTGGGGCAGTGCGGTTCGTGGACTGGTCGGCTGGGTAGGTGGCGTTCGTTAACTGGGAGTCGGGTGGAGTGACCCGTGCATCGCCCCCGAGGGCGACAACACGTAGCATGAGGAGGTTTATAATGAGTGACCCGATCTTGCCCGAACTCGTTCGCATTGTAGATAGTAGGATGGAGCACAAAAAGACCGCGCCCGGTCGACCGACCGGGCGCGGCTTTTTGTGCACTCCTACTTCGAGAAAGCCAACTCCAGGGGCATCGAAGTTGGAGTGCTATAGTTCACTTCACAGACCTGCCTCAATTGGGGCCGAAGCGATCCACGCGCATGATCTTGCCACAGTTCAGCGGCAAGGTCAGCTGCGGCGGCAGACCGGGGAGCGTCTGCACCGTCGAAGGCAGCGGCGTGGTCAGGGGGATTCCGTGCTGGACGACCGTGTTGGTGTCGAGCATTAAGGTGTTGGTGCCAAAGGCTTCGAGCAGCGCAGAAACCGAGGCGGTTGCCTTGTAGTGTAGGCGCCCCTTTTCGCCAAAGGACATCGGGAACGGGCCGGGCTCGTCGAGATTCTCGAGGTTCTGGTCGAGATTGAGCAGGATCGGGCCATAGAACGGAAGGCCTTCGATGACGTCGAGCACTCCGTCATTGTTGGGGTCGGTCGTCACGGGCGGGCAGACCGCCTGCTCAGCGGACATGAAGCCGTGGATGTGCTGTGGATGAATCATGTTCGGAGCAAGCCCCTGGGAGTTGGTGATCGCGGTGAAGCGATCGCCTTCGATGATGAACTTCGCAATGCCATTGGCCGGTGCAAAGTTGAGCTGCGCGTTGAGCGGCGTCAGATTGGCAACGAAGATCTGGGCCTGGGGAACGAACTGGGCGCAATCGTCGATCGCCGGATCGTTGGCCACGTGAAGCGGGAACATCAGGCTGGCGCGCGATTCAACTCCGTTTTGGTTTTCCATGCGCCCGTTCGCATCGTGATCGAACACACGCACCTCGAGCGTATGCTCGCCGGCGGCCGCAGGCACGAGTGAGACACACTCGACGGTGCGACGACCGGTCAATTGTGCGCGGTTGACGACGACTGGCGCATGTGCGAGGGCCGGGCCCGAGAGCAGGCTCCAGTCGAATTCGAGTCCGTCGGCGTTGCCATCGCTGGCAATCGCGCAGATGACGTTTTCACGGCACTGGCGGGTGAACTTCTCGAACTCCAGCGCCTCGATCATCGGAGCGACGTTGATCGCGCCGATTACATCGACCGCGCCCACGGGCGGTGCTTTGCACTGGCTGACGAGCATGATCTCGGTCGTCCTGCCGTCTTCGACCATGACTCCTTGAGCCCTCGCTTCGGTGCATGCCTCCGACGTACCTCCGGTGGAGGTCAGCGGTTGCACGGCCACGTTGTAGCAGCCCGCGCCGAGCACCATGAAGTGGTCGGCAAAGAGATGCTGGGAGGTTGCGTCAAACGGACCAAGCTCGAAGGCTGGCATGCCCCCCGGCAACATGAGCTCCTCGAAGTCTTTGTCACCGGAGAACATCAGCTCTCCGGCACAGGTCTCGATCGAAAAGCGCACGGCTGCGACGTCCGCCGCCTCTTTCATCTCCACCTTCAACGAAAGACCGGTCGCTGCCGAATCACCATCGCCGGTAGGCAGCGGCGTCAGGGAATCCGAGCCACAGCCCGAGGCAATCAGAATTCCAGCCGAGAGTAGAGCAGTACCCAAATGATATCGATTCACGAAAAACCTCATTAATTATGAGAAATAGACTTGGTTAGCTTCGCGAGCATTTTCCCTGGCTTTTAGATGAATATGGCCAGGGACACGCCTCGCCACAAATTCGCCTCGTTCCCAGGCGATCGTTCAAAGAGCTCGTGGAATCCAAACGAAGGCTTCAACGGCAACCAAAGTGCCCCCTGGTGTGTGGGGGAAGTTCAATCGATTTGAACGAAGTGGGTCGTTCACTACCCACCCATTCAACGTGAAGCTTAAAGACGTAAAGTCAATGAGAAGGCGCTCGACACCGCCAGACTCCATCTCTTGCTCGACCCTTGCGATGGCCTGGCTCAACAGGGCGGCATCGCGCGACGTTGCTCCGATCGTCGCGCGCGCGTATTGTCAAAGGTGAGGCCAGCACCACGCTCGATTTTTCGCCCGATTAGGTCGCCGTGAGCGACCTGGATCAGCGCTGGCTCTTGAACACCGATGATGTGATTGGAGCCAATGCCAATGAACCCGTCGCTGACCTTTTGGTACATCTGCTCGCGCTCTTTGCTGGCGCTCGCCATCATACTGGCGGCGAGCTGCGAGCGCGCCGATGACGGCACCCTCGCCACCGGCGCTGACTCCGGACACACTGACAGCGACGCCGGCGATGGGAGCAGCGGCGATGCGAACACGAGCGATTCCGACATCAGCCAGCCTCCTGCGCATCTGGCCGGCACCTATACCATCGCCAACCTGGATTTTTTGATCAGCAGCGAGCACGTGCGCGAGCATGCGGTGGAGTACGACTCCGTCCACGACGCTTACGTGATCACCTACGTGAACACGGCCGGCCCTGCTGGATTTCGGCTCCAGGCGCTGGGTGTGAGTACAGCGCAGGCGCCTCCGCTGGTCGGAGCCGAGCTCGCGCTCGACGACGAGCTCGCCGCGGACTTCTGGAGCGGACAGCACGCCTTAGCCGGCGGCGAGCCCGGCACGGGCGGCCTCTTTCTGGTTGCCTTTCGAAGTTTCCGGCCCGTCGTTGCCGGCGAGGCCGCCTCCAACTGGATCTACGGCCAGTTCATCCGGACTCGAGCGGACGGAAGTCTCGAGCGCATCGGCGCCAACTTCGTCATTTCCTCGGGCTCGAGCGTCGAGGCCGAGCCCTGCGCCGCATGGGATGAGACCGCCGGGACCTTTGTTGTCGGCTACTCCAGCGCGCGGGAGTTTTCCTCGCGCCCCGATGGATGGATTCTGCTGGCCCGAACCGTATCGGCCGACGGCGAGCTTGGTCCCGAGATCCGCATGGCCGACGAGGAACTGGGCCAGCGGGGCTGCAGCGCGCAAGGCGGAGGGGGGCTCTTCCTGCTCGCCTGGCACGAATACTTCGCCACGGGCGGGCCGAACTTTGACACGGGCTACCGCGCACGCTTCATCGAGAACGGTCTGCCAAGCGAGGTGATCCCAGCATTGCGCGTGGGAATGGTGATCCCGACCGCGCCGGCGCTGGCCTACAACACCCGCCAGGGCGAGTGGATGAAGGCATACAAGGTCGAGCGCAGCCTGCGCGTGACCATCTTTCAACCTGGCGCAAGCCCCCGGATCTTTGACAAGCTCATCGCAGAGCCCGCCGAAGGCGCCGGCGCGCCGAACCTCGCCTACTCCGAGAAGACGAACAGCTACCTGCTCACCTACCACGCCTGGGACAGCACCGATGCCAGCGCCCAGGAGCTCGATCCCGACGGCACGCCGATCGTTGCTGCCCTCGGCCTCAACGTCGTGGCGCCGCCCAACGGCACCTACGCCACCCCGCTGGCAGCGAGCACGGCCACCAGCGAATACTTCGTCGTCATGATGAAGGACTTCACGCGCCTCAATGGCACGCTTTTTCGCGCACCATCGCAGCTGCCATGACTACCCCATGCGCTCGATGAATTGACCCTCGTTGGCGTGTCCGCTATCCCTTCGGACTGAGCCAGTGCTGGCCGGGCTCACCGACCTTTGCGAGTTGGACCGAGCACGGGCTCTGGGCCTGGAGTGGTTGGGAGCCGACGTTCACGGTTTGGAAAAATCCCGATGGAAAATGACCCCCGATGTCGCCTTTGGTTACTCTTTGTCGTAGCCGCCGCAGGTCACGTGAATAAAGGCCTGCACGTCGATCAAGTCGGCCGGTGAGAGCGCAGCGACGGCCTCACCCCACACGCGTCCCATCTTGAGCAGGGCCGCGTAGGTCGTCCAATTGGGCGTGGCGTCGTACTTGAGGTCAAAGCCCATGGTCTCGCCGGCCTTCTTGGTCACGTCGGATTTCATGAACATATGGGTGGCGGGCTTTGCCAGCGAGGGCAGCAGCGAGGCGTTGGACCAGGTGAAGACGCGGCCCTTGCCGACCTGGGGCAGCGTCGAGAAGGCTTTGATATAGGCCAGGTAATTGGCCTCCAGTGCGCTGTCGTCATCGGAGGCCAAAAGCTTGTCCAGGGCTTTCAAGTAAGCGCGGGCCGGCTTGCCCGACTCCAGGGCCTCAGCGAGCGCGTTGGTCTCGAGGGAGCTGGCGAGCTTGAGGCGAACCACCTCCTTGAGCACAAGCTTTGTGCGCGCCACGGCCTCAGCGAGCTGATCTTCATCGAGCAGGCTGGCGAGCTTGCCATCGCCGAGCTGCTCGGCGAACAGCGTGTGGATGGCCAATTTGCCAGCCCGCTCGCTCGCATGATAGCTGGCATCGATGAAACCGCCGGGCCAGCGGCCCAGAAACCGGGCCACGGCGCCATCGGCCGTCAGGCGTTGCCGGGGCAGCGCCCAGTTGTTTCCTTCCTGAACCACCGGTGGCAAACAATCCAGGAGCGAGTCGGACTGTACTTCGCTCAGTACAAGTCCTTGATACGATTGTGCAAACCTCTTTGCCTTGCGATCGCCATGGTCGCGAAAAATAACATAGAGGCGGTCGTCGGTCGACTCCACCACTTTGCCCAGGCCAAGCGTCTCATGCATTACGAGATTTCCGTGCTCAATGCAGTCTTTCATCAATACTCCGTTTTCCAGCGCCATCTTCCTTCAATCAGCAAAACACACTCCACCTCTATACCCCATTTTGGTCGAGACTTCGGCTCCTATTACGATCTAATTCACATCGACGCCAAGAAATGAACCATAATGCGCTGGATCGGGCCCTGGCTGAGCTCTAGAACGTGTCGGGATCGACGTCATGGCCGAACCAGACATGGGCAAAGCGATCACGAAAGCCCACACCGACGGCTCTCCACTGGCGATCCTGCCACTTGTTTCGGTTGAGAATGACGTCGTTATGGCCCGGCGAGCCTTCCCAGCCGGCGACGAGCTCGGTGACGCTGCGGTAGCCGCCGCCGGAGATCTCGTAGCCATAGCCGGGGTAGTTGGTGAGTTCGGCGGGCTTGTTCCACATGCACGCGCTCTGGGCATGGTCGGCGGTGTAGCAACAAGACGACCAGCTCCCCTGGTCCGACCAGCTGTGCATATTACAATCCGCGTTGACCACGGATGGCGCGTGGGCGTTGAGATCTTCGACGTGGGTGCGCGCCACGACGGTCAACGAGTAGGAGAGCGCGATGGGCTCGAGCCCGTGGTCGGCGCGGTGCTGCATCAGGGCATCGTAGAGCGCGCGTTCGAGCTCGTTTAGCGGGTGGGAGTATGGCCCCTGGCCGGCGGCGTCTTCGATCGGACCAGCGTCGTCCTCGTCGCCGGCATCGGTATAGACTTGGGCATCGTCGGGGGTGGGCGCTTTGCCTCGGGCGCGCCGGGGGCCGTCGCAGGCGGTGACAAAGAGCAGGCAAATCGACAGGGCAACGGCCAGATGAGCGGAGTTCAATTTGGAGGGCATCGGATCGTCCTGGCGCAAAGGATTGGTAAGGGGGCACAGGCGTTTGGTTTTTTCCCGGTGACTACTGCGTCACCCAGACCGGGATCAGCTCGCCGTAGACCGCTTCGGCGGCGGCGCTGGCCGTTGGGCCGGCGCGGTTGGTGACCACCATGAATGCGATATCGCGTGCCGGTGCCAGCCAGAGGTCGGCGTAGAACATGGTGTTGCTGCCCGTGTGATGCAACGCGATGCCGCCGGCCCAGCTTCGGCTCAGCGCAAGCCAGCCCAGCGCGAACGGAGGATCGAGGGTGCGAGGAGCGTGCAAGGTTTCGAAGGCCTGCGCCGAGAGAAAATCGCTGCTCTGGCGAGCGCCAGCGACGTGGACGGCGGCGAACTTGGCCCAG
Organism: Lujinxingiaceae bacterium; assembly: GCA_013697635.1. Classification (GTDB taxonomy): domain Bacteria; phylum Myxococcota_A; class Bradymonadia; order Bradymonadales; family Bradymonadaceae; genus JACCWM01. The sequence continues at coordinate 1,582 of JACCWM010000102.1, read as the reverse complement.
TCCGCAAGCGAGCAATGCACGGTGCCGGCCGGACCGAGCGCGCGAGGATTGTCGCCGCCCGGTCCGGGCGCGACAGGCACCGCGCCCTCGGCGCCTTCGGCATGGCCCCAGGGCGCATCGACCGTCCCGACGGTTGCCGGCGTCCCAAAGCCACAATTGGTCATCTCGAGGGGCGCAAAGAGGTGCTCTTCGATCAGCGCCTCCCAGGAGCGCCCGGTGGCGTGCTCGAGCATCGCACCGGCGATCATGAAGCCGGCATTCGAATAGACAACCTGGGTCTGCGGCGTAACCGACGGCCCAAGGGTCAACATCTCTTGTGCGAACCAGGCGCGCAGCTCGGCCACCGGGCGCGGGTCGGACCATAACTGACCCCAGATATCGGCCGGAATGTCCGCGGCAAACCCCGCGCGATGCGACAACAAATCGACGAGCGTGACGTCGCGGTAGGCGACGTTCATCTCATCGGCGATGTGCGCAAAGCCCTGGGCAAGGGTCGTCTCCCACCCGATCACCCCGGCGCCGACCAGCCGCGCCGCGAGCGTAGCGGTCATCGCCTTGGTGCACGAGCCGAGGTGAAATCGGTCGTCCACAGTAAGCGCCGCCTCATCACCAAGCTTGCGACGGCCCGCGGCACCAACCGCGACGATGTTCCCCTCAAAAAGCACGGCCGCAGCGAGCCCGGGAAGGCCGTGCGCCAAGCGAATCGGCTCGAGCATCTCATCGAGCGAGTGCGCCGCCTCCACCTCTTCCGCGTCGACCCCAAAGACGGCGTCCGCCGCGTCGACCTCGGTGTCGCCAAACTCAATTACAATCACGTCGGCTGTGGGCGTCTTCGTTGTACACGCGGCGCACAGCGAAGCTGCGCACAACAGTAGAATCCATCGATTGGCTCGAGCGCACGGGTGGTTCATGGTTTGACCTCGGTTAAACGCAACATATGTGGCCTGATTTGACTACCACTTGATCGTGGCAGGCTCAACGCGCGCGTCGATTTCTAGCGCGGATTTGCAATGGGCATGGGCAGGAATGCATCCCGTACCGTGGGCATCTTGCCCATGGCCATTGCGTACCAGCGGCATCCTCCCCCTAACGGTCATCTCATCAAGCAACAGCGCCCAAAGCCGTCCCCTCAAGGGCTGTCGCTTGATCACATCTTTTCATTCCACTATTTACCCAAAAACTTGGGCCAACTCGACGCGGTTTTGCGGCACAATTGGTACCGAATCGACGTGGTACCCCGGCGCAATCGTTGCCCGAATCGACGTGGTGCCGTGGCGCAATCGTTGCCGGATTCGACGTGGTGAGGCGATGGCCGGGTGGTTGATGGACGTCCACACCCTGGTTGAAACCAGGGGCTGAGCATAGTGGGGCTGCACTGAGGCTAAAGCCTCGCTCCGCCGTGCCAAAGCCCTGTGGCATCAACATTTGGGGTTTATACAGTGAGTCAAAAGCGATGCGTGTCAAACGACATCAAGAATTGACCCCTCTGCGACACGAAGAATTGACCCCCTTGGTTGATTTTAGGTGGTTGAGACGGAGGTCTCCTCCACCGGTTTGAACAGTCCACCGCGGCGCTTCTCTT
>JACCWM010000077.1 GCA_013697635.1 Lujinxingiaceae bacterium | reverse complement strand
AAGAGCCTCCCGATAGGGAGGTGGTTAGTTTCTTCGGTAGCCGTAGGCAAAGCGGTTCGAGTCGGCGCTAGCCGACGAGTCCGCGGAGCCTACGGCGGACGCTGAGGTCCCGCCCTCGGCGCGTGAGCGGTCATCGCGTTGTGATGGCATTGTGAACGGGCTTTTGCGGGGCGAGGCCGGGGCCGAGGCCGCGGTGGCGAAGCCACCACTTGTCGAGCTCGGCGACGGCGATGATGGTGGTGGAGATCAGGGTGATGATGACCCAGTGTTCGAGGGCCAGGGGGGCGGTTTGGAAGACGAATTGGAGTGCGGGGACGTAGAGGATGGCGATCTGGGCGAGCAGGGCGGCGAGAACGCTGAGAAAGAGGAAGCGGTTGGAGGTCAGGGATAGGGTGAAGATTGAGCGGTGCAGTGAGCGGCAGTTGCCGACATGAAAGAACTGGAAGAGCACCATCTGGGTCATGGCGATGCTGCGGGCCAGGACGAGGTCGCCCGTTGATTGGAGCGCCCACCAGAAGACGGCCAGGGTGACGGCGGCCAGATACAGGCCGATGGTGAGCATTCGGACAAGTACGGGGCGATTGAGCACGCCCTCGTCGGGGTCGCGTGGTGGCACCTCGAGCAGGCCGGGCTCGCCGGGCTCGAAGGCCAGGGCGACGTCTTGCAGGCCCTTGGTCACGAGGTTGATCCAGAGCACCTGGGCGGCCAGGTAGGGGAGCGGCCAGCCGGCAAAGAGGGCGAAGAGGATCGTGAGCACGAGGCCGACGCCGGTGGAGAGCAAAAAGTAGGTGACCTTGCGGATGTTGGCAAAGACCACGCGGCCTTGTTCGACGGCGGCGGCGAGGGTGGCGAAGTTGTCGTCGCTGAGCACCATGTCGCTGGCTTCGCGGGCGACGTCGGTGCCGCTCTTGCCCATGGCGACGCCGAGGTGGGCTGCGCGAAGCGCGGGGGCGTCGTTGACGCCGTCGCCGGTGACGGCGACGATGTGGCCCTGGCGCTTGAGCTGCTCGACGATCGCCAGCTTGTGCTCGGGGGCGACGCGGGCATAGATGTCGACCTCGCGAACGGTCTGATCGAGCGCGTGGGCGTCGAGTTGGGCGAGCTTTCGCCCTTCGATGGCGCGCGCGTTGCGCTCGCCAAGGCCCAGTTGGTGGCCGATCGCCTGGGCCGTCTCGAGGTGGTCGCCGGTGAGCATGATCACGCGGATGCCGGCATCGCGCGCGGCGGCGACGGCCTCGATGGCCTCGGGACGAACCGGGTCTTCCATGGCTTGCAGGCCGACGAAGACAAAATCCTTGGAAGCGAGCGCCTGCTCGAGCCCTGCCTGGGTGTCGGGGCGATAGGCCATGGCGAGCACGCGAAGGCCTTCGGATGCCAGCCGTCGCGCGTTGTCGACCACGGCGGCTGAGTCGAGCGAGAGTCGTTCGCCGTCGGGGCCGATCTGGTGGGTGCAGATGGCGAGCACGGCCTCGGGAGAGCCTTTGACGAGGGCGGCCGGGCCGTCGGCCAGGGCGTGGAGCGAGGCCATGAACTGGCGCTCGGACTCAAAAGGTATGAGCTCGCGCTCGGGATGTCGGGCGCGCACTTCCTCGATGTCGATGCCGGCCTTTGTAGCGGCGACGAGCAAGGCCAGCTCGGTGGGGTCGCCGCTTGCCGGGTGCTGCTCGGAGGGCAGGTGGTCGACCTCGTTGGCGAGCACGCCGATGAGCAAGGTGAGCTCGAGGGCGCGATGCTCGCCAGGGCTCGCCGGTTGGCCGGCCAGCGTGATGCTGCCCTCGGTGTGGTAGCCGCCGCCGTCGAGCTCAAAGCGCTCGGCGCCGGTCCACAGGGCGCGAACGGTCATCTCGTTTCGGGTGAGCGTGCCGGTCTTGTCCGAGCCGATGAGCGTCGTGCTGCCGAGCGTCTCGACCGCGGGCAGCGAGCGGATGATCGCGTTTTTCTCGGCCATGCGGCGAACGCCCACGGCCAGGGTGACGGTGAGCACCACGGGAAGCGCCTCGGGGATGGCCGCCACGGCCAGCGCGATGACCATCGATACGATGTCGTCGACGCCGCGGCCTTGTAAGATGCCGGTGAGCGTGACGACGACGGTGAGCGCGCCGACGGCCGCGCCGATCCACTTGCCCAGCGTCTCGACCTTGTGCTGGACCGGGGCTCGGGTGTCTTCGATCTCGCTGACGGCTGCGGCGATCTTGCCGATTTCGCTGTGGGTGCCCGTGCGAACGACCACACCGCGGCCACGGCCGCGGGTGACGATCGTGGTCGAGAAGGCCATGTTGAACTGATCGCCGGGCACGAGCTCCGCCTGATCGAGTGGCGAAACGGATTTGGGCGTGGGCACCGACTCGCCGGTGAGCGCCGATTCGTCGAGCTCGAGCTCGTTGGCCTCGATCAGGCGCACATCGGCCGGCACGCGCGCGCCGGCGCGCAGTTGCACGAGATCGCCGGGCACGACATCTTGGCTGGAGATTTCGTCGCTGTGGCCATCGCGCAGCACTTCGGCCCTGGGAGCGGCCATCTGGGCCAGCGCCGCAATCGCGCGGCGTGCACGCAGCTCCTGGACGAAGCCAATGCTCGCGTTGATGATCAGCACGGCGGCGATCACGGCCGTGTCAATGTATTTGCCAAAAAACAGGGCGACCAGGGCCGAGGCGATCAGAATGTAGATCAGCGGATCGAGAAACTGCTTGAGCAGCAGGCGCCACCAGCGCGGGCCTTCGCTGGTCTGCAAACGGTTGGGGCCGTAGTGCGCCAGGCGGCGAGTGGCCTCGGTTTGGCTGAGCCCGCTTGAGGGGTCAAGCGCGTGGTGGGCCAAAACCTCGTCGGCCGCCAGGGTGTGCCAGGGCTGGTCCTGGTCGGGGAGCTTTTGGGCGGCAAGTGGGCTGTCGGTCATGAGATTGATCGCTCTTTGGTTCCAGGGCACTCATCCAGACAAGAAGGTGGGCACCGCAAGCGGCGAAGCGATCGGGCGTGAAATGTGGGTGGGCGTTGTGATAGAAAGGAGGCCAAAGTATGCGATGCTTTGTCTGACAGGATTGCTCGGAGCGCCCATGAACCGTCCTTTTCACCGTGCCTTAGCTGCGATTGTCTGGCCAATCGCCATCGCACTGCTGGGCGGGTGCTCCTTCGATTCCGCTCGTCCAGCGTCGTGCAGCTCGCAGGCGCAGTGTTTCGACGACGAGATCTGCCTGAGAAACACCTGCAAGCTCGCAGCCAATCATCCCGATGCCGGGGGCCAGACGGATCGAGACGCCGATTTGAACGAGACGTCCGGGGGTGGCAACGACAACAATACCAGCACGCCGGTGGGCAAGTGCGTGGTCAACCCGTTGACCACAACCTGCGACGATCCCGAAGCCCACACGAATAACAGTAGGGTCGAGGCCGCGTCGACCAATTCGAACAAGGCGGTTGGCTGCCTGGACCAAGGTTTCGAGTCCCTGGATCGCAGTGTGTCGCGTGTGATCTGCGCCACGGAATTGGAGGACTGGTACAGCCTCAACATGGTGACGTGTCGCGAACAGCCTTTTTTCATCGAGCTGAAGTTGACCGTGAAAAACGGCTGTGACCTGGCCGACATCGAGCTCGTAGCCGGGAATCAGGGCTACGATTGTAGCCATGAAGACGTCTACTGTCCGGAGGCCGTAGGCGCGACGCAGCGCATGATCGTGCGTGTACCGGTCGCTTTGCGCAATGATGCCAGAGCGTTTTACTGGGCGGTGCGTGCAAAGCAGTTGGCGAGCCCGCGCGAGGCGCTGCAGATCGAGTACGACATGAGCGTGCGGGTGTACCTGCTATGATGAGGAGAGTGGCGAGTGTTGGGTTGATGGCCGCCGTGCTTGCGATCGGCTGCGCGAGCGAAGAACGCGGCTTGTATTGTCGAAAAACCACGGATTGTTTTGACGGCGAGCTGTGTATCAACAACGCGTGCGAAGTCACCGACGATAGCTCTTTGAACAACTCGACCACCAACAACACGGGCAACAATGCGGGCAATAACACGGGCAATAATGGCACCAACCTTGGGCGCAAGTGTGTTCTCAATCCGTTTACGGCGACCTGCGACGATCCAGAGCTCAAGGAGAACAACACCTGGTCGCAGGCGGTCTACTTCACCAACCGTGCTGTAGGCTGCCACGGCAGCGGCGAATTCGTGGTGATCGACGAGACGCTCTCGCGCATCATGTGTGCCAATGAGCCGGCCGACTGGTATCAGATGAACACGGTCGACTGCAGCACGCACGACTTCTTCATCGAAATTAGCCTGACCGTCAAAGGCGGTTGTGACCCGGGGCTGCTGGACCTGAAGGTGGAGAGCTACGACTGCGATCACGTCAATGTCTACTGCCCGCCGCCGGACGCGACCACCCGCAAGGTGATCGTCAAGTTTCCTGCCACGGGAAGAAACAGCGTCGGTGGTTTTCGCTTCGCCGTCGAGTCGGTCGATCAAGGCGATCCCCAGCGCGCTCCCCAGGTCGAGTACGACCTGCACATCTTGGTGCGCTGAGCAGGCTCAGTGAATGCAGGTCTTGGGGCATTGGCGCATCAAGTTCTTTTGAAAGCGCAGCGAGTCTTCAAAAAGCTCGATGCCAAAGACGCCGTCGGCCCCAAAGGGCAGGCGCTGATCGTCGCACAGGTCTTCGATGGCAAAACCCTGACCGCGAAAGGTACCTTCGAGATAGAAGGGGCGCAGGCGCTGCTTGCACCAGTTTCGGCGCATCTGGCGAATCTGCGGAGGGCTCCAGAGCTGCTCGAGCACGATGCGCTCGTAGGTGGGCATGAAGCCGGGCTCACGCATGTAGGTGAAGTCGACGCGCACGTAGTCCTCGCTGATGCGCATGCGCTCGGAGAAGATCAGGCTGTTCCAGCAGCCCTCGTCGATGCGCAGGTTGCTGACCATGGCGCCGGTGTGGTGGAAGCGAAGTCCGAGGTAGGGTGAGAGGCCGTTGAGCGCGAAGAGCAAAACGATCAGCGCCGGTGCAGGCCGAAAGCGCAGGCGCCCCTTGAGCGGGTAGCGGGCCAGGCCGTGGCGCGCGATCAGCAAGCTCAGCGTGGCGAGCAGCGCCCAGAGCAGCCACTCCTTGGGGACCATGGAGGCCTCCGGCCAGCGGCCGTGGCGGTAGAGGCTCAGGGCCGTGAGCAGGGTGGCCACGGCGGCGATCGGCCCCCAGAAGCGGCTCAAAACGAGCTGGATTGCAGCGATGTCGTCGGGGCGAGCAAAGGCGGCGTGACCTGCGAGCATGACAAAGGCGTAGGCCGGGGCCATGGTCAGGGTCAGCGGGATGTGAAAGGCCACGGCCAGCCACCAGGCCGCGCGACGAAGACCACACAAGAAGAGCGCGACGATGCCGATCTCGGTGGCGAGCACGAGCGAGGGCGAAGCCCCGACGAGTGTTTCGGGCAGCGCGGCCAGCTCGACATGCCAGTAGTGGGCGAGCTTTTGCAGGCCGTAGCTTGCGCAGCTCAAGGTCGGGTCGATGAAATCGCGGTTGAGCTTGTGAAGCGCGGCCAGCGCGTAGACGAGCACGGTGATCGCCCGAAAGACATCGAAAAACGACGCCTCGCCCGAGCTGAGCGCGCCGTAACTCGTCTCAAGTGTGGGCGCACCGCGCGGTGAGCGCGTGGCCCGCCAGCCGTCGTAGGCCATGAATACGAAGCCGGCCATGCCAAAGAAGAGCAAGACCATCGACTGGGTGAGCTGGTCGCGCAAGAAGAGCAGGCTGATCAGCTTGGCAAGCGCGCACAACAGCCAGCCAAGCGCCGCGCCGCGCCAGAGGAGCAGCGCCAGGCCGGCCAAGAATACCAGGTTGGAGACAAGCCAATCCCACTCCCAGGCATCGGCCAGCCACAGGTGTGCCAGCGAGCCCAGCACAAAAAAAGCCACCACAATCCGGTAGCTTAGGTGGCGGCTGCCGTGGAGCAGCACAGCGAGCGCTCCGTCGCGGCGAAATTGGGAAATTTCCTCGTGCAGATCGGGTTCCATCAGTTGGGCTGGGAGATGGCTTGGAAATGGTGCGAAAGTCTTTTGTGGCGGCAATAATCGTGTTAAGCACTTGCGCCAAGTACGCTCGTGCAATCATCCGACCAGAGACGTCACGATGTAAAGCCGCGAATGCGCCGCTCCAACGAGCCAAGCGACAGATGCGCCCCGACCGGTCGGTTACAATCGGAGTTTGATTCATGATTCCACTCAAGAAAGCGCTCGATTCCTCGATCGGCAGAAAGTTTGTCATGTCGATTTCGGGCATCGCGCTGGTCGGCTTCATCATCAGCCATGTGCTGAGCAACATGACGCTCTACCTCGGGCCTGAGGGCGGCGTGATGCTCAACGAGTATGGCGCGTTTCTGGCGAGCTTTGGGCCGCTCCTGGTCGTCGCCGAGATTGGCCTGGCGGCGGTGTTCATCATCCACATCGTGTGGGCGATTCGGATCACGCTTCGCAACAAGGCCGCGCGCAAGCAAAACTACGCTTCGGGCGTGGTGACCAAGGGCGGGCCGAGCCATCTCAGCCTGGTCTCGCGCAGCATGATCGTCACCGGGCTGGTTTTGTTCGTGTTTCTGATCGTGCATATCTGGCAGTTTCGCATCGGCAAGGTCGGGCGCACCGACGACGTCGAGATCGGCGGTGTTGCGGCCTCGAACCTGTATGCAATCGCAATTGAGGTCTTCACCCAGCCGATCAACGTGGCCTTCTATACGCTGGTCATGCTGTTTTTGGGTGCGCACTTGAGCCACGGCATCTGGAGCTCGCTGCAATCGATGGGCCTGATGAAGCCGGCCTGGTCCAAGCCGCTTTATGCCGTTGGCGCATTGATCGGCATACTGCTCGCGGCCGGTTTTTTGTTCATCCCGATCTTCATCTACATCACGCAGAGTGGGGTTTGACATGACGCTCGATTCAAAAGTACCGGCCGGCCCGCTGCAGAATAAGTGGGACAGCTATTTGGAAAGCGTCAAGCTCGTCTCGCCGGCCAACAAGCGCAAGATGGACGTGATCGTGGTCGGCACGGGTTTGGCGGGCGCTTCGGCGGCGGCAAGCCTGGGTGAGCTCGGCTACAACGTCAAAGCGTTTTGCATCCAGGACTCGCCCAGGCGTGCGCACAGCATCGCCGCTCAGGGCGGCATCAACGCGGCCAAGAACTATCCCAACGACGGCGACAGCGTCTGGCGTCTGTTCTACGACACGATCAAGGGCGGCGACTTTCGCGCTCGCGAGGCCAACGTTTATCGTCTGGCCCAGGTGAGCAACGCGATCATCGATCAGTGCGTGGCCCAGGGCGTGCCCTTTGCCCGCGAGTACGGCGGCGAGCTCGCCAACCGCTCCTTTGGCGGCGCGCAGGTCTCGCGCACTTTTTATGCGCGCGGCCAGACCGGCCAGCAACTGCTCTTGGGCGCCTATCAGGCGCTGCTTCGCCAGGTCGACGCGGGCAAGGTGGAGATGTTCACGCGCCGCGAGATGCTCGATCTGGTGGTCGTCGATGGCAAGGCGCGCGGGATCATCGTGCGCAACCTGGTCGACGGCTCGATCGAAAAATACGCGGCCAACGCCGTGATCTTGGCCACGGGCGGCTACGGGCGCGCTTACTACTTGTCGACCAACGCCTTTAACTCGAACGCCACGGCCGCCTGGCGCTGCTACAAGCGCGGCGCCTACTTTGCCAACCCGAGCTATGTGCAGATCCACCCGACCTGCATTCCCCAGGCTGGCGACTATCAGTCCAAGCTCACCTTGATGAGCGAGAGCCTTCGAAACGACGGCCGCGTCTGGGTGCCCAAGAAAAAAGAGGACGTCAAGAAGCCGGCCCACCAGATTCCCAACGAGGACCGCGACTACTATCTGGAGACGCGCTATCCGAGCTTTGGAAACCTCGTGCCGCGCGACGTGGCCTCGCGAAACGCCAAGTCGGTCTGCGATGAGGGCCGTGGTGTGGGCGCCGGGCGCGCGGTCTACCTCGATTTTAGTGACGCGATTGCGCGCCAGGGTCAAAAGGCGATCGAGGACAAGTACGGCAACCTGTTTCATATGTACGCCAAGATCACGGCCGAGAACCCCTACGAGACGCCGATGGGCATCTATCCGGCGATCCATTACACGATGGGCGGGTTGTGGGTCGACTACGAGCTGCAGAGCACGGTGGCCGGCTTGTTCGTGGCCGGCGAGGCGAACTTCTCCGATCACGGCGCCAATCGCCTGGGTGCAAGCGCCCTGATGCAGGGTTTGGCCGACGGCTATTTCGTGCTGCCCTTTACCGTGGGCAATTACCTGGCCCGCGAGAAGGCCTCCGGTGTGACCGTTGAGCATCCGGCGTTCAAGGAGGCCGAGGCCGACGTCAAGCGCCAGATCAACGGCTTTATCGAGCGCGGCACCAAGGGCGACACGACCGTCAACGAGTATTATCGCCGCCTCGGCGAGGTGCTCTGGGACAAGGTCGGCATGTCGCGCACCGAGGAGGGATTGAAGCAGGCTCTTGGCCAGATCGCCGAGATCAAGCAGGGCTTCGAGACCAACTTGTTGCTCACGGGCACCTCGGAATCGTTCAACAAGATGCTCGAGTTGGCCGGGCGCGTGGCTGACTTCATCGAGCTCGGTGAGCTGATGACGCGCGATGCCCTGCATCGCAACGAGTCATGTGGCGGCCACTTTCGTGAGGAGTTCCAGACCGCCGATGGCGAGGCCTTGCGCGACGACGAAAACTTCGCCTACGCCGGCGCCTGGCAGTTCAAGGGCCCCGGCGAGGAGCCCGCGCTGCACAAAGAGGCGCTCGTCTTTGAGAACGTCGAACTTTCGCAACGTAGCTACAAGTAACGAGCCCAGAAGGAGTACGGGATGTCCGACGACATGAAGTTGAATTTGAGGGTGTGGCGCCAGGCTGGCCCCGAAGCGGCCGGTGCCTTCGTGGACTACAAGGCCGTGCCGGGAATCTCGGAGCACATGTCCTTTTTGGAAATGCTCGACGTGCTCAACGAGATGCTGATCCACCGCGGCGAGGTGGCGATCGAGTTTGACGGCGATTGTCGCGAAGGCATCTGCGGGCAGTGCAGCCTGACGGTCAACGGCCAGGCCCACGGCGGCGAGCGGGGCACGACCGTGTGCCAGCTTCACATGCGCTCGTTTCGCGAGGGCGACACGATCGTCGTCGAGCCGTTTCGCGCCAAGGCCTTTCCGGTGATCAAGGATCTGGTCGTCGATCGGGGCGCGCTCGATCGGATCATTGCCGCCGGCGGCTATGTTTCGGTCAACACCGGACCCAAGCCCGATGCCAACGGCATGCGTATCAACAAGGACATCTCCGATCGCGCCTTCGACGCGGCAGCCTGCATCGGCTGCGGCGCCTGCGTGGCGGCCTGTCCCAACGCCAGCGCCTCGCTCTTCACCGGCGCCAAGATCACCCAGCTCTCCTTGCTCCCCCAGGGCGACGCCGAGCGCAACCGCCGGGTGGCGCGCATGGTCGATCAGATGGACATCGAGGGCTTTGGCAACTGCTCGAATCTGGGCGAGTGCGAGGCGGCCTGTCCCAAGGAGATCTCGCTCGACAACATCGCAGTGATGAAGCGCGAGTATCTGCGAGCGATCTTCAGCAAGTTCTAAGACAAACGGCCACGCGCAACAGGCGTGGCCGTTTTCGTCATTTTCTCTCCAACGACTTCGGGGTACTGAGCAAGGCTGCAGCCGTTCAAGGCACGTTGGTGCGCCCGTCGCCGGCGTTGCCCCAGCAGACGACGTGTTGCTGCGCGGTCAGCGCACAGGCGTGAAGCCAACCGGCGCTGACCTGAACGAAGTTGTTTCCCACCGGGTGCATCGTGCGATTCGAGTTGGACTCGCCCCAGCAGGCCAGCGATCCGTTGGTGTGAACCGCGCAGTTGTACTTGTGGCGAGAGGAAACCTCGGTGTAGGTGCCGCTCGGGCGCTGGTTCACCCAGCTCTCGGCGGAGTTACCAAAGCAGGCCAGGGTGTTGTCGGAGAACTTGATCGCGCAGGTGTGCTCCTCGCCGGCGCTGATCCGTTTGTACTTGTTGTTCGAGCCTGTACCGAGGCTTGCGCGACCTTCGGACGAGTCGCCCCAGCAGCGCGAGTTGTTGCTGATGTCGGTCGTCATCGTCACACAGGAGTGCTTGGTGCCGGCACTGACTTGTCCCCAACCTGAGGCACCGGTCCCGGTTACGAGGCGATCATCACCCGGGTTGCCCCAGCAGAGCAATTTGGAGTCCGTGAGGATGCCGCAGTTGTGCTCGAAGCCGGCGCTGATCTGAAGGAAGGCGCCGGCTGGCGGCGTGCGCCAGGGACCGGCTTTGCCCCAGCAAACCACGGCGTCGTCGCTGCGAATCGCGCAGGTGTGGGCGAAGCCGGCGGCGACCTGTTTGTAGGTGTGGGTGCCGTTTGGGATCGTGGCCTGGCCATTGCCGTCGTTGCCCCAGCAGGCGATCGTGCCGTTGGGCCGAAGGCCGCAGGTGTGGCTGCCACCGGCGCTGATCTGGGTGTAACGGGTCACGCAGCTCTCACAGGTCGGGCCGCCGCAGTCGATGTCGGTCTCCTGGCCATTTTGAACGCCATCCGAGCAGGTGGCAGCCAGGCAGACATCATTGGTGCAAACGCCGCTTTGGCAGTCGCCGGGGCCACTGCAGGCTTTGTTGGTGGTACACTTTAGCGGGCAACTCCCACCACAATCGACGTCACTCTCGCTGCCATTCTTGACCTCATCGCTGCACGTCGGTGCACGGCATGTGTCGCCGATGCACACGCGGCTCTGGCAGTCGGCAGGGCCGTTGCAACCCATGTCGGTGGCGCAGGCGTTGGGACAGCTTCCTCCGCAATCGATGGCGCTCTCGCTGCCATTCTTGACGCCGTCTTCACAGGTCGCGGCCCGGCAAGCCTTGTTGGCTCCGCAGACGCCGCTGAGGCAGTCAGGCCCCACCAGGCAGGCTTGCGTGGTTGCGCAGGGCGGACAATTGCCGCCGCAGTCGACGTCGGTCTCCGTGCCGTTCTTGACGAGGTCGTTGCATGAGGCTGGCACACACAGGTTTTGCTGGCACCGCTCGTCTGACTGACAGGAGCCGCACTCGTCGACGTTGCGTGTGACGCCGCAGTTGTCGAGGGCGCTGAGCGGGCCACAGATGGTGGTCTGGCGTTCGCAAAACTGAGTATCGCTCTCGGGCACGCAGGGATCGACGTCGCCACCGTCGCTGGTATCGGGCACAGACGGTGTGTCGGTGGTGTCTTTGTCGACGTCGGCAATGCGCACATCGGGTATGTCGGTCCCGTCGGGCACGTCGGGCACGTCATCGCCTACCACGTCGAGCAACGTTTGGGCATCGTTGACCCAGACGCCCGAGAGACAGATCAACGCGCCGCTTCGTGCGCCTTCGTCGGGACAAGCGATCCCGGCCAGGCTGTTCGATTCATAGGTGCAGCCGGCCAAGCCCAAAAGCGCAAACAGGATGAGGATCGCTGCACCGAAGAGTCGATTTGTCATGAGTCAGACCGCAAGCTAAAGATAACTGGTTTATGCCAGCCCAAAGGTGAGCAAAGCACTGAAGTTCAACTTAGCAAGAAACGAGGGCATTTGCACTCAATTGCTGTGTTTCGAACGGCCTTGCTCCTGGCACAGACTCAAAGTTGGCGCCGCCTATCGCTCGCACTGACGTCGTCTAGCACCACGGCCTGTCCGCCAATCCAGCCCTTGCGCCAGAAGTAGGCCAGCATACCCAGGGCCAGGGTTCCCATGGCGCCCATCGTAACGGCATAGCCATAGCGCCAGTTGAGCTCGGGCATGTTCCATGGCGAGACGTCCGGGTTGAAGTTCATGCCATAGACACCGACGACAAAAGTCAGGGGAATGAAAATCGTGGCAATGACCGTGAGCACCTTCATGATCTCGTTCATGCGCTGGCTGGTCATCGACAAATAGAGGTCGACGAGGCTTGCGCTGATCTCACGGTAGTTCTCAAGCAGATCGATGATGTGGTTGCAGTGGTCGGCGCAGTCGCGAAGGTGGATCTGGGTGTCGCTTGAGACCAACTCGGTGGGCTCGCGGTAGAGCGCAAAGATCGCGTCGCGCTGGGGCCACATCGCGCGGCGGATCGTGAGTAGATCGCGTTTGAGCCGGTAGATGCGCGCGATCGTCTGGTCGACGACGCCGCTCAAAATGATCGCCTCGACCTCGGCCAGCTCCTCGCCGAACTCCTCGAGCAGTGGAAAGTAGCTGTCGATGATCGCATCGAGGATCGCATAGGCCAGGTAGTCGGTGCCCAGGCGGGTCACGCGCGTGCGGCTGGAGCGAATGCGTTGGCGCACGGGCGCGAAGACGTCGCCGGGTCGCTCCTGGACGGTGAGAACGAAATTCTTGGCGATGAAGATGCTGACCTGCTCGATGCCGTCGCTGACCTGGCCGCCGGATCGGGGCATGCGGGCGATGCAGAAGAGCTTGTCGTCATAGGCCTCGAGCTTGGGCCGCTGGGGCACGTTGAGCACGTCTTCGAGCGCGAGCTTGTGCAGATCGAGGCGCTCACCGATCTGGCGAATGACCTCGGCATCGCCCAGGCCAACGACGTTGATCCAGCACACCGGCCACTTGCCCAAAAAGTCGTCGAGCTTGGTCAGATCTTCGAGCGTGGCCTCGACGAAGTCATCGGCCTTGAAGGCGAGCACGTCAACGGTGGGCGCAGGCGCTTCGTGGACGCTGATCAGCGTTCCTGGCGGCGCGCCGGGCTGATTTCGCCGGATCTCGACGGGGCGCAGCGTGCTGCGGATCTGGTCGCGCAGCTCCTTGATCGGGATGTAGCGCTTGAAGCTCTTCACATAGCCCTTAGTCCGAGATGTGGTCATAGCTGTAGACCAGACGAAAGCCGATGCCGGCGGTGCGCGCGGCGGCCAAAACGTCGAGGCGACTGGCCAGCCGACAGGAGCGTGCATCCTGGTTCCAGGCTCCGCCTTTGATCGGCCGATCGACGATCACGGCGTCGGCCTCCGCGCACCACTCCTGGACGCCTCCGCCCATGTCGCGCACGCCGTAGGGCGATGTGTCGTCGACAAAACTGCCGACCGGCTCGAGTTGAGGCAAGTCCGGTCGCGAGAAGCGCATCTTGCAAAACGTGGCGTCGAAGCGGTTACCCCAGGGAAACCAGCGCCCGTCGACCCCGCGACTGGCCTTCTCCCACTCCTGGGCGCTTGGCAGGCGGTAGGGGCGCCCGTCGATCTGGCCTCGCCAGCGCCCATAGGCTTCGGCGTCTTCGGCGCGAATGCCAACGACCGGCAGTTTGGCCTCGTGTCCTTTGCCCACCGGATAGAGTTTTCGTGCGGGACCCTCGATCAGGATCTCGTCTGGCACCCACTCTCCCAGGCTGATGTCGTAGCGTATCAGCAACCCTTCGGAGCCGCGCGTCTGGGGCGCGCGACGCAGCGCCTCGTCGGCGTCCTGCTCGTGCAGCGCGTTGACCCACTGCAGGTACTGGCCAAAGGTCACCGGCAAGCGTGCGCAAAAGAACGACGCCACAAAGGTGCGTTTGGACGGCATCGGATCAAAGGCTCGCCTGTCGCCACCGATGATGCACTCACCGCCAGGAACGAAGACAAAGCCGGCTTGCAACTCGTCGTGATGTGGCAGGCGGATGTGCAAATTGAGGTCGCGGCCGCGCTCGAGAAACATGGGCTGTCGAATCGTCGGGTGATCGGGGTGTTCCATGACCAGCAAGTGGCTGCCAATACTCAGGTTTTCGGCGAGCAGTGGCGAGTTGCCAAGTGTGCTCTCATCGCTTGCGACCAGGCGTCGGTCGACTTCCTGGAAGGGAAACAAGGTGACCCGCGCATCCTCGGGCTCGGTGAAGACGCGCAAGTTGACGTTGCCCTCGAACTGGCGGGCGTATTTGGTGGCGTCGTACTGCTCGACGAGCGCGCGAAAATAGATGCTGTCGGCCACATCGCCATGGGCTTCAGCCTGAGCGAAGCGCTGCCAACACAGATCGGCCAATCCCGTGCGTGCCAGGGCGTTGTCTGCCTGGTAGGCCAAGGCCTGGGTGAAGCAGGCCACGGCCTCGCCAAAGGCGTGCGCGCTTGTGGCCTGGGTCTGCTCGCGTTGATCCTCGAGGGTCCAGAGCTCGCGTTTTCGCTCGATCGGCTCCCAGTCTTCGATCGAGGTGGCCATGCGGCGCACCTGTTCGTCGAGCTCGCCAATCTGCTCGAGCGATCGCGCATAACTGTGGGCGGCCTCGGCGCCTGCCTGCACCTTGCGCGCCGCCTCACGCGGCTGGATTCCCTCGATCCAGTCCTCGAGGTTGTCGTGCAGCTCCTTGGCGCTGGAAAAGCGCTGCTCCTTTTCTTTGTGCATGGCGCGCATGCAGATGCGCTCGAGCTCTTCGGGCACGACGCGTCCAGCTAAAGCGCGGCTGCTCGGCAAGTCGAGCTCGCTGTCGACCACCTTCCACATGATCTCGATAGCCGTTGTGCCGTCGAAGGGCGCGTCGAGCGTGAGCATCTCGTAGAGGATCGCGCCCAGGCTGTAGGTATCGCTGAGCTCGTCGACGTCATTGAGCTCACCGCGGGCTTGCTCGGGGGGCATGTAGGCCGGCGTTCCCAGCGTCTGGCCCTCCTCGTGAAGCTCGCCACCTTGGCGGCTCAAATCGGTCTGGACGCTGCGGTCGAGGACGCGCGCCAGACCCCAATCCATCACGAGCACTTCGCCGTAGTCGCCGATCATGATGTTGCTTGGCTTGAGATCGCGATGAATGACGCCGCTGACATGGGCGTAGTGCACGGCCTGGCAGATCTGTTTGAGGATGTTGATCAGACGCACCAGGGTGTACTCGTCGGCGTAGTGGGCGTCGTTGAGCTTGAGGCCGACGAGCACCTCGCGCAGTGTGTGCCGTCGCACCTCGCGCATGGTGTAGAAGAGCTCACCGCTTGGCAGGGTGCCCAGGTCGTAGATGGGCACGATATTGGGGTGCTCGAGTTGACCGGTGGCCTGGCCCTCGGCGACAAAGCGCGCCAAAGTCTTGGGTACGACCAGCGCGGCCGGGTGCAAAATCTTCATAGCCACGGTGCGCCCGAGCACCTCGTCAAATGCGCGAACGACGCGGCCGCCGCCCCCACTTCCGAGCTCGTGGCCGAGGACATAGCGAGCAGCCGCATGACGCGCTGGTTCGGAACCTGGCTGAGGCTCAAGCAAACGTGCCGGCAAAATCGCCGTGTCCGCGTGCACGAAGCCGTGGAAGTGAGCTGCGGCATCGTCGCTGGCTTCGGTGACTTCACCGTCAAAGGCGCCCCTTGTCTTGGACAAGCCCGGGAGCTGAAAGACGGCTGTGGCCGATGGCTGCTCGAGGCTCGAGCGGGCCGAGGACAGAATGCTGGGCGAGTTGGTCAGCGTCTGGTTGATCGATTCGGCGGTGTCCAACTCCTGGCTTCGGTTGATCGATTCGAAGACGGCGGTATCCGCGTGCAGAAAGTCGTCGGTATTGCGACTTTGGGAGGGCACGACGAAGTCATCGGAGATCTCACCGAGTTGGCCGAGAATGTCGACGATCTGAGCCGTATTGAGCCAGCGCCGACGCAACCATACGTTGACCGAATCCGGCGCTGGCTCGAGCTGCTCGCGACCGAGTTCCATGAGGATGTCACACAGCTGTTCAAAGCTGAGGAGGCCTTGCTCGAATGCGATAGTTGCGATTTGCTGGTGAAGCGGCTGACTCAAAACGACGACCTCCTCTTGGCTCAACGTGAAAATCATAGCAAGGAGTTCAGGCACGACAAAGTAATTCGTGCTAAATTTACGCCACTTCGGAGGGTCGGCCTGCGTGGATTGACAATCTTTTGAAGTCGGGTATTGTGTCGACTCGGAAGGCTTCAACTTTGTTCGACGTGAACAAAAGCGTTTTGGGGGCCTGGTTTTCGTAGCAGCCCCCCGTTTTTAAGTTTAGTTATCTCCAACGATGCTATTTTAGAGGAGTTCCAATGTCCCAATCGTTTGTGGTTCGTCTCGTGGTTCTTTGCGCACTTTGCAGCTTCGCTTTTGCTGCAACGGCTTGTGGTGGTTCCGATCCCGTGCCTCAGCAGAACAACGCCCAGCAGACCAGTGCCCCCAAAGATCGCTCCATCGTCATGTACCAGTTCAAGTTCAACCCCAACACCTTGACGATCCCGGCTGGAACCAAGGTCACCTTCCAGAACAAGGATCCCGAGCGCCACAACGTCAACATCGCCGCGCTCAACGTCGACCACAACGTCGACCCGAACCAGTCCTGGAGCCACACCTTCTCGACCAAGGGCGAGTTCGCCGTGAGCAACCGCTTCAGCCAGGCCATGAGCCTTACGCTGATCGTCGAGTAAAGACGTTTTAGTCACAAAAAAAGGCCCCGGCGCGCATTGCGCCGGGGCCTTTTTTGTTCGGTGTCGGCCTAAATCAGTTGCTCACGTCCCAGCGCCGGCGCAGCTCGTCGACGGCCAGGCGAAGCTGCTCGAAGCCGTCGATCACCCAGAGCACCGGCTGGTAGATGTCGATGCGAAAGGGTGTGGAAATCACCTCGTCGAGATTGAAGTCACGGATCTCCGGGCCACCCAAAAAGACATTGTCGGCCTCACCAAATGAGGACATGTGGCCCGAGCCGTAGAGGCGCACCTCGTCATTCTCGCGGATCAGGCCGAACTCGACGGTGTACCACCAGAGCCTTGCCATGGCGTCGAAGCGCTCCGAGCCTACCTCGTACTCGGTGACGAGCTTGCCGTACTCGGCGACAAAGTCGGCGAAGAGCGAGTCGGTGTGCATGGGCACGTGGCCAAAGACGTCGTGGAAGATGTCCGGCTCCTGGAGGTACTCGAGGCGGCCCATCGGGCGAATCTCGAGCGTCGAAGGGAACTGGCGAAGGGCCATCGAGCCAAAGAACATCTTGGCCGGGATAAAGCCGTTGACCGCGCGCAGCGTCCAGCCGGTGAGCGGCTCGAGGTTGGCGTTGAGCTCGTCAAAGAGCGGAATGCGATCCATAGGCATCTTGAGCTTCTCGAGGCCTTCGAGGTAGGCCGATGACGCCGTCGTCGGCAGCTTCTCCATGCGCCGCTCGCAGAGCAACTTCCAGATGGCGTTTTCCTCGTCGCTGTAGTGTTTTTCCTCGTGCGAGATAAATCCCGCGCCGTCCATCTTGAGGCCTTTGATCTCCTCGTTGGGTGCGTCCGTCGTGTTCATGGATGGTTCCTCCATCAGGCATTCCAGGTCAACTCATTCACCGCGATTGCGGGTGCGTGTCGCTTTATTCATTCCAGGGTGGTGGCAGAATCGGGCCCTTCTCGCGGCCTTGCTGTGTGCGCTGCAACTCGATCTCGGTGGTCAGCAGTGCCGGGGCCACCGTGGAGACGGGAACGTAGCCACTTTCGGCACCGCAATAACCATTAAAGATGCCCGCCTTATTGCTGGCGGCCACAATCTTGTTGATGCTCGACAGGGGCGTGCCGACGAGCTCGACACCGCGCACCAGGGTCTGGGCGCCGCTCTCCGGATCGACACGGTAGATCAGGCGAGGGATGCCCTTGAAGGCCTGGTAGCCGTAGCCCTGGGTATTGGTCGAGCCGCCGGTAATGTCGCGAATGATCAGGCCGTAGGGCTTGTTCTGGCGCTTGACCTCCTCGATGAGCATCTCCTGGAGGCGCTCGCGGCTGACGGCGTGCTCGGGATCGGCCTTGACGATCAGATTGGCCATGCGCGCGCGCGGCTTGTAGATCCCCTGGGCGCGGCCGTGGCCGTTGGAGCGCAAGACGCCCTCGATCGGTGTTCGGCTCATCAAGAAGCCGCGAAGGATGCCATGCTCGATCAAGGTGACCGGCTGGGCCACCACGCCCTCGTCGTCATGGGCATAGTAGCCGTTGAGTTGGACGCCTTCGTGCTCGGCCTGGGTCGGGTCGTCGTAGACGGACAAGAAGGTGGGGATGACCACCTGGCCCACGCGGCCTTTGAAGGTGCGTCCTTCCTGCTCGTCGCGTTGTCGCTCTCCTTCGAGTCGATGGCCCACGGCCTCGTGAAAGAGCACGCCGGCGGCCTCGGCATCGAGGATCGCCGGGCCCGTGTAGGGATTGATCGCGGGTGCATCGCGCAGCAGCAAGAGCTCGGCGACCATCTCGGTGATCGATGCCTTGATCGCGGCGTCATCGGGCAAGCGCGCCAAATCGCGCGCGTAGAACATGCGCCCGTTCTCGAGCAGCATGCCGTCCTCGGCGCGGGTGTAGGCCTGGGCGTTGATCGAGTAGATCGTATGCTCATCGATGATGTCGGCGCCCTCGGAGGTGACCAGATAGCGCACCACGCGACGTGCGGAGACCTCCATGCTCGAGTCGAGCAGAAAGGGCGCGGTGCGCATACTGGCCGTGGCCTCGCGCACCAGGCGCTCCCAGCGCTCCTTGTCGAGGCTCAAGGGCTGCGCCGGGGCGCGTTGGACGAGCGCCTCTTCCTTGGAGAAGCTAGGTACCTCGGCCTTGTCGCGCGTGGTGTAGACGGCGCCGCCGCGCTTGGTGAGATAGTCGCTGAGCGCTTTTTTGTAACCCTCGTCGGTGAGCAGCCACAGGGTGCCGCGAAGCGCGGCGACGTCGGCCTCGACCGGCGCGCGCCGGTCGGCGCGAAAGTCACTTTGGCGATAGCTCTCCGAGTCGACGTTGGCGTAGTTGTCGAAGGCATAATCGCCCACACGGGTCTCGACATAGACATAGCGCTGGCGGGTC
The DNA here is from genome assembly GCA_013697635.1 of Lujinxingiaceae bacterium. Lineage (GTDB taxonomy): Bacteria > Myxococcota_A > Bradymonadia > Bradymonadales > Bradymonadaceae > JACCWM01. The sequence continues at coordinate 15,772 of JACCWM010000077.1, read as the reverse complement.
TCGTCGACGCCGGTGAGCGCGCCGTACTTGCCGGCGATGGTGACGACGTGCTCGTCTTTGATCTGGTAGCCCAAAAAGTAGGGCGCCTCGTAGTCGTCGAGCTTGAGCAGGCTCATCGAGCGCTCGAGCTCGGTCTTCATCGCGCCGAGGACCGTCTCACGCTTCTCGAGCTCGAGCTTGAGATGGGCTGTGTCATCGGCCTTGCGGGCTTTGGTGGGGGTGGCCGCGCACCCCAAAAGCGCCACGAACAGGCCCAGGTAGATGCGTCGGTCAACGCGCGAAACTACGGTGTGAAGTGGGTGGCTCATGTAGGCTCGCTGCGCAGGTTGGGGGTGGGCTCAGTGGACTGCTTTGATCTGCTCGATGGTCTGGGGATCTTCGCTCTCCAGGGGGCGCACGTACTCCGCCTCCCAGGGACCGCCGCCGGTCTTGGCGTCGTCGTAGCCCCAGGCGCCCTTGAGCAGGGTGCGATCGCCTTCGACGAAGAGCTGCAAGTAGCCATGGCCCTCGATCGGACGACGGGCATTCTGGCGGTTGCCCGGATCGATCCAGCGAAAGGTCAACATGTTGCCGTTGACCGTGCCCTGGAACTCACCGCCATTGTTGTAGGCGTAGACGCCGCGTACCGTGTCACCGACCTGGGTGACGTACATGTGCTCGTAGTGCGGTGAATACCACAAACCCGAGAAATTCTTGCCGGCCGGCATATCGCGTGCCGTGGGAACCGGCGGGTTGGTCTTGCAAGCGCCCAGCACCAAGCTTGTCACGGCGATGAAAACAACAAACATTCCAAGCTGCAATCGTCTCTGTGCCCGCATAGTTTCTCCGCTCATAGTCGTCATGGAATTTCGCAATTGAGAGCCCGGGGGCTTGGGTTGAAATCATCGACTCAGGCAATCGCCAGACTCTCGCGCAACACGCGTTGGGTGTCCTCGCCGGCCACTGCCATGAGTTGGCGAAGAATATCGGAGACCCGCTCGTTCTCCAAGAGCAACAACCACTCACGTCTGGTCAAATAGCTTACCCGAAGGCCACGCCGCTCGGCAAAGGTCAGTCGCACTGTCATCTGATCGCCTTCACAGTCAACGGCCTCGAGGCGCACGGCGCCGCTGGTGTCGTGCAAAGCAAGCAAGTCGCGCTCGAGACTTCGCAGGTGGCGGTAGATCCGCACGGCGCGTTTGACGCGGGCGTCTTCGAAGGCCTCGAAGTTGCGATTGCGACTGAACTTGACGTCGTCGTCGCGAAGCAGGCGTCGCACGATTTTATAGGTCAAATCCATGTGTTGGCTCCGGTTTGAGCGACTGCTCGTTGTTTCTTACACCATTTGGCCCTGTGGCAACAGCCCTTGAACGATGGCAATTCCTGCTGAGCGGGCGCCGGCGGCTTCGGCGCACAATGGCCGCGGTTGCCAAAAGTAGCAATAAAAACAAGTGGTTGGATGGAGTGCTGGTGCTCGTTGCGCACAGGCATGTCGTCGTCGGCTTGGCGGCGTTGTTCGGAGCGCTCGCGACGTCCTCATCGGCGCCGACGTCGACCGGATCGGGCGTCGGGTCGAAGAGGGTGAACTCGACCAAGGCGCCGGCGCGTGCGCCGAATCCGTCGCGCACCTCGAGGCGGGCGAAGTAGGGCCGATCGAGCTCAAAGAATTCGCGCGCGACCGACGCGCGCGGCGCGCTCGTCCAGCCTTCGTCCCACACACCGTCGTAGTCGAAGTCGAAGCGAAACTCGATGCGATCTCCGTCCGGGTCGCTGCTCGCACCGGCGTCGAAGACGACAGCCTGCTCGCCGACGTCGACGCTGAGCACGGCCGTTGGCGCGCGGTTTGCGCGGGCAGGCGCACCGTAGAGGGCGCGGTAGACGTTGAGCTTGCCCCAGCCCCAGTGGTTGTCGGGATAGCTCGCCGGCTCGGGCACGAGCGCGTCGCGATCGGCGGATTCAAAGAGGCGTTGCTCGATCTGGGCGGCCGTCCACTGGGGATAGCGCTCGCGCACCAGAGCGGCGGCGGCAGCCACGTGAGGCCCGGCGCCGCTGGTCCCGCCAAAGGTCGCATACCAGCTGCGGCCCCAGCCTGTGGCCACGATTTGAGGTGTGGCAGCGAGCGCTGTGAAGGGGTCGTCCGGGGCCGTGAGCGCGACATTGGCGCGGCCGTCGAGCCGAGGCCCGCGCCCGGAAAAATTGCGCAGTTGCCCGACGCGGCTGCCGTCTTGAGTCACCAGGTCGTGGCGGCCCCCGTAGGCCCCAACGGCGACGGCCGAGTCGGCGGTCGCTGGAAAGCACAGGGTCATAGCATCGGTGGTGCTCTGTTTCCAGCCCACACCCAGGCTCCAGCCCGAGTAGCTGTCGCTGATACGCCCGAAGAAGCTCTCGTCTTCAAAGACGTCGTCGATGATCACCGCCCACTCGCCGGCTTGCACCGGGACTTGCTGATCGGCGCTCCACAGATAGAAGGTGGCGATGTTGGTGTCGCGAAGCGTCGCCTCATGGGTCCAATGGGTCAGGGCGTTGCCCACGGCGACGGTGTCGGCGTTGAGATAGACATGGACGGGCTCACCGCCCGGGGGGCGCAGCGCAAAGGCCGGCGAGATCGGACCTCGCCATTGAACGGTGCCGTAGATCAGGGTGTAGGGGAAGACATCCGGGCCAAAGGCAAAGCCATTGCCGACCTCGAAGCTGAGCAGACCCTGGGCTCCGGCGACGACCTCGCGGCGGATGTGCTTTTGTGAGCGGTTCAAGTTTCCCAGCGGGTTGATCTGGATCATGCCCTGAGCTCGCGCATGGTCCATGGCTGCTTCCATATTGGTCGACCCATCAAGGCTGCGGGTAAAGCAGTTGGTCCACTCGTGCAAGAGCACATCGACCTGCTCGTGCAGGGCGTCCTCGATAAAGCTGGCCATGATCGTGGTCTCCCAGCCCTCGGTAAAGGAGAAGCCGTACACGATCAGGTCTGCTCCCGGCGCAAGGCCGATGCGATCGTGGTAGCCGGGCTGGCCGCCGACGAGGATGCCGCTCACGCCGGTGCCGTGATGGGCATTGGCCAGGCCCTCGGCCTGGCCGGCGTCGATCAGGTTGATGCCGCGCTCGTAGACGGTGGCGTTATCGATGTACTTTTTGATCTTCGAGGTCTTGAGCAAGACGAGCTTTTCGCCCGGATCGAGGCGTCCGTTGGCGTTGACGTCGTCGACGACGAAGAGCGGCTCGCCGTAGGCCGGGCTTTGCTCGTCAAAGCCGGCCGTACGTCCAACATTGCGCTCGCTGTCGCGATTCATATCGGCGTAGAGCCAATCCAGGCGTGTCTGCAAGACGCCGTCGCGGTTTTGAACCTGGCCGGCGCGAAAGTCCTGAACCCAGGAGCCGTCGAGCACGCGCAGCACCTCGTTGCGATCGGCGACGCCGTTTTTGTTGAGGTCGACTGCGTCGATGCCCGCATCGAAGCGTCCGTTGGCGTTGACGTCGATCCAATCAAACAGGCCGCCATCGGCGTGAAAGAAGGCCGGATGCAGCACGTCGATGCCCGAGTCGATGTTTCCGATGAGCGTGGTTTTTCCGTCGACGCCGAGGCCGGGCAAGATATGGGCGGCATGGGCGCCCAGTTTTTCGCCGGTCACTTCCAAGGGAAGCAAGACGCCCGGTGCCCAGCCCGCTTCGGCTCGGATCAGATTGGGATGATCGGACAGCGCTTCGAGCGCCGACCAGCGGATCCAGGCGCGGTAAATCGTGCCAATGCGAGCCAGCTGGCCGTCGTGGCGGCGCTCAAAGCGCACGCCTTGTTTCTCCAGGGCGGCGAGCTGCGCCTCGTCCAATTCCTGGTCGAAGCGCAACAGCGCCGCCGTGCCATGGATATCGAGCGCACCACGCGCGCCCTGGCCCGAAGGGCCAAACACGGGGGACTTGGCACCCTGGACGGCGATGACTTTTTGCAGGAATGCAAAGGTCGGATCGATCTGCTGGGAGCTCACTGGTGGCGACATAAGGAGCAGGCCGATCAGTCCCACAAGGATTACGAACGCGCGCCCGGTCAAAGTCGATCTCCATGAGCAGTCATCAACCATCGACGACTACGCTACAGACTATGGCCGAGAATGTCAGGGTCTGCGACGCTTTGAGCGCTCATTCCCAGACAAAGATCTCGCTCAAGCCGTTGGAGTCGTTGAAGCGTTTGAGGCGCGCGAGCAGCTCGCCGGTGATGATCATGTCGCGCGGGGCGACGGGAATGCCTTGCGCGGTCTCGAGCGGGCGTGAGAGGACCATGCCCTGGACAAGCGCGTCGAAGCCAATCGCCAGCTCCTGGTTGTGCGTGACGACGTGTTCACCGGAGACGAGCTCGATGAAGTGATCGACGAGATCGGGATCGTAGACGGTGGCGCGGCCGGCTTTGAGGATTTTGATGGCATCCTCAAACGAAGCGTGTGGATCCGTGATGCCGCGGCGCCGATGCCGTGTAAAGGCGCGCTCGAAGGCGCTGCAGATGTTCAAAATCCGGCAGGAGAGCACGGTGTTCGCGTCGAGGGTGACGTCGTGTCCCTCAACGACTTTTCCGGGACGAAAGCTCTCGTCATCGTAGTTGCGCAGATAATTGAGGATCACCTCGCCGGCCGGCTTGAGGGCCGGCACGTGGTCGATGGCCTGCTGGCCGAGCAGGGGGTGAAACTCCCAGCTCGCTTGCTCGCTGGCGTCAAAGTCGCGGATGGGCTTTCGAAACAGCTCGGCCGGGGCATTGATCAAGCCCAGCCAGTGCAACAAAGCGGCACGCTCGAGGGTGCGACTGACGACGTCGTCGAGCTGAAGGTATTCGCTGAAATCGCGCACGCGTTGGGCGGTGTGCTGGCAATGGTCGACGATCCGAATGTCACCGAGCTCCATGATCGAGAGCAACGCCTTGATCGAGGCATCGAAGCTCAGCTCGAGCTCGCGGTAAAGCTTTCTCACCTCGGCTGTGCGGGCCTGAACCCGGGATTCGAGCTTCTCGTTGAGCTCGCGCAGCTTGAGGTTTTGCTCCTCGACAAACTGGTCGTAGCGCGTCTTGGATCGGAGCAACTCATGGTGCTCGATGGCTGCGTCGATGATCGCTATGAACTCGTTGTGATCCCAGGGTTTGCTGACAAAACGAAAGACTGCGCCCTGGTTGATCGCATCGATCGCGGTCGCCAGGTCGTTGTTGCCGGTCAACATCACGCGCACGGTCAGCGGAAAATGCGTGCGGGCATGGCGCAGCAGGGCTGTACCGCTCAAGCCGGGCATGCGTTGGTCCGAGACCAGAACGGTCATCGGGCTCTCCGCTAATTTCTCGATCGCCTCTTCACCGTTGGTCGCGACCACGATCTCGACGTCTCGGCCAAGGAACATGCGTTGAACGGCTTTGAGAATGTGCACTTCGTCGTCGACCACGAGGATGCGCGGATACTCGCCCTCGGTGATCGGGCTCAAGGCCGTGTCCTCTTCGAGGCGCGCGGGCTCGTCGAGGGTCTGGGGACTGCTCATGGGTGTTGCTCCAAACTTCGGGAACAATAGACTGTAATTGGGCGCTTCGACCGCGGCGGGGCCTGCCTCTGCGAGGAGATTGCTGCGGGATTTCTAGAGACTTCGATTGCGCCAAGAAGCCGCCAGTTGGCGGCAAGTGCGGCTGACCATGGCCGGGATCACGGTGGTGACCAGAGCAATGGAGAGCACACTGACCATGAACGAAGCCACGTTGAGCAGTGAGCGCCAGTCCGACTCGACCGGGCGGGTGACAAAGCCCCACCAGAGATAGGCGATGGCCGCCGCGGAGAGTGCCGTGGCGGCCGGAAAGAGCGTAAAACCAAGCAGGTATTTCAAAGAGCCAGGGGTGGTCTTCATGCGCATGACGGTGTCATTGGAGAGCAAGAGCGCGGCGGCAATCGTGCCGGCGCTTGGAACCAGTAGACCGGCCCACAGGTACCAGCTACCCCAGCCGATGTACAGACCCAGCAGGCCCATGGCCAAGATCAGGATGCCGGGCACGATCGTCAAGGCCTCCATGACCACGCGCAGCGCCCGGTTCTCCGTCCAGATCAGGCTGGCCCAGCTGCCCCAGGTCAGCGAGAGCAGGGCGGCCCCGAGCAAGGCGAAGGTTCGCAACGTCATGCCCCATTCGAGCATCGACGAGGTGAGATAGACGCCGCCCACGACCAGCGTGCTGGACAAGGTGCTGGCCAGAGCCCACATGAGCAACTCGGTCCAAAAACTCTTTTTTCCGTCCGTGCGCTTGTGGGTCTTCATGGAAGGTCTCGTCGCGTATGGTAAAGGACAAGCAATACGTAACTTTATACTCGTTGATAGTAACCTACGACGAGTTAAAAACAAGACATTGGCCAGGTTTCATTCCAAAGCGACAATCTCGGTAGCGAAAAGCCAAGGCCTGGCCAAGTCGGCACGGGCCCTTTGTTGTCAGGCTTGCATGGGAGGCGCGCATCGGGTTATCTCGTCGCTGATTTTGACCCGGGAGTGCTCGACACACCTCCCCCAACGATGCGAGGAGCAAAGCCGTGGAGCACACCCGTCATGCCATGATATTGGCCGCCGGCCTGGGCAGCAGGCTCGCCGCCGATGAAGGCCACAAGATCCTGGCGCAGGTCGGTGGTCGCCCGTTGATCGACTACCACATCAACAACTTCGCGCGCCTGGGCGTGAGCGATTTGACCGTGGTCACGGGCTACCGCCACGAAGCGCTCGCAGAGACGCTCGAGAACTGGCCGTTGCCTGAGGGCATGCGCCTTCACGTGGCCTTCAACCCGAATTTCCAGGGCCGCAATGGCATCTCGGTGTTGGCCGGCGTCGATGCCGTGTGCGGCGGCGAGCCGTTTTGGTTGACCATGGGTGATCACATCATCGAGCCGGGCCTCTTCGACGATCTGGCCGAGCGCTTCGAGGCCGAGCGCCAGGCGCATTGGCAGGGCAGCCTGATGATCGATTACAAGCTCGATACGATCTTCGACATGCCCGACGCCAACAAGCTCTACTTAGAGCAGGGCGGCCTGACCATTGGCAAAGATATTTACGGCTTCAGCGCGATCGATGTCGGCCTCTTCTGGTGCGGGCGGGGCTTTGTCCAGGCGCTGCGAGCCGAGTTCGACCGCCGCGGCGACTGCGACACCTCCGATGCCGTGAGCGCCTTGCACGCACAAAAGGCCTTCTGGTTGTGGGACATCGGCGAGCGCCAGTGGCAGGACGTCGACACCGCCGGCGCGCGTGAGCACGCCGAGAAACTGATCGCTGCCTGGCGAGCGAGCGAGCGCTAAACGATCGATGCGCGCGCCTTATTCGACGTTTCGCAAGGTGATGCAGACGCTGGAGCGATCATCGCCGCCCATGTTCGCCGTGAGGCCGATCTTGGGGCTGTTGGGGATCTGGTAGTCGCCGCAAAGGCCCTTCATCTGGCGAAAGATTTCGAGGACCTGTTTGACGCCGGTGGCGCCGACGGGGTGACCAAAAGCGATCAGGCCACCGCCGGTGTTCACCGGGATGCGGCCCTCGATGCCGGTCTCGCCCTGCTTGGCAAGCTCGGTGCCCTTGCCGGGCGCGGCAAAGCCCAGGGCCTCGTACATGAGCACCTCGGTGACGGCGAAGCAGTCGTGGACCTCGCAGACCTGAACGTCGTCGGGGCCGATGCCGGCGTCGCGATAAGCCTCCTGTGCGGCCAGAGCCGTGGTGTCGAGCACGGTGTAGTCGGCGACCTGGCCGAGCGGGCCGGTGGCCTGGCCGTAGGACAAGATCTCGACGCAATCTTCGGGGCGCTTGCCAAGTTTCTTGAGGCCCTCTTCGCTGGCCAAGATGATCGCCGCCCCGCCGTCGCTGACCTGGGAGCAGTCGCTGACCTTGAGGTGGTCCTTGAGCTCGGTGTTGGCCAAAAAGCAGGGGTTGGTGTCGCCGGCTTTGGAGGCGTGGGCCAGATCGACCTTGACCTCGCGCATGTGGGCGTTGGGATTTTTGTTGGCGTTGGCATAGGCCTTGGCCACGACGTGGGCGATGTCCTCGTCGGTGACGTCGTACTTGGCCTTGTAGGCCTTGGCACGGCGGGCGAACATGGCCGGGAAGGTGAACTCGTCGATGCTGCGCTCCTCGTCCCAGTGGGCGGCGCGGGCGAGATAGCCGGCGCCGTCGCGGGCGCTGACCGAGGTCTGCACTTCGGCGCCGGCGGCCATGACCACGTCGTAGCCGGCCAAGAGCGCGTCGATGCAGCTGACGATCGCCAGACCGCCGGAGGCGCAGGCGCCCTCGACGCGACTAAAGGGCTTGCCGTGCAGCCCGGCGTTGGCGCGAACCGCGAGCGCGCCCATATGGCCCTGGTTGGAGAAGAGCTCACCGGCGAAGTTGCCGATAAAACCCTTCTCGATCTGGGCGGCGTCGACGCCGGTCGACTCCAGCGCGCCGTTGATCGCCGCCGACAGGGACTGCTCGAGGGTGGGGTTCTCGCGGGTGCCGAAGTCCGGGTGCTTCTTCCAGATGAAGTCCGGGTGCATTTTGCCGATAAAGGGGGTGAGATCACCGCCGACCACAAAGATTCTTCTGCGCAGTTTCATTGTTGCTCCTCGATCGAGTTGCCAGGTCAAACGCCTAAGGTTCGCAGGGCTAGGGATACAACATCATAGTTCGACAAACAACGGCCAATCAGAGGCCGGTATTTCCGCCGTTGCCGGGCGGCGACTGGGCCGGGGCGAGCTGTGCGACCGGTGATTTGCTCACGGCGGAGCCGGCGCGCTCGACGATCTTCTTAAAGGAGTCGGACATGCCCTGCAGGCGCTGGTCCCAGGCCGGATCGGGCACCTTGCCGGCGATCTCGGCGTGGTAGGTGACCATGGTGTAGGCCAGTGCGAAGGGCTCGAAGAGGGCGAGCTCGACGAGGCGGGCGGCGAAGAGAGCGCTGACCAGGATCAGGATGTGCACCACGATCATGCCGGTCGAGGCGGAGTCGGGCAGCAAATAGATGATCGCGGCGGCCGGCAACAGGAACATCGTGAGCAGGCCGATGAAGAACACCTTGCCGATCAGGTAGACCTTGGCGGCGGTGATCAAGATCGGCTTGTAGCACTGGCCGTAGAGCACGATGCCGTGGCGCGCGCTGTTCCAGACGTTGTCCTCCTCGCGGTAGATCGCATAGGAGAGGATCGCCTCGTCGACGTAGCTCAGCGAACGGTTGAGGATCTCGATGAGGATGCGAACAAAGCTCTTGGCGCCGTCGGGCAGCGGAATCCAACTGGTAATGTTGATCACGCGCCGCGAAATCATCTTGAGCGTGCCGTTGATCAGCATGTCGAGGCCAAAGAGCATGCTCACGTCTTTGAAGTGCTTCTCGATGATGCTGCGCCCGTAGCTGAGCTGGGCCAGGCCGCCGGGAACGTGGCGTCCCTTGAGCTTCTCGGTCATCGCCGCGATGTGGGCGCCCTTGACCATGTACAAGATGTAGCGCTTGGCAAAGCGCACCAGCCCGGCGCCGGCGCCCACGGCAAAGAAGATGCAGACGTAGGCAATCGCCGGTGAGATCTTGGCAAACAAAAAGGAGAGGCCTGCCCAGAAGGCAAACCAGATCACGCTTGCGACGAAGAAGGCGGCGTAGACGGCCATGTTGACGCCGAGCATGGGCAGGGTCGCCGTGATCAGCGAGACGGCCTGTTTGGCATAGCTTTGTTGAGGTGCTTTTGCTTGCATGGCGTTCTCCCAGTGAAAGGTCAATTCGTCAGGGGGTTCAAGGAAAAAGTCGCTGGATGCGCCAGAGATGGCCCTCGGCCTGGTCGTCTGCGGGCCGAAATTCCCAGCGGTCGTGCAGGCGAAAGTCGCCGGCTTGCCAGAACTCAAAGCGTGAGGGCAGCACGCGCCAGCCGCCCCAGTGCGCCGGTCGTGGCACGGACTGGCCGTCGAAGCGCGCCTCGAAGCCGGCCAGCCGCTCGAGCAGCGCAGCGCGGCTGTCCAGCGGTTGGCTTTGCAGCGAGGCCCAGGCGCCGAGTTGGCTCTCGCGCGGGCGCGAGGCGAAGTAGGCGTCGGCCTCCTCGTCGCTGACGGGCTCGACGCCGCCCTCGATGCGCACCTGTCGGGCGAGTTCGCGCCAGTAGAAGTTGAGCGCGACCAGCGGGTGGTGGGCGAGCTGATAGCCCTTGCGGCTTTGGCCGTTGGTGTAGAAGACAAAGCCCTTGCGGTCAAAGTCCTTGAGGAGCACAATGCGCAGCGACGGCTGTCCGTCGTCGGCGACCGTGGCCAGGGTCATGGCATTGGCCTCGGGCACAGGCAGGGCCTGGGCTTGAGCGAACCAATTATCAAACCACAGGACGGGATCGTTGAAGGGCACAGTAGGCATAAGTTTGTCAGCGGCGAGGTTTTAAAAAGCGAGTGGATTTTTCAGCTTCGCAATGTTGGGATTGTTCAAAAAGGCGCTTAAGATCTGTAACAGATAGGTCGTCCCCGCCAAACCAAATACTTGTGGCGCCGACCCATCGAGCAAGTTCGTAGCTGCTTTGATGGTTCAATGCAACGCTTGGCGCTCAATCGGAGCGTGTGGGCGTGGCGCAATTTCTAAGGTACGGGCAGCTGCCCTGAGTTTTTTGTCTTAGTGGGCGATTTGGGAGTCGAGAAAATTGAGTCAGTCCGAACTTGAAGACGACGTAGTCACCAAGAAGCAGTCGCAAGTCAAGAAGCCCAAGCTCTTCAAAGTCATCTTTCACAATGATGATTTTACGACGATGGAGTTCGTGGTGCATGTGCTCGAGGTGGTGTTTTACAAGTCCGCCGCGGAAGCCGCCCAGATCATGTTGCGCGTGCACAAGCATGGCCTGAGCGTGGTTGGCATCTACACGCGGGAAGTGGCTGAGACGAAGGTTGAGACAACCATGCAGTGGGCCCGTCAAGAAGGGCATCCGCTGATGGTCACCATGGAACCCGAATAGAGGCGGATGAAAGCATGACAGGCTCGAGGGCGGATGCCTCCGAAAAATGGGTGCTTTCCCGAAGTTAAGGCAATGATTCAAAAAGACTTGGAGATCGCACTTTACTCGGCGGTACGCGAGGCGAAGCAACGTCGCCACGAGTATCTGACGCTCGAGCACCTGCTCTACGTGCTTTGCTTTGACGAGACGACCCGGCGCACCCTGCGCAGCTGCGGGGCCAACGTCGAGCAGCTCAAGCGGGACTTGGAGACCTTTTTAGATGAGCAGCTCGACCGATTGCCTGCGGGCACGACGGCCGAGCCGGTTCAGACGGTGGCCTTTCAGCGCGTGATGCAACGCGCGATCATGCACGTGCGCTCCTCGGGCCAGAGCGAGGTCGACGGGGGCAACGTGCTCGTGGCCTTGTTCAGCGAGCCGGACTCGCACGCGGTCTATTTTTTGGAGAGCCAGGGCGTCACGCGCCTCGACGTGGTCTCCTTCATCGCCCATGGCATCTCCAAGGTCGAGGAGGGCAAGGGGGGCGAGGACGACGACTTTCCCGAAGACGAGTGGGAGGACAATCCCTTCAACGAGGAGGAGGACGAGGGTGAGGCCCTGCGCAACCCCTTGGAGGCTTATTGCACCAACCTCGTCGATCGGGCGAACAAGGGCCACATCGATCCATTGATCGGACGTGAGCGCGAGATCGAGCGCACGATCCAGATCTTGTGTCGGCGCCGCAAGAACAACCCGATTTTTGTCGGCGAGCCGGGCGTCGGCAAGACGGCCGTGGCCGAGGGTTTGGCCCGCCAAATCGCGCTGGGTGAGGTTCCGGCCGTGCTCAAGGACTCGGCGATCTACTCGCTCGATCTGGGCGGACTGCTCGCCGGCACGAAGTTTCGTGGCCAGTTCGAGCAGCGCCTCAAGGCCGTGATCAAGGCTTTGCAAAAGCGCAAGGGCGCGATCTTGTTCATCGACGAGATCCACACGATCGTCGGCGCCGGCGCCACCAGCGGCGGCACGATGGACGCCTCGAACATCCTCAAGCCGGCGCTTGCCACCGGCGCGATTCGTTGCATCGGCTCGACCACCCACGAGGAGTTTCGCAAGAGCTTCGAGCGTGATCGGGCGCTGGCCCGACGCTTTCAAAAGGTCGACATCGTCGAGCCCACGCTCGAGGAGACCCACGCGATCCTGCTCGGGCTCAAGAAGCACTACGAGGACTTTCACGGCGTGGTCTACACCGTCGAGGCCCTGCGCCTGGCGGCCGAGCTGGCGGCCAAGCACATCCTCGAGCGCGCGCTTCCGGACAAGGCGATCGACGTGATCGACGAGGCCGGCTCGCGCCATCGCATTCACCGCGATCGCTATGCGGACAACGTCATCGACGTCGCCCACATCGAGGAGGTCGTGGCCAAGATTGCGCGCATCCCAGAGATCCGTGTGCAGGGAAGCGAGAAGGATCGCCTCCACGACCTGCGCATCGCGCTGCAGAGCAACGTCTTCGGCCAAGACGAGGCGATCGACGCCGTCGTCACCTCGGTCAAGATGAGCCGCGCCGGTCTGACGCGACCGGACAAGCCCGTGGGCAGTTTCATCTTTGCCGGGCCCACCGGTGTGGGCAAGACCGAGGTCGCCCGCCAGCTCGCGCTGGCGCTTGGCATCGGGTTTATCCGCTTTGATATGTCCGAATACATGGAGCGCCACGCCGTCAGCCGCTTGATCGGCGCGCCTCCGGGCTACGTGGGCTACGATCAGGGCGGCCTGCTCACCGAGCAGATTCGCAAGACACCGCACGCCGTCTTGCTGCTCGACGAGATCGAGAAAGCCCACCCGGACATCTACAACGTCTTGCTCCAGGTCATGGATACCGCGCGGCTCACCGACAACAACGGGCGTGAGGCGGACTTTCGAAACGTGATCCTGATCATGACGAGCAACGCCGGTGCCCAGGAGATGAACCAAAACGTCGTCGGCTTCAACAAGGGCATCGATCTCTCGCGCAGCTCCAAGGCGCTGGAGAAGGCTTTCTCGCCGGAGTTTCGAAACCGTCTCGATGCGACGATCGTCTTCAAACCCTTGCATGTCGACGTGATGCTGCGCGTGGTCGACAAGTTCATCACCGAGCTCGAGGAGCAGTTGGGCGACCGTGAGGTGCGCATCAGCCTCACCGACCTAGCGCGCCAGTGGCTCGCCGATCGCGGCTACGACGAGAAGCTTGGCGCCCGGCCGCTGGGCCGGATCATCCAGAGACACGTCAAGCAGCCTCTGGCCGAAGAGATCCTCTTCGGGCGCCTGGAGCACGGCGGCGACGTCGAGATCGACGTCGACAAAAATGACGAGCTCACCTTTGGATTCTTCGCCAACGCCAAGGTCGGCGAAGAGGAAGAGGAAGCAAGAGAGCAGGTTTAGCTGGTCTCAGTGGCTGCACTGATCAATGCAGGCACAAAAAAGCCGTGCACGGGGCGCCGATCCCGTGCACGGCTTTTTTGTGCCCTCAAGCAGCCCGGTCGCGGCCAAGCTGGCGATCAAGCGAGCGGTATTGTACGGCTTCGGAGATGTGGCTGGCCTCGATTGTGGAGCTTTGAGCGAGGTCGGCGACGGTGCGCGCGACCTTCAAGATCCGGTCGTAAGCACGCGCGCTCATGCCGAGGCGGTCGACGACCATTTCGAGCAGGTCGTGGCCGGCCTCGTCGACCTGGCAGTGAGCGCGCAGATGGGAGGGGCCCATCTGCGCGTTGGCGTGCAGGCCGCAGTCGGCAAAGCGGCGCCCTTGCAGGTTGCGCGCTTGCTGGACGCGGTGTCGAATGTCGGCCGACGACTCGCCGCGGCGCACGCCCTTGAGCTTTCGGTACGGCACGGCCGGCACCTCGACGTGGATGTCGATGCGGTCCATGAGCGGGCCGGAGATGCGGTTTCGGTAGTCGCGCACTTGCTCGATCGGACAAACGCAGCGCTTTTGCGGAGAGCCAAAGAAGCCGCAGCGACAGGGGTTCATCGCGGCGATCAGCATGACGTTGGCCGGATAGGTGAGCGTGGTGAGGCTTCGGTTGATCGTGACGACGCCGTCTTCGAGGGGCTGGCGCATGACCTCGAGCACGTTGCGGCGAAACTCGGGCAGCTCGTCCAAGAATAACACGCCGTTGTGAGCAAGGCTGACCTCGCCAGGGCGAGGGATGCCGCTGCCTCCGCCGACGATGCCGACGTCGCTTATCGTGTGGTGGGGTGAGCGAAAGGGCCGGCAGCGCACCAGGCCGTGACCGGCGGCGAGCTGGCCTGTGACGCTGTAGACCTTGGTGGTCTCGAGCGACTCCTCAAAGCTCATGACCGGCAAGATCGTGGCGATGCGCTTGGCGAGCATGGACTTTCCAGATCCGGGCGGGCCGATGAGCAAGACGTTGTGGCCGCCGGCAGCTGCGACCTCGAGGGCTCGCTTGACGCTCTCCTGGCCCGCGACCTCGTTGAAGTCCACGGCGTAGTTCGAAAAGACCTCCTCGGGATCGTCAATCTGGACTTCGGTCGGCGCAATGTCGAGGGTGCCACGAATGAACGATGTGACCTCGGTGAGGTGGTTGACCGCGATGACGTCGATGCCGGCGACAACGCCGGCCTCGTGAGCGTTCTCGCGGGGCAGTATGATGCCGCGAAGTCCGGCGTCTCGGGCCATCACAGCCAGCGGAAGGGCGCCCCGGATCGGGCGCACCTCGCCATTGAGGCTGAGCTCGCCGACGATCAGGTAGTCGGCCAGGTTGAAGTGCTCGCGGGTGAGCGGGATCTTGCGCTCGGCGGCCAAAATTCCGATCGCCATGGGCAGATCGAAGGCGGTGCCGTCTTTTCGCACGTCGGCTGGCGCGAGGTTGACCGTGATGCGCTCGAAGGGGAACTCGAAGCCGGCGTTCTCGATGGCCGAGGGCACGCGAAGCCGGCTCTCGCGTACGGCGCCGTCAGGTAGTCCGACGACGTGAAAGACCTGCAGTCCGCAGGCGATGTCGACTTCGACCTCGACGCGATAAGCGTCAATTCCCAAAACAGCCCCTGATGCTATGCGTGCAAGCATGACTCTCCTCTCATAAGCGTCGATTGAATTCTTCGAGAGCTCTTGGCGCACGCAGGCGGCGCGAAGCTCTCGATCTGTTATCGAGCGCGAGGGGAGAGTTGTTGCCTGTTATTTTCTATTTCTTGTTGAAGCGGTCGCGGTCGTGGGGCTCATCGAAGCGTATGGCCGGGCCAACGGGCACGATGCGCGTGGGGTTGATGTTCTCGTGGCTGGCATAATAGTGGTGCTTGATGTGATCGAGATTGCAGGTCTCGGCGACGCCCTCGATCTGGTAGATGTCCTTGAGATAGTTCCAGAGGTTTGGATAGTCGATGATGCGGCGCACGTTGCACTTGAAGTGGCTGTAGTAGACGGCGTCAAAGCGCAACAGCGTGGGAAACATGGCGATGTCGGCCTCGCTGAGCACGTCGCCACAGAGGAAACGCTGCTTGGAGAGCAGCTGCTCGTATTGTGTCAGACTCTCGAAGAGCTCGTAGACGGCCTCCTCGTAAGCGTGCTGCTTGGTGGCGAAGCCGGCGCGGTAGACGCCGTTGTTGATCGCCGGATAGACCAGCGCGTTGACGGCATCGATCTCGCCGCGCAGCGCCTGCGGGTAGAAGTCGAGCGAGGCGTCGCCCCACTCGTCGAAGGCGGAGTTCAGCATCCGGATGATCTCGGAGGACTCGTTCGAGACGATCGTCTGCTCTCGGCTGTCCCACAGCACCGGCACCGTGACGCGTCCCGAATAGTCCGGGTCTGCCCCGGTGTAGATCTGGTGTAGGAAGTCCAGGCCGTGGAGCGTGTCGCCCGTGGCGCCGTCTTCGGCCACAAAGGTCCAGCCGTCCTTGTCCATGAAGTGGTGCAC
>JACCWM010000049.1 GCA_013697635.1 Lujinxingiaceae bacterium | reverse complement strand
ACGGCGCGCGCCAGACAGCCCAAGATGATCGCGTTGACCGCCGGGCCGGGGCGCAGCATGTGCATCTCGTTGGTGCAGCGGTTGGTCACAAAGTAGATAGAATCAGATTTCTGAATGCGCAAGCCGTGAGCCATGGCCAATCTCTCAAAGGATTCAAGAGCATGACACGCCCGCGCATACAGCCGCGCGGCAAGAGCTCGTCTGGATTTCGTCACTGTCCTACAGCCACCGAGCTCGCCATATTAAACACTTGTTCAGCAGGTCAAATCAAAAGCTGCAAAAAAGAGAGGCGCCGACGCGCTCGCCCTGCAACGGTCTCGATCGCCGGGGCCTCAGGGCAGCCGACCCTGGGGAGATCGTCGCTGCCGGGGAGCCGACTCTGTTGGCGGGCTCTCAGGGCAGCTTCTTGACCTCCTCGCGGATTCTGCGAATGATGTCGGGCATCGAAGACTCCTGGGCGCGCCGTCGCATCCAGGCCGGTACAGCAGTGTTTGGCACAGCGTGCACGGTGTAGACGGCGAAACTGCGGTTGGGATCTCCGGCAAATGCGCTGATCTCCCAGCTCCCGTTGTTGATCTCGTAGTCACCCTCGATCAAGGTCCAGTGGCGTGACCACACCGTCGGCCCTTCCACATGCTTGGCCGTGGTCGTCGCACGCAGATCGGACATCGGAAACGGTAGCCCGACGGTGACCTCGCAGATGACCGTGTCACCCTTTTTCTCGAGCTGCTTGGATGCTTTGATGCGCGGCATGCGCTTGGCGTAGTGGTTGCAGTCCGAGATGATCCTCCACACCTTGGCCGGCGGTGCATCGATCACACCTTTGACGATCACCTTGGGCACCTCGCTGCCCTGGACGTCGACGATATCTACCGAAATCTCGCCCTTGCTCAGCGCGTCATTGGACTGCGCTGGCACTGTGGCAGGCAGAAGACAGGCCACGATAGCCAGGGTGGCCGGAAGAAGGGACTTGTTCATGGGAGCGCCTTGGGGTGCTGAGTTTCGAGCCGTCGGGTTCTGAGTACTGACGCGAGTATATACAATTAATTCAATGCAAATCCAGCGCTGCCTGCGCCCGAGATCGTCGCGCCAAACGACGACAGCTCCCCTCGGCCGTATGGCGAGGGGAGCTGTCGAATGGTTATTGCCTGGAGAAGTTGCCGCCTGGCTTACAACTTCACGCTCTTGCGAGCGCGGCGGCGAACGGTGATCAGCACCAAGGCGGCGAGCAGCAAGAACGCGCCCGGCTGCGAGCCCGAGGTCGAAGAGCAGGTGCAACCGCCACCGCTGAAGCGGCCGAGCTGGGTCGGCAGCTCATCGTCGCGCTCGATAAAGAAGGTGAGCTCGACCTCGCTCGAGTTGCCTGCTGGGTCGGTGGCCGTGACGCGCAGTGCCTGATCAACCTCAGGGTCGAGGTTTGAAGGCAGAGCAACGCTCCATGAGCCGTTGGCGTCGGCGGTCGTCGTGCCGATGAGCACACCGTTGAGGAAGACATCGATGCTCGCGCCAGCCTCGGAGCTTCCCGAAACGACGCCCCCCTCGGCCGCTATCACCTGCCCATCGACGGGACTGATAACCACCAGGGGCGGAGCAAGGGTGTCGATGGTGATCTCGATGCTGGCGTCGGTGACGATGCCGTCGTCGTCGGCGACGACTCTGATGGTGTGGTCGCCCTCGCCAAGATCGACGTCGGGCGTCCACGACCAGTTGCCATTCTCGTCGGCCGTTACCGTGGCACGCTCCTCACCGTCGACAAAAATCGTGACCGTGGCCAGTGGCGCGGCACCACCGGAGATCACGGGACTGGCGTCGTTGATCAGATCCCCGTCTTGATGCGAGTCGATCGTCACGCCGGTGGTGCTCGTGTCGATCGTGAAGGTGACGCTGTCCACGCGGTTGCCCGCAGGCGAAGCGGCCCGGGCTGTAACCGTAAGCTCGCCCTCGGCCAGCGCTTCGTCGGGACGCCAGCTCCAGGCGCCGTTGTCATCCGCGACGACCGTGCCAACGACGACGCCGTCGATGATGATCTCGATCACGGCGTTAGGTTCGGCTTCACCGGAGACGGTGGGCGTCGCCGTGCGCACCACGGCATCTTGCGAAGGCTGCAAGATGATCAGCTCGGCAGTCGAGTCGACAATGAAGTCGACGACCACCTCGGTCTGGTTGCCAGCGGCATCGGTGGCCGTGACGACCAACGTGTATTCGCCATCGGCAAGTTCTGCATCGAACTCGAAGAACCACTCACCATTGGCGTCGGCCGTCGTCGAGCCGATGTGCTCGTCATTGATCACGATGTCGATCTGAGCGAGCGCCTCGGCGCTGCCTTCGATCGTCTCCGGGCTTACCAGGTAGATCTCCTCGTGGACGGGCGTGTAGACCTCGAGCTCGGGCGCGATGGTATCGATCGTGATCGTCACCTGCGCGTAACTGTAATTGTCGTTGGCCACAATCAACGCGTCTCCGTCCTCGATGTCTTCGGTCGGTGTGAACTCCCACAGCCCGTTCTCATCGGCCTCGGCCGCGCCGACTTCGACACCGTTTATCGTGATGATCACTGTGGCTCCCGGATTTGCCGTGCCGTGCACAACCGGCCGCGCATCGTTGGTCAGCGAGCCTTGAGACGGCTCGGTGATGGCGATGACCACGGCGCAGATGGTGCCGTCGCCGGCAAAACCAATGTTGCACCCACAAGCGTAGCCACCGGCAGTGTTGGTGCAGGTTGCATTTTCGCTGCATTCGTTCAGCTCGGCCAGGGCGCACTCGTCAACGTCGACGCAAGACGTGCCGTTGAACTCGAATCCGTCGTTGCAAACGCAGTTGTAGGTGCCTTCAATGTTCTCGCATGTGCCCGGCCCGCAGATCGCGGCGTTAAGGGCGCACTCGTCGATGTCGACGCAGGTCGTGCCGTTGAACTCGAATCCGGCGTTGCAGGCGCAGTCGTAGCTGCCCTCGAGGTTTTGGCATGAGCCCGGCCCGCAGATCGCGGCGTTGAGCGCGCACTCGTCAACGTCGACGCAAGACGTGCCGTTGAACTCGAATCCGGCGTTGCAGGCGCAGTCGTAGCTGCCCTCGAGGTTCTGGCATGTGCCCGGCCCGCAGATCGCGGCGTTGAGCGCGCACTCGTTGATGTCGACGCAGGTCGTGCCGTTGAACTCGAATCCGGCGTTGCAGGCGCAGTCGTAGCT
>JACCWM010000037.1 GCA_013697635.1 Lujinxingiaceae bacterium | reverse complement strand
GCATTGGCCTCGACGACGGCGCGCGTTTCGGGATTTTGGTGGTACTGCTCGCTGATGAAGTCGCGCCAGCGCTGGTGGGTCTCCTGGCCGACCGAGAAGAGCTGAATACCCATACCGGCCGGGCGCTTTTGCTCGGCAGCGTCGGAGGCGTTGATCGTATGGGCGACCAGGCCGATCATCTGCAACTCTTCGTCCTCACTGAGGCGCGCGCGAAAGCGAATGAGCTTTCGAAGGGGCAGCGGCTTTGGGCAGAGCAAGAATACGCCGTCGTAGGAGGCATTCTTGGTCTTGAAGACGGTCTCTCCCTGGGCGTTTTGCAAAGTGACGTCGAGGTTGACGTTGACGCGAGGTTGTCGGCGGGAGCGGTGGCTGGACATGGCTTCTCGGGTAAAAGTTGAGCGATTACAGGTGCTTGTGGGTCTACCAGCGGATGTACTCGCCCTTGGGCGCGTCTTTGGGTGTGTCTTTGGGAGCGGTGTCTCGGTTGCGCGTGGGTGCTGGCCCACGGGGGCGCTCGGGGGTCGGTGCGATTTGCTCACTTTCCTCAGGCGACGTTGCCGAGCTCTCTTCAATGGTGGTCGGTGTAGGGCGCGTCGGTCGCGTGGGCGCGGGCGCCAAGATCGTCGGGCCGCCCTTTGCCTCGCGCGCTTTGGGCGCCGAGTAGAGTCCAAAGGTGCTCGTTGTGGATTCTACCACGTCGGCCAGACCAAAAGAGATCTGCCGATTGAGATTGGCAAAGGCGCCGGGTTCGGAGGCCACCGCCGCCGAGGAGCGCAAAAACCAGTTGGGATTGTTGCGCAGCTCGCTGGTCACGGTGCCAGCCATCAAGAGCCCGATGAGTAAGATGACCGCCAGGCCGAACAGCGCGGTGGCGATGCAGATGCGTCGGACGCGATCGATAGGCTTCTTGATCACGTGGAAGCGCTCGCGCTGGCTGCCCTCGCCCAGGATGGTCAAGAGCGGGATGCCCAGGGCGATGATCGTCGTGGTGACGAGCTTGAACGCGCCGCTAAAAAATTGCTCGACGACCGCTGCAGTGAACAAAAACGTGACGAAGACGCTGGCCACGGCGAGCGTGGCCAGCACCATGATCACGACGATGTTGACGGAGAAATCAACCAGCGCGGCCTGCTCGGCAGCGCGGGGCAGCTCCTCTTGGGCCGTCGGCGGTTGTTCTTCGACAGGCTCGGGCAGCGCGAATGGATTGTTCTCTTGCATCGGAGGCGGAGGCAAATCGCCTGAACGCACGCCCAAGAAGTCGTCCTGCTCGATGAAGTCGTCCTGATAGCCCATCAGCGGCACCGGGGAGCCCGCGGCCGCTTGATTGGGCTGGCGCCTGGGTTCGACGGCCGGAATCCTGCCCGTGGGTCGAATGGGCACCGAGGTGCGCTGGGGCGTATTGCTCGGAAGCTCGCCGACCGTGTGATCGGGTGCGCTGACGGCGCTCAATCGACCTGTCGCCGGATTGAGGGTGCGCTGGCGCGGGGCGGTTTCGAATTCATCGGGTGAGAAATTTTGTTGGCGCAACGCTCCGGTGTTAGCTTGGCCGACGTGGTTGGGTGTTTGCTGGTTCCAATTGCCGCTTGGGTCATTGGGAACGGCATCCCAGCTTCCTGAGTGACGCAGGAGCGCGGGCACCGGGATCGGTCCGCTGAGCCTGGCGCTGCCGCCGGTCATGATCATGGCGACCTGTTCGACCTCGTCGGCGAAGGCCTCGGCAGAGGCGTGGCGAAGTGTGATGCTTTTCTGGGTGGCCTTTCGCACCAGGTGCTGCAGATCCGGGTGCATGGTCTGCAGCGCGGGCAGGCGAAGCGGCTCCGGGCTGAGCTGTTGACCAATCAGTCCCATGGTCGTATCGCCCTGAACGGCCGGCGCGCCGACGAGCATTTCGTAGAGGATCAGGCCCATGCTGTAGATGTCGCTTGGTGCGTTGAGCGACTCGCCGCGCACCTGCTCGGGGCTCATGTAGCGCGGTGTACCGATCAGTGCGCGCTCGCCATCGGGCACGCCCACCGAGGTGAGGTCGGCCTCGTTGGCGCCGAGCAGGCGTGCGACACCGAAGTCGAGGACCTTGATCACGTCGGACTCGCCCTCGATGTCCATGACCATGATGTTGGCCGGCTTGAGATCACGGTGCACGATGCCGTGGCGGTGGGCCTCCGAGAGCGAGCGGGCGACCTGGCGGGCGAGCATCAGAGCGCGAATCGGCTCCTGGGCGCCCTCGCGACGCAGCAAATCCTTGAGGGTATCGCCCTCGACGAACTCGAGCACCATGTAGACGACGCCGTCGACGTTCTCGCCATAGTCGTGGATCGTGACGGTGTTTGGGTGGCGCAGCTTGCTGATGATTTTGACTTCGCGAAGAAAACGCTCGCGCGCGCTTGGAGCCTGTGCACCGACGCCCGGATTGAGCACCTTGAGCGCGACGTGGCGATCCATCGCCTCTTGGTAGCCCAAAAAGACCATGCCGAAGCCGCCGCGACCCAGCTCACGCAGGATGCGGTACTTCCCCTCGAACACCTGTCCGGGTTCGAGTCGATAGTTCTGGTCTAAAAGGGACACGTTCGTGGACTCCGGGTCACCTGGCCCTCAAGAGTAGTGTTGCCCGATGGGATTTGTGTCTTCAAACCACCCACAGGTCTTTCGTATTGTATCAATAGAAGCCCAGACACGCTATCAACGGTTATGGCCAAGGTCAACTCTTGGCAGGGCGCTGGAGCAGTGCGCTGCTTCGTGTTAGATCGTGGTCAGCGAGACGAGATTAGCACAGCCGGTGCAAATCCTGCATTTTTTGTTGGGACACTTTTGATGTCAAAACCGCTCACGCTGCGCCTGGACGACTCGGCGCCTGCCAACGCACAACAGCAAGTCACGCTGAGCTTTGATCAGGGCACGATCCTCGTCTCAGGTCTGGAGGCCGGCGTGGTGCTGTGGCCTGCCCTGGTCTATGACGAGCGTGTCGCCCATCACCGGGCGTCGGCCTTTCACTATCGTCATGTGCTGGGTGCGCTCTTGCGTGCCGGCTATACGGTGCACGATCAGGCGCGCGGCTACGCCGAGATAGCGCTGACGTGCGAGGCGCGGCTCAAGCCGTTCGAGCATCAAAGCGAAGCGGTCGAGGCGTGGCTGGCGGCAGGAAAACGCGGGTTGGTGGTGCTGCCGACCGGGTCGGGCAAGTCCTATGTCGCCCAGATGGCCATCGAGCAGGCCGGGCGCTCGGCGCTTGTGGTCGTTCCCACGCTCGATTTGCTCGACCAGTGGTGTGGCCAGCTTGCGCGGGTCTTCAAGCGCCCGATCGGCATGCTTGGCGGCGGCTACCACGAGATCGAGGACATCACGGTGAGCACCTACGACTCGGCCGCGATCCACATGGATCGCCTGGGTGCGCGCTTTGGGCTGGTCGTCTTCGACGAGGTGCACCACTTGCCCGGTCAGGTCTTTCGCCAGGCGGCCGAGTCGGTGATCGCACCGTTTCGTCTCGGGCTGACGGCCACGCTCGAGCGCGCTGACGGCAAGCACGTTGAGCTCACCGAGCTTGTCGGTGAGCTGGTTTATGAGCGCACGATCAAGGAGCTCTCCGGCGACATTTTGGCCGACTACGAGGTGCGCACGCTCGAGATTGCGATGCAGCCCGACGATGCCCTGCGCTACAGCGAGGCGCGCGCGCAGTATCGTGGCTTCGTGGACAGCAACCGCATTTCAATGGGTGCGCGCGGCGGCTGGCAGCGCTTTTTGGCCGCGACCAGCCGATCGCCCGAGGGCCGGGCGGCCTTCAAGGCCTACCGCGCGCAAAAACAAATCGCGCTGGTGCACCAAAACAAGCTGGCGGTGCTCTTCGACATACTGCGCGAGCACCACGACGACCGCGTGATCATCTTCACCAACGACAACGCGACGGTCTACCAGATCAGCGAGCGCGCGCTGTGCCCCTCGATCACCCACGAGACCAAGATCAAGGAGCGTCGCGACATCCTGGCCAAGTTCAATGCCGGCCTCTACCGCGCCCTGGTCACGAGCAAGGTGCTCAATGAGGGCGTCGATGTGCCCGAGGCCAACGTGGCCGTGATCCTGGCCGGCTCGGGCTCGGTGCGCGAGCACGTGCAGCGTCTGGGACGCATCTTGCGTCGCGGCGTGGGCAAGCGCGCGATCCTCTACGAGCTGGTGACGGCCGACTCGGTCGAGACCTTCGTCAGCCAGCGGCGAAGGGAGCACGATGCTTACAAGTGATCTGGTGCGCGCTCGCGTCAAGAAGGGGCGCGTCGAGCCCTACTATCTGGACGTGACCCAGCCGGCGGCGATCGCGCGGGCAGCCGAGCTGATCGCGATCTTCGAGGCCGGTGTGCTACTCGAGCGCCAAGTGATTGTGGAGTCGGTCGAGGAGGTGATCGGCCATGGCACCGATTTTCTGATCTGGCGTGGTCTGGCAAAGCTGCTCGACGATCGAAGCGAATTTGAAACCGCGGCGCCCTGTGATCCTGCAGATATTCGGCGCGTGGTGTTCACGCTGGCCGCGGCCCGTGGCGCGCTCGAGGATGCCCAGATTCGAGCCGAAGTGCTCGAGCTTGCCGCAGCCGAGCTTGGCATCGCGCCCGAGCAGTGCGAGGCCGGCCTTTACGCTGATCTCGAGGCGCGCCAGCGCCTGGTCAAGTTCAAGACGCTCAGCGCCGACAAGTTGCTCGCCCGCTACAATCTCGCGCTCGCCCAGGCCATACTCTACCGTGCGAGCAGCCTGGTCATGAGCATCGAGGACGTCGACTCCAACAAGCTTCGCTACCTGTTCTCAGCGCTCAAGTTTCACCGCCTCATGCACAGCGCGCGGCGCACCGAAGGTGGCTACGAGGTGATCATCGACGGGCCGGCGAGCCTGTTCAGCCAGAGTCGCAAGTACGGCCTGCAGATGGCCAAGTTTCTGCCGGCGTTGGTCAACATTCCACGCTGGAGCCTTCGCGCTGAGCTGCAGGAGGACGCCAAGAACAAGGGCTCGGAGTTTGTGCTCAGCTCCAAGGACGGGCTGCTCTCGCACTATAAGATGAAGGGCCAGTGGGTGGCCAAAGAGGAGCGCTGGTTCGAGGAGCGCTTTGCCAAACTCGAGAGTGACTGGCGCCTGGAGCGGCGTGGCACGATCCTCGATCTTGACGACAACGAGGTGATCGTGGCCGACTACGTGCTGATCGCGCCCGATGGTGGCGAGGTCTACGTGGAGATCGTCGGATTCTGGCGTCTGGCCTATCTGGAGCGGCGCATCGCGCGCCTGGCCGCGCTGCGTGACAAGGCGCTGGTGCTCGTGGTCAGCGAGCGGCTCAAGGCCGATCGTCAAAAGCTTATCGAAGCGCCGGCCGAGGTTGTCTTCTTCAAGGGTGTCATTTTAGCTGACCGGGTGCTCGAGGCGGCCAAAAAAGCAGCAGCGCAGACCATTGCACGTTGATTTTGAGATAAGCCAAAGAGAGGAAAAATGAAGGTTTTGATCATGGGCGCGGGAAGCGTCGGGCAAGTCTTTGGCTACCACCTGCAGCTTGCAGGCGCCGAGGTGAGTTTTTACGTGCGTCCCAAGTACGTTGCGGAGTGTGAAGCTGGCTTTGTGCTCTATGATCATGGCCGCCTGGGCCTGGCCGCGCCGCTTCGCTTCAAGGCCGAGGCGGTCTTGAGTACGCTCGAAGAGCTCGAGCGCACGAGCTTTGACCAGGTTTATCTGTGTATTCCGTCGAATGGGCTTCGCGGCGGCTGGTTTGGCGACTTTGCCGCGCGCCTTGGCGATGCCGTGCTCGTCTCGCTTTGCAACGGCATGGACGATCGCGACTTCATCGCCGAGCACTTTGACGTGGCGCGCACGGTGACCGGGCTGATCACCCAGATCAGTTATCCGGCGCCGCTGCCCGGCGAGGACGTCTTGGAGCCGGGCACGGCCTACTGGTTTCCGCCCCTTGCTCCTCATCCCTTCGAGGGGCCCAAGGAGCATGTGGAGGCGGCAGTCAAATGGCTGAAAAAGGGCGGGTTGCCGAGCAAGGTTGCCCACGGGCTCAGCGAGAAGTCGACTTATCCGAGCGTTGTTCTCATGACCTTCATCATGGGCCTCGAGGCCGCCGATTGGTCTTTTGCACAAGTGCGCAGCGCGGCAAACATGAAGCGGATTCACGGCGCACGACGCGAGGGTCTCGCCATGGTCTCGGGTCACCAAAAGACGACCACGCCGCTGGCGCTTCGCCTGCTCAATCCGATGATCATGCGCATGGTCTTGTTTTTGGCCACGCAACTCATTCCCTTCGATCTCGAGACCTATCTGCGCGTGCACTTTACCAAGGTCGGCGCCCAGACCCGCATGTATGTCAAGAACTGGATCGCGACGAGCCAGGAGCTCGGCCTCCCCTCAAAGCATCTCGAAGAGCTAGGTCAGGCGCTGGGGCCGCAGCTTGTCGCAAGCGAGTTGATTGACTCAAAGGCGAAGGCTGATAGCATTTTGTCAGCGTCATCTGGCAAAGCGTAGGAGAGCTCAATGAACACGGTCGTGATTCGAAGCGGGATGGTTGCAATGGCTGTAGTGTTTGCGATGGGTTGTAGCGATCCAGAGGGGGTCGACGGGGGGCCCTTTATGAGTCGCAGCCTGGTCGAGCCCGAAGGTGAGAACTGTCCGAAGGGCGGCACGTTGCTGCTCTCGGGCTACGACACCAATGGCAATGGGATACTCGACGACAATGAAGTCACGGTGAGGAGCTACGACTGCGTGCCGGATTCAAGCGGGGATCCCTATCTGGTTCAGATCGAGGCCGGTCTGGCCTTTAACTGTGCGTTGGTCTCCGATGGACGGGTGCTTTGTTGGGGTGACAACCAGAGCGGACAGCTCGGCGATACCACCCGTGCAGAGCGCAAGTACCCGGTGGAGGTCGTCGGCCTCGAAGACTTCGAGGTCGCCGAGCTTGCTGCTGGCAATGCGCACGTCTGCGCGCTCTCTACCGGCGGCGGCGTGCGTTGCTGGGGCGAGACCGAAGACGGCCAGCTCGGCGAGAGTTGGACCGAGCCTCAGTCGGCAGCCGTCGCGGTCGGATACAGTGACGTGGTGCAGCTGGCCGCCGGGGGCACCCATACCTGTGCACTGTTTCGAGACGGCACGGCCCGTTGCTGGGGAAACAATGAATCGGGCCAGCTTGGCCGTGTGCTGGGCTCGGCTCAGGTTGACGGACTGAACACGATCGAGCAGATCGTCGCCGGCGGCCACCACAGCTGTGCGCGGCTTCGCGATAAGACGGTTCGATGTTGGGGCCGAAACGACACGGGCCAGCTCGGTGATGAGAGCTTCGACAATCGCAGCGTGCCCGTTGAGGTCTTCGAGCTGGCCGACGTCGTGCAGTTGACGGCCGGCCGCTCGCACACCTGTGCACTACTCAGCGACAAGAGCGCGCGCTGCTGGGGCGGCAATGATCTGGGTCGCCTGGGCGACGGCTCGAGCACCAATCAGTTCGTACCCGTCGCTGTGGTTGGGCTCTCGGGCGCGGCGCAATTGAGCGGTGGCACGACGCATACCTGCGCGCTGCTCGATGACGCCACGGTGCGCTGCTGGGGCTCAAACCGCTCCGGTCAGCTTGGCGATGGTACCAATACGCACAGCTTCGAGCCGGTCATCCCAGTGGAGTTGAGCGGCGTGGCCTGGATTACATCGGGCGACTCGCACAGCTGCGTCGTGCTCAAAAGCGGTGGCGGACGCTGCTGGGGCGCCAATATCTTTGGTCAACTCGGCAACGGCTCCAACAACAACCGCAATGGGGCCGTCAAGGTCATCGGCTGGTAATTCGTACTCAGTTCTTCGTCTTGCATCCGCCGCCGCTGCACGTCGTACGACAGCTCGCGTCCTCGCAGCTTTGCTCGCAAGCTCCGCCGCTGCAGGTGAAGGTGCAGTTGGCGCCGGGCTGACACGTCTGCGCGCACCGCCCACCACTACATGAGGCGACGCACGTGGCGTTGGCTTCGCACACGACGGCGCAGTTGCCCTGTGGGCAGGCCATCTGACAGTTTTCGTCGCCGCCACACTTCACCGAATCCCCGCTCAACGTGCGTACGCTCGGGTCGGTCGCCGACTTGACGTTGATCGCAAAGGCCGCGATGCGATCTTGGTCAAGAGGGCTATTCGCCAACTTCTCGGCCCCCGCGTTGACCTCAATGCCCTTGGAGCCCACGAGAACCGATGTGCCTTCGGCTTGAACCTCGAGGCCGCCCTGATTGACCTTGACCGCCGTTGTCGGCGTCTTGGGCGTGATGTCCTGGCACCCCTGCAATACCACGAGCGCGATGGCCACGGCGAAAAGTCTTGCGCAAATCCTGGCTGTTCGAGCGTTCATTCTAAACCTTTCGAGTGTTGAGAGAGCCGGCGTCGGTACTGAAGAGTACCCTGCTCGAAACCTTTGGCATTGGCAACCCGTGAGCGCTTGGCAGTCCTTGACCCACTCTGGAAATTTCGATCGCAGCAGGTCTTGTTTTAGAAAAGTGCTTTAATTTTAACAGGTTAGTGTGTTTTTCGGACTAAGCATTTGACACAAGCGCTTATAACACCCGTGTCGGCAGGCCAAAGGCCGGTTCGGAGTTGTAAGTCTGCTCTCCGTCGTCGTTTTTTGTGGGCCATGTCCGAGCGAATCCAACCGTTCAGACGAGTGTTTGATGAGTACCCCGTATATCCCTTCCTGCTGGAAACAGTTGAGTTTTGTGGTCGTGCTGGCGTTTGGTCTCGGGGGCTGTGCCGAGGACGTACCGACGACACCGATCGAGGCCCCTGGCGAGGGTGAGCACCACGTCGATGGCGGCCCGCTGCCCGAGGCCGACGTTTGGCCCGAGGTGGACGCCGAGCCCGATGTCATGAGCCAGGCCGTCGCCGAGCATTCGTGGATCGTCGGGACGAGCAATGTGCTCGCCAACGGCGTTTCGCGATCACGCATTACGATCGGCATGGGCGACCATGAGGGCAAACCGGTGGTCGGCGTGATCCCGGAATTTGTGGCTAGCGGCGAGGGCAACGACTACGCGCCTTGTACGCCGAGCAACGAGAAGGGCATCTCAATCTGTGCGATGCGCTCGAGCGTCGCCGGCAAAAAGGTGCTCTCCTTGACCTCGCCAGTCGAGCTGCAAAGCGGCACGGTTCGCTTCGTCAATGGCGAGTATTGGGCGGCCAATGGTGCGGTGTATGCGATCGCCGAAGATGAGGATTCGATCTATCTCGGCGGCGCATTCAGCTATGTTGGACCGCCTACAGGCTCATTTGTCGCGGTCGACTCCGGTGGCGAGCGCGTCAACAGGCAATGGCCCAAGATCAACGGTTCGGTGTGGGCCGTGGTCCCCGATGGCCAGGGTGGCAGCTACGTCAGTGGTGAGTTCAACACCGTTGGCGAAGAACCGCGAAATCGTCTCGCTCACATCCTGGCCGACGGCAGCATCAATCCCAATTGGAATCCCGACGCCAACGGCTCGGTCTATGCGCTGGCCGTCGACGGTGACGTGGTCTATGTGGCCGGCTTGTTCACCTCGATTGGCGGACAGCGAAGAAGTCGCATCGCCGCGCTGAGGCGCGATACAGGCATGCCCACCGAATGGAACCCGGATGCCGACCATTGGGTCTACACGATCGCGGTCGACGACGATGTGGTCTACGCCGGCGGGCGTTTTGAGACCATCGGTGGCCAAAGGCGCGAACGCATCGCGGCCTTGAGCAAGCAGACCGGTGAGGCGACTGACTGGAATCCCGGGGCCAACAATACCGTGCGTGCCTTGCTCGTCAACGATGAGGCGGTGATTGTCGGCGGCCTGTTCACCACTCTGGGCCAGCACCGACGAAGCCGTCTTGGCGCCCTTGGAAAGCACGACGCGCTCGCCACGGCCTGGAACCCGCAGGCGGATAATGCAGTCTTTGCGTTGGCCCAGCAGGATGGCGTGATCTATGCCGGTGGGGAGTTCTCGAGCATTGGCCAAGCGCCACGCGCCTTCGTTGCCGCGCTTGACGCCGAGAAGGGCGTCGCCACCGAATGGGCGCCTGGGGCCGACGACACGGTTCTAGCGCTGGCGGTGGGCGAAGATGTCGTCTACGCCGGTGGGCGCTTCTCGAAAATCGGCGGCAAGGTACGCGGCAACCTCGCGGCGCTGAGCATCGAGACCGGTCTGGCGAGCGAGTGGAGACACGATGCCGGCGATACGGTCGTTGCGGTGGTGAGCGTGGCCGACGTGATCTATGTCGGCGGCTACTTCACATCGAGCGGAGGTCATGTGCGTGGCAACCTCGCTGCGCTGAGCAAGGACTCAGGCCAGCTCACGGCTTGGAACCCCAGGGCCAGCGACGCCGTCTCGGCGCTGGCCATCAAAGACGATGTCGTCTACCTTGGCGGCGAATTTGCCTCGGTCGCAGGTGAGCCGCGCTCGCACGTTGCGGCGGTGAGCAAGACCACCGGCGAGCTCACGGACTGGAATCCCCTGGCGAGCGATACGGTGGTCGCGCTCAAAATCGACGAGGAGGTGGTCTACGTGGGCGGCATGTTCACCGAAATCGGTGGGCAGGCGCGAAACCGCATCGCTGCGTTGGAGCGAACGAGCGGCGAGGTGTTGGCCTGGAATCCCGATGCCAGTGGTGCGATTGAGACCCTGGCCATCGGCCGCGACGTGGTCTACGCCGGCGGCGGGTTCACGACCATCGGTGGCGCGCGGCGAAACTACATCGCGGCGTTGAACAAGCTCAGCGCAGCGGCCACAGGCTGGAACCCCGACGCGAACAACTGGGTGTATGCGATTGCGGTCGAAGAGGCCGTGCTCTACACAGGCGGACACTTCACCCAGATTGGCGGCGAGGCGCGCAACTACATCGCCGCGCTCGATATCAACAGCGCAAAAGCCACAGCCTGGGATCCCGACGCGAACAACTGGGTTTACACGCTGGCCGTCGACGAAAATGTCGTCTACGTGGGCGGCTTTTTCACCATGATCGGGGGTGTGAACCGAAATCACACAGCGGCCGTGAGGATGAACGATGCGGCCGTGCTCGACTGGAACCCAGACGCCACCTGGACGGTCGACGCGATGGTCATCGCCGGCGGCATGATCTATCTTGGCGGTGAGTTCAGCGCGATCGGCGGCACGACCCAGCGCGGCTTCGCCGCCATTGCTCAGCCGCAATGAGCCATTAGACGTCCGAGATTGGAAAAGCGCAGTTGAGCTCCAGAGAGACGGCTTCTGCGTCGAGCTCGATCAGCAACGTCGGCACGCACTGTGCTGAGAAGTAGACGCCCAAGACGTTCAATTGAGCGGCTGAGGCAAACAGCGCAGGCCGGTTAAGGCGCAAATCCTGAACGACGATGGTGCCATCGACGAGCACGACTGCCGCCAGTCGGTTGTCCGACGAGATCGCGATGTGTCGAACCCGCGCCTTGACATAGAAGCTTGCCACGGTGGTGCAGGCATTGGCAGGGCGCAGGATGTGCACGGCGTTTGCGCCGCAGGCGATCGCAATCATGGTGTTGCTGTTGGTGCTCATGGCCAGGGCGCAAACTCGGGTGCCGGACCATTGCTTGTTAAAGCGGGTCAACAGATGCGATCCGTGCCACAGAAACAAGCGGCCACAGCTCGCTGCGGCCACAATCATCTCACCTCTTGGGGTGGCGGCGATTGCGGTAATCGCCCTTTTTTTCGGGTCGCGAACGAGCACCTTGGCACAGCGTGCGATCACATCGACCAGACTGATTGCCCCGTCCTCGTGGCCAACGATCAAGCAACGACTCAGCATGGCCAAGGCCGTCGTGGGCGCCAACTGGGCGGGCATGCACCGGTAGCGTGCCAGCACGCCCGGCTGCGAATAAAGGCTGACGGCATTGCAATCGCGATCGTAGCTGGCGAGCTCGCCGCAGGGCGAGCAGGCCACGATCGGGCTTAATACTTCCAGCAGACGCGCCGTTGGGCTGACAACAGGCGTGGGCATCGTTTTGCGATCGGCCTGTCGCAGCGGGGCTTTGCCCGGAGCGGGGAGTGGCGTCGGCGTGCTTGGATTGGCGTACTTCACCGCAGGATGCGACGGCATGTGAAGGTCGGTACGTTCGGCCATGGTCGGCCTCCGTGCAAGGGAGCGCACGGCTTTACTAGCCGGGGGCGATCCTGATGGATGATTGTCGATGAACTCAAGTTAGCGACATTGCACGCGAATTCCAGGCAGCGCCGGCAACAAGTGTTGTTAGGCCCGCTTTGGGCTCACCGCGATGGGTAAGGCGCATTCGAGCTTGTGGGCGACGGTCTGCCCGTCGAGCTCGAGCAGCAGTACTGGCAGGCAGGCCTCATCAAAATAGATGCCCATAACGCTCATCTGGGCGGTCGAGGCGAAGAGCGCCGGGCGGTTGAAGCGCAGGTCGTGGATGATCACGTCGCCGTCGGCCAAAACGACGGCGGCCAGCCGGTTATCCGGCGAGATCGCCAGAAAGCGCACCGACGACTTCACGCCAAAACTTGCCAGCGGTGTGCGTGGATTAGCCGGGTGCACGATGTGCACGAAGTTTCCCGCAAAGGCGATGCCGATCAACGTGTCGTCGCCCGTGCTCATCGCAATGGCCTCGATCAGCGGCCCCGACCAGGCCTTCATGAAGGTGGTGAGCAGTCGCGAGTGGCTCCACAAGAAGAGTCTACCCGAGGCTGAGCCGGCTGCGATCAGCTCGCCCATCGGCGTGGCGGCGATTGTAGTAATTGCCGCCTTGTTAGGGTCGCGCACCAGCACCTTGGCACTGCGCGAGAAGACGTCGGTCAAAGAGATCGCTCCGTCCTCGTGGCCGATGAGCAGACAGCGGCTGATGATCGTCATCGCCGTCGTCGCAGCCAGTTGAGCGGGCATGCGCACCAGGCGCGGCACCGCGCCGGGCGATGAATACAGGCTGATACTCGCCCAGTTCGGATCATAGCTGGCCATCACACCACCCGGCGCACAGGCCATGATCGGGCGCTCCGCCTCGAGCAGGCATGGCTGCGGGCTGATAAACGGCGTTTGCACCAGCGCGCGTCTAGCACCCGATGATCGCCTGGTGCGATGGGCGATTTGCTCGTCACTTTCACTGCATGGCGACGACGATGAATGAAAGTCGGTGCTCTCGGCCATGTCTGGCTTCCGTTGAATAGACCCGGTTGACTCGGTGAGAGCTCAATGTAGATCCGATCGAAACGGGGTCCAGTACGGAGATTTTAAGGTGGGAGCTTTAGCGTTGGAAAACCTTCTCGAGGGCTTCGGTGGCCTTGTCGACGACCTCGTCGATGATATCGTCGGTGTGGGCGGTGCTGAGGAAGCCGGCCTCGTATTGGCTGGGGGCCAAATAGACGCCGGCGTCGAGCATGTGGTGGAAGAACGCGTTAAACTTGGGGATATCGCAGGTCTTGACGTCGGTGTGGTTGCGGATCTCTTCGGGGGAGAAGTAGAGGCAGAACATCGAGCCGACACGTTGCTGGGTCAGGGGGTATGCGTTGTAGTCGATGACGTTTTGCAAGCCGTCTTCGAGGCGTTGGCCGGTGGCTTCGAGCTGATCGTAGGCGGCCTGGGGCAGGTTGCGAAGGGTGGTGAGGCCGGCCGTGACGGCGACCGGGTTTCCAGAGAGGGTGCCGGCCTGGTAGATCGGGCCGCTCGGCGCGATTTGGCTCATGAGATCGGCGCGGCCGCCATAGGCTGCCAGGGGGAAGCCGCCGCCGACGACCTTGCCGAAGGTGTAGAGATCGGGGGTGACCTTGTAGAGCTCGGCGGCGCCGCCGCGGGCGACGCGAAAGCCGGTCATGACCTCGTCAAAGATCAAGACGATGCCGTGGCGCGTGCAGATGGTGCGCAGATCCTGGAGGAAGGTGTCGCCCGGCGCGATCAGCCCCGTGTTGCCACAGATCGGCTCGAGGATGATCGCTGCGATCTGGTCGGTGTTGGCGTCGACGAGCGCCTGCACGGCCTTGATGTCGTTGAAGGGCGCAAGCAGGGTATCCTTGGCGCAGCCCTTGGTGACGCCCGGCGAGTTCGGCAGGCCCAGGGTCAGGGCCCCGGAGCCGGCCGCGATCAAAAAGGAGTCGGCGTGGCCGTGGTAGCAGCCGTCGAACTTGATGAACTTGTCGCGGCCGGTGGCGCCGCGAGCCACACGGATGGCCGACATACAGGCTTCGGTTCCGCTACAGACCAGGCGGACCATCTCCAGGCCGGGCACGCGGGCGACCATCTCTTCGGCGAGCTCGACCTCGAGCTCGGTGGGCGCGCCAAATGAGGAGCCACGCGCGAGCGCTTCCTGGGCACGCTTGATCACCTCGGGGTGGGCGTGGCCAAGGATTGCCGGGCCCCAGCTCAGCATGAAGTCGATGTAGCGGTTGTTGTCGGCGTCGTGCAAGTAGGCGCCTTCGGCGCGGGCGATAAAGGGCGGCGTTCCGCCCACGGACTTGAAGGCGCGAACCGGCGAGTTGACGCCGCCAGGGATGAGCTTCTCGGCGCGCTTGAGCAGATCGCGGCTGTTATTAAGCATTGGGAAATCCTTGGGGTTGGTCGCTCGTAGCTTCAAAGCGTTGGATGAATTTTTCGACGGTTTGCACCCAGCGTGGATGGGTGTTTAAACAGGGAATCAGGTGGTAGTCGGTGCCGCCGGCCTGGATAAACGACTCCTTTCCGCGCATGCCGAGCTCCTCGATCGTCTCCAGACAGTCGGCGACAAAGGCCGGCGAGATGACGAGCAGTTTCTTGATGTTCTTGGCCGGAAAGCGCTCGAGCTCAACGTCAGTGTAGGGCTTGAGCCAGGGATCGCGCCCAAGACGCGACTGGAAGGTCAGCGAGTACTTGTCGGCAGCGATGCCGGCCTTGGCGACGAAGGCGCGCGTGGTGGCGAGCACCTGGGCGCGGTAGCAATAGCCATGGGCCGGGTTGGGGTTGTCGCAGCAGCTGTCGAGTTTGAGACAAAAGCAGCCCGAGGAGTCGGCCTTTCGCAAGTGGCGCTCAGGGATGCCGTGGTAGGTGAACAGGATGTGATCCCAGTCCATCGCCAGGTGCTCGGCCGAGGCTTCGACGAGCGCCTCGATATAATCCGGGTCGTTGTAAAAGGGCGGCTGAACGCGCAGCTCGACGCCAGGGGCGACGGCGGCGATCGCGGTCTGCACCTTGGCCACGGCCGTCTCGTAGCTCGACATGGCGTAGTGCGGATAGAGCGGGACGACAAAGATCTGGTCGACGCCTTGTGCGACCAGGGCACGCACGGCGCTCTCGGTCGAGGGGTTGCCGTAGCGCATGCCGACCTCGATCGGCAGGCTGCTGCGCTCGCGCAAGAGGTCGCGAAGCTGCATGGTCGTGTGGATCAGCGGAGAGCCGTTTTCGGTCCAGACCTGCTCGTAGGCGTGAGCGGACTCTTTGGGGCGAAAGGGCAAGATGAACAGGTTGAGGATCGTTTGGCGCTTGATCGTCGGGATGTCGAGCACGCGCGGATCGGAGAGAAATTCGCGCAAATACGCGCGCACATCGGGCACCGAGGGAGAGTCCGGGGAGCCGAGGTTGACGAGGAGGACGCCTTTGTTCTTGGTCATGGCTTTAGACTACAGTTTTAGAGCCGCGGGGCAATATCGCGGGCGAAGTAGGTGATGATGATGTCGGCGCCGGCACGCTTCATCGAGGTCAAGGATTCCAGGGCCAGGGCGTGCTCGTCGACCCAGCCGTTGGCGGCGGCGGCCTTGATCATCGCGTATTCGCCGGAGACATTGTAGCAGGCAAGTGGCAGCTCAAAGCGCTCTTTGACGCGGTGGATGATGTCGAGATAGGCCAGCGCGGGCTTGACCATCAGGATGTCGGCGCCCTCTTCGACGTCGAGGGCGGCCTCGATCATGGCCTCGCGCGCGTTGGCCGGGTCCATCTGGTAGGCGCGCCGGTCGCCAGACTGTGGGCTTGAGTCGACGGCGTCACGAAACGGGCCATAGAAGGCCGAGGCGTATTTGACCGCGTAGCTCATGATCGGCATGTGCAAAAAGCCGTTGTCGTCGAGCGCCTGGCGCATGGCGAGCACCATGCCGTCGATCATGCCCGAGGGGGCGAGCATGTCGGCGCCGGCACGCGCGTGGCTGAGCGCCTGGTGTTGCAGGTTGTGCAAGGTGGCGTCGTTGTTGAGCGTGCCGTTCGCATCGAGCACGCCGCAGTGGCCATGCGAGGTGTACTCGCAAAAGCAGACGTCGGAGATGATAAAAAAGTTCGGGTGGCTTTTACGAATGCTGCGGATCGCGCGCTGGATGATGCCATGCTCGTCGTCAAAGGCGTCCGAGCCCACCGCGTCCTTGGCGGCCGGGATGCCAAACAAGATCACGCGCGTGATGCCGCGCTCGGCCAGGGTATCGAGCTCTTCACCCAGGGTATCGAGCGAGTGCTGGTAGATGCCCGGCATCGAGGCGATCGCGCGCTTGATGTTGGTGCCGTGGGCGATGAACAGCGGCATGATCAAGTCGTCGCGCGTAACCCGCGTCTCGCGCACCATGTCGCGCAACAGCGCGCTGTGGCGCAGACGGCGCGGTCGGCGCGTCAGCTCAAAAGTGGTGGTCAAAGTGAGCTCCTCTTGTGGTTGGCCAGGTGTTCGTCGATGCGAAGCGCGCGCGCGTTGGCGGCGTCGATCAGGGCGGGCACAGCAATGCCGTCGCGATAATTGCCGCCAAAAAACAAGCCGTCGTTCTCTGCCTCGAGTGTGTCGATGTGAGCGAGCACGCCGGCGTAGCCAACCTCGTATTGGGGGATGGCGCGCGCATAGCGCGAGACATGTACAAAGCTCGGCGTGCCGTTGGCGCCGAGCAGTCGGTGCAGATCGACGCGCACCATCTCGACGATCGTGGCCTCGTCCTCGTCGACCAGATGAGGCTGGCGCGCGCCGCCGACGAAGGTCGTCAGGTTGACGTGGCCAAGAGGTGCGCGCCTGGCAAACATCGAAGAGGTGAAGAGCGTGCCCAAAATGCGGAAATTCTCGACGCCCGGCACCAGCATGCCCAGCCCGTCAAGGGGGTGATCGACCCTGGCGCGCTCAAAACCCAGCGCGACCAGCGCGATTGGCGAGTAGGTGATCGCGTCGAGGCGGCCAAGCTCGATGGGTTGGGCGTTTCGGCCGCGCACGTCGAGGCCGGCGAGCTTGTGGGCTGGCATGCAAAAGACGATCGCGTCGTGGGCGTGGGTCGAGGTGCGGTTTTTCTTCTGGTAGCTGAGCTGCCACTGGTTCTCTTCAAACGCGATGGCCGTGGCAGCAGCACGCAAGATCACATCCTCGCCAAGCTTCGCTTCCAGGGTGTTGATGAGCGTGCTCAAACCGCCCTCAAAAGAGACGACCTTGTGGGGGGCGCGCTCGGGGTTCTTGGGGCCAAGCGCGCGTGCAGCGAGCCCGCGAAACAAGGAACCGTGTTGCGCCTGCAAGTCGTCGAGCATAGGAAAGGCGTGGCGCACGCTGAGCTTTTTCGGGTCGCCGGCATAGGTGCCGGCGACAAAGGGATCGACGGCGTAGTCGAGCACTTCCTGGCCCAGGCGCCGGCTCACAAAGCTCGCCAGGCTCTCGTCGGCGTCGTGAGTCTTGCCAACAAAGGGCTCGGCCAGGAGGCGCAGCTTGGCGCGAGCAGAGAACAGCGGCGTGGAGGCAAAGGCGCCGGGGCCGCCCGGCAGGGCGACCGGTTGGCCGTGGCGAACGACGTAGCGCTTCTTGGCCAGCGGGCTGGCTTCCAGACGCTTGGGCCCAAGGCCCAGGTGGTCGATAAAGCGCTGAAGGCTGCGGCTCTTTTCGAGCAGCGTGTGCGGGCCGTGCTCGACGACAAAGCCGTCGAAGTCGACGGTGTGGATTGGGCCGCCGACGCGCTCGCTTGCCTCGTAGACGCACACCGAGTGGCCAAGCTCCTTGAGGCGCAGCGCCAGCGTCAGGCCGCTGATGCCGGCGCCGATGATCGCGATCGAGGTCGCGGCCTGCGCACTTGTGGCCGGCTCGCCTGTCATGATTGCGGCCCACGGTAGGTGGTCACGGTCTCGACAAGCTGGAGCATGTTCTCGATTTTGGCCTGAGGGGTGATGCCGTGGCCAAGGTTGAAGATGTGGCCGTCTTGGCCGTGCATGTCGTCGAGGATCTTGCGGGCCTCGCGATCGACCACCTCTGGGGAGGTGTTGAGGATCACCGGATCGAGGTTGCCCTGAACGCCGACGTTGGCCGGGAGCTGGCGGCTGATGTCGCCAAGGCGCACGGTCCAATCCACGCCCAAGCAATTGGCGCCGGTGGAAACCAGCGCGTCGAGATTGTGGTGCATGCCCTTGGAGAAGACGATCACGGGTACCTCGCCGGCGATCTCGGCGACGATGCGGCGCATCCAGGAGACAGAAGCCTCTTCAAAGGCGTCGGGCGTGAGCACGCCGCCCCAGCTGTCGAAGATCTGGATGGCGTCGACGCCAGCGTCGATCTGCATGCGAAAGTAGCGGATCAGGCCGACGGTGATCTTCTCCATCAGGGCGTCAAAGAGCGCGCGGTCGGTGTAGAAGAGCTCCTTGCAGCGCTGATAATCCTTGGAGCTTCCACCCTCGACCATATACGTGGCCAGCGTCCATGGCGAGCCGCCAAAGCCAATCAGGGCACGCTCGGGGCCGATCTCGTCGCGGATCAGGCGGATGGCGCGCGGCACATAGTCGAGGCGCTCTTCGACGCCCTCGGCGCTGAGCTTTTCGATGTCGGCCGCGCTCTTGAGCGCGAACTCCATCTTGATGCCGCCGGCTTCCTGAAAGTGGTAGGGCTGGCCAAGCGCCTCGGGGATCACGAGGATGTCGCTAAAGAGGATCGCGGCGTCCATGTCGTAGCGACGAAGCGGCTGCATGGTGACCTCGAGGGCGAGCTCGGGGGTCTGCACGATCTCGTGAAAGCTGTGCTTGAGCTTGAGCTCGCGGTACTCGGGCAGGTGGCGGCCGGCCTGGCGCATGACCCACAGGGGCGGTCGGTCGACCTTTTGTTTGCGGCAGGCTCGCAGGAAGCGTTCACGCTGATTCATGGGGTTCTCTTTTGCTCAAGGGCGACGATCTCGTCGATGATGCGGTTGCGATTGGGCACATCCATGATGTGGTCAGCGAGGATGCCGACCTCGGCCAGCGCGCGGGCTGTCGAGGGCCCGATCGCGGCAAAGCGCCAGGTGGCAGCGATATGCTCGACGCGCTCGGCAAAGCTTTGGACGCCGCGCGGGCTGGTGAAGACAATCCATTCGGGCGAAGCCTGCTCCAAAATCGTGAGCAGGTCGTTGGATCCGGACGCGCTCGTTTCATAGACCGGAATGTCGGTGAGCGCAATGGCCCGACGCTGACACAGCGCGCTCAGATCGCGCCAGCTGCCGCGCAGCGAGAAGGCCACGATGTTCGGGGGAAGCGCGGCCAGCTCGAAGGCTTCTTTGAGCCCCTCGAAGGTCTGCTTGTCGGGTACGCACACATCGACGCCGAGCTTGCCAGCGAGTAACGAGGCAGTCTGTTGACCGACGGCCCAGAAGCGTTTGTCGCCAAGCTCGAGCCCGTCGAGCACGCCCGATTCGATCACAAAGCGCGCGGCGTTCTGGCTGTAAAACACCACGGCCGCAGGCCCTGTGAGCAGCTCGGCGATGCGCGCGCGGTCAAAGGCGATGGGCTGGGCGTCGAGCAGCGCGACGTGGGTGAGCGCGACCTCTGGCGAGCAGGTGTCGGGCGCACGGATGCCCGTGTAGACGATGGAGATCTGGCGAGGACGGCTCATGACTCGAGGATGGTGCGCGCTCCGTTTGCGATGAATGCGTCGGCCATGGCTGCGGCCAGCGCGCCGGGATCCGTGCCCTGGGCGCGCTCTTTCTTGACCTGGCTGCCGTCGCGCGAGCCGATCCACCCATGAAAGGTCCAAAGGCCGTCGGCCTCATGGCAATAAGCACCCAGCGCGACCGAACAACCACCTTCGAGCTTTCGCAAGAAAGTACGCTCGGCCTCGACGGCCCTGTTGGTGGTCGGATCGAAGATCGGTGCGAGCAGCGCCTCGATGTCGGCGCGGCCCTCGCAGATCTCGACGCCGATCGCGCCCTGGGCCACGGCCGGCACATAGATGCTCGCATCGAGCTCCTCGCTGACCAGATGCATGCGACCCAGGCGCTCGAGGGCGGCCGTGGCCATGATGATGCCGTCCCAGCCGTGCTCATCGAGCTTTCGAAGACGGGTATCGATGTTGCCGCGCAGACTCTCGAAGCGAAGGCCGGGCAGCTGGCTCAGGAGTTGGGATTTTCGCCGCTGGCTGCCCGTGGCGAGCACGGCGTGTTGGGGCAGCATCGCAAGCGAGCTCCAGCGCGTGGAGATAAAGGCGTCGGTGGGATTGGCGCGAAGCGGCGCACCGGCAAACTTGAGGCCGTCGGCAAAGGTGCTCGGCAGATCCTTGAGCGAGTGCACGGCCAAATCGATGGTCTTGGCCAGGAGCTGATCTTCGAGCTCCTGGGTGAAGAGGCCCTTGACGCCTATTTGCGGCAGGGGAACGTCGCTTATCTTGTCGCCCATCGTGTCCATCGTCACGATCTCGATCTCGAGGCCGCCATGATGTTGCTTGAGCAGCGCGGCCACGTGGCGGGTCTGCCACAGGGCGAGCCGAGATTTTCGCGAGCCAATTCTAAGTTTCATCGGTTTGTTCTTCGCGTTGGAGGTTGTAGAGCGCCCAAACCAGGTTGAGGTCCTCTTTGCGCAGGGTCTTGTTCTCGACCGAGCTCTTCAAATAGGTGATCGGATTGTGCAAAAGCTTCTTGATCAGGCCGCGTGAGAACTCCTCGAGCATCACGCGCTCCTGGTCGGTGAGGCGGCTGTTGTGGCGGCTGAGTTCTTGCTCGCGCACCTGCTCAAAGAAGCGCGCGAGCGAAGCGATGGTCGGCGTGATCTCCATGGCCTGGTGCCAGGCCTGCCATTCGTTGACCATGTGCTGGACGACGGCCTCGGCGGCCGGGATCTCGCCCTGTCGGCTGGCGAGGTTGGCGGCGACGACGTGTTCGAGATCGTCGATGTTGTACAGAAATACGCCGTCGAGCTTGCCCACGTCCGGCTCGACGTTTCGCGGGTTGCTGATGTCGATCACGAAGATCGCGCGATGTTTGCGCGCCTTCATCACCTTCTTCATCTGGACGCGGTTGATCAGAAAGTCCGTCGACCCGGTGGCAAAAACCGCGACATCGGCGCTCTCCAGGGCTGCGGGGAGCTCGTCGAGCGGGCGAAAGGGCGCGCGCAAAGTCGTGGCCAGGGCACGTCCGCGCTCTTGGCCGCGATTGGTCACGACGAAGCTCTCGGCGCCGTGGGTCGTAAAGTGCGCGGCGGTGGTCTCGGCCGTCTCGCCGGCGCCAACGATGAGCACCTGGCGGCGCTGAAAATTCTCGAAGATCTTCAAGGCCAGATCGACGGCGGCCGAGCCTATCGACAGCGAGCCGGTGCACAGATCGGTCTGGGTTCGCACCTGTTTGCCGGCGCGAATCGCGAACTGAAAGAGCCGCTCGAGCACGGGGGATTTGCCCGGGCTGAGCAAGATCTGCTCGTGGACATCTTTGATCTGGCTCAAAATCTGGTTCTCGCCAAGGGCCAGTGACTCGAGCGAGGCCGAGACGCGAAAAATATGGCGCGCGGCCTGCTCGGCCGAGCGCGCGGCCGGTCTGGGGATCGCGGACGGTTCCAAGGCACGAATCGTCGCGATCAGGGCGCGCACGTCCTCCCAAAGCGCCGGGCGCGCCGGGCCAAAGAGGTAGAACTCCGTGCGGTTGCACGTCGAGAGCACCGCAGCCTCGAGCGCCCAGTGCATGCGACTGGCCGCCACGAACAGCTCGATCTGTTCCTTGGTAAAGGACAGAGCATCGCGCTGAGCCAGATCCGTGTTCTGGTGGCTAAACGAGAAGCAATTGAGTTCGAGGTTTGCGGCCATTTACGACAGGTGGTTGCTGGGCGTCATTGAAACGAGTGAAACGTACTGGAGAACGTGTTGACGGCGACCATCGCAAGAATGAAGGTCATGTAGCCAAAGAGCGAGAAGTAGGCCATGCGAAGGCCCGAGAGGCCGCGCACTTTGACGACGAGCAGACCCAGCGCGTAGGCCAGCCATGCGATGTCGGTGATCAGGATCTTCGGATCGGTAAAGTTGAAGTCGTCCATGATGTACAGGCCCACGAAGTGGCCCAGCGCAAGGCCCAACCCCAGCAGGGCGATGCCCGAAGTGGCGGCGAGCCGGCTCATGTTCTCGAGCGCCGAGAGTGGCGGAAGCCGGCGAAAGATCACGCCCAGCTCGCGCGACTTGAGCTGGCGCGAGAGTAGCACGTACATCAGCGCATAAAGCGCGCTGACGGCGAGCGCGGCAAAGCCAAACATCGTAAAGATCACGTGCACGCCGTAGACCGGGTTTTCGTGCAAGATCAGGTGCGTGGTCGAGTCCTCAACCATCAGCGAGGCCATGACCTGGAGGATGGCCACGATCGCGATGAAGAAGGCGCCCGTGTCGGATTCTTTGTGCCGGGTCTCGGCAAAGGCGTAGACCAGGCCCACACAAAGCGCCACCAGCGAGAGAAATTCCGCGCGCGAGGAGACCGGAAAGTGGTGAAAAGTGATGCCCCGAAGCGTCAGGTAGCTGACGTGCAAGACCAGCGCGGCGTAGAGAAAATGCGTGCCTCGAAAAGGCGTGCCGTGATCTTTGCTCTGTAGGAAATGGCGCAAATAGAGGCCAAATACTCCCAGAT
This sequence comes from Lujinxingiaceae bacterium, assembly GCA_013697635.1. Taxonomy (GTDB): domain Bacteria; phylum Myxococcota_A; class Bradymonadia; order Bradymonadales; family Bradymonadaceae; genus JACCWM01. The sequence goes on along the minus strand of JACCWM010000037.1, from coordinate 52,331 downwards.
AAAGGAGCGGCAGCATCACCTCCAAAATGTGAATCACGTGTAGCATGACGGCTCCGACACAGGTGTCACTGGCTGACATCGTATATTTTTGGGCCGATGTCCAGCCTTGTGCTCAACAGCTCAACAGCCTGGGGCTCGGCTTTGATTCCGCGGCCTCTACAGGCGTCTGTGCCCAAGGCAGGGCATCTTGGCGCGCACCTCGTCGAGGTAGTCGAAGTCGAGCTCGGCCAGCACGAAGCTCTCGCGATCACTGGCGCAGGCGATCATGCGACCCCAGGGGTCGTAGACCGCGGAGTGGCCATAGGAGTGGCGGTTGTCGAAGTGGTGGCCCCACTGATTGGGGGCGAGCACGAAGCATTGGTTTTCGATCGCGCGCGCCTGCAACAGGGCGTGCCAGTGGTCGCGGCCGGTGGAAAGCGTGAAGGCCGAGGGCACGGTGAGCATGTGGGCGCCCTTTTTCACCAGGGCGCGGTAGAGTTCGGGGAAGCGCAGATCGTAGCAGACGCTCAAGCCGACGTTTCGGCTGGGCTGGGCATCCAGCTCGATCGGGGCGACGGTGAGCTCGGAGCCGGGCAAGACGCTGTCCGACTCGCGAAAGATTTGCTTGCCTTCGACCTCGACGTCGAAGAGGTGGATCTTGCGGTAGAGCGCGGCCGTGTTGCCCGCCGGGTCGATGAGCAACTGGGTGTTGGAGGTATGTCCTGGCGTGGTGCTCGCTTCGGGAAAACTGCCCAAGCTCACCCAGCAGCCGCCCTGGCGTGCGATCTCGCGAAAGGCGGCGACGATCGAGCCGTCGAGATCCTCGGCGATCGTGAGTTTTTCGGCGTCGTGGCCCATGAATGGGGCGTTTTCAGGAAAGAGCAGCCAGCGCGCGCCGGCCTCGAGGGCTCCCTCGGCCAGCCGGCGGCAGGTGGCCAGGTTCTTGTCGATGTCGCGTGCGGAGCTCAGTTGAATCAGGGCGATGCGCATGGCGATGGCCTCTTGGGAAAATCGAGCCGGAATGTGATCGCTTGGCTTGGCTCGAAGGCCGTGGGGAATGTGGTTTTGCCCGAGCACGTTGTCCTCATGATTTTGAGGCACCAGGCGTCGCTGTCAAGACCTACCTGCCTTCCTGGCGCAAAGCTTTCATCGCCTTGGCCTTGACAGACACCCGGGTATTTTTATACAGAGTTGTGCGCTGACCGGGCACCTGGAAATTTTGAATGGGTGCCTTGGTTTTTGGACTGTTGTGTTGTGCATGTTGTTTGCTTTGATCGAAGAGTGCTTCGAGCGCTGGCCTTCTTCGATCGAAATGGGCGACATCGTGAGGCTGCGATGTCACTCTACATTTCGCGTTGTACTTGCGAAAGTGGGCCCAAAAGCCCGCTTTTTTTGTTTTTAGCGCGAAGTCGAAAACGCAAAGAACCAACGTGAATTCAAAGAGTTGAGCTGTGAGCCGAAAACGAAAAGTGAGCGATACAGAGCACGAAGAGGCACAGGAGAAGCCCGAGCAGGGTGGATTTTTGGCCACACCCGAGCTGCTGGCCGACATCGAGTCCTGGAGTGAGGAGGCCGCCCACAGCCATGGGTTGCTGCTCTACGATGTCGATATTCGCGCCAGCGGGCGCTGGATCATCCGCATCTACGTCGATCGGCCCGATGCCGAGCCTGGCAAGGGCGTGATGGTCGACGATTGCGTCGAGGTCAGTCGCTATGTTGAGGCTCACTTTGATGCCGACGAGCGCATGCCCGAGAACTACGTGCTCGAGGTTTCAAGCCCCGGCGTGGAGCGTGCGCTCAAGAAGGCTCGCCATGTCACTCAAGTGGTAGGCAGCCTCGTCGAGTTGGTCGTTCGCGAGCAGATCGATGGAAGCAACAAGCTGGTCGGCAAGCTCTTGTCCTTTGAGGACGAAGTCATGACGATTCAAGCCTCGGAGCAAGACTCCGTTATTACGATTCCCTGGAGCGCGGTCTCCAAAGCCAAGTTGAAGTACGATTTTTCAGGAGTGAAGGACCAATGACTCAGAGCAGTGTCCCGATAAATATGAATCTCGCCAGCGTTATCGACGAAGTCGCACGCAGTAAGGGCATTGACCGCAAGATCTTGATCGAGACCCTCGAAGCGGCGATCTTGACGGCGGCGAGGCGCACCTATGGGCCTCAGCGCGAGATCGAGTCGCAGTTCAATGAGGAGAGCGGTGAGGTCGAGCTGTTTCAGATCATCACGGTCAGCGAGGACGTCGAGAACCCGTTTCGCGAGGTCTCCCTCGAGGAGGTTCGCGAGGCCGGCTTTGACGCCGAGCCCGGCGACGAGCTGCTCTTTCAAATCTTCTACCGCGAGAAGGACCGCGACAAGGCTCGCGTCCAGGATCAGCGCTATGGCAAGATGCTCAATCTCGACTCCTACAACTCGACCTTTGGGCGCATCGCCGCTCAGACGGCCAAGCAGGTGATCATCCAGCGCGTTCGCGAAGCTGAGCGTGACATCATCTTCAACGAGTACAAGGACACGATCAACGACATGGTCATCGGTCGTGTGCGCCGCTTTGAGAAGGGCAACATCATCGTCGATCTGGGCCGCACGGATGCGATTTTGCCTCGCCGCGAGCAGACCCCGCGCGAGAGCTACCGCCCGGGCGACCGCATTCAGGTCATGATCAAGGAAGTGCAGCGCTCGAGCCGTGACCCGCAGGTGGTGCTCACGCGTGCCGATCCCCAGCTTCTGATCAAACTCTTCGAGCAAGAGGTGCCCGAGATTTACGAAGGCGTGGTGCGCATCGTGGCCGTCGCCCGCGAGCCTGGTGTTCGCAGCAAGGTCGCCGTCTACAGCCGTGACAGCGACGTCGATCCCGTCGGCGCCTGCGTCGGTATGCGCGGCTCGCGCGTCCAGGCCGTCGTCCAAGAATTGCGCGGCGAGAAGATCGACATCGTGCCCTACGTCGAGGACACCGCGCGCTTTGTTTGCAACGCGATCAGCCCGGCCGAGGTCAGTAAGGTGCTGATCGACGAGTCGAACATGACCATGGAGCTGATCGTGCCCGATGACCAGCTCAGCCTGGCGATCGGTCGTGGTGGCCAAAACGTGCGTCTGGCAGCCCAGCTCACCGGCTGGAATCTCGACATCATCAGTGAGACGCGTCTCAAGAACATGATGGCCGAGTCGCGCGTCTCGCTGCTCCAGTTCGAAGGGATCACCGAGGACATGGTCGATACGCTCTTTACACTGGGTTACAACAAGCTCGAGCACATGGCGCTTGCCACCGTGCGCGAGCTTGCACAGATTCCAGGTATGAACGCTGCGGCGGCCGAGCGAATCATCGGCGCGGCTGCGGAGATTCTGGCGCGTCCGGCACCGGGATCGCCCGAGGCGATGACCCCCGAAGACCGCGAGCGCAAAGCACTCGAGCGCGTGCGTGGCGTTGGGCCCAAGATGGCCGAAGCACTGCACGCGGCAGGCTACATTACGATCTATCACATTGCCTTTGAGGACGATGTGGCCAAACTTGCCAACGGCTCCGGACTCGGCGCAAACGTCAAGAAGGCCAAGCAGATGTGGTACGCGGCCAAGGAGTTCTTGGAGCGCGAGGAAGGCGTTACGGCCGAGGTGTTCGAGTCGCGCAAGAAGGAGTTTGTCGAGCAGCAAGCAGCGCTGGCCCTCGAGGCTGCCCGCAAGCAGGCTGAGGCCGAAGCTGCTGCCGCTGCCGCTGAGGCGGTTGAGGCTGAGGCAAATGAGGCAGATGGCGGCGAGTCGCTGCAGGCTGAGCCCGTCGAAGCTGCGCCAGCCCAGAGCGCGAGCGACGACGATGACGACGCAAGCGCCGAAGCAAAATGATCGGGCGCGCCCAGAGCGTGGGCGCGTCTGTTTCTCAGGTGGAGTTGGTGGATGAAAAAACTCGTCAAGCGAGAGCAAGCCCAGGTGGAAGAAGCAACCGATGCAGAGCGTTCCTCATCGGAGCGCACGTGCGTGGGTTGCCGGGCCAAGGCCGAGCCACACGCGTTCGAGCGCTTTGTTTACCTTGAAGGCGAAGGTCTTATCTTCGATCTGCGTCAAAAGGCGCCTGGCCGCGGGGTTTACGTGCACGCGCGCCGCCTTTGCATTGAGCGCGCCGTCAACCGTGGCGGGTTCGCCCGTGGCCTCAAAGCCGCCCTTCAAGGGGTCGAGTCGGACAAGATCATCGCGCAAATGTGCGAGGGAATCGAGCGCCGCCTGCGCGAGTCACTTCAAAGCGCAGTCGTGGCTCAGGCAACGGTAGTGGGCGCATCACGTGCGGCGGAGGCGGTAGCCGAAGACCGCGTGCGCTTGCTGCTCGTGGCAGGTGATGCCGGTGAAAGCACGCGGCACAAGTACGTCAGCAACGCGGAGCGCAAGCAACTCCATACCGAAGAACACCTCGGTGGCGAGTTTCTCGGGCGCGTCAGCGGCAAAGAGTTCGTCGCCGTACTCGCGATCACCGGGCAGGATTTTGCTCAACGTATCGCGCGTGATATTGGCAAACTAAGAGAGCTTGGCGCGTTTGAGGGTTGAACCTTCGCCGGAAGCGAAGTATGCACTGTTGGCGAATGCGAACCCCAAAAATGTGGCCAGTGGCTTTGGTCCCAACGCAACAAGCACCATCGTTATTTGGAATATGTAGGTATTGGAGAAACAACTGTTCGCCTGAAGACCGATCTCCCAAGAGGTTGGTTGCGAACAGAGTGGAGAGCACATGGCACAACGACGCGTTTACGAACTAGCGGAAGAACTGGGATTCAACAGACAAGAGTTGGTGACCAAGATCAACAGTCTCGGTCTCGGCTTTTCTGTAGGCAATTATATGACGGCCTTGAGCCCGATCGAGGTCGACACGCTCAAGCGTGCGCTCAAGGGCGACAAGAAGGGCCAAGATGGGGCAACCAAGGCGGCGCCTGCGCGAAAGCGCAAGGTCGAGCCCAAGGCCGAGGAGGCCGCGGCGGCTGCGCCCCCGGCTGTTGCCACACCGGTGCGCCGTCGCAAGAAGGCGGATGAGCCCGATGTCAGCGCGTCTGACGCCGAGGAGCGCGTTGCGCTCGTCAAGCCGATGGTGCGCCGTCGCAAGGCCGACGAACTCGAGGACGAAGCCGTCGCCGAGCCCGCGCTCGCGCCCGTCGAAGTCAAAGTCGAAGCCAAGGTTGTGCAAGCGCCCGAGGCCAAGCCTGTCGCCGAGCCCCCAGCCGTGGTCGCCGTCAAACCCGAGGTCGTCACCGAAGCGCCCGTTGAGTCTGTCCCGGTGCAATCCGAGGCCAAGGCAGAGCCTAAGGTGATCGACGAGACGCCGATCGCCGCCGATGCCGATGTGGCCGCCGTCGCGACCGGTGAACAACCCGTCGACGCGGATGCTGCGCAAGTCGAAGGCGACGGTGCGCCGATAGCCGATCGTCCGCCCGGTCACCCCCAGCGTCCCGCCGCGCCCAAGCGCGGTGGTGCCAAGGTGCTTGGAAAGATTAGCGAGACGGTGCTGCTCGAACGCCTTGCGGCCGAGGGCAAGGACTTCACGCCCGGCCCGGCCCGCGCTCGAGAGCGCGAGGCGACCACCGAGACCGCCGGCGATGCTTCCCAGCGCGTGCGGCGAAGCCGCACCAAGCGCGTCGTCGAAGGCCGCGACCTTTACGATCCCAAGGCGCGTCGCACCAAGCGCCGTGGCAGCCGCGACAGCGGCCGCGGCGACAAGCGCGGCAAGCAGCAGATGCTCGACATCGCGCAGACCGCCGAGCACAAAAAGGTCATCCGGATCGAGGACGTCGTCTCGGTCGGCGATCTCGCTCACCAGATGGGCATCAAGGCCGCTCAGGTGGCCATGAAGCTCATCGAGTCGGGCATGATGGCCACGGTCAACACCACGCTCGATTACGACACCGCCGCGATCATCGCCGAGGACTTCGGCTACACCGTGGAGAACGTTGCCTTCGACATCAGCAACTTCTACGACACGGTGGCTGACGCCGAAGAGACCCTGTTGGCGCGCCCGGCCGTCGTTACCGTCATGGGTCACGTCGACCACGGCAAGACCTCGCTGCTCGACGTGATCCGAAAGGCCAGCGTGACCAGCGGTGAGTTCGGCGGCATCACCCAGCACATCGGCGCCTATACGGTGCAGACCGAGCGCGGTGAGACCACCTTTCTCGATACCCCCGGCCATGAGGCGTTTACCGCGCTTCGTGCGCGTGGTGCCAAGGCAACCGACATCGTCGTGCTCGTCGTGGCGGCCGATGACGGCGTCATGCCCCAGACCGTCGAGGCGATCAACCATGCCCGCGATGCCAAGGTGCCGATCGTCGTGGCGATCAACAAGATCGACGTGCCCGCGGCCAACCCCGAGCGCGTCAAGACGGCGCTCAGCGAGTACAACCTCGTGCCCGAGGAGTGGGGCGGCAGCACGCTGTTTGTCGAGGTCAGCGCCAAGGCGAATTTGGGCGTCGACGATCTGCTCGAGGCGATCCATCTTCAAACCGAGGTCGAGGAGCTCAAGGCCAACCCCAACCGCGAGGCCCAGGGTCTGGTGATCGAGGCCGAGCTCGATATCGGTCGCGGCCCGGTCGCTACCGTGCTCGTGCAGCGCGGAACGCTCAAGCAGGGCGACCTGATCGTGAGCGGGCGCTTTTATGGCCGCGTGCGTGCCATGATTGACGACCGCGCCAAGCCCGTCTCGTTGGCCGGCCCAAGCTGTCCGGTCGTGATCACCGGCCTCAACGGCATTCCCGAGGCCGGCGAGCCCTTCTTTGTGATGACCGACGAGAAGGCCGCCAAGCGTATCACCGAGCATGTCGCCGGCCAGCGCCGCAAGGAGAACATGGCCAGCCGCTCTCGTGAGATGCACGGCAGCCTTGAAGACCTCTCGGCCATGATCCTCAAGGGCGAGCTCAAGGAGCTCAAGCTCATCCTCAAGGGCGATGTGCACGGCTCGGTCGAAGCGCTCAAGGATGCTTTTGCCAAGCTTGGCAACGACGAAGTGCGCGTCAGGACCATCCACCACGGTGTGGGCGGTATCACCGAGAACGACGTCAACCTGGCGGCTTCCTCGGAGGCTGGCGCGATCATCGTGGGCTTCAACGTGCGCCCGGACAACCGCGCGGCCGATACGGCCGAGAAGTTCAACGTGCAGATCTTGACGCACAACATCATCTACGACGCGATCGAGCAGGTGCGCTCGATTCTCGAAGGTCTGCTCTCGCCGATCATCGAGGAGCGCATCCTCGGTCATGCCGAGGTGCGCGACACCTTCCATGCGCCGAAGATCGGCACGATCGCCGGCTGCTACGTGCGCGACGGGATTTTGCGCCGCAACGCGCGGGCACGCCTGCTGCGCGATGGCCGGATCATCTACGAGTCGTCGCTGGGCTCGCTACGTCGCTTCAAAGAGGATGTTCGCGAGGTCAAGACCGGCTTTGAGTGCGGTACCTCGATGGACAACTACAACGACATCAAGATCGGCGACATCATCGAGGTCTACGAATTCGAAGAAGTCACGGCGACCTTTTGAGTCACGGCTTCCAGGGTAAACTAAGATGAAACCAAAGCGTGGATTCAAGCGCTCCGAGCGCGTCAGCCAGCAGTTGCACGAGCTCCTGGCGCGCACGTTGCTCACCGACGTCTCCGATCCTCGGGTGGCCGATGTTCAGATCACCCACGTCGACCTCACGCCCAACCTGCGACACGCCCGCATCTTCTATGTGCTCTTTGAGGGGCGCGGCTTCGACCAGGAGGTTCAGGCCGCGCTCGAGCGCGTGCTCGGCGTGCTCAAGCGCGAGGTCGGTGCCCAGCTCAACTTGAAGTATGTGCCCGATATCGTTTTCGAGTACGATGAGTCCATCGAACGCGGACGACGCATTGAAGACCTGTTGTCTGGATTGGATGACAATTAGCTTGGACACCGCATGAGGCCAGCCAAAGCGCTCAAAAGTATCGAGTCTGTCATGCCTACGTCGCGGGAGCTCGAAGAGCAGCTCTCGGCGGTCGTCTCGATCATCGATCATGCTAAAAGCTTCCTTGTCGTCGCCCACGCAAGCCCCGACGGTGACGCCGTCGGCTCGACGCTTGCCATGGGGCTGCTGCTCGAGCAGCTTGGAAAGCACGTCTGCTTCTACAACCAGGATCCGGTCCCCTACAATTTTCAGTTTTTGCCCGGCGCCGATCGCTGGACGACTGAGCTTGGCGCCGAAGAGAGCTTCGATGTGACGATCATGCTCGATTGCGCCGAGCGCGATCGCATCGGCACGAGCTTCCCGAAAAACGGCTGGGGCAAGAAAGTGGTGGTCATCGATCACCACAAGACCTGGGATCCGAGCTTCGCCGATGCTTATCTGCGCGATGTCGATGCCGCCGCCACCGGCGAGCTGCTCTTTCGCCTGGTGAGTTGCATGGGCAGCCTGAGCACCGAAATCGCTCAGAATCTGTACTGCTGCATGATGACCGACACCGGCAGCTTTCGCTACTCCAACACCAGCCGCACGGCCTTTCGGATCGCCGGCGAGCTCGTCGAGGCCGGCGCCGATGCCTGGCATATGACCAGCCACATCTACGAGGATCAACCGCGCAGCCGCCTCGATTTGTTGTGCCGCGTGCTCGCCACGCTGGCGATGTCGCCCTGCGGCCGGCTGGCGTTTTTGCGCGTCGAGCAGAGCATGTTCGACGACGCCGGCGGCACCTCGGAGATGACCGACGGCTTCATCAACTACGCGCGCTCGATTCGCGGCGTCGAGGTGGCCACGCAGCTTCGTGAGGCCGGCCCCGATACCTGGCGCATCTCCTTTCGCTCGCGGGGCAAGGTCGACGTCTCGAGCCTCGCGGCAAAGTTTGGCGGCGGTGGCCACCACAACGCCGCCGGCTGTGAGATGCACGGCACTTGGGCCGAGGTCCAGCAGCGTCTGAGCGAAGCGCTCGTCGAGCTGCTGGGCGACTAAACCCACCAAACCGAGCGTTTTTCATGGATGGACTTCTTCTCATCGACAAGCCCGCGGGCATGACGAGCTTCGACGTCGTGCGACGCGTGCGACGCCTGGCCAACACCAAGAAAGTCGGCCACACGGGCACGCTCGACCCGGACGCCACGGGTTTGCTGCCGATCGTTATCGGCCAGTGCACCAAGCTGGCGAACTTTCTGGTCCTCGACCAAAAAGAGTACGTCTTTGACGTGTGCTTTGGCAGCACGACGGACACCTTGGATTCGACTGGCGAGGTGGTCGCTACCGGCCCATGGGAGCACATCGACGAGGCGGCGCTGTGCGCTGCGCTCAACGGTTTTTTGGGCACGATCATGCAGGTGCCGCCAGCTTATTCAGCGCTCAAGGTCAACGGCAAGCGCGCCTATGAGCTCGCCCGAAAGGGCGAGGAGGTGCACCTGGCCGCCCGTCCGATCGCGATTCACGCGATCGAGCTCTTGGCCTTCGATCCACCCTCGGCGCGCCTGCGGGTCGCCTGCGGCTCGGGCACCTACGTGCGCTCCTTGGCGCGCGATCTTGGCGAGGCGCTGGGCTCGCTCGCGCACACGACATCGATTCGCAGAACGGCCATTGGCGCCTTTCATGTCGACCAGGCCCACGCGCTCGATGCGCTGGATCCGGAGCTCTTTTCGTCCTATCTGATCGAGCCTTTGACGATGCTTGCCTCCGTGCAGGGCCACGAGGCCAGCGAGGCCGAGCGCATCGCGCTTGGTTACGGCCAGCGCATCACAATCGACGCCGACTTCGCGCTCGACAGCGCCGTGATCGTGCGAAGCCAGGACGCCCGGCTGATCGCGGTGGCCATCGTTGAGGAGATCGTCGAGCCGGGGCGGCTTCGCCTCAAACCCAAGCGCGTCTTTGATCCCAGCGGTACACCATGACAGCTCAAATTATCGCCGTTTACGGTGCGACCGGCTTCACCGGGCGGCTGGTCTGCGCCGAGCTTGCCCGGCGCGGCCTTGAATTCGTCATGGCCGGTCGCAATCGCGCGGCGCTGGGCGATCAGGCCGAGCTGCTCAAAGAGCAATTCGGCCTTGAGCCGCAGGTGCGCGTGGCCGAGCACGACGACGTGACCGCTCTCGATGCGATGCTCTTTGGCGTCCACGTCCTGATCAACTGCGCCGGTCCATTCTCCGAGCTCGGAGCGCCGGTGGCCGAGGCCGCGATCCGAAACCGCGTGCATTATCTCGACACAACCGGCGAGCAGGGCTACATGCGCTGGCTGCTAGCGCACTGCGACGGCCCGGCGGCTGAGCAAAAGATCGCGCTGCTCTCGGCCTGCGCCTTTGAGTACGCCACGGGCGACTTTGCCGCCGAGTTGGCGCTGCGCCAGGGTGCGGTGCATATCGTCGTCTGCTATGCGGTGCGCAACATGGGCATGACCCACGGCACCAAGAAGTCGGTGGTGCGCTCGCTGGCCGACAAGGGTGTAACCTTTGTCGACGGCCACCTCGTCGAGCGATCGCCGGCCTACCGGATCTTCGATGTGCCGTTTCCCAATGGCTCGACCAAGAAGGCACCCTGGTTTCCAGGTGGTGAGCCCTTGCAGGTCCCACGCCGCGGCGGCGTCACCTGGGTCGAGAGCTGTATCGTCACCGGCGAGGCCACGGCCCACTTGCTGGCGACCTTTTCCGGGCTGATCCCGGCCGTCATGAAGCTGGTCAAGCCGGTGGCGGACCGCGTCGTCGAGATGAGCAACGCCGATCCCCACAAGGGCGTCGAGGGCGTTCCCGATTTTCTGGTGATCGCTTTTGACCCCAAGACGGGCCGCGCCTTTGCAACGCTTGCCGGCGTCGACGCCTACCGCACCACGGCGCGCATCGCCGTCGAGGCGGCCACGCGGCTGACCCAGCGCGAGCCCAAAAAAGTGGGCTTCACCTCGGCCGCCGCCTTGTTCGATGCCGAGAGCTTCTTGGAGGCCGTCGGCCTTCAGATCGTCCTACCGGCTGAACGCTGAACACTTCAATATCGAAGGAGCGCGACCCATGGAACGCATCATCGCCTCAATGCTCGGACTCAAGCCCCATCAGGTGTCGGGCACGCTTGCCCTGCTCGACGAGGGCAACACCGTGCCCTTCATCGCGCGCTACCGAAAGGAGCGCACCGGCGAGCTCGACGAGGTGCAGATCCGCGACGTCGCCAAGCTAGCCCAACAGCTTCGCCAGCTCGAGGAGCGCCGCGAGGCCGTGCTCAAGTCGATTGGCGAGCAGGGAAAGCTCACCGCCAAACTCGAGAAGGACATCCGCGAGGCCGACGAGATGGCGCGCCTCGAGGATCTCTATGCGCCGTATCGCCAGAAGCGGCGCACGCGCGCGACCAAGGCCGTCGACGCCGGCCTGCAGGCGCTCGCTGACGCGATCAAGCGCGGCGACGACCCCCAGGCGCTCGCGGCCAGGCTTTGCTGCACGGATTTTCCCGACGTCACCGCCGTGCTCGGCGGCGCCAAGGACATCATCGCTGAGGAGTTGGCCGACGATGCCTACGTGCGCGACTACGTTCGCTCGCGCACTCGAAGCAGCGGCCAGCTCGCCAGCAAAAAGCGCCGCGGCGCCGACGAGGACCCAAAGTACGCGCTCTACTACGGTTTTTCCTCGCCGCTGAGCCGCACAAAACCCCACCAGGTGCTCGCCATTCGTCGCGGCGAGAGCGAAAAGGTCTTGAGCGCCGGCGTCGAGGCCGATGCCGATACGCTGATCGCCTGGATCAAGAAGCAGCGCAATCCGCTTCGCCACGGCACGGCCAAGAAGCTGCTCGACGAGGCGATCGAGGACGGCTACGCGCGCCTGATCCACCCCGCGATCGAGCGCGACGTGCGCGGTGAGCTCGAGGACGGCGCCGATCTGCACGCGATCGGCGTCTTCTCGCTCAACCTCAAGAATCTGCTGTTGCAGCCGCCCTTGACCGAGCGCCGCGTGCTCGGCGTCGATCCCGGCTTTCGCACCGGCTGCAAGCTGGCCGTCGTCGACGCCACCGGCCAGCTCGTGGCCACCGACCAGATCTACATCCACGACGGGCGAAAGGCCCAGGCGCCCAGACAGATCGCCGCGCTGATCGAGAAGCACAAGGTCGACGTCGTTGCGGTCGGAAACGGCACCGGCAGCCGCGAGACCGAGGAGGCCGTCGCCGAGGCGCTTCGCGAGCGAAAGGGCGTGCAATACCTGATCGTCGACGAGGCCGGCGCGAGCGTCTACAGCGCCTCAGACATCGCCCGCGAGGAGTTTCCCGACCTTGATGTCAGCGTGCGCGGCGCCGTCTCGATCGCGCGCCGCATTCAGGATCCGCTCGCGGAGCTCGTCAAGATCGACCCCAAAAGCATCGGCGTGGGCATGTACCAGCACGACGTCAACCAGGTCGAGCTTCAGAGCTCGCTCGACGCTGTGGTCGAGGACGTCGTCAACGCCGTGGGCGTCGACCTCAACTCGGCCTCTCAGCCGCTCCTGGCGCGCGTGGCCGGCATCGGCCCCACGCTGGCCCGGCGCATCGTCGATCACCGAAACGCCAGCAAGCGCTTCACCTCGCGCGATGACATCAAGGCCGTCAAGGGCCTCGGCGCCAAGACCTTCGAGCAATGCGCCGGCTTCTTGCGTATCCGCGACGGCAAGGAGCCCCTCGACGCCACCGGCATCCACCCCGAGAACTACGCCCTGGCCCGCGCCATCCTCAAGGCGGCCCCCGCAAAGCTCGCCGACGCCGACTTGCCCACCAAGCTCCACGAGCTCAAGGCCCGCGGCACCCTCGACGAGCTCGCCACGCGCCACAAGGTCGGCGAGCTCACCCTCAAGGACGTGCTCGACGCCCTGGTGCGCCCCGGCCGCGACCCCCGCGAGGCCCTCGACGCCCCCATGCTCCGAAGCGAGGTTCTGTCCATGGAAGACCTCAAGGAGGGCATGCGCCTGAGCGGCACCGTGCGAAACGTCGTCGATTTTGGCGCCTTCGTCGACATCGGCCTCAAGCACGCTGGCCTCGTCCACATCAGTCAGATGTCCGAGCGCCGCGTCACCGATCCCTACAGCGTGGTCAGCGTCGGCGACCGCGTCGACGTGGTGATCATGTCGATCGACCGCGAGCGCGGCCGCATCGGGCTGTCGATGAAGGGCTGAAACGATGAAAATCACCACGGCATTTTTGCGACACGTTGAGCGCGTCGACACCCACATCGAGGATTTTGAGCGCTACCCCTTTTCGATCCCGAGCGTTCGCCACCTCCAAAAGCTCGAGCTTCACCCCAAGGTGACCTTCTTCATCGGCGAGAACGGCAGCGGCAAGTCGACGTTGATCGAGGCGATCGCGATAGCCGCCGGCCTCAACCCCGAGGGCGGCAGCAAGGATCTACGTTTTGCCACTCGCCGCACCGAGAGCGAGCTGCACAAGCATCTCAAGCTCGTGCGCGGCCACAAACGCGAGCGCAGCTCGTTCTTTCTACGCGCCGAGAGCTTCTACAACCTGGCGAGCGCCGTCGATGAGGTGGCAGGCACCGGCGCCTACGGCGGCATCTCCCTGCACGAACAATCCCACGGCGAGTCTTTCCTCGCCCTGGTCACCGAGCGCTTCGGCCCCGACGGCCTCTACATCCTCGACGAGCCCGAGGCCGCGCTATCTCCCCAACGCCAGCTCTCCCTGCTCGCCCGCATTGACCAGCTCGTCGAGGACAACTGCCAATTGATCATCGCCACCCACTCCCCGATCGTGATGGCCTACCCGGACGCCCTGATCTACGAGTTCAGCGACGACGGCATCGCGCAGGTCGCCTACGAAGACACCGAACACTTCCAGCTCACCCGCGACTTCTTGAATCACCGCGGGCGGTATTTGAGGCACCTGCTGGGGGCGACGGAGGAAGAGTGAGCCTGGGAAGCTAGCGCTTCTCACCAAGGAAAAAGTCGATGCCCTATCCCCTCAAACTTCACTGACCGAGACAAAAAGTCACAGAGCATCGACCTTGAGCTCTACTCACCAAGGAAAAAGTCGATGCCCCATCCTCCCAAACTTCACTGGCCGAGACAAAAAGTCACAGAGCATCGACCTTGAGCTCTACTTGCCAAGAACAAAGTCGATGCCCCATCCCTTCAAACTCCACTGAGTAAGACAAAAAGTCATAGAGCATCGATTCCGACGCCGTGATGGTGATCAACGGGGCCTGCGGGCGGGTCCGGGCACGCACCTCTCGGTGCCACCTTTGCACTCGCGACAAGATGGAACGAGTCGCCACTGGCAGCTTGCTTCGCGGTCGCAGGAGCCAGAACTGTTGAATTCGATGCAATGGGCTGCGGCCTTTTGCTCTTCGGGCGAGGGTCGGTATTGTTGGAATGGGGCAGGGCGCTCGTCTACTTGGGGCCCTTCGGGCTCGACTATGGGCTCTGCAATCGGCTGGGCTTCGACGAGGGGTTCGGGCTCGACCGCGGGTTCGGGCTCGACTGCGGGTTCAGGCTCGACCGTGGGTTCGGGCTCGACCGCGGGTTCGGGCTCGACCGTGGGTTCGGGTTCGACCGCGGGTTCGGGTTCCAGCTGGGGTTGGACGAGGGGTTGTGTGAGCGGCGCGGGCGCCGACGCCGGCGCCGACTGACATGCAACCGCGGGCCAGGGATGGCCCGCGCTACGGAAGGCACCCCGAAGGTCGGGGTGTCAGGGGCTCAGTGCGCTGCGGCGTAGGCGGCGCTGGCGTCGGGGTCCTGGGCGATCGCGAAGAGCAGCTCGTCCAAGTCCTCGTCGGTGAAGTTGGCTTCGGTGAGGAGAGCGTCGACGTTCTCCGGGTTTGCTTTAATGGCGTCGCGCAGCTTCGCCAGCGCGTGGGCCCGGGTGACGAGGGAGCTGTCGGCCTCGGTCTCAATGGCCGCGCTATTTTCTACGGCCGGTGTCGCGGCAGCCGGCTCGTCGGTGGTCTTCGTGCAGCCTACGCCGACAGCGAATGTAAGGAGGCCGGCGATTATATAAAACGAAAATTTCTTCATGGGACTATCCTTGGTTTGAGTGGTTCGTGGATGAAATGACGGGCAGACGTGTTAGGGACGGGCTGGCGCGGCTTTTCCAGCCTGTCCAGCTTTTCCAGCCCCGCCGCCTTTTCCAGTCACGCCATCCACGCCGTCTTTTTCTTTTTCAGTCTCGGCCGCTTCTCCAGACTTTCCAGCTTTCCCAGCCACTCCAGCTTTTCCAGCCACTCCCGCTTTTCCAGCCTCGCCCGCTTTTCCAGCCTCGCCGGCCGTGTCGGGTCGACGTCCCTCCCGGTGGTCGCGAATGGCCTGGGCGAGTTCTTGGCCGCGCACGCCGTCTTTGACCTGCTCACGGACAAAGACTCCGAAGCCGTCCATCGGGCCAAGCTGGCGAGCGGTCTCGACTTCGGCCTTGAGTACACGTGCCGAACGCCGTGCTGCGCGCTCCTCGGACGCTTCTTTCTTACTCGCCTTCAAGGACTCGAGGGCCAATTTGACGTCTTCGTTGGGCACGCCGGCCTGGCGCAGGTTGTGGGCAGCCTCCGGCAACTCCATGGCTTCCAGCACCGCCGTCGCTTTGTCGGACCTGGCCGCTCCCGGCTCCTCATCGGCCATAGCCAGCGTGGTGCCAAGGGTTAAACTCAATAAAACCAACAACATTGTCGCTGCGTATTTTGCTCGCACAGCTGTTCTCCTTGGATGAGCGCTCCTGAGTATCACAAACGGGCCGTGGTGTGACGGTACACGCATCGGTGCGATTACAACAGGGCACACGTAGCTCGGGCATGCATGCCCGGAGCGGCACCCCGTTACCCGGGCAAGTCGCGTCCACAGGAGAAAAGTCCGGATATGATCTCGATCATATCGTCGGCCTCGAGGGCACGCACATTCCGGTATGTAGCTTAAATCATACGGGATTGGAGCGAGGCCATGGATGGATTGTGTCGATTTTCTGTAGCGCTTGTTGTTGTGTGTTTTCTAACTGGATGCGGTGTGCGCGGCGAGCTGGCGAGTGGGCCAGCCGCCGCGGTTTCATCTGCTGGCGGGCCGGCGGTGGCCCAGGTGCTGCGTCGCGAGCAGGCGCTGATGGGTACGCGCTTCGAGATCCAGGTCGTCTCGGTCGATGAGCGGGTGGCGGCTGGGGCGGTGGAGGCGGCGTTGCTGGAGATCGGGCGAGTCGAGGCGCTGATCAGCGAGTGGCAGTCGACGAGCGAGATCAGTGAGGTCAACCGGCAGGCCGGGCTCAAGGCAGTGGCTGTGGGGCCGGAGCTCTATGCGGTGGTCGAGCAGGCCGTGGCGTTGTCGGCGCTGACAAGGGGCGCCTTCGATATCACCTTTGCGAGCTGCGGGCATTTGTGGTCGGTGGGCAAGCGGCGCATTCCCTCGATGGAGGAGGTGGGCGAGTGCCGGGCGCATATCGATTATCGCCGCATCGAGCTCAATGAGGCGCGCACAATCTTCTTGAGGGCGAAGCAGACGCGCATCGGGGTGGGCGGCATCGGCAAGGGCTACGGTGTGGACCGGGCAGCCTCCGTGCTGGAGGCCCATGGCATCACCGACTACGTCGTCGACGGTGGGGGGGACATCCGGCTCAAAGGCCAGCGCATCGACCGGCCCTGGTCGGTTGGGGTTGCCCATCCGCGCCAGCAAGGGGCGCTGCTCGGGCGGCTGCATCTGAGCGCGGGGGCTGTGGTCACCTCGGGTGATTACGAGCGCTACTTCGAGCTCGATGGCGAGCGCTACCACCACATCATCGATCCGACCACGGGCCAGGTCGCGCGAGCCTCGGTGGCCGTGACCGTGATCGCGCCCGACGCCATGTTGGCCGACGGGTTGGCCACGGGCCTCTTTGTGCTGGGGCCGGCTGAGGCGCTGAAGCTCGTCGAGCGCTTGGCCGGGGTCGAGGCGCTGGTGATCGGCCCCGATATGCGCGTGCACACATCGAGCGGCTTCGGTCAGTTCTTCGAGCCCAACCGCGATTGAGGGGGAGATCATGGCGCGATGGATCCCGATATTGCTCGTCTGGGCGCTGGCCTGGGGCTGTGCGGGTGTCAAACCCTGGGAGCGCGGCCGGCTGGCCCACGACTGCATGCAGATCGTCGTCGACGCGGACGAGGCCGGCGCGCTGGGCAAGCTCGAGGCGACACGCGAGGGCGCTTCCGGCGGCCTCTCGGGCGGTGGGGGAGGGTGCGGATGCAACTGAGCGCTGGCATCGGCGTGTGCTTGCTGCTCGTCGCCAGCGGCTGCGCGACGAGCGAGCGCGCGCGGGTGGCCGCGACCTACCAGGGCTTTAGCGATGCCAGCGTCGAGGTGAGCTCGCCGCAGCTCGTGGCCAGCGCGCCGCTTGGCGAGTCGCTCGATGTCTCCACACACTGGGCGACGGACGTGATCACCGCGGCGACGCCGCTGATGTCGGCGCCCGATACGATCACCCGCGCCACGCAGTATCAAGAGACGCGCCACGAGGGTGGGGCGGCCGTGCGCTGGCGGCCGCTGCCTCGCACCGAGCTGGGTAGCCGCTACATCCTGAGTCTGGAGCCGGATTATCAAAGCCACACCGGCGCGCTCTCGGCCTCGCGCGAGCTCTTTGATCGCCACGCGACGCTGGGCGTCGGTGCTCGCCTGGGGCTGGATCGCGTCCTGCGCGCCGACGTCAGCGCTTTTGACGAGCAGCTGACGATCGTCGCTGGCGAGCTGGCCTGGACCCAGATATTGAGCCCGCGCCTCGTGGGCCACATCGTCTACAGCGTGGAGCATCGCAAAGGCTATCAGGCCAATCCCTACCGGCTGGTGCCCATCTACGAGCGCGATCTCGAGCGGCCCTCGCTGGTCATGAGCGAGGCCGTGCCCGCACAACGCACGCGCCACGCAAGCGAGCTGCTCGGGATCTGGTCGGCGACGCCGAGCCTGGCCCTGCGCGCGGCCTACCGGCTGTACCTGGACGACTGGCGCATGCGCAGTCACACCGCCCGGCTCGAGGCCTGGCAAACGCTTTGGGAGGACCTGGTGCGCCTGCGCCTGCGCCTGCGCGGCTACACGCAGCAGGGAGCCCACTTCTATCAGCAACACTATGTCGACCCGGTGGGCTTGCGCAGCGGCGACCACCGGCTCTCGACGATGAACTCGTTTGGCGCCGGTCTGCGCCTGGATTTTCGGCCCAAAGGCTTCGTGCTGAGCACGAGCTACGACGCCACGCTCTACCGCTTCGCGGAGTACGCGGTTCGAGACCGAATGCTCGGTCACCTGTTCATCCTCACCTTGTCCATGGAGTTTGTGCCATGAAGACGCGCATCCTGATCATCCTCATCTCCTCGCTGCTCGTATTGGTGTCGGCGCGCTGGGCGCAGGCACAGGTGGCGCCCGGCGATCGCCCCGTGCTCGAGCTCGAAGCGCTCGACGCCACGACCGTGGCGCTGGCCAGTTATCGGGGCACGGTGGTCCTCGTGGACTTCTGGGCGAGCTGGTGCGCGCCGTGTCGCACGTCTCTACCTTTCTTCGCCGCGCTCTATGCCCAACACCAGGCCCGCGGTTTCACGGTGCTTGCCGTGAGCGTGGACGAGGACCGCAAGGCCGTGGAGCGCTTTGTCGCGGCGGCCGGCCTTACCTTCCCGGTGCTGCTCGACTCCGGGCACAAGGCCGCGACGCGCTTTGGCCCGCCGACGATGCCGACCTCGTACTTAATCGATCGCACAGGCAAGGTGCGCTACCGCCATGTTGGCTTTCGCGAGGCCGACAAGGCCCTGATCGAGGCCCAGATCCGCGAGCTCCTCGACGAGGAGGTCGCGCCATGACCCCGCGCGCGGCCGCTGTCCTCGCGATCCTGACACTCTTGGCGCTCGTGGGGTGCCAGACGACGGCTTCAGACCCGGCTGGCGAGCGCTTTCGAGAGGATGTGCTCCCTGTGCTCGAGGCCCGCTGCGCTGCCGCGGTCTGCCACGGCTACACAAACGCGGGATTAGCGCGTGGCGAGTCGCTCGAAGAGGGCGGCTTCTACCTTCGCACCGACCTCTCCGGGCGGATCTTGGACTGGCAGGCGGCCCGCGCTGCGAGCCAGCGCTTCATCAACACGGCGGACAATCCACGCTTCTCCTCGCTCGTGCGAAAGCCCATGGCCGAGGTCTACGGCGGCCTGCCGCACGGCGGCGGCACAAACTTTCTCTCGCCGTCGGACCCCGGGTTGGAGGCCGTCAGAGCCTGGATTGCGCTCGAGCAGGGGGGCGGCGAGGATCTGGCTGGCCAGGATCGGGCTGGCGAGCGCGCCGGGCCCGCTGAGCGCTTCTTCGCCGAGCGCGTCCAGCCGCACCTGCTCAGTCGTGGCTGCGCGGTCGCGGCCTGTCACGGCCCCGAATCCTTTGTCCCTTACCGCCTCGATCCCGGCGTGGTTACCGCCGAAGGCCAGATCGCGTTGAGTAGGGCCATGACCCGCCACAACTACGAGGCCTCGCTGCCCTTTCTCTCGCTCGACGGCGACGCCGCTCAGAGCCGCCTGCTCAAAAAAGGGCTGCCGCTGGAGGCCGGCGGCATCACCCACCGTGGAGGAAACCGCACCTTCTTCACGGGCTGGGATGACCCGGCCACCGACGACATCCTGGCCTGGGCGACGCTCGAGCAGCGCGCGGCCCTGGGCGAGCGGGCAGGGCGCGGCGTCGAAGCCTTGATCTACGTGCGAGGCCCGGTACAAGCGGGCCTGGGCTTCGACCAGTCCAGCTTTGTGCCGGGCAGCGACATCATCTTGCGCACGCCTGCCGGGCCCGACGGCGTCGACCAGAACCTCACGGCCCACCTGCACGCCGGCGCGGCCGATATCCGTCATCCGGCCGTCTCGCCCGATGGCCTGCGCGTGGCCTTTGCGATGCGCCGCTCCGAGGCCGAGGGCTTGCAGCTCTTTGAGCTGACCCTGGCCACCGGCGAGGCGCGCGCGCTCACCGCCGATCCGGCCCGGCTCGCTTCGGGGGCGGTGCTGGCCAACGTCATGCCCGTCTACGCCAGCGCGCACGAGATCTACTTTGTCTCCAACCGCCACGACACGCTGGCCGACGGGCTGCAGACGCGGGACATGTCGATCTACCGGCTGGCGGGCCCGGGCCAGCCGCCCGAGCGCCTCACCTTTGGGCCGGGACCCGAGCTCAATCCTCGCCGCTTCAACGTCGGGGCGATGCAGGGCTACCTGGTCTTCGCCCATCGGCGCATCTTCGGCGACGCGGACGAGACGGTGGGCTTCTCCTTTCCGCTCGATCTGCACGTCGACTACCACATCTATTTCGGCATCACGCCCGAGGAGCGCCTCTTCTTCGAGTTCGTCGAGCTTCCCGACGGGCGCGCGCTCACGATCGCCGGCGACCCGGACAACGTCTGGGCGGGAGGTCGCCTCGGCCTAATCGATCGCAATCTGGGGCCGCAGCTACAGGCCGCAACGCCTGTGGACAAGGCCGCCGTCGCGCCGGCGGTGCGCAACTTTCGCGTGCTCGATCCTTCGGTCTCGGCCCGCGGGCGCTCGGTCGGCGGCATCTACCGCGATCCGGCGGCGCTCGCGGACGGCTCGATCCTCGCGGCCTGGGCGCCGGGCCCGATCGATCTGGGCGATCCCGAGGCGCGCCCGCGCTTTCGCATCGTTCATCTGCGCTTTGAGGAGGCCACGTCGGGCTGCGTGACCAGCGCGTGTTTGCCCAACTTGATCGCGCGAGACGTCTGGGTCGAGGACCGCGCGGGCGGGCTCTCCGTACACTCGGCGCGCCCGGTGATCGTGCGCGCGCTCGGCGGCCCGAGCGCCGTGGTGCTCGACCCGCTGGCTGCCTCGCTCGTGAGCATTGACGACGCGCCGGTCAACCAGGGCATCTTGGAGAGCCTGTTCCCGACCGGGCCCAAGCGCTTTCGCACAGACGCGCGCTACATGCGCTTTGTCGAGGCGCTGCCTCATGCTCCCAGGCACGCGGGCCAGGCCACCGGCGCGCGCATCCTGGGCGAGGTCGCGCTCTACGACGATCACTCGGTGCACGTGGTCGTGCCAGCGGGCGTGGCGTTTCGAACCCAGCTCTTGGACGCCGATCGCATGGCCTTGGGCGTTCAGCACAACCGCTGGCTCTTCAACTGGCCGGGCCAGCACTTCAAGGAGTCGGTGGGCCGCCATCTCTACGATGCGCGCTGCGGCGGATGTCACGGCGCGGCGTCTGGCAAGGGGGCCGATCTCTTCGGTCCAACCGATACGCTCACCGGGGCGACGGTCACACTGGCCCGCTACGTCGACCGCAATCCGCGCCTGCCCCGGCCGCCTGTAGTGCTCACAGACGCGACGCGCCAGGAGATCGACTTTGCGCGCGCCGTCTGGCCGATCATCGAGCAGCGCTGCGCCAATGCCGGCTGTCACGGCGCGACCGGCACGGGCCTCGTCCTCGAGCCCGTGCAAGCGGCCTACGGCGCGCTGCTCGTCGAGGGCTACGGCTCCGGTGGCGCTCGAAAGTACGTCGACGTGACGCACACTCAAGCCCGCTCGAGCTATCTGATCGAGCTGGTCTACGAGCGCGAGCTCGACGCCCCGCGTGCGCTCATCGCCCACCCCGCGCTCGGCCTCAGCGACGAGGAGCGGCTCGTTCTGGTGCGCTGGATCGAGACCGGCGCCCACTACCTGCTCGAGGAACATCAATGACTGCAATCCGGGCAATGATCGCGCTCTTTTTGCTGACCACGGGCTGCGCCCCGGCCGAGGCGCCTGCGCCCGCGCCGGCCTGGCCAAGCCCTTCATTCGAGCGCTTCGTCGAAGAGGTGCAGCCCCTGCTGCTCAATCGCTGCGCGAACCCCTCCTGCCACGGCCGCGCCGACCGGCCCTTCGCGCTCTTTGCGCAGGGTGCACACCGCCTGCAGGCCGCCGACGTCTTCCTCGACCACGACTTGACGCCCGCCGAGGTGCAGGGCAACTACGACCGCGCCCGCTCCTTTGCGCGCGATGAGGGCCGCGGGCCGCTGCTGCTGCAAAAGCCGCTGGCCGAGCAGATCTCCGGCGTGCGCCACCGCGCCGGAGGCGACATCTTTCTCACGCGCGGCGATCCCGAATACCGCGCGCTCGCTGACTGGGTGGGGGAAGAACCATTGAGAGAGGAGGGCGGGCCGTTTCGCGACCTTCAAGCCGGGTCCAATCCTTTTGGGCCACACGATCCACGCTTTGAGCCCCAACCTCGGCGCGACAAACCGGTCGCGCTGGCCGTCGACACGCAGGGCTCGCGACTCTTCGTCGCCCTTCAAGGCTCGGTGGACCGGCCGGCCCGAGAGCTCGCCGAGATCGACCTCGCCACACGCACGCTGGTGCGCCGTCACAAGGTGGGCAGCGGCCCAACGGGTGTGGCCGTGCACCCGGGTGGGCGCTTTCTGGTCGTGGCCAATCGCTTCTCCAACTACCTGAGCGTGCTCGATTTGAAGACTGCGCAGGTGAGCCGCCTCGCGTCGGACTTTTATATGACGACGCCGCTCTTCTCCCCCGACGGCGCTCGCCTCTACGTGACCAATCGCTGGCGCGACGCCGTGCAGGTCTTCGAGGTCGAGGCTGCGACCAAAGGCTTGCGCTTGATGGCGATCAAGACGATCCCCGCGGGCACAAACCCAGCGGCCCTGAGCCTCTCCGATGACGCCAGGCTGCTCTTTGTCGCCTCGCCAGCGGCCCTGACGGTCGCCGTAATCGACACGCAGACGCTTTTCGAGGTTGATCTCGACGACGACCCTGCGACCACGGACTTTGGCGCCCCGGCGGGCATCAGTCGCCTCAAGCTCGGTGCTCCGGCGCTCGGGCTCGCCACGGTCGGCGGCCAGCTCTTTGTGAGCACGCTCTCCCAGAGCACGCACCACCCGCCCGGCACCGAGCCCGACGCCCATCGCTACACCACGCCCACCACCGGTTCGCCGAACCAGGGCTTTCAGGCCCTGCAAAACGAGCTCGCCGTCTTTCGGATCGTCAGGGATGCCACGCTCTACCCGACGGTGCGCTACACCTCGGACAGCTACTGTTGTCGCGATTTTCGCGACGTCGGCCCTGACGACGCGCGCCTGGGCCACCTGGTGCCCGATCCCGCGCTGTGGATCGTCGGCGGAGCGCTGCCCATGGCCATGGCGCTGGCCAGATCATCGGACACCACCGTGAGCTTGCTCGTCGCCTACGCCGGCTCCTCCGAGCTGCAGCGCTTCTCGGTCGAGCAGGGCGGCGGCCTGCTCGCTGGCCCAATCGTCTCCACGGGCTTTGATCCGCGAGCGATCGCCCTGCACCCCACACATGCCGAGGCCTATGTCGCCAACCGGCTCGGCGAGTCCGTCAGCGTCGTGGACTTGGAGCGCTTTCAAGTCGTGCACACGATCGCGCTCGACGACGATCCCCCGGCCGCCTTTCCGGCCACCGACGCCGAGTTGGGCGAGCTGCTCTACTTCTCGGGTGCTCAGTTCTCGACCGACGGCGACCAAACCTGCAACCACTGCCACCTCGATCGCGGCAGCATCGCCAAGGCCTTCAGCATGCCGCTGCTGGCCGATACCCGCGGCTCGCGCATCACCATGGACAACCGCGGCCTGCTCGATCGCCTGCCCTGGTTTCTCGAGGGCGCCATGGACGTGGACACGACGGTGGCCGTGCTCGAGGAGTTCGCCCACCGGGAGAACTTCGCCTCGCTGGCCAGCCGCGACGCCTCTTTTCAGGATACGGCCGAGGGGCTCATCGGCCGCCGCCACAGCTTTGGGCGAGCGATCGATACGCCCCTCGATTTTGCCGGCATGACCCGTCTCGTCGGGCTTTTCTTGATCCAGGAGCCGGCGCTGCTGCCTAACCCCAACCCGGCGACGACGGCCAGCGTCGAGCGGGGCCGGCGCCTATTCCACTCGCCAAGCCAGGGCTGCGCCGCCTGTCATCCGGGGCCGAGCTTTGGCCTCACGGCCTCGAACAATCCGCTTGCCATGCCGCTGCTCTTCGGGCCGGTGATCACGCCCAACCGCGACAGCAGCGGCCTCAACCTCGATCTTGTCACCGCCGCGTTTCTGGCCCGCTTCCCCGGCGTAAAACAGGATCAAAGCGACCTGCGCTTGAAGTCACCCGCGCTCGTCGGCCTCTGGGACCGCGCCCCCATGTTTTTGCACGACGGCCGCGCTCGCAGCCTGCGCGAAGTCCTCGCCACCCCCCACCATCCAGCCCTGGCGGCGGGCGAAAACGGCTACAACGAAGCCGATGGCGTAAGCGACTCCCACGGTGGCACCAGCCACCTCTCCCCCGCAGAGCTCGACGACCTGATTCAGTTCCTGAACTCCCTTTGACCCTGACGAGAACACTGCCATGAAAATCGAGACACGGATGTCCTGTACCCTGGCCCTGCTCCTCTTGCTGAGCATCACCTTCTTCGCCGCCGGCTGCGAGTGCGTCCCCGAGACGGCCGCCGAGCTCTGCGCCGACAGAAACCAGGCGTGTGGCTTGCTCGCAACTCGCGACAGCTGCCAGGTGAGTCGCGCCGTAAATTGCGGCTCCTGCACCGCCCCCGACCCTGATCCTGATCCTGATCCTGATCCTGATCCTGATCCTGATCCTGATCCTGATCCTGATCCTGATCCTGATCCTGATCCCGATCCCGATCCCGATCCTGATCCCAGCATTGTCCTCGAGATCACCCGCGGCGGCGTCACTGCTCTCGCTGATCACGAATGGATTGAGGACGCCACCCTGCGCTTCTACGCCTGGCCGCCTTCTGAGCTTGCGCATTGGACGACGAAGTGGGCCCTGAACTTTCGCGCAGACAGCCCTGATCACGCCGTGCTCACCGCGGCTGTGCCCTTTGGCGCCTCCAACTACGCCCTCTTTCCCGAGGCTGACGGCTGTCCCGACGCCACCTCCAGGACAAGCCTCGATCCCGATCGCTGGTACCGCATCCGCATCGACAAGCCCGGCTACTACCCCGGGATCTTCTACCGCTACCACGCCGGCTACCTCGCCGACTGCGCCCCGTCTCACTGCGAGGCCGATCGCTCCCGCGCCGAGCGTTGCGCCCAGATGGACTTCGCGCTGGCCAAAAAAGACGTCGCACATCCCCGCTTGCCGGACCTGATCATCGATCCCCGCGACCTCGACGACCGCGCCTGGCAGTGCACGCTGCTGCCGGCCGGCCACCGCCACGAGCGCCTGATCGGCCTGCGCGTCACCGTCGGCGCGGCCAACGTCGGCACCGGCGGCCTGCACCTGCGCGCCGCCGAGGTCAATGGCGAGGAGCAGGTGCTGCAGACCATCGACTGGTCCGATGGCCGCCTCGACGAGCGCACTTTGAGCGACGGCGGCTTCGAGTACCACATCCCCCACGAGCACTTCCACTTCCTGGGCTGGCTGGACATGGCCCTGGTCGAGCCACGCGCCGAGTGCCAATACGGCACGCCCCGCGAGGCCTCCTGCTATCGCCAGACGGCCAAGAAAATCTCCTTCTGCCTGATGGATCTGTCGCCCTTCGACGAGGAGATCCAGGTGATCTTCGACGGCCGCCGCGCCTACCTCGATCCTCCCACCTGCAATAGTCTGCGCCAGGGCATCACCCAGGGCTGGAAGGACGCCTACGGCAAGCACCTGCCCGGCCAACTCTTGATCCTCGGCACCCCCGAGGAGTCCGATGCGGCCGGACCCCACTGGCTCGAGGTGCGCGTCGACCCAGACCACCTCCTGCTCGAGGCCAACCCCCACAACAATTTTGTACGCACGCTCATCGAGGCCCCACCGTCCTCCGCCGAGATCTGCGCCTCAGCGGCTACCACCCTCGACTGCACCATGCCCCGCGAGCAGTACACCAGCGACGAGCAGCGCTGGCAGTGCCGCGGCTATCTGCGCTACGGGGAGGACAATCCCTGATCTCAATCACTCTGCCCAAAATGGAGGCTTAACTTCTGGTAGGCGGCCGCGGGCCTTGCGCCCGTCGGTCGTCGCACACCACCCGCTGTCGCCGAGGTCGAGAAGCCCTCGTCGAATTGCATGACGAAAGAGCCGACATGCTCCTCACCCCGTAGCCAGATCGGCTCGCCGAGGACGCGGGCGTTGACGCCAAAGAATGGTTGTGCGGATAGTCTGGCCATGGATTAACTCTTCGGGTGGGGAGGGGGGCTCATCACCACTTCGTCGATGGCGGCAACTCGGCCTCTCGTGAGGCCCTAAATTGACAGGTGCATTGGCCAAACCGTATGTTGGATACAGACGCCCAGCCGTTCGCAATCAAGAGAGTGGGAAAAATCGACCAGGGTAAGGCCATGAGCATTGAATGCACACCAAACTCTCACCGGTACGCTATTTTAGCGATCAGTGCGGTGATAGCTCTTGGAATCGTGGGCTGTGAGGGAAAGCTCTTGTTTGACAAAGAGTTGCAGGATCAGGTGGGGCCTCCGGCGACAAATCCTGCAAGCAATAACACGTCGCCTCAACCAAAACCGGGGGAGCCGGGGGCGGTGGAGGTGACGACGGCGCATCTTCGTCGCCTGACCTCGAAGCAGTATGAGAATACGCTGCGCCAGGCCCTGGGCGATGTCTTTGAACGCGGGGATTTGCCGCGATTTGGAGACGATTCCCCGACGATCGGCATGAACAACAGCCCCTCAAATCTGCGTGTCAATGACATCAACGTCGAGAGCATCTACGCGTCCACACAGGGGATCGCACGGGCCGCCGTGATCAACATGCCGAGCGTGCGCGATTGTGTGGCAGCGAGCACCGACACCTGCTTTGGGCAGTTCGTCGATGAGATTGGCCATCAGCTCTGGCGGCGCCCGGTGGCCACCGAAGAGCGTAACGACCTCCTAAATACCCGCGCGCAGATTGCTCAAGCGCCGGCAACGCGTGCGGAACAGGCGGAGTTTCTGGTACAGGCCCTGCTGGTCTCCCCTCACACGATGTATCGCACCGAGCTTGGACAGGGCGAAGGCAAAGTCGTGGCGCTGACCGATTATGAGCTCGCCAGCGCGCTCGCCTATACCCTGTGGAACGCACCGCCCGACGACGAGCTTTATGCGTTAGCCGCCCAGGGCGCGCTGAGCGATCGTGAAACTCTGATCGCTCAGGCCAATCGTATGGCCGCCGATCAGCGAGTCGCCGAGGCACTGGCTGCCTTTTTCATCGATTATCTAAAGCTCGAAGCGGTCTTTGCTCAGACCAAGGCGGCGGCCTACGGCCTCACCGAAGAGACCCGCGCGTCCTTGTTCGAAGGTGTGAGAAGTGACCTCGTGCAGATCTTCTCGATGCCAGGCGCCAGCCTGCTCGACCCCTTCAAGGCCACGAATTTTCACGTCGATAGTCAGAGCGCCTCATTCTTTGGTGTGCCTGTCGTGGCAAGCGGCAGCTTCGAGGTGATCGCGATGGACCCGGCACAGCGCCTGGGTGTGCTTTCCCACCCGGCCTTTCTAAGCGTCCATGCTGGCGCGTTCGACAGCGGCATCGTCAAGCGCGGGGTGTTCACCCTCGAGCAACTGCTCTGCGTTCCTCTGGGCGCTCCGCCTCCGGATATCTCGGCGCGTAACGACGTCCCGGCCGAGTTCAACGATGCTCAGGAGACAAGCCGCGAGGTGCTCTCCGTTCGCCATAGCTCACAGGCCACCTGCATCGCCTGTCATCGCATGATCGACCCGGCAGGCTTTGGATATGAAAATTACGACGCCGTCGGTCGCTACCGTCTTGTCGAAAAAGAGAACGTGCAGATCGACGCATCGGGTGAGCTCGTCCTGGGGCAGGAGCTGCTCGCGTTCAATAACAGCGTCGAGTACATCGCCGCTCTAGCGAACTCGGAGGCGCTGCGCTCGTGTCTCTCGGACCAGTTCTTCACCTACGTGCTCGGAGATGCGCCCCGGCGCGAAGAGCGCGAAGCGATCTACACCAAGTTCAACAAGAGCAACGGAGCGATCGACGAGCTGGTCGAAGCCATCGTGACGACCCCGAGTTTCACGGCTCGCCAGGTGAAGGAGACCCCATGACCAAGTTTGATCGCAGAACATTTTTGAAGGGAATGGGCGCAACGGGCCTGGCCGCATCGTTGATGGGCTCGCGTGTGGCGCTTGGCAATGAACCCGAAGCGCCGCTTCGTGTGCTCTTGGTGCCGCTTACTCATGGTTGGGGCCGCGATCTCGAATTGGGCCGCGCGTTCACCGGCTCGGAATTTGACTTCACCATCCCCGCACCGCTCGAAGGCCTCGAGGCGATCAAAGATCAGTGTGTGTTCATCGACGGCGCTCGCGGCACGCTCTGGGGCAACGCCCATGACGTCTCGTATTCCGATATGTTCACCGCGGCGGTCTGCTTCGATGAGCACGGATCCGATCAGCTCGGGACACATTTCCCCGAGCCCATGGGCCCCTCGATCGACCACGTGATTGCCCGCCACTGGGGCTCTCAGGTCTTGCGCGTGACGGCGAATTACGCCTCCTGGGGACGGCGCTCGAATCCGAGCTGTTTTGACGACGCCCTGCGCGTGCAAGACTTCTACTTCAAGCCAGAAGACGCCTACGACGGCATCATCGGTCCAATTCGCGACGGCCTGGCTCCCCCGATGCCCGGGCGCGACGCCGTGCGCGATCGGATCTTTGAGTTCATGAAGCGCGACACCGACCGGATGTTGCGCAACGTCCGCGGCTCGGAGCGCTCCAAACTCGAAGGCTACGTCGATGCCTTCACGCAGCTCGGAGACCGCCTGCGAGCGCGCTCGGAGATCGTGCTCTCCCTCGATGAGATTCCAGACCGACCGGTGCAGAGCCCGAACTTCAGCGCCCAGGTCGATCAGTACCTCGATATGGTTCGACTGGTCTTCCAGGCCGACACCCACCGCGTCGCCGTCATGGGATTTGGTGAGGGAATCGACGACTGGCAGTGGCGCGACAAGAACGGAATTATCCAGACCGGCAATCCCTGGGAGAACGATTTCCACCATTACGTGGCCCACCATGGCTCGTCCCACGAAGATCCTGAGCGAGCGCGTCTCTCGTATGAGGGCTGGGTGCGCTGGTACGTCGAGAAGATGGTCGCCTTCACCCAGCGCCTGGACACGATCCCCGACATCGGCGGCACCACCTTGCTCGACAACACGATCATCATGCTCACCGGCGAGGTCGGAACCGGCAACCACGATACCCGCAACAAGCTCCATATCCTGATCGGCGGCGGCCAGCGCCTGCGCCGAGGCCGCTGGATCAAAGCGCCCCTGGTGGACCCCAGAAATCGCAACGGCGTCTTTATCGGCGGCCAGACCCGCGACGGCTCCATGGCCTCAAGCGGCCTCAACTACGGCGATCACCTCAGCATCTACCACACCGCCGACGTGCTCGCTGCATTAGGCCGCCTCGCCGGCGTCCCTTTCGAGAACGGCTTCGGCTTGCCCGCGAACAACATGTCGCCCGTGCCCCTCAACCTGACCTAGTGAGGATTCAATGGGGCGCAGGGGCCTTGCGCCCCGGACGGCCTTCTGCGCCGCGAGGCGCACCTGGCCAGCCGCGGGCCTTGCGCCCGTCGGTCGCCGCACGGCACCGGCCAACCGATCCTATTCGTTCAATTCACGCACTCGGAATCCGTCCTCGTAGACGTGATGGGTTAGGTCACCGTCGACGATGCTCAGCGACTCGAAGGTTTCGTCGGGGTGATGTTCACGAAAGTGGGTTGCGAGGAGTTGCCAGGCGAGGTTGGCCTGGCGGAGGCGCTCGGCGGGAGGTGCCTGGGTCCAGGCCGAGGATGCGTAAAAGTTGGGGCTGAGCCAGTGCAAGCCGTCGAGGGTGAATCTGGGGCGCTCGAAGATCGTCGTCTGGGTGTGGAGGGTGGTGATCAGCTCGATCCAGTGGCGCTGATCGTCGGGATCCTGGTCGTCGTGCTCGGGCAGCCCGTCCATATGGACCCCGTAGCCATCGGCGCCGTCGAGTGAGAAGTAGCGGCCCTCGTAGTCGCCGCCCCAGAAGCGGGTGACGGTGCGCCGGGTTGGCTCGTAGTAGATGGCGACGCTGAAGTCGAGGGCTCCAAAGGCTTCGAAGAGCATGTGGTGGAGCGCGTCGACCTGGGCGACTCGGGCGCTCGGGTCGTCGGGCCCGGCCTGGGCGGTGGTGATGTTGACGGTCGTGCTGCCCACCATGTCGACGGTGGCCGGGCTGAGGCCGAGCGCGTCGATGCGGGCTTCGAATTGCTCCTCGATCTGGAGAAATCGCGCGGCGCGGCGCCGGGGAGCGACGGTGAGCGATTCGCTTCCGGGCACAAGGTGGCAGAGATCGACCTCGGATAAGCCGCGGCCCTTGGGGTCGCGAATATGGGCGAGCACGACGAGGCGGGCATCGGGCAGGCGCTGGGCATCGAGCACGTCGGCGCCGACGACTACAGCCAGGCGTTGTGGGCCGTGCTCGGTGAAACGCTCGAGCGTGGTGTGCGCATCTTGAATGCGGCTGACGAGCACCTCGAAGCGGCCCGCATGCATGGCGAGCTGCTCGCCGGCGGCGGCCTCGAGGGTATGGCGTACGCCGCTCTCGAGGTGCATTGCGTGCAAGGCGTCGCGCTTTTTCCAGACGAGCCAGCCGCCGGCGACGAGCGGAGAGTCAACGTAAGAATCGATGACTTCGATCTGCTCGCCGCCGGCCCAGACGCGTTGCAGTTCACTGCCATAGGAGCTCGAGACGATCGCCGAGTGCCCGTCGAGCGCGGCGACGATCTCGTGTTCCTTTACATCAGGTCCAAGATCAGGGGCCGGCGTGTCGATAAACGCCAGCTGTGAAAGGTCTCCTGCGTCCTGGATCATCGTGGCCTCGCCCGAGCTGCGCTCGAGCCTCCAGGGGGCCCCGCTTTGTTGCATGTCGCCGTCCAACGAGACACCATCTGCGTCGGTGAATTCGCTCAGCGGGGGGCGCAACAGGTAGATCGCGTCGTGGGTCACCTTGTATTGAGGCAGCGGGCGCACGAAGTCCTGCGTGATCACGTGGCGCAACAGATGACGCGATGCACCGGCTGCGAGATCGAAGGCGACGAGGTGCTTGACCGCGCCCTCGCCTTTGTCCTCTCGGTGCTCGAGAAAGAAGACTTCGCGCCCATCGGGATCGAGCGCAAGATCGTTTCGCCAGATCGGCTCGAGCCCGAAGCAGCGTCCTGGCGCGCTGGCAGGCTCTTGCGCCTGAACAGGTGGTGTGGGCTGCTCGGCGGCTGCACGCGCTGGTGCCAGGTCTGGCGCCTGCAAAGCGGTCGGCCTCGGGTGAGTACACGCCGGGCCGAGCACCAGCAGCGTGATGAGCACGCACAACTTGGTGGTTGGGGCGTTGCCAGAGATCGAGGTGTCCATGCTTGCTCCTGGATTATCAAGCCTGTAGCCAGCAACAGCCACGCTTCGACGAAGTTGGCCGTTGATGCCAGGCCGCTCGAGTCCAACGACGCACTCAAACCGGCCGAACTCGCTGAGGCCTGACTGCATTCTCAGTGTCAAATGGCCGATGAAGTGCTGCTATAGCGCCTTGGCGTCCATTCGAATACCCGAAAAAGTGCATCAGAGCTCGGATATGAGCATTCGAATAGATGAACAAGCGCTATAGCAGCACTTACTCGACCAATTGAATACTCGTCCAGGCGCACCAGGAGCGCCGACCTGCTCTATCGAATAGACGAACAAGCGCATGGCAGCCCCCACCTGAGCATACGAATGGACGAACAAGCGCATGGCAGCCCCCACCTGATCATTCGAATAGACGCCCAGGTGCTCGACAGCCCCCACCTAATCATACGAATAGATGCCCAGCCCCCGACAGCGCAAACGCGAGTATTTGAGTCGTCGTCCACACGCTCATGTCGACGTAAACAACCATTCAAGTACTCGGCAAACTGCAATCCGTGGTCGATCGACGTGGTGCCCTGGCACGGTCCTAGCGTGAATCGGACGGGGGAGACGAACGGTTGGCCGGTGCCGTGCGGCGACCGACGGGGGCAAGCCCCGCGGCTGGCCAGGTGCGCCTCGCGGCGCAGGAGGCCGCGGGGCGCAAGGCCCCGCGGCCGGTGCCGTGGTGGAAGGCGTTGTTGACGACGATGCCGATGAGCAAGATCACGCCGATGCACGGTGAAGCGGGCCGTGCCGGGGCGCTCGTTGAGCACGCCGCCGCCCAGGTGGCCGCCGACATGCGCTGATCGCGAAGCTCGCGGTCAACCTGTGCGCACGGCGGGCTTCAGGTACCCCAGTTCTCGGTGCGGTGCTCCTCGATCACGTGCTCGCTCTCGAGGTAGCGCTCGGCGTCTATGGCACCCATGCAACCGGAGCCGGCGGCGGTGATCGCCTGGCGGTAGGTGAAGTCCTGGACGTCGCCGACGGCGAAGATGCCGGGCACGGTGGTGCGCGTGGAGCCGCCCTCAGTGATGATGTAGCCGTCGTCGTTGGTCTTGAGCTTGCCCGTGAAGACTTTGGTGTTGGGGATGTGGCCGATCGCGACGAAGACGCCCTGGCAGGGGTAGTCGCTGGTCTCACCGGTCTCGGTGTTGTGGATGCGCAGGGCGTTGACGCCCTCTTCGCGCGAGCCCAAAACTTCGACGATCTCTGTGTTCCAGATGAACTCGATCTTGGGGTTGGCGAAGGCGCGGTCCTGCATGATCTTGGAGGCGCGCAGCTCTGCGCGGCGGTGGATCACGGTGACCTTGGAGGCGAACTTGGTCAAAAACGTGGCCTCCTCCATGGCGGAGTCGCCGCCGCCGATGATCACGATCTCTTTGCCGCGAAAGAAGTAGCCGTCGCAGGTCGCGCAGGTCGAGACGCCGTAGCCCATCAGGTGGCTCTCGCTCTCGAGGCCGAGCAGGCGCGCGGAGGCGCCGGAGGCGACGATCAGGGTGCGGGTCTGAAACTTCGTGCCGTCGTCGAGGGTGACGGTCATCGGCTTGGTGGTCGTGTCGACGTCGGCGATGTAGGCGATGTGCGCCTCGAGGCCAAAGCGAAGCGCCTGGGTGCGCATGTGCTCCATGAGCTCGGGGCCCATGATGCCGTCGGGAAAGCCCGGGTAGTTCTCGACATCGGTGGTGATCGTGAGCTGGCCGCCGGGCTGGGGGCCCTCGAAGAGCACGGGCTCGAGGTTGGCGCGGGCGGCATAGATGGCGGCGGTGAGGCCGGCCGGGCCGCTGCCCATGATCGTGACGTCGTAGGTCTCTTTCTTCAATTCTGGCATGCCACTGTCTCCACTGCTTGGTTATTTCAATCGGTAAAAATGTCCCCGTTGCGATGCAACGGGAAGCACCGGCGATTCAATTAAGCGACTCCTCCTGGCCAACATTTTCTTCGTCGACTTGCTCGTCACTGTCGAGCTGGTCTGTCTCCTCGGGCAGGGTCGGGAAGCCCTCGAGTTGCAAGGCATCGAGCGCTTGCTGCTCGGCTGAAATCTCTTCTGTTATCTCATCTGGCACCTTGATCGGCGGGCTGGCCACCGGATCGCGGGTTGAAAACTTCCAGCCGTTGAGCACGGCGTCGATCTGCTCGATCAGGCGGCGCTCCAGCTCGGCCGGGCCCCAGGCGATGATCTGATAGCCCCAGCCGGCCTGGGTGATGTAGGTCGTGATGTATTGAATGCGCTCGCCGGCCACCGTGCCCTTGAAGAAGACGGTGACGCCCAAGACGTCGTCGAGCATGACGTCACCCTGGCGCTCGATGCTGATCTCGGCGACGGCCTCCTGCATCATCTCCATGCTGGCGCTTTTGACGGCGCGTGCGTCCGGGATGGGAAAGGTGGGCAGTTTTTGGGGAATCGCGATCAGGTAGAGCGTCTCGTCGAGGCTCGCAGCGAAGTCGGCGTAGGTGTTCAACGCCTTGGGGTCTTCGCTCTTCCAGTAGCCGGGAACCGTCAGCGCATAAGGGGCTTGCGCGCCGGTGTGCGCCCAGGGCTCGACCGTGAGCTCGGGCGCAGGGCTGCGGTTGCAGCCCGCGCCGAGCAGGGTAGCCAGAAGCAAAAGCGCGGTGTGCGTGCGTTGGTTACGGAACATACGAACTCGATTAAACGGTGGCCAAAACGCGTCTCCCCGCGAGCGATGAATCACTCGCGGGGAGGACGCTTGCGTCGTTCAGGCCAGTTTGGTCGACGTTAGATGTCGAAGTAGAGCTGGAACTCGAGCGGGGTGGGGCGAAGGCGCGTGGGCGCGACCTCGTTCTCCATCTTGTACTCGATCCAGGTCTCGATGACGTCCTCGGTGAAGACGTTGCCGCGCATCAAGAACTCGTGGTCGTCGGCCAGGGCGACCAGGGCCTCCTCGAGGCTTCCCGGTGCGCTGGGGATCAGGGCGAGCTGCTCGGGCGGCAGGTTGTAGATGTTCTTGTCCATCGGAGCGCCGGGATCGAGCTGGCGCTCAATGCCGTCGAGACCGGCCATGAGCATGGCGGCAAAGGCGATGTAGCCGTTGCAGGACGGGTCGGGCGTGCGAAACTCCAGGCGGCGCGACTTGGGGCTCGAGGCGTACATCGGGATGCGCACAGCCGCCGAGCGGTTGCGGCTCGAGTAGGCGAGCTTGTTGGGAGCCTCGTAGCCGGGCACCAGGCGCTTGTAGCTGTTAGTCGTCGGGTTGGTCAAAGCGACCAAGGCCGGCGCGTGGTGGAGCAGGCCGCCGATGAAGTGGATCGCCATCTCGCTGAGGCCGGCATAACTCTCGCCGGCAAAGAGCGGACGGCCCTCCTTCCAAAGGCTCATGTGCGTGTGCATGCCCGAGCCGTTGTCGGCGTAGAGCGGCTTGGGCATGAAGGTCACCGTCTTGTTGTGGCGGCGCGCCACGTTCTTGACGATGTACTTGAACCACTGCAGCTTGTCGGCCATGGCCAACATGGTGTCGAACTTGATGCCGATCTCGCACTGGCCGCCGCTGGCGACCTCGTGATGGTGCACGTCGACGATGATGCCGGCAGCCTCGAGCTCAAGCGCCATCTCGGTGCGCAGGTCGTGGTGGCTGTCATGGGGGCGAACCGGGAAGTAACCGGCCTTGTGCGCGTGCTTGTAGCCCAGGTTTGGGCCCTCGTCGCGGCCGGTGTTCCAGGCGCCCTCGACCGAGTCGAGCGAGTAGGAGGCGGCGTTGGAGCTGAGCTGGTAGCGCACGTCGTCAAAAATGAAGAACTCAGCCTCGGGGCCGAAGTAGGCCGTGTCGGCGATGCCCGTCGACTTGAGGAAGGCCTCGGCCTTTTGCGTGATGTGGCGCGGGTCACGGCTGTAGGGCTGGCCGGTGATCGGATCGAAGATGTTGCACACGAAGCTCACCGTGGGCACGCTCATGAACGGATCCATGATCGCCGTGCTCGGGTCGGGGCGCACCTGCATGTCGGAGGCGTGAATCGGCTGCCAGCCGCGAAGCGAGCTGCCGTCAAAGCCCAGGCCCTCCTCAAAGAGGTCCTCGTCGAGACGATGCACGGGGATCGTCGTATGTTGCCAGGTGCCCAAAAAGTCCATGAACTTCAGGTCCACCATCTGGGCGTCTTTTTCCTTGGCGTATTTGATCGCGTCCTTGATCGAACTGATGTCGTGCTTGCTCATGTTGCCATCCTCAGGTTGGTAAGTTGTTGCCAGTAAAATAGGTAAATCGCAGCTGCGGCAAACCGAGTCAGGCCAGTGCCTCGGGTCCGGTCTCGCCGGTGCGGATGCGGATCGCTTCGTCGATCGGGATCACGAAGATCTTGCCGTCGCCGACGTGGCCCGTGCGTGCTGCTTCCATGATCGCCTCGATCGCCGGGTGAACGAGGTCGTCCGGCACGACGATCTCAATTTTGATCTTGGGGACGAAGTCGATGATGTATTCGGCGCCCGGATAGATCGGCGCCTTGCCGCCGCCGCGGCCAAAGCCTTTGACTTCGGTCACGGTCATGCCGTGGATGCCCACCTCGTCGAGGCGATCTTTGACGTCGTCGAGCTTGAAGGGTTTGACGATTGCTTCGATTTTCTTCATCTACGATCTCGGGCAAAGCGGTGGGTAAAAACGCGCCGTGGTGACGGCTGGTTGTATAGCCGATCGTTTTTGGAAACTCCATAGCGCTGTCAAAATGCTCTGCTTCAAGCGCTGCCCTCGCCAAGCGGGATCGCTGCCGATTTGAGATGAAAAGTGATCATGGCGTGCGCTTGCATCAGAGCGTCGACCACGTGCTGGCGCGTGGCGCCGCTGGCGGAGATGTGCCCCACCGATTGGCCAACTCCATCGCGGGCCCCAATGTGGACACCTCGCCTCAGCGGGCAATGCACTTTGGTGATGCCCTCGATCTTGCGCGCCTCGGCGATGCCCTCGACGCCGCTGAGCACCCCCTCGCCGGGGTGGAGCAAGTAGACGCCGTGGATGGCCTCGACAGTACTCGAGACTCTGGGCTGCTCGCCACATTCCACGCTGAGAAAGGCCTCCCAGGCATCAAAGCCGTAGGTATCGCTTAACAGGTTCATCAGGTGGCCGCCCGGCGGTCGCGCGGCCAGCTCACCGACGACCAGGTCCGTGGCCGTGATGAACAGCTCGAGGTGGGTGACGCCGCGCTCGACGCCGAGTGCGGCGATCACGCGCCGGTTGAGCTCCAAGATCTCCTCGCGGTGCGCGTCGACGTGTCGGGCCGGCATGATGTTCGCCCAACCGGGAGCGAGGTACTCTGTCAGATTGGTGAAGATCGGCTCGCCGCCTTTGACAAAGGACTCGACGCTCAACTCGATGCCGTCGATGAACGACTCGGCCATCCAGCCCTCGACGAGGTTCTCGCGCACCTGCTCGAGGGTGCGCGCGATGATCGTGCCGCGGCTGCCCGAGCTGTCACGCTGTTTTAGCACCATCGGCAGGCCCAGTGTCTTGACGAGCTCCTCGGCGCGGGTATCGGCCTCAACCGGCTCAAAATCGGCGACGGCGATTGAGGCGCCTTCGAGGGCCTGCTTCATGAGCACTTTGTCGTGGCAGTCCTGGGCGACCTCGACGCTCAGGCCGGCCATGGCGTAGAGCTCGCGCAGCCGGGCGGCGGCGACCACGGCGCGCTCGGTCAAAGCGATCACGTGATCGGGTCGCTTTCGCGGATACAGCCGGCGAGCAATCTTCATGAGCTTGGCGCCATCGGCGCGTAGATCAGCCAGGACGTAATCGTCGGACGACATGCCACGCGGTACCCGGGTGGTAGCGTCCAAGATCCACTTGGCCTTGGCCCCGCGCCGCGTTGCGGCCTCGTGGGCGCCGGAGCGATAACCGATGAACAACAATTGCATGGTGATAAGGCCTTGAGCAAAGGGGGCCGATCGAACGCTCGGCGTCGGATGCCAGAAATCTCGAGCGGGGCAATACTAGGGGCTGGCGTTGAGAATGCAAGGATGAGCCATCGCCTGGCTGCCCGCAGGTTTGCATTGCAACCACGCGCATTGTGTCGAGATTCCGCGCTCCTTAGTCTTTGTTTGTTTGAGTCAACTCTATGGAAGTGAGTATCACGATGAGCCAAACCTTGTTGGAGCGCGCAGCCCTGGTCGTCGAAGAAGCCTGGCCATACCTCGAACACTCCAAAGAGACCCGCGAGCGACTAGCGCACGCGGCGGCGAGCCTGACGGTATCGCTGCCGGTGCGCATGGACGATGGAAGCCTGAGCATTTTTGCGGCTTACCGGGTGCGCTACAACACGGCGCGCGGGCCCTCCAAGGGCGGCATCCGCTTTCATCCCGACGTCTCACTCGACGATGTTCAGGCGCTGGCCTTTTGGATGACCTTCAAGTGTGCGCTGCTCGATCTGCCCTTTGGCGGCGGCAAGGGCGGCATCTGCGTCGATGCGAGCAAGCTCTCACCGATGGAGCTCGAACGGCTGAGCCGGCGCTATGTCGACGCGATCGCCGACTTTATCGGTCCAAACCTCGATATCCCCGCGCCCGATGTCTATACCGATGCGCGGATCATGGGCTGGATGGCCGATCAATACGGCATCATCCATCGCCAGTTCACCCCGGCCGTGATCACGGGCAAGCCGCTGGCGATGGGCGGCTCCCACGGACGCGTCGATGCCACGGCCAACGGGGCCTTTCATGTCGTTGAGCGCGTGCTCAAGGGCCGCAAGAAAAAGCGCGAGAAGACCACCGTCGCCATCCAGGGCTTTGGCCATGCCGCGCGCCCGCTCGCCCAGCGTCTCTTCCAGTCAGGCTACTGTGTCGTCGCGTTGGGCGACTCCAAAGGGGGCGTCTACGCGGCGCACGGTCTGGACGTGCCGAGCCTGCGAAAGCTCAAGGAAGAGGGCGTGGCTGTGATCGAGGCGGCATCGCGAAGCGAGAAGGGCGCCAAAGTGCGAACGATCACCAACGAGGAATTGTTGGCCCTCGAGGTCGACGTGCTGATTCCGGCAGCCCTCGAGGATCAGATCACTGAGCAAAACGTCGACGACGTACGCGCAAAGTACATCTTCGAGGTCGCCAACGGTCCGATCTCACAGAGCGTCAACGCGCGCCTCGTGGATGCGGGCGTTCGCGTCGTGCCCGATCTGCTCGTCAACGCCGGTGGCGTCGTGGTCAGCCACTTCGAGTGGGTGCAAAACCGCACCGGCCAGTGTTGGTCAGAGCAGAAGGTCGCAAAAAAGCTCGAGCGCCAGATGGTCGAAGCCAGCGACCTGGTCACCGCCTGCGCCAAAGACAAGGGCATCTCGCTTCGCACGGCCGCCTACGTGCTCGCCCTGGAGCGCCTCGAGGCCGCGATCAGCGCCCATGGCACGCACACGTTTTTTGAGGGTGGCTAAGCCTTCAAAGGGCCTGAGGCAGCGGCGTGGGATCGGCGGCCTCATGGTGATAGAGGCGCTTCATATCGTTGCCAACCCACATGGCCAAGACTGCGATCGCGAAGGGCAGGGCGTAGAAGCTCGCGATTCCAAAGCAGAGCAGGCCCACGTTATAGCGCCAGGCCCAGTCCTTTCGGGCCAAGAGCGGACCAACTCCAAATGCGATGGCCAGCGGCAGGCTGAGCGCGATGATCTCGGCCGGCCCCATGAACACCATCTCGGTGCCAATTCGAAGCTGCAGAGCGGGGTTGAACATGAAGTAAATCGCGTAGACCACCAGGGCCAAGAACAGGCCTGCGTTGGCAAAGCAATAGGCGGCAAACCACCACCACTTTCGAGGGGTCCGGCGCAACACGGAACTTATGGATCTCATAGAAGCCTCGACGACTGCAGACAACCATTTGAGTGCCCGGGCTCGCCAGAAAAGCGCCAAGCAGGGTAAACAAATGCTACCTATCACGGTAAGCACATCGCCTCTCGCACCAAGCCGGCGCCCGTCAGTGGAGCAGGGCGGCCTCTTCGCCAAAGCGCGCTGCCAACGCCTCAGCGAGCGCGCGATGGCTCGTCGCGCTGACAGTGAGCGTGCCGTCTGGGCCGACCTCGAGGCTCTCTACGTCGAGCCCCGCGAGCAAATCGGCGGGCAACGCGATGCTGAGGCCGAGATCCTGGTGGTGGTCGTGGCCGCGACCAATCGAAATGCTCACTGCGGCCGCAAGGCGCGCGCCGTTGACCGGCACCGAGATGACGATCGGCCGATCGGCGTCCGCTCGCTGGGCGGTGCCGTGGATGACCAGGCGGCTGAGCTCGACATCGGCCTGGGAGAGGGGGGCGCGATCGGTGATTTCGACGGTGGCAGAAATGGCCTTGTTCGGTGCCAGGAACGTGTGCAAGTCTTTGGTTGCGCTCAGGATTGGTCCGGCGCTTCCCTGGCCTGCAGCGGCCACCTCGGCATAGCTTGGCAGGCTGCCGTCGTCAGCGTGGCAGTGGCCGTTGTGGCACAGCGAAAAGCCTGGCGGCGGATTGGCGGGATCAAAGTCTGCGGCCGGGCCGCTGGCGCTGCCGGTGCTGTAGAGGCGCAGGGTGCGAAGGCCGAGCTCGACCGAGCTGATCGTGATCGCCGCCGGCTCGTCGATCTCGGAGAGCGTGATGGTTGTCTCGACGTAGCCCCAGGGCTCGCCGGGCTCGAAGGCGCAGGCGCCTGCCAGGGATGCGAGCAGTGCCAGGTGCGCGGCGCGTATCAAAAAGCGGCGCTGGTGGGCGGTGTTCATCGCGCTCTCTCTTTGGTCGGTCAGTAGGTGTGGGCGCCGTGGGCGCCGGCGACGAGCTCGAGTTGCAAGAAGACCATGTGCACGAGGCGATCGGCGGGTGCTTCGCGGTAGCCTAAAAAGTCGGCGCCGTATTCGAGGCGCAGACGCGAGAAATGCGATGGATAGTAGCTCAGGCTCGCTGTACCTCGGTGGCGAGCGGCGTCCCAGTCCGGGTCGAGATAGTCGTTGGCCACGCCGCTGACAAACTCGTATCGGGTGGCGATCTGCCACTCGGGTGACCAGTGCCAGTACAGCTCGCTGTAGCCGCCAAAATCCTGGAGCACGTCGGCGGGCACCTGGCGGCGGCGAACGAGCAGCTCGCTTTGCCAGCCGATCTCGCGGTGGCCGCCGCCGCCCTCGAGATGCCACTTGAGCAGCAGGTCCGTGCCAAAGATGTCCGTGCGGTTGGCACGACCGGAGCTGTTGGCGCCGTTGGCAGCGCTCAAACCCCAGAGCAGATCGATGTGCGAGCCAAGCTCGAAGAATTGTTCCAGGCGCCCGGCCACCGTGAGGTCAAGCAGCGTCTCGATGTCGGCGTCAGCGCCCAGAAAAGAGCGCCCGGTCGCGCCGCCGGCGATGTTTTGCACGCTCACTCGCCAGGTCGCATACCAGGGAAGCGGTAAGAGCTGGCTGAGCTCGCTGCCTAAACCGCGCATGCCCTCGCCGCCAAAGAACTTGCCCACGACCAGCGGCTGGGTCACGAAATTCCACTGGTGCAGATGCGTGGGGTTGGCGCGGCCAAAGGCCGTTAGAAACTGGCCGGCGCGGGCTTGAAATCCCCAACCCAG
Source organism: Lujinxingiaceae bacterium (assembly GCA_013697635.1). Classification (GTDB taxonomy): domain Bacteria; phylum Myxococcota_A; class Bradymonadia; order Bradymonadales; family Bradymonadaceae; genus JACCWM01. Next base: position 11,688 of record JACCWM010000037.1, on the reverse strand, counting down.
GCCCAAGGTCGTGCCGAATGCCTCTTCGATCTCCAGGCCGAACAGACCGAGCACGATCGCGCTGTCGAAGCGAAAGTAGGGATCGATGCTCGCGCTTATCGCCAGCTCGAGGCCCTGCAAGTTAAAGCCCACGGCGGACGGGTCGTGGCCGCCAACCAGCGCCGGATCGCCCACGAAGCCGGCCAGCGCAAAGTCGGCGATGAGCGATATGTCCGGGTTCATCGATTGGCTGGCTTGTGGGCCAGTTGGGCGAGGCGCATCGCCCGTTGGCGCAACCGAAGCATCGCTGGCTTCTGGCCAGGCAGGGGCTCCAATGACCTCTTCCTCGAGCGCGCGCAGCTCATCCTCGATGGCATCGCCTTGCTCGAGCTCCGGGGGCTGCTCCTCGCTGGACTCCAAGACCTCTTCGGCCACGACCTCTTCGGCCATGATCTCTTCGGCCAGAGCCTGTGAGGCGGGCACAGCGAGCAAGGCCGCAGCGACTGCCCACGCACGGATACTTGTCGAGATTCGGTCGAGCACTGCCATAAGACCTTTATGTGGCGCGGTTCGAGGCTTCCATCAGCCTTCCCACCGCTATAGTTTAATTGCAATGGTATTGCAATAAAGCTCCAAGCCCTGCGCGTTGACCTCGCGCCCACACCGTCACCGCCGCTTGGTCCAAGGCGTTGAGCAGGCTTGCGAAACTTGAAATGTGGCTATAGTGTTGGGCCTGCGTTGGACAACGCGCGTCAGAGTCGAACTATCGGATTTGCCAGGGCCTCATGGGGCCTCGCTTTTGCCGAAGTTTTCTAGAGGTGGTCGTAGATTCATGAGTGATAATCAGACCCGATCCGATCTCATCGATCGTGTACACCACGAGCACGAGCACCTCTGCCGCCTCTTTGATGATCTTCACGAGCGCTTCGAGAAGATTGCCGCCGGCGAATTTGAAGACCAGTCGCGCGACGAGATCGTCGAGATGGCCGCCGAGGATCTGGCCGTCGCGCTCGACGAGATGCTGCATCATTTCAATCAAGAGGAAGAGATCTTCTTTGTCGACATTGAGACCCGTTTCCCCGAGCTTGGCGCTGAGGTCGCTCGCCTCGTCGAGGCCCACGAAACCATGTGCGAGCGCACCCGCTGGTTGCAGCAGCAGTTCAAGAAGAATGCGGCCACGCTGGCGGTCAACGTCGAGCCGATTCTCGAGGTCTTGCGCGGCATGAAAGAGCTCGTTCGCCAGCACACCGTCGAGGAGCAAAAGCTCTTCGACGTGGTGCTCTCGAGGATTCCGCCCGCAGAGCGCATTATCCTGCTTCGCGAGATGCAGAGCATCTAGGCGTTGGACACACGTTTGTTTAGGGAGGCTGGGATGGACGCAGAGAGTGCAGTTCTCATCGAAACTGCAGTTTTGAGCGATGTTGAGGCAGTCGGGCGCTTGTTCTACGAGGACATGCGTGATCTGGGCGTCGACGCCAAACTCGACGAGCTCGAGCAGGTCGCCCGCGACGTCATCGCCTCGACCCATCGCGAGCCGCGCGAGTGCCTTTGCATCGTGGCGCGCCTCGAGCCCGGCGCCGATGCCGTGGGCGTGATCCTCGCCAATTTCAACTGGTCGCTCAAGTTTGCCGGACGCTCGCTGTGGATTGAGGAGCTCTTTGTCACCCACGAGGCGCGGCGTCACTCAATCGGACGCATGCTCGTCGAGGAACTCTTGAATTATGCCGACGAGAACGGCATCAAGGGCATTGATCTGGAGGCCTACCAGGGCAATACGCCGGCTTCGATCCTCTATCGCTCCCTGGGTTTTCATCGGTTGGGTCGTGAGCGATTTTATTATCGCATGGGGCCTCGAGAATATCTTTGAGCCTGCAGTGTTTGACGAATTGTGGCCGTTGCCAGCGGGTTTCTCGCTTCAAGCGCCGTCCATTCTTGACAGTAGCAGCGGTTGGGATTTAGCTTCTGGTGATTTTTCGCCGGACCTATTCTTAGCACTGTCCGAGCGTACCACCATTTCAAGGAAGGCCGTCGTATGGCACTCGCGTTCTCAGAGAAGGCCGAAGTCCACTTTAAGGACCTCGTCTCGCGCTACCCCAACACGCTTGCTGCGCTGTTGCCGGCCCTGCATCTTGCCCAGAGCGAGTTCGGTTGGATCTCGGTCGAGGTCATGGATTACGTGGCCCGCCGCCTCGAATTGCATCCGACCAAGGTGCTCACCGTGGCGACCTTTTACAGCATGTACAACATGCAGCCCGTCGGTAAGTGTCACGTGCAGGTATGCACGACGTTGACCTGCGCGCTGCGCGGCGGCTACGAGATCCTCGAGCACCTCGAGGAGGTGCTCGGCGTTCGCGTCGGCGAGACCAGCGCCGATGGCAACTACACGCTGAGCGAGGTGGAGTGTTTGGCCTCCTGTGGCACCGCTCCCATGTTCCAGGCGACCTTCTCCGATGGGGAGATCGAGTACTTCGAGAACCTCTCGGCGGAGCGCGTCGATACGATCTTAGCCGATCTCAACAAGCGCATCGCCACGCTGCCCAATCCCGCCGAAATGCACTGAGCGCGCCGTCTGCGCACCTCAGCGACGCAATACGAGACGAAACACGAGTAGGTTTGTCATGGAAGAGAGATTTCTGAGCCGAAACTTCGACATCCCCAACGCGCACACCCTCGCGGTGTTCGAAAAACATGGCGGCTACCAGGCGCTCAAAAGAGCCGTGACGATGGATGGCGACTCGATCATCAACGAGGTCAAGAAGTCCAACCTGCGCGGCCGTGGCGGCGCGGGTTTTCCTTGTGGAATCAAGTGGAGCTTCTTGCCCAAGGAGAGCGACGTACCCAAGTACCTCGTGATCAACGCCGACGAGGGCGAGCCGGGCACCTTCAAGGACCGCTACCTGATGGAGCTCGACCCGCATCGCCACATCGAGGGCTGCATCATCGCCGCCTGGGCGCTGGGGATTCGCTATGGCTACATCTTCGTTCGCGGTGAGATGCAACACGCGATCCGCCGCCTCGAGGCCGCCGTCAAGGAGGCCTACGCCAAGGGTTATCTGGGAAAGAACATCCTGGGCAAGGGCTTTGACTTCGATCTCTACGTGCACCCCGGCGGCGGCGCCTATATCTGCGGCGAGGAGACCGGCTTGATCGAGGGCCTCGAGGGCAAGAGCGGCCAGCCGCGCATGAAACCTCCGTTTCCGGCCGTCGTCGGTCTGTTTCAGGCGCCGACGATCGTCAACAACGTCGAGACGATCTCGGCGATCCCATTTATCATCGAGCATGGCGGCGAGTGGTTCGCCGCCATGGGTGTGGAGAAAAACGGCGGCCCCAAGCTCTACGGCGTCTCCGGTCCGATCAAGCGCCCCGGCGTCTACGAGGCCCGAAGCGGCATCACCGTGCGCGAGCTGCTCGAGGAGTACGGCGGCGGCATGCTCGACGGCCACGAGCTCAAGGCCTTCATCCCGGGCGGCTCGTCTTGCGCCGTGCTCACGCCCGACAAGCTCGACGCTGTGATGGGCTTTGAGACCATGCGCGAGGCCGGCAGCAGCCTGGGCACGGGGTGTGTGACCTTCATGGACACCAACACCTGCATGGTGCGCGTGGCCGCGCGCCTGGCGGCCTTCTACCACCACGAGTCCTGTGGCCAGTGTACGCCGTGCCGTGAAGGTACGGGCTGGGCCACCAAGGTGCTCGACGCGATCGAGGCCGGTCGCGGCCGCCCAGAAGATCTCGATCTGCTGCTCGACATGTGCAGCAACATCGAGGGCAACACGATCTGCGCTTTGGGCGACTCGATCGCGATCCCGGTGCGAAGCTACATCCAGGTCTTTCGCTCCGAGTTCGACGCGCACATCAAGCAAGGCTGCTGCCCCTATCCGGCGTGGACCAAGAAGCGCCTTCGATCGAGCGTCGCGGCCTGAGTTCCATGGCGCCCGGGCGCCAATCGCAACAGAGTGTTTCACCCTTTGACCTTCTTGGTAAAGTGCGCTATCAGACACCCGCTTGGTGCATGGCGCCCACTTCAAAGAGGGCCTGTCGCCAGGATGGTTTCGAGCGCCCCGAGCCCTGAATTTCTCCGGCTCGGCGCGGCCCCAAATGGAGTAGCAAAATGGGTATTTGGGAACCCCTGTTGTTCTGGATTTTCGCGGCCGGCGCACTCATTACGAGTAGCGCCGTCATCGTATTGCGAAACCCGCTCTACTGCGCGATGGCCCTGATCGTCGACTTTTTCTTCTTTGCCGGTCTCTACGTGCTGCTCTCTGCGCACTTTATGGCGATCGTGCAAGTGCTGGTCTACGGCGGCGCAATCATGGTGTTGTTTCTCTTCATCATCATGTTGCTCAATCTTCGCGACGAGGATCTGGGCGAGACGCGCTTTAGCCTGCACCACGCAGTCGCGGTGCTTGGCGGGCTGGCCATGTTCTTCTTTATCGGAACGGCGATTAGCCTCGTCGTCGACAAGGGGGCCGTGGCCGAGGGCCGTACGCAGGCCGCGATCGTGGCGCAGGCCGACGAGGAGGGCACCCAGGCGGTGCTCATCCAGACGCCCAGCCGTGTGCCCGGTCTCTACGCCGATCTCAACGAAGATGCGCTCGAGGCCGGCTTCAAAGCCCGCTTGCGCAGCTTCGAGGAGGGCACGGCCACGCCGGCCGACGGCAAATACCGTCCTTTCGACCCGAACCAACCCTTTGAGGTGCCGCCCTCGCTGCGCCACCAAGAGGACCGAATCGGCACGGTTCCTGGCCGCACCGGTCTTTACGGCACGACCCAACCGATCAGCGTGCTGCTCGTCAATCGCTTTGTCATCCCATTCGAGCTCACGGCGATTTTGCTGCTTGCGGCAATCATCGGCGCCATGATCATCGCCAAGCGCCGCGTCGCTTAAGCACCTCTGGAGTTCGCACCATGTCCTGGGAACCGACCCTAATTCATTACTTGCTGCTCTCGGCCGCGATCTTCAGCATCGGCCTGGTGGGCGTGCTCGTTCGACGCAACGCGATCATCTTGTTCATGAGCATTGAGCTCATGCTCAACTCGGTCAACCTGACGTTCATTGCCTTTAGCAAGTACCGCTTTGACATGGATGGCCACATCTTCGCCTTCTTCGTGATGGCTGTGGCCGCCGCCGAGGCCGCCGTGGCCCTGGCGATCGTGCTCCATGTGTTTCGCCACAAGCGCAGCGTCAATGTCGATGAGGCCCAGCAACTGCGGTACTGACCCAAAAATCACGAGCTCGCGCCAGGCCAAGCCTCTTTCGGGCTCACTTTCGGGGCCTGGCCGTTTCGGATACTTTTGTAAGAACAGGCGAAGATGGAACCGCTTTTTTCAAACAACTTTCATTATCTCGGCCTCATCGTCCTGATGCCGCTGCTTGGCGCCATCATCAACGGCCTGCTCGGCGCGAAGCTACCCTCAAAGGTGGTCAACGTCGTTGCCTGCGCACCGATGCTGCTCTCGTTTGTCTTCACCCTGATCGGCGTGCGCGCGTTGCTTGCCCAGGGTGTGGAGAGCGAGGGCGGGCGCTTCTCGATGGGCTATCTGAGCTACACGGTCTACGAGTGGATCTACAGCGGTAGCCTGAGCGCGGACATCTCGTTCATGCTCGATCCGCTCTCGGCCACCCTGGTGCTGATCATCACCGGCGTTGGATTCTTGATCCACGTCTATTCGACCGGCTACATGGCCCAAGATCCGTCCAAGTGGCGCTACTTTTCCTATCTCAACCTCTTTGTTTTCGCGATGTTGTTGCTCGTCTTGGGCAAGAACCTGCTCGTGACCTTCATCGGTTGGGAGGGCGTGGGCGTTTGCAGCTATCTGCTCATCGGCTTCTGGTACACCGACTCGGAGAAGGCCGCCGCCGGCATGAAGGCCTTCGTCGTCAACCGCGTCGGCGACTTTGCCTTTTTGCTGGGCATGTTCATCCTGTTTTTCACCACGGGCACGATCGATTACGTCGAGCTGAGCGAGCTTGCGACCAACGCCTCGACCGTACCGTTGCTCATCCAGATCGCGCTGCCGGTGGGCCTGTTGATCCTGATCGGCTGCACGGGCAAGAGCGCGCAGATCCCACTGTTTGTCTGGCTGCCTGACGCCATGGCCGGCCCCACGCCGGTCTCGGCGCTGATCCATGCGGCGACGATGGTCACCGCCGGCGTGTTCGTGATCTGCCGGCTCAACTGGCTGTTCACCCTCGATCCTCGCTTAATGCTCACGGTGGCCGTGATTGGCTGTCTGACAGCGTTTTTCGCCGCGACGATCGCCATCGTGCAGACCGACATCAAGCGCGTGCTCGCCTATTCGACGATCAGCCAGCTTGGCTTCATGTTCATGGCCGTGGGCGTGGGCGCCTACACCGCGGCGATCTTCCACGTCGCCACCCACGCCTTCTTCAAAGCCCTGTTGTTTCTCGGGGCCGGCAGCGTCATCCACGGCATGCACCACGAGCAGGACATCCGCAAGATGGGTGGGCTCAAAAAGTACATGCCGATCACGCGCTGGACCTTTTTGATCGGCTGTCTGGCGATCGCCGGCGTGCCGTTTCTCTCGGGCTTTTACTCCAAGGACATGATCCTTTGGAGCGCGCTGTCCAACGTTCACTTCCTCAACATCGAGGGCGTGATGGCGGCCGACGTGGTGATGGCCTACTTCACCAGTACGGTCAATCCCTTCTTCAACGCCGAAGGCGTCGAGATCGTCACCTGGGCCAAGATCGTGCACGGCGGGCTCTTCGGCCTGGGTCTTTTGACCGCGCTGTTGACGGCCTTCTACATGTTCCGCCTGTACTTCATGACCTTTGAGGGCGAGTGCCGCGCGGACGCCGAGACCAAAAAGCACATCCACGAATCACCGGATTCGATGCTGATCCCGTTGATCGTGCTGGCCTTTCTCTCCGTGGTCGCAGGCTACATCGGCTGGCCGCACGTCGTCGTGGCTTTCATGCCCGAGGCGCTTCAGAGCCCGGCGCTGCTCATCGAGCATTGGCTGGACGATGTCTTCTATCACTCGAAGACCTTCCGCTTGACCGGCCGCTTCGGCGATCATCCCTACGGCCTCGAGGCGCTCGCCATTGCCGGCAGCGTTGGAGCCGCCGCCGTCGGTATCGGCACGGCCTGGTTTCTCTACATCAAGCGCCCGGAGCTTCCGGCCTGGATTGCCGAGCGCGCGCGCCTGGCCTTCAAGTGGCTCGAGAACAAATATTATATCGACGAGCTCTACGACCGCATCGCCGTTCAGCCCACGCTCCTGTTGGGACAGCTCAGCTACTGGTTCGATCGCTACATCATCGACGGCTTGCTGGTAAATGGCACGGGCTTTGTGGCCGAGTCGGCGGGCAAGATATTGCGCCACATGCAAAGCGGAAACGTTCAGCGCTACGCGACCTACATCACGCTCGCGCTCGTGTTCATCCTCTTCGCGTTGATCTATCCGGCGTGTTTTTGAGCGACAGCACTCGTTAGGAACCAAAGGCTGCTAGCCAACGGCTAAAGGCTCACTTCAAAGGTAAGAACGCGATGTTACAACTGACGCACCTCTTCAGTGCGCTGACAGCAAATCCGATGCTCGCGGCGCTGGGCGACGGTCAGGGCCAATTTCCCTGGCTGACGTTGACCACCTTTGCACCCCTTCTGGGCGTGCTGGTGCTCATGCTCATCCCGCGCGAGCAGGTGCAGGCGCTTCGCAACGTGGCGCTGCTCACCTCGCTGTTGGTCTTTGCGATCAGCCTTGGGATCATGGCCTACTTCAACCCGGCGCTTCCTTTTGCCGAGGGCCAGGCCTTTACCTTCCAGTTGACCGAAGGCCCCTTTGAGTGGATTCCCACGCTGGGCGTGCACTTCTATCTGGGCGTCGATGGCTTCAGCATCTGGCTGGTGTTGTTGACCACCTTCTTGATGCCGATCGCTATTTTGTCGACCTATTCGGCCGTCACCAAGAACGTCAAAGAGTACATGATCAGCCTGCTGTTCTTGCAGATGGGCATGGTCGGCGCGCTGGTCGCCCTCGATGTGTTCTTGTTCTACGTGTTCTGGGAGGTGATGCTCATCCCGATGTACATCATCATCGGCGTATGGGGCGGCACCAACCGGGTGCAGGCGGCGGTCAAGTTCTTCATCTACACGATGGTCGGCTCGATTCTGATGCTCGTGGCGATCTTGTATGTCTACTTCAAGGTCGGCGAGCAAAGCGGCGTCTACAGCTTTTTGTACACCGACCTGCTGACGGTCAACCTCACCTTCCAGGAGCAGTTCTGGTTATTCGCGGCCTTCTTTTTGGCCTTTGCGATCAAGGTGCCGCTGTTTCCGTTTCACACCTGGTTGCCGCTCGCTCACGTCGAGGCCCCGACGGCCGGCTCGGTGATCCTGGCCGCCGTCATGCTCAAGATGGGCATCTACGGCATGATCCGCTATGCCTTCCCGCTCTTTCCCGACGCGCTCAAGCTCTTTGCGCCCTATATCGCGATTCTGGCGGTCGTGGGCATCGTCTACGGCGCGATCGTGGCGCTGGTCCAAGACGACATCAAGAAGCTCGTCGCCTACAGCTCCGTGAGCCATCTTGGCTTCTGCGTGCTTGGTCTGGTCGCCATGACGCCCCAGGGTATCGCCGGCAGCATGTACATCATGCTCGCCCACGGTATCGCCACGGGCGGACTCTTCTTGTGCGTGGGCATCCTCTATGAGCGCCGCCATACGCGCATGATCTCCGAGTTCGGCGGCATCTCCAAGGTCATGCCCGTGTTCGCCACGATGTTTTTGGTGATCGTCTTTGCCTCGGCCGGCCTGCCCGGACTCAACGGCTTCGTCGGCGAGTTCTTGGCGCTGGTTGGAACGGCCAAAAGCCAGTTTCTGTGGTTTGATGCGCCGCTGGTCTTTGCTCAACCGCTTGATGCCACGGCCAGCTACGGGCTCTACGAGTTCGGTCCGGCACCGTTTTGGCCGATGCCCGAAGGTATGCAGGCTGGACCCGAGATCACGGCCTTCGTTTTTACGATTATTGCGACCACCGGCGTTATTTTGGCCGCCGGCTACTTGCTGTGGATGTTCAAGCGCGTGATGTTCGGCCCGGTGACCAACGAGAAGAACCTCAAGCTGGCCCGGCTCAACGCCCGCGAGATCACCTACCTGGTGCCGATCGTGTTGATGGCGATCTTCATGGGCGTGTTTCCCAAGTTCTTCTTGAGCCGCATGGACCCCTCGATTCACCAGTTCCTGACTTACATGGACAACAACGTCACTTCACAGGGCACGGTCGTCGTTGAGCCGCCTGCGCCCGGTTGGGTCCCCGAGGGATCGATGGTGGACGTGGCCCGCGCAAAACGCGCACGCTGAGCAACTGACCAAGCGACCCCAGAACGTCGACAAGCTGAGACCGACATGCTGAATATGCAGTTAAGCCAAATGAACAACCTCGCCATGCTGACGCCGCCCTCGGCCATTGAGCTCAACGCGCTCATTCCCGGCGCGATCGTCACGCTGGTGGCGATCTTGTTCATCCTGATCGATGTCTTTCACCGCAAGGGCACGCCGCGCGACTACCTGGCCTACTTTAGCGTGGTCGGCCTCGGCGTCGCCGCAGCGAGCACCTACTTTTTGTGGGACGACGTGCTCGCGCGCCCGGTGTTCTTCGGCATGCTCTACTTCGACCGCTTCGCGCTCTTCTTTGCGGCCCTGGCCTCGGTGGCCGGTGGGCTTGCGATCTTGTGCAGCCCGGCGTTTTTGCGAAGCCACCGCATGGACCGCGGCGAGTACTATCTGCTCGTGCTATTGAGCGTGGTGGGCATGATTTTCATGGTCGCCGCCGCCGATCTGCTCACGCTCTTTGTCGCCTTCGAGGTCATGTCGATCCCGATCTACGTGCTCGCCGGATTTCTGCGCGATGACGGGCGCAGCGCCGAGGCGGCGATGAAGTACTTCGTGCTCGGGGCCTTCTCGGCCACGATCATGCTCTACGGCATCGCCCTGATTTACGGCGCCACCGGCACGACCAACCTCGAGTTCATCGGTCATAACCTGGCCTATCTGCAGGTCGCCGAGGGTGTGCACGCGGGCTATTGGATGGCGCTCGTTGGCGTTGTGCTGATTCTGTCCGGCTTTGCCTTCAAGATCGCCGCCGTGCCGTTTCACATCTGGGCGCCGGACGTCTACACCGGCAGCCCGACGCCGATCGTTGGCTTCATGGCCTCGGCCGTCAAGGCGATAGCCTTTGCCGCCATGCTGCGCGTGATGGTGGTGGCCTTCTCCTTTGAGAGCCTTCGCGGCGGCTTCTTCGGCTACGGCTGGATCGATGTGCTCTTTGTCCTGGCCGGCGCCAGCATGGTGCTCGGCAACCTCGTGGCGATTACCCAGAACAACGTCAAGCGCATGCTCGCCTACTCGAGCGTTGCCCACGCAGGCTATATCCTGGTCGGCTTTGTGGCCGCCAACTCGCACCCCTCCTTCTTTTTGCACAACGACGCGATCTTGTTCTACCTGGTGGCCTACACCTTCGGCGTGATCGGCGCCTTCGGCGTGCTCGCCTACTTCGGTCGCCGCGGCGAAGCCGTCGAGACCTACGAGGATCTTGGCAACCTGGGCTTCAAGTACCCGGTCATGGGCCTGGTCATGGGCATCTGCATGTTCTCCGCAGCGGGCATTCCCCCCACGGCGGGCTTTTTGGCCAAGCTCTACATCTTCAGCTCGGCCGTCGACGCCAGCATCCAGACCGGCGAGTTCGCCTTCATCGGCCTGGTCATCCTCGGCGTGCTCACCAGCGTGGCCGGCGTCTACTACTACCTCAAGGTGCTGGTCTACATGTACATGAAGCCCGCGCTTCGCGAGTTTCGCCCGCTCGACCACATCGGCCCAAAGGTCGCCGTGGTCGCCTGCGCAGTCTTGACGCTGTACCTGGGCATCTTTCCCGGCCGCGCCCTCGAGCTCAGCCGTGAAGCCATCGTCGACTTCGTCGGTGCACCGGCCGCGGTGCAAAGCGTGATCGACCAGGCCAACCCGATCGTCCCTGACTTTGCGGTGGAACCGGCGGTCGTGGCCGCTGAGCCCGTTCTTTAAGAGGCAGTCACACCTCTTCCGGCTGCTCTCGCTTTAGCTGGCCTGTCCCCGTACTCAACACCTGAAAGTGCACCTCGGCGCGCGGGTCGATCGTGCGGTCGATATCGGCCTGCACGCGCAGGCGCCAGACGGCGCCGTCCTCGCTCAGTACAGCATCGAGCGGGACGTTGATCAGGATCGGTACGACGAACTCTTTATCGATGGGCAGCTCGGTGTCGTGGGCGATCTGGGCGCTCTGGGTGTACTCGACCCAGCGGCCGTCTTGTTGCACCTGACCAGAGACGCTGATCGTCATGAAATCCAGCGTGCGCTTCTTGTCGTTGGGGCAGCGAAGGCGCGCCTGGCCGCGGATCGGGCGGCCGGCCATGACGGACTCCTGGGCGAGGATCAACTCGAGTTCGAAGTTGCTGCCAGCGACGCGGTTGAGCTTGTCGGTGATGAACTTCAAGGTGTCGCTGAGCTTGATTTTGCCCATGAGTTTGACCCGTTGCTGCTTGGGAAGAGGGGAGTGCCCGTGGGTTTGAGCCTAGCGGGTTTGGGCACGCGGCGCCAGAGATACTAGGCGGCGCGCAGGTCGCGCGTTTTGAACGCTGAAGCGCTGAAGCCCACTGGATACGGATCCACGATGGACCGCTTAAAATAAGCGGATGCCGGTAATCTTAGGCTTTTC
>JACCWM010000035.1 GCA_013697635.1 Lujinxingiaceae bacterium | reverse complement strand
CCCCAAACGTGTTGCATCTACCCGGCGGTCAATTCGCTTGATTGACACCACCAACCGCGCCGCGCTAGATAGCACGGCTGCGAGTGCCGAGAACTTTTTCGGCGCCCAAGAGACTGCCTTGATTTTGTAGGATGGGAGAAGCGTGATGACCGAAGACTTGACCACAACGATCAAAGAGTTGAACGAGCTCCTCGTCGAGCTCCGGAGGTTTCTTTGACCTCGACCAACTGCGCGCGCGCATAGCCGAGATCGATGCCTTGAGCCAGGATCCCTCGTTTTGGGGTGATGCCGACAAGGCCCAGGTGATCATGAAGGAGCGCGGCGAAGTCATGGACCTGCTCGCCGTGATCGAGGGCCAGCAGGAGTCGCTTGACGAGGCCGTGATGTTTTTGGAGCTGTCGGCTGAGGCTGGCGGAGACAAGCAGGCCGACGCCGAGGCGCTCTCTTTGGTCAAGGCGGCCACGGCCGCGATCCAGAGCATGGAGACGCGGCGCATGCTCGGCGGCGAGCACGACGAGCTCAACGCGATCGTGACGATCAACGCAGGGGCAGGGGGAACGGAGAGCCAGGACTGGGCCTCGATTCTTTTTCGCATGTACCTTCGTTACTGTGAGATCAAGGGTTGGACCGCCGAGATCACCGACTTTCAAGATGGCGAAGAGGCGGGCATCAAGAGCGCGGACATCCGCGTGGTGGGCTCGTTTGCTTTTGGCCACCTCAAGGCCGAGGCCGGCGTACACCGCCTGGTGCGCATCAGCCCGTTTGACAGCGCCAAGCGCCGTCACACGAGCTTTGCCGCCGTCTCGGTGTTCCCCGAGGTCGACGACGACATCGACATCGAGATCAACGAGTCGGATTTGCGCGTCGACACCTACCGAGCCTCGGGCGCGGGTGGCCAGCACGTCAACCGAACCGACTCGGCGGTGCGCCTGACCCACATTCCCACGGGCGTGGTCGTGGCCTGCCAGCTCGAGCGCTCACAGCACAAGAACAAGTCGACGGCGATGAAGTTGTTGCGCTCGAGGCTCTATGAGCGCGAGCTCAAGATGCGCCAGGACAAAGCGGCCGAAGACCACGCCGAGCTCAAGGACGTGGCCTTTGGCAGCCAGATTCGCTCCTATGTGCTCCATCCCTACAAGCAAATCAAGGATCTGCGCACTGGGGTGGTCGAGAACAACGTCGACAAAGTGCTCGACGGCGCGCTCGACTCGTTTGTTGAGGCATTCTTGCTTATGGACGGCACCAACAAGGACGCCGGCGCCGAGGCATAGCGCTGTTTGCCACCGTATCGCCCGTGCGCACAGCTTGGGCGGCGCGATACCTTTACCAAAACTCTGGATACGATTTCGTTGCCAGCGTGATACCAGTCTAAAATGTCCTACGAAAGCTTCATCGGGCTTCGCTACTTGATGGCCAAACAGCGAAGCCGCGTACTTTCGATCATCACCCTGATCTCGATCTCGGGGGTGGCGCTTGGCGTTACGGCGTTGATCGTCGTCTTGAGCGTGATGGGCGGCTTCAAAAAAGATTTGACCGACAAGATACTCGGAGCCAAGGCCCATATCGTCATCCAATCGCCCGATTACGGCGTTCTGGACGATGCCACCAAGATCGCCGATGACGCGATGAAATTTGCCGGTGTCATCGGGGCCTCGCCTTTCGTGGAGAGCGAGGTCATGATCTCGAGCCCGACCAACCTGAGCGGCGTGATCTTGCGCGGCGTGGACATCGAGCGTGTCGGCCAAGTCAGCGATCTGATCAACGAAATCATCGAGGGCAAGCTTGAGTATCTGCGCAATGACGAGGCGATGCTCAAAGAGATCACCCAAAAGCGCGATCGCGAGCTCGACGAGCTTTTGGGCCGTCTGAGCAAAGAGCGTGGCGAACTGGAGAGCGAGATCGCCCGAAAGCGCGGCGAGCTGCCCGGGCAAAATGTTGCTTCCGAGGCCAAGGGCCCAGAGAGCGGACAGGGTTTTATACCTTCAATGTTTGGACAGACGGGCGAACCCGCGGGCTCAGGCGATGATGACGTGGCCCATGATGACGTGGCCGATGGTGGCGAGGCACAAGAGGAGGGCAGTATGCCTTCGCTCTTTGATGACGAGCCGGCCGACGAGGCGATGCCCTCTCTGACGGGGGACGGGTCGGTGGCTTCGAGTCGTGTGCGGCTTCCAGGGTTGATCATCGGCCCCGAACTTGCCAAGTCCCTGCAGGTCAAGCTCGGCGATGAGGTCAACGTCGTGACGCCGCGCGGAGAGATCGGTCCAATGGGCCCAATTCCGCGCAGCCGGCCGTTTCGCATCGTCGGCGTTTTCTACAGCGGCATGTATGAATACGACGCGAACTTCGCCTACACCGCGCTCGAAGACGCCGCGGATTTTCTCGATCTCAAGGGCGCCACCGGCGTCGAGCTCAAGACCGTCGACGTCAACATCTCGATTGGCATTGCCGAGAGTATTCAGCGCTCCATGGGGCCCTCGGTGCAGGTGCTCGATTGGCAGGAGATGAATCAGAGCCTGTTCTTTGCGCTCAAGCTCGAAAAGATCGCGATGTTCGTCGTTTTGACCTTCATCATCCTGGTCGCAAGCTTTAGCATCGTCGCGATGCTGATCATGATCGTGATTGAAAAGGGTCGCGAAATCGCGATCTTGAAGTCCATGGGCGCAAGCGATGCCGGGATCATGCGCACGTTCATGTTCCAGGGCACGCTGATCGGCGTCGTCGGGGCCATCTTGGGCCTTCTGTTCGGCCTTGGTATCTGCTACTTCCTCGAGACGGTGGGCTTCCCGCTCAACTCCGAGGTCTACTACATCTCAACGCTTCCGGTGGACGTCAACCCTGTGGAGATTGTGCTCATCTTGGTGTGCACAATCGTGATCAGCGTTATCGCCACCGTGTATCCATCCTACCAGGCGGCGCGGCTTCGTCCCGTCGAGGGATTGCGCTATGACTGAAGAAAGACGACCGCTCATCGAGATCCAGAAGCTCACCAAGCGCTTTTCGCTTCGCGGCAACGAGCTGACGGTGCTTCGTGAGCTCGACTTGAGCATATTTGCAGGCGACCGCATCGCGATCATGGGTGCCAGTGGCGCCGGCAAGAGCACGCTGTTGCAGATCATTGGCACCCTCGACAGTCCCAGCTCGGGCAGGGTGCTCTTTGATGGCGAGGACGTCTTTGGGCGCTCCTCGGCGGCGCTGGCACGCTTTCGAAACGAGCAGATTGGCTTTGTCTTTCAGTTTCACCATCTATTGCCGGAGTTTACGGCGCTCGAGAACGTGATGTTGCCGGGATTGATCGGGCGAAAGAGCCGCGCCGAGAGCGAAAAACGCGCCGAAGAATTGCTCGAGCTCGTCGGCCTTCAGTCCCGGATGCACCACCAGCCCGGCGAGCTCTCCGGTGGCGAGCAGCAGCGCGTGGCGATTTCGCGCGCGCTTTTCATGAAGCCTCGCATGCTTCTTACCGATGAACCGACAGGCAATCTTGACCTGAAGACCGGCGCTGGGATACATGCGATCCTTCGCGACCTCAATGAACAGACCGGGGTCACGGTCATCGTCGTCACACACGATCCGCGACTGGCCGACGAGATGCCGATTCGCCTGCTCGTCGACGATGGCAAACTGCTTCCCTTTGCCAAGGGAGATGCTCGGGTGCATGGACGCGTTCCCGAGAATCTCCTTCACCATGACCCCCTAGATTCTCGTGCGGCCCGCGGTCCAGCGGCCGATGACGAGGTGGCGGCTGAGTTGGAGTAAGGTTTCTGGAAATAATTTCAGCTACTTACGGACTTTGCGAACTCGGTTGTAGCGCGGACCTAAACGCGCTGGTGTTAAAACTGCCAAGGAATGACGTGAACTTTTCTCGATCTCGTACTGGACAGCGCCGGATGACTGGACCCATCGGCACACGACGTGCGCGCGGCCCTGGGTCGATGCCTCGCCTGGTTTTTGCGTTGGCCTGCTTTGCAGCCCTTTGGCTGGTTGGGCCTGGCCTGCTCGGCGCCCAACCCGTTCAAGGCGATCCGGTGCTCGAGACCGAAGACCAAGCGAGCGCGGCGCCGGAAGCGCCGTTTCGTGAATCGACCGAGATGCCGCAGGGCCGTGCACCCAAAACGGGCGAGGCGGTCGATCGCGTTCAGGTTCGCGGCAACCGCCGCGTCGAGAGCGCGACGATTCTGCGCCAGGTGCAAACACGCGCCGGCGAGCAGCTTGTCGCCCAGACCGTCACCGACGATATCCGGCGCATCTATACTCTGGGCTACTTCGATGACGTCCAAGTCGATGCCACGGTCACCGCGGCCGGTGAGCACATCGTCACCTTCGTCGTGGTCGAGAAGCCGGCGATCGATGAGATTCGCTACGTGGGCAACGATGAGGTCAGCCAGGAGGACATCGAGGCGGTCGTCGATTTGCGCCGATTCGGCATCCTCAACACGGCCCAGGTCAACGCCAACGCCGAAAAGATCCGCGATCTCTACACCGAAAAGGGCTACTTTTTGGCCGAGGTGACCTACACGATCACCCACCAGCCCAATCGGCCCGATCTGGCGATCGTCACCTTCCAGGTCCGCGAGTACGCCAAGGTGCTCGTCAAGCAGATCACCTTTTTAGGCAACCGTTCGATTCCCGAAGAAGACATCCGCAACATCATGGCCACGCGCGAGGAGCACTGGCTGTCGTTTCTGAGCAACTTCGGCAGCTTTCGCGAGCGTGACTTCGAGACCGACCTGCAGCGCATCACGGCCTACTACTACGACCAGGGCTTCGTGCAGGTGTCGGTGAACATGCCGCACATCCGGCTCTCGCGCGATAAGCGCCATCTCTACATCACCATCCAGATCGACGAGGGCGACCGCTTCTCGACCCAGTCCGTCGACGTGCAAGGTGACCTGCTCATTGAGCGTGAGCAACTGCTTGCCATGACGAGCTTGAAGGCCGGCGAGGTGTTCAGCTACGGCACGATGCGCCGTGACATGGAGGCCATACGCATCCTGTATCAAGACGCCGGCTACGCCTACGTCAACGTCAATCCCCTCACACGCCTCGATGCGAAGACCAAGACCGTTGGCGTGATGTACGACATCCAACAGGGCAACAGGGTCAACATCGGGCGCATTGAGTTGGTGGGCAATTCGCGCACCCGTGACCGGGTGATTCGCCGCGAGATGCTCATCGAGGAGGGCGAGCAATACTCGTTCACCTCGGTCGAGACCTCACGCGCACGCATCGAGCGGTTGGGTTTTTTCGAGGCCGTCACGATTACCAGCCAACGCGGCCAACGTGACGACGTGATCGATTTGCGTGTCGAGGTTCGCGAGCGTGCCACGGGCACCTTTCAGGTCGGCGCGGGCATCTCGAGCCAGGAAAACTTTATTTTCAACGCCCAGGTCTCCCAAAACAACTTTTTGGGCCGCGGTCAATCGCTGGGCTTCAACGTACAAGCCTCGAGCATTCGCACGCTGTTCAACCTGCAGTTCTCCGAGCCCTGGCTCTTTGACACGCGCTGGCAGTTCTCCGTCGACCTGTACAACTTTGATTTTGCTTACCAGGACTTCTCCAGGCTCTCGCGCGGTGGAAACCTGACCTTTGGTTATCCGCTCTCACAGCGCTTCAACTGGAACATCCCCGGCGATCTGAGCGTGGCGCTGACCTACAAGCTCGAGAACGTCGAGGTCACGCCGGGCGGCACGGGCGGCCAGGTCGTTCAGCAGGCCCCGGATTTGTTCACCGGTGGCGTCACGAGCAGCGTGCGTTTGGGCACCTACTATGACACGCGAAACAACCGGCTGTTTCCCACGGCCGGCCAGTACCACTCGTTTCGCGTCGAGGCCGCTGATCGGAATCTGACTCTGAGTGAGAACGAATTCTTGAAGTACGAGGCCGAATCACGCTTCTACTTTCCGGTGTTCTGGGAGTTCGTCCTTCGCCTCAACGCGAACTTTGGCTACATCGTGAGTTTGTCCGAGGACCGCCCGGTTCCGATCTTCGAGCGCTTCTTTGCAGGCGGGCCGACCACGGTTCGAGGCTTTGATCGTTACTCGCTCGGACCGACGCGTCGGGTGCCGTCGGTTGGTGACGACCCGGCGTTTGCCGGCCGCGAGATGCACATCGGTGGAAACAAGCGCCTGATCTTGACCGCTGAGCTGGAGTTTCCGATCTTCGCTGCCGCCAATATCAAGGGCGTGCTTTTCGCGGATGCCGGGAATGCATTTGGTGAGGAGCAGTCTTTTACCATCGTGCCCGATATCTTCCGCGACCGCGCAGGATTGTATCATGACTCCCTTCGCACCTCGGTAGGTGTTGGCATTCGTTGGTTCAGTCCGATGGGCCCGCTGCGCTTTGAGTGGGGAATGCCCCTTCAGAGATTGCCTGGCGAGAAGCCGCTGGTCTTTGATTTCAGTATTTCGAACGCCTTTTAATGACGTAGAACTGGGTACTTGCAAGGAGAACCTATGTACAATCGCCAACTCGTTTCCCCCGTCGCTCCCGCACTGCGCTATTTGGCTGGTTTGATCGTCGTGATGGGCCTGCTCTTTGCCAGCATGCCAGCATTCGCCCAGGGCGCCGCCCAAAAGTTCGGCTACGTCGATCTGCAAAAGGCGCTCAACGAGATCGAGGAGGGCAAAAAGATCAAGGCTCAGCTCGAGAAGGACTTCAAGGGCAAGCAGGCTCAGCTCGACGCCAAGCAGCAACAGGTTGTCAAGCTCAAGGAGCAGTTCGAGTCGCAGGCCATGATGCTCTCCGAGGACGCGCGTCGCCAAAAGGGCGCCGAGTTCCAGCAGCACATGTACGAGCTCCAGCAGCTCTATGTCTCTTTGCAGGGTGAGCTCGCGCAAAAAGAGGGCGAGGCCACCAAGAAAATCTTCGAGAAAATGCGCAAGATCATCGAAGGCATCGGCAAGGAGCAAAGCTACACCATGATCTTCGAGCGCACGGAATCCTCCGTGCTCTATGCGCGTGACGGCATGGATCTGACGGCCGAGCTGGTCAAGCGCTACAACACCAACAAGTAAGATCCACCCGCCAACCGATTGAATCGAGGCTGTCATGCCGATCGCGCGCCGAATCTTCCTGGGCTCGCTGCTCTTGCTCGTCGCGTTGGCGGGCTGTGACTGCGAGCAGCGCGTGCGCAAGCTGGCCAAGCCCTCCGATGAGAAGCGTGTGGCGGCGCGCACCGAGTTCGCCCAGATCGATCAGCTCAGCGAGGTCGAACCCAACGACGGGCCGCGCCAGGCAACGCCTATCGTGATTCGAAACGAGCTTCGCCCTGTCCACGCCGAGATCGATTCAGCCCAGGACATCGACTGGTTTTCCGTGACCAGCGAGGGTGAGGAGCGCGTGATGGTCGAGCTCAGCGTCGAGCCCAGCGATGCCGCGCTCAACGTTGCAATCTATCTCGAGGTTCCCGGCGCGCTCGACGTTGAGCCGCTGCTCTATGATGTGGCACGGGCCGGCGAGATCGAGTCGATTCCCATCTTGTTGATCGGCCCCGAACCCCTGCGGTTTTTTGTGGCCGGGGTGGGCGGCACGGTCGGCAAGTATACGATTCAGTTTCGCCGCCGCCTCTCGGGAGGCGCGATCGAGGCCGAGCCTAACGACTTTGCGCACACTCCCACGGCCCTGACCATTCCTGGCGAGATCCAGGGATTCTACGACCGCCCGCGCGATCGTGACATCTATCATGTGGGCGCTGATCAGCTCAAAGGGGAGGTCTATTCGCTCGAAATTACGAGCATCGAGGGGCTCACACAGTCGGTGAATGTCTATGCCGATGCGCGCCTCGAGCAGCCGCTGCTGAGTTTGTCGGTCACTTCGCGCGGCCCAGCGAGCATCCCCAACTTTGCCTTGCCTGCCGAGGCTCAGGGGCTGTGGTTCGTGCTCAGCGCGGGCGAGGGCTACGATCGCCAGCGTGGCTATCGCCTCAAGATCCTCGAGCACCCCGCAGAGACCGAATTTACCCTCGAGCGCGAACCCAACGACACCGAGGCCAACCCACAGCCGGTTGTGCTGGGCGAAGTGCTCCGCGGCTATTTGCATGATCCTACGGACGTTGACCGTTTTCGCCTCACTCTGGAGGCTGCGCCGGCCTCCGAGC
>JACCWM010000034.1 GCA_013697635.1 Lujinxingiaceae bacterium | reverse complement strand
AATATACGCAATGCCTGATCGTAAAACGATCCAGAACGTCTTTAAATCGATGAATTGAACGAATCTTTTTGGCGCGAAGCTTATTTTGGGCCAATCTCCCCCCTTTTACGACAGCCTCTGCCAGCCTACGCCCCTTGAGACCCCTAACCCAGATACGCCTCCACACCCTGCGCGACCTGCTCGCACAAAAATGCGCGCAGCGCGCCGGGGGCGATGATGTGGCAGAGCGAGCCGACGTTGCGCGCGCGCTCAATCGAGTGGACGGCGTCGAACTCGCGGGCGACCTGGGCTTGGAGCTCGCTTCGCACCTGCTGGTAGAGGGCGTCAAAAGTGGCGTCGTCGCCGGGGGTTCGGGGGCATGTTCGGATTCGGTCGTCGGCGCTGGCGCGTCGGTCGACGAGGCTTGGGAAGACGACGGCTGCGGCCGGGGCGCCGCCGATGACGCTGGCAAAGGTGCCCTCCAGGGCGCTGGCTTGCAGGCGAGGGTTGAGGGCCTGGGAGAAGACGACGAAGGCGCCGCCGTGGTAGCGGGAGATTACGCAAAAGACGATCGGGCCCTGGAAGTTGACCACGGCGCGGGCGATCTCGGCGCCCCACTCGAGCTGGCGCTCGCGAAGCGACTCGGGGGAGCCGTCGAAGCCGGAGAGGTTGGCCAAAACGACGGCCGGGTGCACGCCGCTTGCGGCCTGCAGGGCGCGGGCGACCTTGCGCGAGGACTGGGGAAAGAGCGTGCCGCTCATCCAGCTCTCGGGGCCGTCGATCGGGCGAAAGCCCTTGCGGCGAACCGGGCGAGATTCGATGCCGATCAGGGTGACGGGCTGGCCGCCGAGCTGGCCGTGCCAGGTGACGGCCGATTCGGCGCCGTCGAGGCCGGCCCAGCGCTCGAGCGGGGCGATGTCTTGATCGAGCACGGCGGCCATGATCGCGCGGATCGCAAAGGGGCGCTTTCGGCCAGGGTTGCTGGCGTCGTCGAAGATCTCGGCGATGCTGGCAAAGTCCGTCTCGGCGCCGGTGCCCATGGTGCAGGCGTCGCGATGGGCGGCGTCGGAGGTCGTGCTCTTGCGGCTGTAGCGCTCGCCGGGGGCGACGTGGGTGAGCTCGTAGTGGGCGAAGAGCAGGCGGTAGGCGTCGAAGAGATCGGAGGCGACGTACTGGGCCTGGCCGTTGGGCACCATGATCTCGAGGCCGCCGATGCCCTCGTTGGTCTCGGCGGCCACCGAGCCGGAGTACTCGAGGGCCTTTCGCCCGGTCAAGATCATGTAGCCGCGCGGCGTCATCACCAGCGCGCCCTTGCAGTGCATGAGCATGGTCGCCTCGGCGTTCCAGTAGCTCTGGGCGCCCACGCAGGGGCCGTCGACGATCACGTGGATTGTGCCGCCGGCCTGGGTGAACTCGACCACGCGGCGCAGCACCTGGGCCGTCCAGTCGAGGTTCTCGGTGCCGGAGTCGAAGCTGATGCGCGCGCCCGAGGAGAGCGCGACCCACTCGATGGGCAGCTGGTGTCTTTGGGCCCAGTCGATCGCGCCGACGATGCGCCGGCACTCGGCCTCGCCAAGCGAGCCCATCGTGCGCGTGGCGTCGCCGACGATCAGCACGCGGCAAATCCCCTCGCCAAAGCGCGCCGAGGCGTTGCTCACGCAGCCCACGACCAGGTTGGCCGAGTTCTCGCCAAAAGCGCGGCCCTTGACCGAGCACAGCGCGAGGCTGTCTTCAGCCTCGAGATCAAGCTCCTCGAAGCTGCCCGTCTGGCACAGCCAGGTGACGACCTCGTAGGGGTAGAACAAGCCGCGCTCGCGCGCTTTGACGATGCCGCGCTCGTGGCGCGAGATGCTCGCCACGGGGCGCTCGTCGGGCGCACAGATGTGCACGTTTGGCCCCATGCCCACAGCATTGGCGAGCTCGATGTCGACGCGCTCTCCGGCGCGCGTGGCGCTGAGCACGACCTTCTCCAGGCCCAGATCAAGAGTCTGGGGCGCGAGCCTGCGTGCGAGCCGATGCAGATCGGCGTCGTCGAGCTCGATCGGTGCTGCAACCACCAGCGTGATGCGATTCCACACCAGGCGTTCGCCCTCAAAGCGGGCCCGAGCGCGGCGGATCGCCGTGGCCGCCTCCAAGAGCACCTCTTCGAGCGCCGGCACACGCAGCGCGCCGGCGTCGTCGACCACATCAAAGGCGTCGACCTGTCCGACGACGACCACGCGCACGTCGTCGCTGACCTCGCGGTGGCGGGCCAGCCACAAGCCTATCGGCGCGCCCGGCGCGACCTCGAGCGCCTCCATGGCAAACTCGCCCCAGCGCTCGAGCTGGGCGCTGGCAAGGGCGGCCACGAGCGCGCGGTGCTCGCTGCAGGCCGTGCCGCACCAGCGCACGATGAAGTTCCAGCTTCGGGCGGCCAGGTGCCACTTGCGCGCGTTGGCCGCGGCGACGGCGAACTGCTCGAGCACCTCGCGCACCTCGCCACCGGCCCAGGAAAATCCTTGCTCGACAAGCGCTGCGCGCTCGGGCGCCTCACGCTGCTTTCGCTCCAGTGCATCGAGCACGCCAACCGCGATCGCGTCGAGGCTTGGCTGGTCCGCTCTGGCCTGAAAGAGGCGCATCAAGGCATTGTCCGCGCGCGTAGCGGCGCGCAAATCCGTGATGTCGTGCAGCTTGAAGAAGAAGCGTAGCCGGGCCTCAAAACGCGCCTCGAGCACGTCGTCGTCGAAGCGGCGCTGGCGCAAAAACCAGCCGAGCTGATCGCGGCTCGACTCGCGCGCCTCATTGGCCGCGTCGTCGGCCTCACCATTTAAGAACAAGCACTCCTTGACCAGATGCGCCGAGAGCAGCCCGATCAGGGCCGCGCTCGAGATCTGGGCCTCGTCGGCGTGAAGCATCGCAAGCGCGCGCTCGAAGAGCGCCTGCTCGACGTCGTAGCCGAGCAGGCGCGCCATCAAGACGTCGGCGACCTGCAAGGGCGTGCGCGCCTGGGCGGGCAGGTTCAGGCGCGGCGTCTGCTCAGTGGCGCCGGGCCCGTCGCCCTCGGCAAGCTCCGCCTCGATCTCGACGAGCAAATCACCCACGGCCACCGAGTCCGATGCCGCCACGAGCAGCCGGCGCACCGTGCCGCGAAGTGGCGAGGCGACGGGAAACTCCATCTTCATGGCCTCCAGGGTGATCAGCCGATCGCCGGCGTTGACCACCTCGCCGACCTGCACATGCACAAAGCTTACGGCCGAGGGGATCGGCGCGAGCACGCAGCCATCGGAGACGCGCTCAAAGCAGTGCGCGATGCCCTCGACCTCGATCTTGAGCTCGCTCGAGGTCGTGATGCGCAGCACCGTGTAGCGCCGGCCGTCGACCTCGAGCAGCATCGAGCTGTTGCCCGTCGAGCGCGCCTTGACCACGGCCTCCCACGGCCCACAGCACACGTGGTAGGTCATCGGCGAGAGCGTGGCGACCTGCACGTCGATAAGCTCGCTGCCGACGCGGTACTTGAGCGCGCGCGGCCCGGATTTGGGAACGCGCCTGGGCAGCCCCGAGAGCGCCTCGGCAAAGAACAACAGCAGATCCTGGCGGCGCGCGCTCAGGTGATCGCCAATGGCCGCAGCCGCCAGCGCCATCACGAGCTGGGCGCGCTCGTGGGGCCGCGCCCGCTTGACCAGATGCTCATCGAGCCAGCGCGTCCACACGGGGCCCCGTCGAAACTCGGGCGATGCCACCACCTCGAGCAAGAGCGCGCGGTTGGTCAGGCCCGTCTCGACCCCACAGAGCGTGTCGTGCAGCGCGGCCTCCATGCGCGCCAGCGCGTCCTCGCGCCCGCTGCCCCAGGTGATGATCTTGGCGATGTTCGAGTCAAAGGCCGAGGGGATCGTATTGCCCTCGGCGTAGCCGGCGTCGACGCGCACCCAGGGGCCCTGGGGCGGCACGAAGCGCACCAGCGTGCCGGTTCTGGGCGCAAAGTGATCGTCGGGGTCCTCGGCGTTGAGCCGGGCCTCGACGGCTGCGCCGCGTGCCTGGGGCCGCTCCATGGCGTCGAGGCGCGCGCCCTGGGCGACATCGATCTGCGCGCAGACCAGGTCGAAGCCGTAGACGGCCTCGGTCACGGTATGCTCGACCTGCAGGCGCGTGTTCATCTCCAGAAAGTAGAAGGTGCGCTCGTCGGGCAGCAGCAAGAACTCCGCGGTGCCCACGCCCACATAGCCACAGGCGCGGGCGAGCGCCTCGGCCGCGCGACAGATCTGGGCCTCGACGCCGGCGTTGAGGTTGGGGGCGGGTGCCTCCTCGATCACTTTCTGGTTGCGCCGTTGCACGGAGCAATCGCGCGTGCCCAAAGTCCACACCGCGCCAAAAGCATCGGCCAATATCTGCACCTCGATGTGGCGCGCGCGCGGTATGAAGGCCTCGATGAACAGAGCGCCGTCGCCGGAGGTGGCGAGCGCCTCGGCCGACGCGCTTTGAAACTGGCGCGCGACCTCATCGGCGCGCTCGACCAGCCGGATGCCGCGGCCGCCGCCGCCGGCCGACGACTTGAGCAGCGCCGGATAGCCGATGCGCTCGAGCTCGAAGAGAGCCTGCTCGGCGTCGACCACGGGCTGCTCGGACCAGGGCGCCACGGGCACGCCTTGGGCGGCGGCCAGACGCTTGGCCGCGACCTTGTCGGCCATCGTGCGCATCGCCTCGGGCGGCGGCCCGATAAAGTTCACGCCCAACCTGGCGCAGGCCTCGGGCAAAAGCGGGTTCTCGGCCAGAAAACCCCAGCCCGGCCACACCGCGTCGGCGCCGCAGGCCACCACATGGCCCATCAAGGCCTCGAGATCGACGTAGACCAGCCGGCGGCCCTGGGCGCTGTCGACAAAGGGCTCGCCCAGCGCGACGGCGCGCGTGGCCATCTTGACAAAGGGCGCCTCGGCGTCGATCGAGGTGTAGAAGGCCACGCTCTCGAGCTCGCGCCCGCTCTTGCGACTCCAGCTCTGCGCCCCGCGCATGAAGCGCAGCGCCGCTTCGCCACGATTGAGTACCGCCACTCGCCCAAATTTGCTCATCACTCACTCGTCTGATCATCGGTGGGACTGCCATCAAGGATGAGGGCATACCGCACTCGATGGCGAGCGTAAATGGGGCGCAGCTCAGGACGATGAATTGGCCTGGCGTGGCTGACCGAGAACGGCCGGCGGCGCAGGTTCAAGGGACGCAGACGCAGTGCCCGAGCGTACAGATCGGTGAGGCACAGCCGCCGGTGCATCCCCGGCAATCGATATCTGTCGCGCACGATATGTCCGCGCACGACGGGCACTCGCGGCCGGACTCGTTGGAGCACGTGCCGCCGCAGCCGTCGGCTGCGCCGCTGCATGACGTGTTGCAATTGGGCTTGCAGCATTCGCCGTTCAAACAGCTGCCTGCACCGCCATCCGCCGTGCACTGCTGGCCATCTGTCTCCACCTCACACGTCTCTTGCTCGTCGGTTTGCTTGAGGGTGCAAGTGCCGCTCTGGCACAAGTTGCTTGAATTGACGCGCTCTCGATGGCCTGCCGTCGAACATGGGTCGATTTCTGACTTTGTACAGTCGGTCCAGCTCCCCTCGGCGAACGGAGCACACTCGGTGCCTTCGACATCGAGCACACACGGCTTGGAGACATCTTCCGTGACGTGCGCGCAGACCTTGTCGCCATTGCAGGTCGCGCTGGTCACTTTTTGAAATTTGACCCCGGCGCTCGAGCACGTCTCATTGTTTGCTGGCTCGCAGGTGCTCCACTCACCGACCTCTGAGCGGGCTGCGCAGTCGCTGGCGGCCTGGCACTTGGCTCCCTTCGCGCAGCCAGGACAGCTCGTGCCGCCACAATCGACGTCGGTCTCATCACCGTTTTTCTTGTTGTCCTGACAACTCTGGGGGATCGGCGTGGGCACGTCGGGCGTGGTGCTGGCGTCATCCTGCGAGGCGTCGGGCGTGGCGCTGGCGTCATCACGTGCAGTGTCGGCCAGCCCCTGCACGTCCTCATCGGTATCTCGCCGGTTCGTCGGCTCCGAGACTCCGAAGATACAGCCCCCGCACAAGACGCAGAACGCGAGAATCAGAGCTTGCACATGGATCGATGAAAAATACTGCATGACGTTCCTTCAGATAACGAGAGCGATACAGGAGCGTGCGATGCTCTCACAACGCCGCCTTTTATTCAACGCATCTACTGCGGCTGGCAAAACTTCAAATTATTGCGCGACTTGACAGATCTTTCATGTGAAGCGAAACGTTTCGACACCTTAGTGAATGTGTCGTCCGTCTACTTTGCATAGGATTCATGCCATGGTTGATTCATCCTGGTGGCGCTCTTGGCCTCTCGCCAGCTTGTGCGTGCTCTTGTCGCTGCTGCTCTTGCCTTCGAGCGCATCGAGCGCCGAGCTCGACATCCCCGAGCCGCTGCGCCCGTGGGTAGGCTGGGTCACCCATGACATCGCCAACTTCGGCTGCGCGAGCCTCGAGGGCAGCCTCGTCTGCGACTGGCCCGGAAAGCTCGACGTCTCGGTCAGCGAGCGCGGCGCGAACTTCACGCTGGAAGTCTGGCGTGACACGGCCGGCGACGTGCTCCTGCCGGGCGGTCGCGGCCTCTGGCCCCAGGACGTCGCCCGCCAGGGTGCGCGCCTTTTGGTCAAGGGCGACGCTCGCCCGGTCGTGCACCTGGCCGCGGGCTTTCATGTGCTCAGCGGGCGCTTCATCTGGCCGCGCATCCCCGAGCTCTTGCCCGTGCCGGCGCATGTCGGCACGGTCTCACTGACCGTGAGCGAGCAGCGCGTCGCCCACCCGCGCGTGGATGGCGAGGGCCGTCTCTGGCTCAAGGAAGGCCGCGAGGGCACGGTGACCGAGGCCGACAGTCTGCGCGTCTCGGTCTACCGGCGCATCGGCGACGGCGTGCCGCTGAGCGTGTCCACGCGCCTCGAGCTCAACGTCGCCGGCCGCGCCCGCGAGGTGCAACTGGGCGCGATCCTCGTGCCCGGCTCGCGCGCAACCGGTGTGTGCGACACGCTGCCCGTCCAGATCGATCCGGGCGGCGGCGTCAGCGTCTACGTGCGCCCGGGAACCCATTTCGTGACGATCGAGGCGGTCGTCGTCGATCCGAGCATGACCACGCTGAGCGTGCCGGCAAACGAGCGCACCTTCTTCGATCCCCAGGAGATCTGGGCCTGGTTTCCCAACGAACAGATGCGCTCGGTCGAGCTCGACGGCCTGGTCGCCGTCGACGCCGAGCGCACCACCTTGCCGGCCGAATGGCGCGGCGGCACCACCTTCTTGGCCCAGTCCAACCAGACGCTCACCCTCAAGGAGACGCGCCGCGGCCAGAGCGACACCGCCCCCAACATGCTCACCCTGCGCCGCCAGATCTGGGTCGATCTGGCGGGCAAGGGCGCGACCAGCCGTGACACTTTGAGCGGCACGCTGCACCGCGACTGGAGGCTCAACTACGGCGACGAGGCCAAGCTCGGCCGCGCCGCCCAGGGCGGCACCGACCTCTTGATCACAAAAGACGCCGCCAGCGGCCAACAAGGCGTCGAGGTGCGCGAGGCCGACCTCAATCTGCAGGCCGACGTGCGTATGGAAGGCCGACCCTCGAGCTTTCGCATCGTCGGCTGGGAGCACGACGTTCAGTCGCTCTCGGCGGTCTTCCACCTGCCCCCGGGCTGGGTACTGCTCGGTGGGCGCGGCGTCGACCGCATGCACAACACCTGGATGAGCTCCTGGACGCTGCTCGATTTCTTCTTCGTGCTGATCGTCGCCCTGAGCTTTGCCAAGCTCTTTGGCTGGCGCTGGGGTGTGGTTACGGCGATCGCGCTCTGCCTGGGCCACGACGTCGATGACGCCCCGCGCTGGATCTGGATCACGCTCTTGATCACCCTGGCGCTGCTGCGCGTGCTCTCGCGCGGCCCCATCCGGCGCATCATCGTCGTCTTGCGCGCCGTCGTGCTCATCGTGCTCTTCGTCATGCTCGCGGCCTTCGTGCGCGAGCAGATCCGCGAGGCCACCTATCCCCAGGTCGCCGCCGATTCCGGCTACGACTACGGCCTTTTTACGGAACAATCGCGCCAATACATGGAGTCGCCCGCTTCTCAGCCGGCTGGCAGCGCGAGCTACTTCGGCGATGTAGAAGAGGACGGTGACTGGAGGAACGAGCCGGCCGAGGACAGCAAACGAGATATGAATGCCTACCAGCAGGTCGCACGCAAGGCCAAGCTCCAGCAGGTCGATCCCAACGCCGTGGTGCAGACCGGACCGGGCGTGCCCAACTGGCAGTGGCGCTCCTGGCAGCTCGAGTGGACCGGACCGGTGCGAAAGGATCACGAGGTGCAGCTCTGGGTGCTCTCGCCCTTGCAAAACGCCGTGATCATCGCCGTGCGCATCACGCTCTTGATCCTGCTCACGCTGCTCGTGATCAGCCTCAAGGACATGTACTGGAGAGATCCCGAGGACGACGATGCTGCAAATACACCCCAATCCACCGGCCCCAAACGCCCGCTGGCCGGCCTCGTCGCCGCCCTGCTCGCCAGCAGCCTGATGCTCGTCGGCCTGGTCGGGCCGGCCCAGGCCGACGACTTGCCCTCGCCCGAGCTGCTCAACACGCTCAGGCATCGCATCGAGGCCCAGACGCGCTGCGAAGGCCCCTGCATCACGGTCGGTCGCGCCGACATCAGCGTCGCCGATCTGGACTTTACGCTGCGCGCCGATGTGCACGCCCAGCAGACCGCCGGCTGGCCGCTGCCCGGCCCCGACGATCCCTTGCGCATCCTCGAGGTGCTCGTCGACGGCAAGCCCACCAGCCATCTTCGCCGAAACGCCCAGGGCCTGGTCTCGGTACGCCTGACGCCGGGCGCCCACGTGGTCGAGGTGCGCGGCAAGCTCGTCAACCGCGCCGTGGTCACCGTGCAGTTCGATTCCGATACGCGCCCGCGCTTGGCAAGCTTTACCAGCGCGCAGTGGAGCGTCGATGGGATCGATCCCCAGGGTGTACCCGACAGCTCGATTCAATTGACCCGCCAGGTCGAGGAGACCCGCGAGCAAGCCGTCGAGGCCAGCGACGTGCAGGCCAGCCGCGAGCTGCCACCCTGGTTTCAGGTGCAACGCAACGTCGCCCTTGGCCTGCCCTGGCAGATTCGCACCGTCGTCAGCCGCCAGCATGCCGAGCGGCCCCAGCCCCTGCGCTTTCCGCTGCTCGAGGGCGAGGCCGTGATCACCGACGGGTTGCGCGTCGAGGAGGGCCACGTGCTGCTCGATTTTGCCCGTGATGTGCAAAGCGTCGAGTTCGTCAGCGAGATTCCAATCGCACCCTTTGTCGAGCTCGTCGCCCCGCTCGGGCGCGCCTGGACCGAGACCTGGATGGTCGAGTGCAGCCGGATCTGGCGCTGCGAATTCGACAAGCTCGCCCCGATCGAGACGGTCAGCTCCGGCGTCTACCAGCCGCGCTGGAACCCCTGGCCCGGCGAGCGTCTTCGCATCGAGGTCAATCGCCCCGAGGGCAGCGAGGGCCAGGCGACCACCGTCGAAGACGTCAACTACACCGTCACCCCGGGAAAACGCCTGCTTCAGGCCTCGCTCGATCTGCGCATCCGCTCATCGCGCGGCGGCTGGCAGGCCGTCACCCTGCCCGACGGCGCCGAGCTGCAAAAGGTGCGCCTCGACAATGTCGAGACCTCCATTCGCCCCAAAGCAAACGTCGTCAACCTGGCAATCCGTCCCGGTCTTCAAAACTACCGCCTCGAGTGGCAGCAGCCCTGGAATCGCGTGCTGCACGAGCATATGCCTCAAATCGACATCGGCTCGGGCGCGGTCAACACCAAGCTGCACGTCAACCTGAGCAGCGATCGTTGGCTGTTGTGGGTCACTGGCCCGAGCTGGGGGCCGGCGATCTTGTTCTGGAGCCATATGCTGCTCTTGTTGATCGTCGCCGGCTTGCTCGGCCTGGTGCCGCTCTCGCCGCTTCGCACCTACGAGTGGCTCTTCTTGGCGATCGGCTTGGCCCAGCTGCCGATCCCCGCGCTCGTGCCAGTCGTGGCCTGGTTTATTCTCTTCAACTTGCGCCAGCAGTCGCCCCTGACAAGGGCCTGGAAGTTCAACTTCTTCCAGCTCGCGCTGGTCGCCCTGACCATTATCACGATGGTCTGCCTCTACGCCGCGATTCACACCAACCTGCTCTTCGACGTCGACATGCAGGTCGCAGGCGCACAGTCCTCCAACAGCCAGCTGCGCTGGTACATCGACCGCACCGACGCCGTCTTGCCCGCAGCCGGTCTGATCTCGCTGCCCATCTGGATCTGGCGCGGCCTGATGCTCATCTGGGCCCTGTGGCTGGCCTGGAAGCTGCTCAACTGGATCCCATGGGCGTGGCGCTGCTTCAGCACCGACGCGCTCTGGCGCCCGCTCTACAAGCGCGCCACCCCCGAAGACGGCACCCTTAAGCCAAGCCCGGCGGCCACGCCCACGCCCACGCCCACTCCAGCGCCCGCTGCAAAGCCGGAGCCGGCGCCGACGCCTGAGCCTAATGGCGAGGAATCACCCGAGGATGAGAAGAGCTGAGGAGAGCTGAATTGAGGGGGGCGATGATCAAACCTGGATCGCGAAACCTTCGTTGATCTTGCCCACGGCTTTGCTCAAAAACGAGGCCGCCACGTGCGGCACGCGCGGCACGGCCGTCACAAGCTCCACGCAATCAAAGCGGTGCGGGCCGCGCAAGAACCAGCCGGGCAGATAGGCCACCGGCTGAAATCCAAAGTCGACCAGCTCGATGAAGGCCTCGTCCTGGTTGACAGGCAGCGTCAGGCGCACGTCGCGAACGCCCTTTGTTCGAACCGTCGTGGTGAACTCGCGAATGATCTCGATCGGATAGTTGCCGGCGGCGTTCTCGATGTTAATGTAGTTGCCGCGCGAGTGGTAGGTCGGCCAGATGCGCCCTGAGATCACTACGGCGCCGGTGCCTCGCGGACACCCCACCGGAAAGCTCTTCGGATAGGGGATGCCCTTCTCGCCGGCCTCGATGCCCTCGATCACACGGGCCGCAAAGGGCAGCTCGGTGACGATGTTTCGCGGCGGCTCGACGCGCTGTGATTGGCCCGCGGCGTTGTAAAAGCCCATGATCAATTCGGCGTCCTCGACGCTCTCCGAGCCGGGAGCCGGGCGAAAGCCCCAGCAGCTCGCCCCGATGCTGCGACCACGCTTGAACGAGCTCTCCGAGCGTGCCCGAAAAAAGACCACGCCATGGTTCTTCATGCCCAGGCGGCGCAGGGCCTCGAAGAGCGCCTTGCCCACCTCGCCGCGATCGGGGATGTCGTCGACCACCGAGAGCGCGCCGATCTCGAGCGACTGGTTCCAGGGTCGCAAAAAGGCCAGCCCGCACCCCAAGATCTTCTGTTGATGGGAGGCCACGACGACCGTCAGCTCTTCGTCACGCAACAGTTGGGCAACTGTCGACGCCGAGAACATCTCTTCGTGGGCAAACTCGGAGCCATGCAGGTTGCGATAAAACTCGCTGATCACCTCGGCATGCTCAGGGCGGGAGAGCGTCAATTTCATCGGGCGGATCTTTTCTCGATGGCCCACCACAAGGGCGTGGGGCGAAACAGTGGTTGCACCAGGATCGCCGCCATTGTCAGCGCATCGCCAGATCTTGTCAACCTTGGGCACTTTGCGCTCGCTTGCGCGCCGCGCGTTGACACCCACGGATCGCTGCGTTAATTCCCAGCGTGTTCGATGGCTGCCCCCCTTGTTTTGCCACCTCACCGTACCGAGCACCTAGCGAGAGACGACGTCATGCGGTTTTCCAAACTATTCTTGCCCACGCGAAAAGAAGATCCGGCCGAGGCCGAGGTTGTCAGCCACAAGTTGCTCATTCGCGCCGGCTATATCCGCATGATCGCGCGTGGCATCTACGACTTTTTGCCCGTCGGGTGGCGCAGCGTGCGCAAAATCGAGCAGATCATTCGCGAGGAGATGGACCTGGCCGGTGCCCAGGAAGTGCGCCTGCCGGCGGTGCAACCCGCCGAGCTTTGGCAGGAGTCCGGGCGCTGGTCGGAGTACGGCGCCGAGCTCTTGCGCATCAAAGACCGCAAGGGCGGCGACTTCTGCCTTGGACCGACCCACGAGGAGGTGATCACCGATCTCGTGCGCGGTGAGGTCAAAAGCTACAAGCAGCTGCCGATCAACCTCTATCAAATCCAGACGAAGTTTCGCGACGAGCCGCGTCCGCGCTTTGGCCTGATGCGCGGGCGCGAGTTCATCATGAAGGACGCCTACTCCTTTGATACCGACGAGCAGGCCGCCCTGCAAAGCTACGACGTGATGTTCGAGACCTACAACCGCATCTGTCGGCGCCTGGGCTTTGAGTACCGCGCAGTCGAGGCCGATACCGGCAACATCGGCGGCAGCCGCTCCCACGAATTTCAGGTGCTCGCGGAGACCGGCGAGGATGAGATCGTGAGCTGCTCACAGTGCAGCTATGCGGCCAACGTCGAGAAGGCCGAGATCCGTGTCGAGTCGAGCGCGCGCGCCGACGACGCCGAACTCAAGGCGCTCACCCAACTCGCCACGCCCGGCCAGCGCACGATTGAGGAGGTCAGCAAGTTTCTCAAGCAAAAGCCCGCAAAGCTCGTCAAGACGCTGATCTATCTGGCCGACGAGACCCCGATCGCCGTGCTCGTTCGCGGTGACCATCAGGCCAACGAGCTCAAGATCAAGGCCTATCTCAACGCCCACACCGAGATCAGCTGCCGCGAGCTCAACCTGGCCGCCGACGTCGAGGTCGAGCGCGTCACCAACGCGGCGCTGGGCTTTGCCGGCCCCGTCGGGCTACAGATCCCGATCTTTGCCGACCTCGCGGTCGAGGGCCTGGCAAACTTCATCGTCGGCGCCAACGCCGTTGACGCCCACTTTGTGAACACCAATCACGGCCGTGACTTTGAGGTGCGCGCCTTTGCCGATCTGCGCCAGGCGCGCGGCGGCGATCTGTGCGCGCGCTGCGGCGGCAGCTTTGAGAGCCACCGCGGCATCGAGGTCGGCCACGTTTTCTTTCTGGGCGACAAGTACTCCAAGGCCATGAACGCCACCTTCGCCGACGAGGCCGGCCACGAGCACGCCATGCAGATGGGCTGCTACGGCATCGGCGTCACGCGCATTCTGGCCGCCGTCGTCGAGCAAAACCACGACGAGAACGGCATCATCTGGCCGATGGCGATCTCGCCCTATCATGTCACGATCCTGCCCCTGCAAAACCAGGATGAAGAAGTCGTCGCCCTGGCCGAGCGCCTCTACGCCGAGCTCATGGCCGCCGGCGTCGAGGTCTTGCTCGACGATCGCGACATGCGCGCCGGCTTCAAGTTCAAGGACGCCGATCTGGTCGGCATCCCGCTTCGCATCAACATCGGCAGCCGCGGCGTCAAAGACGGCCAGGTCGAGCTCAAACTTCGCCGCGAAAGCGATCACCGCCTCGTCGGCATCGATGAGATCGTCGCCGAGGTCACCCAGATCGTGCGCACAAGCCTTGCCACCGCCAAAGAGGCCGCCCTCTCATGAGCGTCGAAAAGCTCAATCGCCATTTGATCGTCGCCCTCGATTTCGACACCCTCGAGCAGGCCGAGCAGCTCGTCGGCCTGCTCAAAGGGCGCATCGACAAGTTCAAGATCGGCAGCCGGCTGTTCACCCAGTACGGCCCGACGATCCTCGACCGCCTCGGCGCGCTCGACGCCCAGATCTTTCTCGATCTGAAGTTTCACGACATCCCCAGCGTGGTCGGCGACGCCTGCAAGAATGCCGCCTCCCACGAGGCCGTCTTCTTGATGACCGTGCACGCAAGCGGAGGCCGCGCCATGCTCGAGGCCGCCGTGCGCGGTGCTCGCCAGGGCGGCGCCGCCCAGGTGATCGCCGTCACCGCCCTGACCAGCCTCTCGCAGGCCGATCTGGCGCCGGTTGGCGTCGCGCTGCCTCTCGAAGACTGGGCCGAGCGCCTGGCCACGCTGGCGATCGATGCCGGCCTCGACGGACTGGTCTGCTCGCCGCTCGAGGCCGCCGCGCTGCGCCATCGCTTCGGCACCGATCCGATCCTCGTCACCCCCGGAATCCGCCCCGGCGCGCCGGCCGTCGACGACGATCAGGTGCGCATCATGACCCCGGCCAACGCGCTTCGCGCCGGCAGCAGCATGCTTGTTATCGGCCGCCCGATCTACCAGGCCGAAGATCCCGTCGGCGTCGTCGAAGCGATCGCCCAGACCCTTTAGAGGCGAAGTCCAACTATGCTCATCTACGGGGTCCACCCCTGCGAAGAAATGCTCCAAAACCGCCCCGATCGTGTGCTGGCCATCCAGATCGCCCGCGCCGACTCGCCCAACCTCGCCAAAATCCGCGAGCTGGCCGCGCGCCACGCCAAAGTGATCACGCGCGTCGAGCCCGCAGCCCTGGACGCGCTCGCTGAGGGCGGCAACCACCAGGGTGTGGTGCTCGAGACCGCACCCTTTAACTACGCACACCTCGACGAGCTGCTCGCAAAGCTGGCCGACAAGCCGCGCGCCTGCTTCGTCGTGCTCGAACAGGTCCAGGATCCGGGAAACCTCGGCGCGATCTTGCGAAGTGCAGCGGCCATGGGCGTCGACGCCGTGCTGATCCCCAAAGATCGGGCGGTGGCGGTCACGCCGGCCGTCATTCGCGCCTCGGCCGGGCTGGCCTACAGCGTGGCGGTGGCGCGCGTGACCAACGTCGCGCGCAGCCTGCAAACCCTGCGCGAGCACAACTTCTGGGCCGTGGCAGCCACCGCCGAGGGCGCAACCGATCTGTGGGACATCGATCTCGACATGCGCGTCGCCCTGGTGCTCGGCGGCGAACACGGCGGTATCCGGCGCCTCGTCGCCGAAAATTGTGACTTTCGTGCCCGCATTCCCATGGCCCAGGGCGTCGAGAGCCTCAACGTCGCCTCGGCGGCGAGCATTTTTCTCTATGAGCTGCGCCGCCAGTGGCACAAGGCCGCCGCCCCAAAAGTGGAATAAGCGACCCGTGCGCGCCGTTGATGTCGGGACAAATGTTGAAGGATTTGCTGTTTTTCACTTTGCTTTTCTCTTGACACCTTGGCGAGCACCTTATATCAATTCCCATCCGCTGGCGTGGCTAAATCGCACGTCGGGATGTATGCCCCGCAGTTCTGGGCTTTGCTGGCGTAGCTCAACGGTAGAGCAACTGCCTTGTAAGCAGTAGGTTGCGGGTTCAAATCCCTTCGCCAGCTCTCGAACGCAGTAAGTAAC
Organism: Lujinxingiaceae bacterium; assembly: GCA_013697635.1. GTDB lineage: Bacteria > Myxococcota_A > Bradymonadia > Bradymonadales > Bradymonadaceae > JACCWM01. The sequence goes on along the minus strand of JACCWM010000034.1, from coordinate 702 downwards.
GTTCAGTGTGGGACAAGATAGAGCCCCTGGTGGGGTTCCCGAGCGGTCAAAGGGACCAGACTGTAAATCTGGCGGCTCAGCCTTCGCAGGTTCAAATCCTGCCCCCACCACTTTACCTTCCTTCCCCAATAGGGTAGGGAAGGGTCGCGGGAGTAGCTCAATTGGTAGAGCATCAGCCTTCCAAGCTGAGGGTCGCGGGTTCGAGTCCCGTCTCCCGCTTGCTGATTGACTTGGCAAGCGGTACGAAATAAGCAGCAAAGTCTCGAAGTTTTGAGGCAAGACATATTAGGTTGTATTACGCCCTCATAGCTCAGTTGGTAGAGCACTTCCATGGTAAGGAAGGGGTCACCGGTTCAAATCCGGTTGAGGGCTCTACCTTTTTACCACTTTGATCTGCCGCGACGTAGCAAGTCGAGCTTGTTGGTGGTGATAACCAAGGTATAACGAACAAGAATCCAGCACGCCCGAAAGCGTGTGGGTTGTGCGCGGGTGTGGCACCAGCAATGGATTACGCTACCCATTTAGACAGAAAGCATTAAGAAAATAGTTGGCCAAAAGGCCAGAGGAGTTAAGAAATGGCGAAGGCGAAATTCGAACGCAAGAAACCCCATGTCAACGTCGGCACGATTGGCCACGTCGATCACGGCAAGACGACCCTGACCGCGGCGATCACCCGCGTGCTCTCGGAGAAAGGCTGGAGCC
>JACCWM010000026.1 GCA_013697635.1 Lujinxingiaceae bacterium | reverse complement strand
GGGCGCGCGCGCCGCAAAGCGGGGGGCAATTACTTGACGAGCACCAGGTCGGCCAGGCGAGCACGCACCTGCTGCAGGGCGTCCGTGCGACGACGGGTACGGCTGTCCTCGAGTTGGCGCCACATGCGGCGATCCTCTTCTTCGAGGCGCACGAGCCCGCAGTTGCGCTGGGCGCGCTGCTCGGCTTCGGTCGTGATCCGCTCGATCTGGTCGCGGTTGGCCGCGGCGTCTTTGTTAAGCGTTTCGATCTGGGGCTGGATGCGCACCATGATGCCGTCGGCGCACTGCTTGTAGCGATCGTGGCGCTGGGCATGCTGCTCGATGCGTCCCTGATCGTCGGTGCCGGCCAGGGTCATCGCATGGCGAAAGTAGCTCTGCGAGTTGCGCGCTGCCGGGGGCAGGGCGATGGCGTCGGCCTGCTGGGCCGGCTTGAGGTGCTTGCTGTCGATGACAAAGAGGCTGCCGTCGGCGGCGAGCACGAGATTCTCCTCATTGAGCATGAGCAAGAGCTCGTCCTTGACGGGAAACTCAAAGGCGCGCCCGTCGTCGAGGATGTGATCGCCTGGCACCGGCGAGCCCAAAAAGACGGTCGCCGGCGAGTTGCTTCCAAGGTTCTCGCGCGCCACGACATAGAGTGACGAAGGCGCGTTGACGAAGAGTTGCTGGCGGATGCGATCGTCGGTCAGCAAGTCGTTGGTCTTGAGGAAGGGGTAGTGCAGCGTGAGCATGCGCTCGGCAACCGGGCGGCCTTCGGGCACGTTGGGGAAGGTGGCCAGCGGATCGAGGCCGGCCGCCGCGCCGTGTGCAAAGAAGTTGAGAGTGCTCGGAGCCTTGTCTGGATCGACGCCCACGCGCACAAAGTAGGTGCCCGGTGCCAGATCAAGTGATTCGTTCCAGCTGGGCAAACACTGCACCGGGATGTTGCGTCGGTCCGAGGGTACCGGGCCAATCAAGGTCATCATCGCCGGGGCGTTGGCACGAATACCCAGCGTGACCACGGCCTGTTGGCGCACATCGAGGCGCACATCGGGGGTGAGCAAATACTTCATCGGCCCGCTGTGGCTGGCGCACGAGTGGTCGCCATGCTGGGCGTCGCGATCGGCGTTGGGCTCACCGGCCAGGTTGACAGGGACAAATGAGGGCTTACTCATATCGCTGTCGATCGTGATGGTCGGCAGCGAGGCATCGAGCCAATCGACCGTAATCGGCTTGGAGAGATTCTCGAAGGTCAAGGAGTAGTCGATCTCCTTGAGCTGCTCGCGGTGGCCGACATAGATACGATAGGGCCCCTTGGGCCAATTGCGCGTCTCGATCGCCGGGTCTTGGCCACCGGGGCGACGAATGGTGCACAGATACTCACGGTTGGAGAATTCGACGAACAAAACGTCGACGTCGCCATGAGCGGTGATCTTGAGGTGTTCGTAGCCGTTGGGCGCATCGACGACCATGGCCGGGCGGCGCGCGATGTAGCCGTCGCATGTGTTGCGATTGATGCCGTAGTCGCGACGAAGCAAGAGGTCGGTTCGACCTTTGAACTGGCCGAAGTGCGCGGGGTTGGCGGCAAGCTCGACGTCGGACTGCACGCGCATCGCCGTTGAAAGATAGATCGGGCCTTGATCGACCGCGTCTTCTTCTTCGCCCTCAATCGGGGCCTGGGGAATCTCAACGACCGGTGGCTGAGGCACCGTGTGTTTATGAACTTGGCACGCAAGGGCGCTGGTGGCCACAAGGGCGACCAAGGCGACGATGGATGCTGTGGTAAGTCGGTACATTCTAACTCCTGACTGCTCGGACTATAAACGGACGAAATTCATGAGCGCGCGCCACGCTAGTCGCGCCCGCAGATCATGTCAATGCTCGTGGCTATGGGCAAAGACGCACCTGTGGCGCACGTTGTTTTGGGCCACACGCCGTGGCATAATAGCGCGCATCGTCAGTCGTACAAAATACATTGTCCCAAAATCATGGAGCGATCATGGCAACGCGAGGGCTATCAGCCGAGGAAATCTTAGAGCAGGTCAAGGCCAGCGGCACCTCGCGCGTGCGCGTGGCGGCGGCCGATATCGACGGGATCCTGCGTGGCAAGTTCATGCACACCTCGAAGTTTCTCTCGGCTGCCGAGAGCGGCTTTGGTTTTTGCAACGTCGTCTTTGGCTGGGACAGCGCCGATGTCTGCTACGACAAGGTCGACTACACGGGCTGGCATACGGGCTATCCAGACGTGCTCGCGAAAATCGACCTGTCGACCTACCGCAAGGTGCCCTGGGATAACGACGTTCCGTTTTTTCTCGGTGATTTCGTCGACGCCGACGGCCAAGCGCTGGCGATCTGCCCGCGCCAACTGCTCAAGCGCACGATCGCCGAGGCCAAAGACATGGGCTTTAGCCCGAAATTTGGCATGGAGTTCGAGTGGTTCAACTTCTTGGAGACACCCAAGAGTGCCAACGACAAGGGTTTTGTGGGACTCGAGCCCCTGACGCCAGGCATGTTCGGCTACTCGATCTTGCGAACGAGCAACAACGCCGGGTTTTTTCGCGCGCTGATGGAAGAGATGGAGGCCTTTGGCATCCCGATCGAGGGCCTGCACACCGAGACCGGCCCGGGCGTCTATGAGGTGGCCATCCTCTATGACGATCCGCTCGAGGCCGCCGATCGCGGCGTCTTGTTCAAGACGGCGGCCAAGGAGATCGCCTACCGCTTTGGGATCATGGCGACCTTCATGGCCAAGGTCGACTCCAAGCTGCCCGGATGCAGCGGGCACATGCACCAGAGTCTGTGGAGTGAGGCCGGCGAGAACCTCTTCTACGACGCCAAGGGTCGCCACACGATGAGCGCGATCTTCGAGAGCTATCTGGCAGGCCAACTGCTGGGCCTGAGCGATCTGCTGCCTTTTTATGCGCCGACGATCAACAGCTACAAGCGCCTGGTCAAGGGGTTGTGGGCGCCCACGCACGTGACCTGGGGTGTGGACAACCGCACGCCGGCCTTGCGCGTGATCCCGGGATCGCCTAGATCCACGCGCCTCGAGACGCGCATCTCGGGCGCCGACATCAATCCCTACCTTGGAATTGCCGCCGCGCTCGCCAGCGGCTTGTATGGGATCAAGAAAGGGCTCAAACTCACCGACGTGGCGGTGGTCGGAAACGCCTACGAGGTCGAAGGCGCGCGCGCGCTGCCGGTCAACCTGGGTGAGGCGACCCAGGCCATGCGCAGCTCCGAGCTCGCCCGCGAGCTCTTTGGCGACACGTTCATCGACCACTTCGCCGCCACCCGCCAGTGGGAGTGGGAGCAGCACCAACGCGCGGTAACCAACTGGGAACTCAAACGTTATTTCGAAATCATCTGAGCACGTGGCGCCCCCACCTTAATTTTGCGAGGAACGAGTAAGTATGGAAAACCGCAGGTTCAATTTCCCAACGCGTATCGAATTCGGCCCGGGCGTGATCTCCAAGCTGGCAGCGCTCTTGAGCGAGGCTGGCAGCGCACGCCCTTTGTTGTTGACCGACACGGGTGTCTCGTCGCAGCCCTTCTTTTTGGCGATCGTCGCCTCGCTCAAGGCCGCCGGTCTGGCGCCGGCCGTCTTCGACGATGGTGGAGGCAATCCCGTCAAGGCCCAGGTGTTGCGAGGCGTGCAGCGCTACAAGGATCACGGCGCCGACGCGATCGTAGCGATAGGCGGCGGTGCACCGATGGACGTGGCCAAGGCCGTGGCTCTGATGATCAACCATCCCGGCGAGCTTTTCGACTACGAGGATGGCAAGGCCGACGCTTTGCCCGTCAATCAGCCCATTCCCTACTTGATCGCGGTGCCGACCACGGCCGGCACCGGCAGCGAGGTCGGGCGCAGCGCCGTGATCTCCGACGATGACACCGGTGCCAAGAAGATCATCTTCGATCCGAGCCTGCTGCCGATCATCGCGCTCGCCGATCCCGAGTTGACCGTAGGCCTGCCGGCGAGTGTGACGGCGACCACCGGCATGGACGCCTTGAGCCACAACGTCGAGGCCTTCCTGTCCAAGGGCTACCATCCGATGGCCGATGGGCTCGCGCTCGAGGGCATGCGCCTGATCGCGCTCAACCTGCGCCGCGCCGTCGAGCACCCCGGCGACATCGAGGCGCGCGGCAATATGTTGATGGCCTCGTTGATGGGCGCGGTGGCCTTTCAAAAGGGTTTGGGCATCACGCACTCATTGGCCCATCCGCTCTCGACGGTGTGCGACATGCACCACGGACTGGCCAACGCCATCATGATTCGCTACGCCATGGAGTTCAACGCCGAGGCCGTGCCCGAGCGCTTTGCGCGCATGGCCCAGGCCGTGGGCGCCGCCTCGGCCGACGTCGAGGGCTTCTTGAGCTGGCTCAACGCGCTTCGCGCCGACATCGGCATCCCCGACAAGCTCTCCGAGGCCGGCGTCGGCATCGAGAGCCTCGAGCACCTGGTGCACTTTGCCTGGCTCGATCCCTGCTACGCCAGCAACCCGCGCCAGCCCAGCCGCGAGGACTTTGAAGCTCTGTACAAAAAGGCCCTATGAGTAGCCCCGAACGCAAGGAGGGCCGAATACCGATCATTGGCGTCTCGGCCTGCTTGTTTCACCAGGACGCAGAACGCACGACCTTCAATGGCCGGCCCTTGCTCTATTTGGAGCAGTCCATGGCCGAGTACGTCATGGCAAGCGCGGCGCTGCCCATGATGATCCCCGTGGCCAGCGATCCGCGGGAGTTCTCCGTTGGTTTGTCCGACGCCGTGGAGTGCATCGATGGCCTGGTCTTGCAGGGCGGCGTCGATATGAGCCCGCTCAGCTATGGGCAACAGCCGCTTCGCCCGGAGTGGTCCGGTGACGCCGTGCGCGATGCCTACGAGCTCGAGTTAGTGCGCCTTTGTATCGCCAAAAACAAGCCCGTCTTGGGCATCTGCCGCGGCCACCAGGTGGTCAACGTAGCGCTGGGAGGCACGCTCTACCAGGATCTGCCCACCCAGGTTCCAAGCGAGCTGTGCCATCGCCACGCCGGCAATTACGAGCGAAACCGCCACGAGATCGTGATCACCGAGGGCTCCTGGCTGCAACATCTTTATCCGGGCGTCGTGCGCGCCCTCGTACCCAGTGTTCACCATCAGGCGATCGCCGAACTGGGCCAGGGGCTAGTAGTCCAGGCCCGCTCGGTGGTCGACGACATCATCGAGGCCGTACGCCTGCAGAGCTCGGAGAGCTTTGGTCCCTACGTCGTCGGCGTGCAGTGGCATCCTGAGTTTCAGCATCCCGAGGACACAAGCCTGCTCGATCGTCGCCCCATCATGGAAGACTTTCTTCGCGCCGTCAGGCTGCGACGAGACCTTTGATTCAACCCGACCGTTCAATTCATTTGGAGAAACACATGCTCGAACTCTTAAATCCGGCAAGCGGCGAGCTCATTCAGCGCGTCGAGACCGACACGCAGGCCTCGGTTGCCCAGAAGTTTTCCGATGCCAAAAGTGCTCAGCCCGCATGGGCCGCGCGGCCACTAACGGAGCGCACGGCAGCGCTCGTCAAATTGCGTGATTTGCTCAGCGAGCGTTCCGAGTCTCTGGCGGCGACCTTGAGCCTCGAGATGGGCAAGCCGATCAGCCAGGCGCTGGGCGAGGTGCGTGCCACAGGCGATCGAATCGACTTCTTTGTCGAGCACGTCGCAGCAGCGCTTGCAGCCGAGACGCTTGCGGAGTCGGCGAGCATGGTCGAGCGCATCACCCGTGAGCCGCTGGGTGTGATTGCCAATATTTCGGCATGGAATTATCCCTACTTTGTCGGTGCGAATGTCTTTGTGCCGGCACTCTTGACCGGCAACGCCGTGCTCTACAAGCCCTCAGAGTTTGCCACCCTCACCGGTCTGGCGATAGCCGAGCTGCTCTGGGAGGCCGGCGTGCCGCGCGAGGTGTTCCAGCCGGTTGTTGGCGCCGGCGAGGTCGGCTCGCTGCTGCTCGACGAAGCGGTCGACGCGGTGTTCTTCACCGGCTCGTACGCCACGGGCAAAAAGATAGCCGAGAAGGTCGCCCCGCGCCTGATTCACCTGCAGCTCGAGCTAGGGGGCAAGGACCCGGTCTACGTCGCCGACGACGTCGATGTGGTTGCTGCTGCCCAAAACCTGGCCGACGGGCCGTTTTACAACAGCGGACAGAGCTGCTGTGCGGTCGAGCGCCTCTACGTGCACGAGGCCGTCTTCGATGCCTTCGTCGAGGCCTTCGTCGCGCGCGTCAAGACCTTCAACATCGGCGATCCGCGCCACGCCGAGACCTACATCGGGCCGCTCGCCCGAAAAGATCAGATGAGCGTGCTCGAGTTGCAAATCGCCGACGCTCTGCAAAAGGGCGCCTCGCTGCTTTGTGGCGGCAAGACCATCGGCGGCAAGGGCAACTTCTTCCAGCCCAGCGTGCTTGTCGGTGTCGATCACAGCATGGAGATCATGCGCGAGGAGAGCTTTGGGCCGGTCATTGGCATCCAGTGCGTCGAAGACGACGCCGAAGCCGTCGCGCTCATGCAAGACACCCCGTACGGCTTGACGGCCGGTGTCTACACCAAGGAGCGTGCGCGCGCCGAGCGCATTCTCGAGTCCATCTCGGTGGGCACCGCCTACTGGAATTGCTGCGATCGGGTCAGCCCGCGCCTTCCCTGGTCAGGGCGCGGACACTCCGGCGTGGGCCTTACCTTGTCCGTCGAAGGCATTCGCGCCTTCACCCGGCCCAAGGCCTGGCACCTGCGCAGCAGTTAAGCGGCCTCGACTTGCTCGGGCAGGCTCTGGAGATCGCCGGCCAGAGCCTGCAGATGCTTTGAGGGAAGGTGGTGTTTTTCGGCCAGCGCGATGTAGTCCGCGAGTAGAACCAGCGTCTGGGCGCGCACCTTGAGAAAGTGCACGCGCAAGAAGGCCTCGAAATCAAAAGGCGTCACGCCCTGGGCAAGCGGCAAGCCGAGCTTGAACACCGGCGAGCCGATCAGGCGAAGTGCCAGCGGCGCGCGGCTGTTCTGGTGCGCGTTGAGGATCGCCACGGTCTCGCGGATCGCTGCGGAGACGACCTTGAGCCGCGCGCTCTTTCGAAGCGCATCGAAGCTCCAGGCCTCGAGCTCGAGGCCACTGATGAAGCTCATCAACGCCGCTGTAGGGTAGGCCACTTTTTGGGGCAGCTTCTGGTCGACGGTGGCCGGCAGACCGCCCTGGCGCAACAGGCCGACCACGCTCTCGACGGAGCCGCGCGCGCCTTCAAATGGCGAGGGCATCAGGGGCGGAAACCAGTAGACCGTGCCGGGTTCGGGCAACGATTCGCCCTCGAGCGGGCCGGGATAGCTCGAGAAGCCGATCATGCCGGTGACGACCCGCTCGGAGCGAAAGTGTGCGTGCACATAGGCGCGGTCGTTGAGCCCCGGCGTCAGGCTCACGAGCACGGCATCGGCGACGGCCTTGACCAGGGCCTCGAACCAGGCGCCCTGAAGACCGGTGGCCGGGATACAAAGATAGACGTGGTCCCAGGGCCGCTCGGCGACGGCGGCGATGTCGCTGAGCACCTCGAAGTCCTCAAAGCGCACCGGGCGATCGCGCGCACCGCGATCGTTGAGCGGGTAGAGGGTAAAGCCTTGGCCCGTGGCCGCGACGTACTGCTCGCGCACGAAAAACGTCACATGGGCGCCGGCCAGTTGCAAATGGTGCCCGAAGACCTGGCCCACCGAGCCTGCACCGACCACCAGAACGTTCACCAGCGCACTCCTTTGCTCGATATGGCTCAACTCAGGCGATCGCCTCATGGCGTCGCCAGGACCAAAAACGGCGTAGACAGCGTGCAGCTTAACCTCTTGAAGTGAGCCTGTAAACCGCGCCTTTCAAGCTGGCTGCTTGACGTTGGCCGTGGCCGTCGCCACAATGGAGCGGCTATGGGTCAGGACTTGAAGATGAATTGAATTGTCAGGCATTTTTGCATGACCGTCACAGGAGATAGAGCGTGAACGATTGGAACAGCAACAACGGTGGCAACGATTGGAATGCGCCTGGTGCGGGACAACCCCCGGGACAACCCCAAACGCCACCGGCACAGCCACACGGCAGTGTCTGGCCGGCGAGCGATGCCCCCCCACCCCACATCGTCAACGAAGCGACCTTTGGCGATGTGATTGATAACGCCAAGTTGCTGCTCGAGCGCTCCAAGGGTCCGCTGCTGTATGGCTGGCTGATTGCAGCCGGCGTCGAGCTCATGCTGGTGATCATGCTGATCGCTGCGGCCATCGTGCTGGCCATGGGCGTGACCAGCGCCGGCTCGGGCTCGTTGGGCCTCTTTGGGCTGGCCAGCATCGGCTCGTTCTTCATCGGCCTGTTGGGCATCGTCAGCCTCGTGCTGGTCAACGCCGTGCGCACGGCCTTTTATCGTCCCATGCGCCTGGTCATGCTGCACGGCCCCCAGGCCGTGCCCGATGTGCAGACTCTGATCCGCATGGCCATGGAGCGCGCCGTCAACGTGCTGCTCGTCTCCTGCGCGACTGGCGTCGTGGTCATGGTGGGCATGCTCTTTTGCATCGTGCCGGGCTTCATCGCGGCCTTTTTGCTCCTGCCGGCGGCTTATCTTGCGGCCACGCGCGACGATCTCGATCTGGTCAGCGCGATGAAAGAAGCCGTCGAGATTGCCAAGGCCAACGTGCCCGTCTTGTTGGCCTGTGTCGTGGTACTCATCGGCGTGGGCTTTGCCGTTGGTATCTTCGGCGCGATCATCAACTTTGCGGCGACCATGGCCGTTGGCCATTGGGGTCAGTATGTCGCCCAGATCGGCCAGTGGGGCGCGACCACGGTGGTTGGCTACATCGGCTGGATAGCGCTTGGTGCGGCCTTCATCACGATCGACTTCAACGACAAGGGCCTCAAAGTCGCCAAGTGAGCCTGCGCACAGATTGATTTGAGCTCCACCTACGATCGAAGAGCACGGCCGAGAGGCCGGGCTCTTTTTTTGCCCAGCGCCCCCTCAAACGAGAGCACGTCATGGAAGTTGGCTCGCCGGCGCCACCCGAAGATCGCTCGCCACGCGCGCTGTGGCTTGCCTGGCGCTGGCGGCTTTTGGGCCTGGCACTGGCGATCGTCACCTCGGTGGTGGTCTTCCCGATGGCTGAGGCCGACACCGACACCGCGCAGGCGCTCACGGCCCAGGTCATCGCTCGCGGCCACGCCTCCCAGCTCTCGGAGCTCGTCGGCGCCGACGCCGCAGCCTTGGATGGGCCGCTTCGGGTGGCGCTCAGCGTCGACGGCCCCCCGGGCGCATCGTCGGCCATTCGCGCCGAGCTCGCCCGCATTCAGGGCGTCGAGATCATCGGCTCCGAGCCTGGCGTACATCGTTTGCACAGCGTTGCCACAATCGAGGCCGAGCAATTGCGCCTGCAGAGCACGTGGACGCCGCCGGGCGCAGCCGCCGAGGAGACCCTGCTCGACGACGCGCGCAGGGTAGGGCGCTGGACGGCGATTTTGCCCCCGCTGATCGCCATTTTGGTCGCGCTTTTTTTGCGCCAATTGCTCATCGCCATGGGCCTTGCCGTCTGGTTGGGCGCCGTCGTAAACGCCAACCTCGCGCCGATCGAGGGCACGAAGAGTGCCGTGGGCTATCTGTTCTCCAACGTCACCGATTCGTTCAACCTCTACATCATCGGCTTTACCTTTGGCCTGGTCGGCATGGTCCACATCATCACCCGCATGGGGGGCATGGCCGGCGTGCTCGCGATCTTCTCGCGCCTGGCCACCAGCGCGCGATCGACGCGCCTGGCGACGGCGCTGGTGGGCTTTGTCGTCTTCTTCGACGACTACGCAAACACGATCGTCGTCGGCACCACCATGCGCCCGCTTACGGACCAAAAACGCATCAGCCGCGAGAAGTTGGCCTACCTGGTCGACTCGACCAGCGCGCCGATCGCGGGCATCGCGATCATCTCGACCTGGATTGGCTATGAGGTCGGCCTCTTCGAGGATCTGGCGCGCCAGCTTGGGATCAACCAGAGCGGCTACGAGATCTTTTTGAGCATCATTCCGCTGCGCTTTTACTGCCTGTTTGCCCTGGCCTTTGTTTTTTTGAACGTCTTGCTCTCACGCGATTTTGGCCCGATGCTCAAGGCCGAGCGGCGCGCCTTTAAGACCGGTGAGGTGCTTCGCCCGGGGGCCGTTGCGCTGACGAGCGCCGCCTTTAGCAGCGTGCGCGTCAAAGAGGGCGTCGAGCCGCGTTGGTACAATGCGATGGCGCCGATCTTCGCCGTGATCGCGGTGACCTTTTTCGGCATGTATTGGTCAGGATGGTCGGGCAAAGGCGCGATCGAGGCGATCCCGGCGTTGGGCGATCTCTTCGCCGGCAAAGCTTCGCCAGTCGAGCTTGCCTCGGCCTGGAGCGTGGCCGCCTCGGAGATGTTCAACGCCCAGGCCTGGCGCGACGCTTTCTCCAACGCCGACAACGCCCTGGTGCTCTTCTGGGCCGCCGTCGTGGGCAGCCTCGTCGCCCTGGCGCTGGCTGTCGGCCAACGTCTCTTGAATGTGCGCGAGGCGCTCTCGGCCTGGCTCAAGGCGATTCCGGCGATGTGGATGGCCGTGGCGATTTTGGTGCTGGCCTGGTCGATCCGCAGCGTGTGCGACGATCTGGGCACCAGCATCTATCTGGTCGGCGCCGTTCAGGATCTGATCTCGCTTGCCATGCTCCCGATCTTGACGTTTCTGCTCGCCGCCGGCGTCGCGTTTGCCACGGGCACGAGCTGGGGCGCGATGGGCATTTTGCTACCGACCATGATACCCCTGGCTTTTCATCTGGGCGACGGCTCAGCGCAGGGCCCGATCATCCTCATGCTCTGCTTCTCCGCCGTGCTCGACGGCGCGATCTTTGGCGACCATTGCTCGCCCATCTCCGACACGACGGTGATGAGCTCGATCGCCTCCTCGTGCGACCACGTCGACCACGTGCGCACACAGTTTCCCTACGCGCTCACGGTGATGGCGGCGGCCGGCGCCTTTGGCTACCTTGGCGTGGCTTTTGGCCTATCGCCCTGGGTTGCCCTGCTCTTGGGTATTTTGAGCCTTGCCGGGGTTTTGAGGCTGATTGGCCGTCCGATCGAAACCTCATAATTTTCGACTTCTTCCACCTATTGCGATGCCAGCCGATGACCGACGCCAGCGCGCCCGACCCCAAAAATCCCTACCAGTTTGTCATTCACCCGCCTCAGCCCCACTGGGGCGGGCCCGAGGACAACAGCCTGCACGTGGTCTTGCACCGGCCCGAGATACCGGGCAACACCGGAAACGTCGGGCGCCTGTGTGCTGGCTCGAACATCTGGTTGCACCTGGTGCGCCCGATGGCCTTTGAGCTCGACAACCGCTATCTCAAACGCGCAGGGCTTGACTACTGGCCCAACGTCAAGCTGTGCGTCCACCCGGATTTTGCCTCGATCGAGGCGATCTTCGGGCGCGAGCGCATGTATTTTCTCTCCAAAAAGGCCGCCGCAATCTACACCGACGCCGATCTCGGCCCGGGCAGTGTGCTCGTCTTCGGCAGCGAGACCACCGGCTTGAGCGACGAAATGCTCGAGCGCTTCGCCGATCGCACCCTTCGCATCCCGACCACCGACAAGGTGCGAAGCCTCAATCTCTCCAATGCCGTGGCGATCGTGACCTACGAGGCGCTGCGCCAACAAGCTTGGGCGCCGATTTTATAGGCGCCGACGGGCCATCTTCGCGTAGCCCATAGGTGAGATGTTTAACAATTGCCTGTTTTTTTGCGAAGTGTTTGCGCGTAAGATCCGAGCCACGCCGATTTGTACGAAATCGAGGTGGTTTCCAAGATTGTAGAACGCCAGGCAAACGTGACGACGGAATTTGGCAAATACCAACTGATTGAGAAGATCGGCATCGGCGGCATGGCCGAGGTCTTCTTGGCCAAGAGTTTTGGCGCCGAGGGCATCGAAAAGATCCTGGTGATCAAGAAGATTTTGCCGGAGTTCTCGGAGAACCCGCGCTTTATCGACATGTTCATCGCCGAGGCCAAGATCGCGATGGGGCTCAATCACCCCAACATCGTGCAGATCTATGATTTTGGCAAAGTCGGGGCCGACTACTATCTGGCCATGGAGTACGTCGACGGGGTCAACATCGGCCAGCTTCTTCGCGCGTGCCAGAAGTCTGGACGCGCCTTGAGCATTGGCGATGCCGTCTACATCGGCGTCGAGCTTGCCAAGGGCCTCGACTACGCCCACCGTCGCTGCGACAGCTATGGCAACAGCCTGGAGCTTGTGCACCGCGATATCAGCCCACAAAACCTGCTCGTCTCGCGCGACGGCACGGTCAAGATCGTCGACTTCGGGATCGCCAAGGCGACCAGCGTGGCCGATGAGACGCCGCTTATCGTCAAGGGCAAGTTCGGCTACATGAGCCCCGAGCAAGCCTCGGGAAAGCCCGTCGATCAGCGCAGCGATCTGTTCAGCCTGGGCGTGGTGCTCTTTGAGATGGTCTGCGGGCGAGCGCTTTTTCGCCCGGGCACGCAAGAGGAGACCCTGAGCCTGGTCAAGTCCGCGGTCGTTCCGGACATCGCCAGCCTCAACGCGGCGATCCCCGCGCCGCTCGAGCACCTGCTCTACAAGGTGCTCTCGCGGCGGCCCGAGGATCGGTCGGCGACCGCGCGCGAGCTGCAGGTCGAGTTGACGCGTGTGCTCTACGGCCTGGGCGACATTTTTGACGCCGTCTCGACGGCCGCCCACCTCAAGGGTGTGGAAGCCTACCTCGACGAGACCTCGACGACGGGGCCGACGCGCGCCGGATCGACCGCGCTCAACACGGCGATGACCAGTCTTCAGCGCGGCTCGGCGACCACCGCCGAGCTGGGCACCCGCGTGCAGCACGTCCACACGCCGATCACCCCGATCGCCACCGAGCTCAGCGAGCAGGGCGTCGAGCTGCTCGCGCGCCAGCGAAAGGAGGTCGTGATCATCGCCGGCGAGGTGCACGGGCTGCTCGAGCTGCGAAGCACGCTTGGCCAGGATCGCTGGCTGCAGGTGCTCCAGGAGTACACGCGAATCGTCGACTCGATCGCGTTCAAAAACGACGGCGTGATCCACCGGATCAACGAGAACGGTTTTGTGATCTTGCTCGGCGTGCCGGTCTCGAGCGAGAACGACTCCGAGCGCGCCGCACGCATGGCCATGGATCTGCATGAGGCCGTGGCCGGCATGAACCTGAGCCTGGACAGTCCCATTCGCCTGGCGCTGGGCATCGCGATTGGCGACGTGCTGCTCGAGCAGGAGATCGACAACGGCGGGCGACGCTACACCTGGTCGTTCTACGGCTCGAGCTACGAGCTGGCCGAGCGCCTGGCGCAGTCGGCCATGGCGCGCGAGAGCCTGCTCGGCGGCCAGGTGTTTCGCCGCGTGCGCCGCGACTTTCACTGCGAGGAGATCGACGAGGTGCGCGTCTCCGAGACCGACGGTGAGAGCTACGTCGTGCAGGCCTACCGCCTGGAGGCGCCCAAGAGCCCGCGCGACCAGATCCAGGAGCTTCGTCGCTCCTACCACTCCTTTTACGGCCGCGAGATTGCCCGCAAGGTGCTGCGCGCAGCCTACCGCCAGACGTTGCTCGACGAGGCGGCCTCGGCCCTGATCATCGTGGGGGCCTCGGGCGTGGGCAAGTCCACCCTGGTCGAGGACTTCCTGAGCGGCCTGGACTCGCGAAACGTGCGTGTGGTGCGCGGCGTGGTCACCCCCTTTGACAAAGACGTGCCCCTGGGCAGCGCCGCCGCGCTGCTGGCCGAGATGCTGCGCCTGGGCGGTCGCGACGACCTGCGCCAGCTTCGCGACACGCTCGAGACGCGCATCAAAGCGCTCTTTCCCGACGAGGACGACACCGAGCTTGGGCTGCTCGTGCACTCGATGGGCAGCCTCTTCAACCTGAAGTCGCCTTCCGGGCGCTTTGCCGAGCTCGACGGCGAGGAGCGCCGCCGGCGCACGTTCTTGACGATCACCAAGGTGACCTCGCGCTTTGCGGGCAAAAAGCCTCTGATCCTGGCCATTGAGGATGCCCACTACATCGATCCGATGACGCTCGAGTTCCTTGGCCAGTTTTTCGAGGCGCGACAGGGCGCGCCGACCTTCTTTTTGTGCACGGCCAGCGACAGCGGCCCCCACCTCGAGCAGCGCCAGTGGAAGGAGTTTGCCGCTGCGCGCTTTGTCAAAGTCGAGCCCTTGCTCGAGCTCAGCCCCAAGGAGGCCGAGGGGCTCGTTCGCGACATGTTGCGCGTGCACATGATCGACGACGAGCACCTGGTCAGCGAGATTCTGCGCTGCTCGGGCGGCAATCCGCTCTACATCAAAGAGGTGATCGAGGTGCTCGGCGATCGCGGCCTGCTCAAGAACAAGGCCGAGGATCTGGGCGTCAACACCGCCGAAGAGGAGGCGCGTTGGCTGCCCGCAAGCGTCGAGGGGCTGATCAGCGCGCGCATCGATCACCTGGCTCTGGCCGACCGGGTGGCCCTGCAAAGGCTCGCGCTGTTGTGGTCGCCCTTTACCATGGCCGATGCCGCGCTGGTGTTCGACGAGGCCGTGGTGAGCAGCGACGGCCTCGAGCAGCTCGTCAAGCTCGGCCTGCTGCACCGCGCCGATGTGCCGGGCCAGGATCCTGGCGAGGACGCCTTCGACCCCGAGCAGGTCGCAGCCGAGGTGCGCCTGTACCGCTTTTGCAACGCCTTGACCCAGGAGGTCGCTGGCCGAAACCTCGTGCCCGACGAGGCCACCGCGCTGCATCGCACCATAGCCAATGTCCTGCTCGCACGTCGTGACCAGCTCGGCCTGCACGGCAGCGCCCTGATCGCGCGCCACTTCGATGGCGCAGGTGATCGCGAGGCCGCCGTCGAACACTATACCGACGCCGCTCAGGCGGCCTTCGAGCACTTTGGCGCGGCCGAGTGCGTCCGCCTCTGCGACAAGGTGCTCGAGCGCACCGGCGAGCTCGACGTTCATCGCCTCAAGGTGCTCAAGCTGCGCGAGGCGGCCCTGCTCGAGCTGGGCCACCAGGAGCGAAGCCACCAGACCCTCGAACAGCTCCACGATCTGGTCTTCGAGATCGGCAATGCCAGCGAGCAAATCGACGTGCTCATCCGTCTGGCTCGCCATCATTTCGATGTCTCGGATTTGAAAACCTCACGTAGCTTCATCGACCGCGCCCACGCGATCGCCGAGCAGGCCGAAGACCGCCTTGGCCGCGCGCGCATCTGGCGCATGAAGGCGATGATCGCGATGACCGAAGGCCATCGTGAGCGCGCCCTCGAGCTGCTGGCAAGCGCCATTGAGGTCTACCGTGGCAGCGAGGGCGTCGAGCAGACCGAGGGCCTTGCCGCCTCCCACAACCTGCGCGGCGTGATCTTGCGCCAGGCCGGCCGCCATCGCGAGGCGCTTGCGGCCTATGAAGAGGCGCTCGTGCATGCCCGCATCAGCGAGAACGGCAAGCAGATTCGCTATCTGCTGCTCAACTCCGGCCTGGCCCTGGTCTATCTGGGCGAGTTCACCGAGGCGCTCGCGCGCTACGATGCGGCCCTCGAGCAATGCCGTCGCCTGGGTCACCGCCGCGACGAATCGGCCCTGCTCGTCAATATCGGCCACGCCCACTTTTTGCTCGGCCAACACAAGAGCGCGCTCTCCAATTTGCAGCGCGGCATCCACCTTGCTCGAAAGACGGCCAACACGGCCGTTGTCGCCGACGGCCAGATATCGCTGGGCGTGTGCTATCTCGATGCCGGCGACCTACCGGCCGCCGAGAGTTGCTTGCACGAGGGTTTGCGCCTGGCCGACTCGATCCCGCATGCCTATTTGAGCATTCACGCCACGCTGGCCCTGGCCCAGGTCAAACTCGCCGGCGCCGCCCGCGATGACGCCAAGATCGCCCTGATGCAGGCCGAAGACGCCATGGAGCGCGCCGAGGCCGCCGAGATGCGCTGGGGCGCAACCTTTGCCAACTCCCTGATGGCCCGCGCCCAAAAACTGCTCGGCCGCCGTGATGCCGCGATCGAGCGCTCGCGCAAAGCCGTCGCGCTGCTCGACCAGGGCGAGCTCTTCGCCATGGAAGACGTGCTCTACAATCACTTTCAGATCCTGCCCGACGAACCCGCCTACCGCGAAGAACGCCTTCTGGCGATCAGCCGCGCCCGCGAGGTCGTCCTGCACCGCCGCGACCAGATCCCCGACGAGAGCGACCGCAGCGCCTTCATGAGCCGCCAGATCAACCGCCAGATCCTCTCGGTTGCCCAGCTCGTGAGAGGCCAGCCGGTCGAGAGCGAGTAGCCCCGTAGCACGGGCCATCCCTGGCCCGGTTGTTGACCTTGACCTTGCCCCGCACAGTGTCCGTGCTCTTAATTTTGAAGTAGGCGCAAAACGTTCGTCTTGGGCTCTGGACCATGCCAAACACGCGCACGTTCTTGGTGTGATTGCTCCCCCCACTGAAACAGCTCTGGAACCACGGCTTGCTGATCGGCGGCGAGTGAAACACGCTAGAAATCCAGGTGGGGGCGCAAGCTGGCGGATCAAAGTTGTTCCAAACGGCGTTTTGGGGCGTGCTCGTGGTCACAGCGTGCTCCCGAATTGGGTTGGGAGGGTGCTTGGGTCGGCGGGTGGTGGCTGGGGCCAGATTGCAGATGTTTAGACCCGAATCGCTCGCTCCAATTGAAGGTTTCGCCGCTCTTGGTCCGAATCGTTCGGTCGCGGGCTGGATTTGAGACGGTGGGTTCGGGCGGGCGCGGGTGCGAAGGGAATTGGGGGCGCGCCTGGGATCGTCAGGCGTCTTCGAGGGCGGCCTGGACCAAATTAGTCGGCGTGACGGTCTCGTTTTCGCTGAATTCCAGGTCGCTTGGCTCGGGCAGACTGGCGCGATGGTGATTGGCAAGGTGTACGCAAAAGTCGGGACCTCAAGGGACCCGACGCTCCAGGTATGGCGCCACGAACAAGGCCCCACCGGCTCTTCGAGCCACCTCCCCTTCGCCTACGGCGTGTGGAGGGGTTTCCTACGGGCGCCAGTCCTTGCCGGCGCGGAGCGCTTCGAGGGCGTGGGCGAAGTCGGGCGGATAGGGCGCTTCGCGGCGAATGCGTGTGCCGTCGAGGTGCTCAAAGCCAATGACGAAGGCGTGCAGGGCCTGGCGGGTAATGAGCGGGCTCTGGGCTGTGCGGGGGCCGCCGTAGAGGGCGTCGCCTAAGAGCGGGGCGTTGGCGTGCATGAAGTGCATGCGGATCTGGTGGGTGCGCCCGGTCTCGAGCCAGCATTTGACCAGGCTTGCGCCGCTGTAGAAGCGCTCGAGCACTTCGTAGTGAGTGACGGCGCGCCGGCCGGTTGGGACGTTGGGCGAGAAGCGTTTGCGCTCGTGGGGGTCGCGCCCGTGCAGGGTGTCGAAGCGACCGGCGTCGGGCAGGCCGGGGCCAAAGACCAGGGCGTGGTAGATGCGCTCGATCGTGTGGGCGCGAAACTGCTCGGCCAGGTGGTGGTGGGCGCGGTCGGTTTTGCTGACCACAAGCGCGCCGCTGGTGTCCTTGTCGATGCGGTGCACGATGCCGGGGCGAAGCTCGCCGCCGACGCTTGCCAGGCCGCCGAAGTGGTAGAGCAAGGCGTTGACGAGCGTGGCGTCGGGGTGGCCCGGCGAGGGGTGGACGACCAGGCCTGCGGGCTTGTCGACGATCGCCAGGTGCTCGTCTTCAAAGAGAAAGTCGATCGGGATGTTCTGCGCCTCGAGCGAGGGCTCACGGGGGGGCTGATAGGCCCAGACGATCAGATCGTCGGCGCGAAGATTGTAGCCGGACTTGACCAGCTGGCCGTTGACGAGGATGTCGCCGCGATCCAGGCACTTTCGCACCTGGGAGCGGGTCAAGGGCGGGTCTTCCTGCTCGGCTAGATAGACGTCGAGGCGGGTGTGTTCGTCTTCGGGATCGACGATGAAGCTGAACTCGGTGGGTTGCACTACCAGATGGTGCTTTCGATGTGCCCGGTGGGCGCAAAGACGATGTCGATGAAGGCCTTCTCGAGAATATTGGTGTTCTCGATGATCTCATCGCTGACATACATGGCGAAGTGATTTCGCGCTTCACGCATCAGACCCTCGAGCTCTTCGAAGAGGGTGTCATTCTTGATGCCCTGCTCGATCTTGCGCTGGATGTCGGGGTAAATCGCCATATCGGAGGCGATGACGCGCGCACGCTGGGCAGCTTTCTTTTCGTCGGTGATCTTGCTCATGACATCCTCATTGCAGGGTCTGATCGTGACACAGGCTGGCGAGCCTATCACGTATCTTGCAGATAACGAAAGTATCGCTCGATCAATTCTTGGGGGTCGGCCTCGAAGACACGCGCGATCTCGCGCAAATAGCCGCGCAGATAGACATCGCGTGGCAAGACTTGCAGGTCGACCTCCTCGATCGCGGCCAGGTATTTGACGCCGATGTGCGTCCTGGAGCTGAGCTCCTGGAGGCTCATCTGGTTTTGGCGGCGCAAATTCTCGACCAGGCGCCCCGGCGAGGGCTTCTTGGCGCGCGGCATGCTCTCAGGCTCGTCGTTGGGCGCGCTCGAGGGCGGGGTCGTGGCGCTGGCGGGATCCTTTTGTGCTGACGCTGCGCGCTCGGCGCTGGGTGCAGCGGTGGGCGACGAGCTGATGTAGCGCTCGAAGGGTCGAACGTTGGAGGCCTTGTCGGCGGCTGCGCCGGCGCGGTTCTGGCGTTGGCTCTCGGCCTCCTCAGCGGCGGCGCGAGTGGCGGCCTCGACGTCGGAGCGCGAGAAGCTCTCGCTGGGCATGACGAGCACCTTTCGGTAGAGCTCCTCGAGCTCTTCGGCGGTGCTCAGCCGTCGACTCGGATCACTGAAAACCAGCGAGACGGTGGTCTCTCGCCTGTAGCCCTCCCAGAGCCTGCGGCAGTGCTGGCGCACCTCGTTGCGGCTCGTCTCCGGGCTGACTCCCATGCGCAGCGCCGGATGCACGTCGGGGCCCTGGGGTACCGGGCGTGGATACTTCATGTCGACGAGCGCGATGTCGCGGATATGGCGGGCGAGCAGCTCAATGTCGCTGGTCAGCGCCTCGTCGCTTCGGCCCGGGTTGATTCCAGTTGTGCGCCGATTGAAGAACCAGCGCCTGTCCTGATAGTCGATCGTGGCGAGCACACGCGGATACATATTGAGTTCACGGTACCAGGCGTGGGCCAGCACGAATCCCAGATCGTGCTCGGCGCCTTCGCGCACCATGTTGACGACCAGATAGGTCTCCAGGCGCTGGCTGGTCTCCTCGACGACGCGCCGACAAATCGCACTGGGCGCATCGTAGCGCAGCGACTGGGCGTTGTAGGTCAAGGGCTGGCTTACCAGCATGTCGACGAGCTCCTCTTGGACCTCGTGGGCCTCAGGATGGTAGCCTATCGCCTGGTATAAGACGGCGCGCATGAACTGGGTTGACTCGCGCACCGCCGCAGGCTCGGGGGTGCACATCATGATCGGAATGTCGCTCAAAGTGAACAGGCCCACCGAGAGCGGATCGCACTGGGAGGGCAGATCGACAAAAACCCAGTCGAAATCCAGCTCATAAAGTTGCGCAAGGAGCTCATCTGCGTGTAATTTCGGGCGCACGAATGGAAAACGCCTCCCGCAGGCCAGGGAGGACAGCCAGATATTGGCATTGGCCGTGGTGCGTATGAAATCGGCGATGTGCGAGCCTTCCTCCCCGAGCGCAGCAGCGCTGCGATCCGGGGCGAAGCTCGGCTCCTCGCATCCCAACAAGATGTGCAGCGTCGGACAGCTCCAAGAGGCATCGAGGCACAGGACACGTTGGTTGTGGCGCGAGAGCCCACGGGCAATATCAGCGCAAAGCGTGCTTCGACCGACGCCGCCTTTGCCGCCCCCGAAGGTGACGACTTTGGGGCGATCGGAGTGTATGGGAGGACCGATGTTATTCAATGCTGCCTTTCACATGGACTGTGCGCACGGCACGATGTGATCACAAACCCATGTTCGCTGAGAGATCGTCACTTGGCAAGCGATGGTTGAGCGCGCTACCCTACGAACAATGGCAGCCCGAAGAACTACGAATTCGTTTGCTTTGAAGTATTCAACGTGTTGAAATTAAAAAGAAATTCGCTTCTCGAAAAGGTGATTTAAGTGGCCAAGTTGATCTACGAAGATCCGGAGCTGGGAGAACAGGTTGTCGTCGAGCTCAGCTACGAGCTGCCCGAAGTAACGGTCGGGCGCAATCCTGGCAACATCATTCGTATCAATAATCCTTCCATCTCGCGACGTCATACGAAGTTTGTCTTTGAGGCGGGCCGGTGCACGCTCTACGATCTGGAGAGCTCAAACGGCACCTACGTCAACGGGATTCGCATCATGAGCCAGGTGCTCAACGATGGTGACCGCGTGCGCGTGGGTGAGTTTCCGCTCGATTTCGCCGAGCATCTCGCGGGCGCCAACTCTGCACAGTCGCGAAACCCCACGAGTATGGGCCTTGGCCACCGCGAGGGCCAATTCGAAGCCCCCGGACTCTTTGGCAACTACGATCAGCCCGGCCTCGATCAGGTCACCGGCGCGGCGATCTCGTCCTCCTCGGCCCATTGGGGTCCGGAGCCCGACGAAGAAGAAGATGCCATGGCATTGATCTTAGACGACGAGGACTTCGACGAACTCGAGCCCGAAGAGATGGTGCCCGAGCTCGAGCTCGATCCGATATCGTACGGTGCGCAGTCGATAAGCTTTGTCGAGGAGCAGCGCGACGACACGGTCGACGCATCGGCCGACGACATCGCAGCGAGCATCGCCTCGCTCAAGATGGATATGGCCAACGACGCGCCAAACTATGCGGGTTTTGGCGCGGATCTCGACGACGACGAGCAGGACGAGGGCGGCGAGCACATGCTCTCGCTCAACGGCTGGGACGAGCCAGCGAGCGCGGACCTCTCCCAGCTCAACGGCGAACTCGAGGCACTTCGCAGCCATGCTGCTCGCCTCGAGCAGGACAATCAGGAACTCTCACAGGCGCTCGAGAAGATCGAGGGTGGCGGCCCCGTCGGCGGCAATCCCCAGGTCGATCGCATGCGCAAGGAGCGCGACCGACTGGCCGAAGAACGGCGCAACTTGATGCGCCAGCTGGCCGACGTAAAACAACAGCTCGACGAGGCTCCCTCGGCCGAGCTGCTCGTGCAACTGCAAGAGGATCTCGCCAGCACCCAGGAGCAACTCGGCGTTCGCGACAGCCAGCTCGAAACGGCCTATGCAACCGTCTCCGAGCAGGAGAGCGCGATCGAAGGCCTGCAAGAATCCAATGAATCGCTCACCGGCGAGCTCGCTCAACTGCGATCGCGCTATGCGCAAACCGAGCAGGAGCGCGCAGCAGGCGACAATCAACGCTCACAGCTGGGCGATCAGCTCAGCGACATGCAAGAGAGCCTGCAAAACTTCGAACAGAGCTACAACACGGCGCGCGAGACCATCGGGCGACTCGAGGAGGAGGCGCACGCCAGCTACCAGGAGATCGGCGCGCTTCGCCAGACCATCGAGCAACACGAGGAGAACATCGTCGAGCTCAACACCAACATCGATCAGCGCGACAAAGACATCGAGCAAAGCGACGAGCGCATCGAGACGATGCTCGCCAGCATCGAAACTCTGACCAACGAGCGCAACGCGGCTCAATTGCGCGCCGACGAGCTGCAGACGGAGCTGGCCTCGCGCCCGCGCCTCGACGAGCTCGACGGTCTTCAGGCCAACCTCGGCCAGATCAATGCCGATCTCACCCAGGTGCGCGCCGAGCGCGATCGCCTGCAGCGCGAGCGCGACGAGCTCGAAGCCTCGCTGGGTCAGACCCGTCAGGTGCTGAGCGATCTGCAAGCGCGCTTTGATAAGATCGGCGGTGAGCGCGACGAGCTGCGCCGTGAGCGCGACGGGCTCAAGCAGGAGAAGGCCGCCTTTGCGCGTGAGACCGATTATCTGCAAGTCGAGCGCCGCAAATATGTCGACCAGATCAACGATCTCACGGCCCGCGTCGAGACGCTCGACAAGGATCGCAAGCGCAAAAAGCAGGTCTTCGAGGAGCTCTCGCGCGATCTGCGCGGCCTGATCGAGGAGAACAACAAGCACCACGAGACGATAGCCAAGCTGCAAGAGTCGCTGGCACAAGCGCCGAAGCTCGACCAGCTCAGCGATCTCGAGGCGCTCATCGAAGATCTTAACCGTGAGATCGAGGAGACCCAGGCGCAGCTAAGTGAACTCGAAGGCGATTCAACGCGCCTGACCCGCGAGCTGGGACAGATCGCCGACGAGCGCGATCAGTTGGCCGAGCGCCTCGAGTCGGTCGACGAGGAGCTGGTTACGCTTCGCGCCGCAGCCGAGGATACGACGCTTCAAGAAACGATCGTCGCTCTCGAAGCGGCTAAAGAGACGCTCACCGAGGAGCGCGATGCACTGGAGGCGGCACAGGAGGGTCTGGCCGAGCAACTCGAGCAGGCGGGCAGCGAGCGAGACAGCCTCAGCACCCAGGTCAGCGCGCTCGAGGCTGCCGCCGAGGCTCGCCAGGAGGAGCTTGACGGGCTCACGGCCGCCAGTGAGAGCAGCCGCGAGGCGCTCGAGGCGCTCACCGCCGAGCACGAGGCCCTCAATACCCGTCGCGAAGAGCTCGAGGCCAAACTCGCCGAGAGCGAGCAGCTCGCCAGCTCAGCGGCCAAGTTGCAAGATGAGAAGGCCGCCCTCGAGACGACGCTGGCCGAGCTGATCATGGAGAAGGACAAGCTCGAAGATCAGCTGCGAAAGAAGTAGGTTTGGTTCAAATGAGCGCGAGGCGCGCCACCACCGCTCGGTGGTCGGAGGCCTCGCGCTCGTCGATCACTTCCACATCGTGCCAGCGGCCTCGCTGGCAAAACAGATAATCAATTCGAACATTGGGCTCGGGCGCGGGAAAGGTCAGCCGTGAGGCTGTGGCATCGGCATCGGTCCATGTGCGCTGCAGCATCTGGACCCACTCCACCTCCGGGCTCTCGTTGAGATCGCCCATGATCACGGCCGCCACGCCCTCGGCCGCGAGCAGGCCGCCAGCGCGCTGGAGCTCGCCCGCGTGGGTGGGGCGGTCCGAGGGCAGATGGGAGAGATGAGTCGAGAGGATTTTTAGGGCACCACCGCTGGTTTCCACCGTGGAATAGAGCAAGACCCGCGGCTCATCCTCGATTTGCGCGAGCTTGACGATGTGCGATGCGCTGATCGGCCAGCGCGACAGCAGTCCATGGCCATAGCGTTCCTTGCCACCGCCGGGCTGGTCCACGACGAGCGCTGGCGCATAGACGCTGTGTTCAAGCCCGCTCAACACCGCGAGGGTCGCCAGGGTATCGCCGGGCGGCCCCATCGACCAGTGGCAGCCGACCTCTTGCAAGGCCACGATGTCGGCGCCGGCCGCACGCACGATTTGAGCGATGGGCTCGAGGCCCTGCTGAATGCCAAGGCGAATGTTGTAGGTCATGATGCGCATTTGAAGACCTTTGTCTCATGAGAAAGGTGTTGCGGCTCAGGGCGCTGAACTCCTTTTCAAATCTGCTCGCACCTATGCTACATCTCAAGTGGCCGATGTCGAAACAATCGACTCACCCAAGGTTGGAGACCGATCCCAGACGATGTTGTATTTAAAAGACACAGAGAACGCGCTCAATTCGACGTTTCGTGAAGTGCCCAAGACCGGCGTGATCTTCGTCATGTCGGAGGCAGCCCGTTGGGGTTACCGGGCGGATTCAGCGGACTGGACCAACTTTGGCCAGGGCCAGCCGGAGACCGGCGCGCTGCCCGGCGCGCCGGCGCGCATCGAGTCGATCGAGATCCTGGCCGACGACCACGAATACTCGCCGGTCTCGGGCCTGTGGGAGCTTCGCGAGGCCGTGGCCGATCATTACAACGCGATGTATCGGCGCGGCATGGGCTCGCAGTACAGCGCCGAGAACGTCAGCATCTGCGGGGGAGGGCGCACCGCCCTGACGCGTGTGGCCGCCTCGCTTGGAAACATCAACCTTGGTCACATGCTGCCCGATTACACGGCCTATGAGGAGCTGCTCGATCTGTTTCGCATGTTCTCGCCGATCCCGATTTTGCTCGATCCCGGCCGCGGCTACGAGTTCTCGCTCGATGAGCTCAAGAGCGAGATCCTGGGCCGCGGACTCTCGGCCATCTTGCTGTCCAACCCGTGCAATCCCACGGGACGCCTGATCTGCGGCGAGATGCTGCGCCAATGGATCGATCTTGGGCGCTCGATGGATTGCACGCTGATCCTCGACGAGTTCTACAGCCATTATATCTGGAATGGGCCTTGCGAGGCGGCCACGGCCGCGCGCTATGTCGAGGACGTCGAGCGCGACCCGGTGGTGATCGTCAACGGCCTGACCAAGAGTTGGCGTTATCCGGGCTGGCGGCTTTCCTGGACGCTGGGACCACGCGCCGTGATCGATCGGCTGGCCAGCGCCGGCAGCTTCCTCGACGGCGGTGCGTCCAGGCCTTTGCAGCGCGCGGCGATCGGCTTGTTGAGCGAAGAGAACACGCGCGCTGAGATGGCCGCCATTCAGGCCGCCTTTCGAAGCAAGCGCGACATGCTGCTCGAGCGCCTGATCGCCATGGGCATCAAGGTTGACGTCGCCCCAGAGGGCACCTTCTATGTCTGGGGCAACGTTGTTGCGCTGCCCGAGGGGCTCAACACCGGCATGGAGTTCTTTCGGGCCTGTCTGGACAACCAGATCATCTGCGTGCCCGGCGAGTTCTTCGACGTCAATCCGGGCCAGCGCCGCGCCGGCAGGCCAAGCCGCTTCAAGGACCACATCCGATTCAGCTTCGGGCCCTGCGAGAGCAGCCTTCGCGCCGGGCTCGATCGCATGGAGAAGATGATTCGCGCGGCGCGGTGAGTGCTCTACAGTCTAGGGTCTTTGCGCCAGCGGCAGCGCGATCGTAAAGGTCGTGCCTTGGCCACCGGTCGAGGTGATGTGAATCTGGCCGGCGTGCTGCTCGATGATCTGCTGGGTCATCGGCAAACCCAGGCCAGTGCCGTTTCCTTTGGTGGTAAAGAAGGGCTCGAAGATGTGCTCGCGCACGTCTTCGCCGATTCCCGCTCCGGCGTCGCGCACCTCGATGAGCGCGCGCTCGGCTTCACAGCGCACTTCGATGAACACCGTGCTCTCGGGTGGACTGGCCTCAATGGCGTTCTTGAGGATATTGAGCAGGGCCTGGCGTAGTTGGTTGGCGTCGACCTCAACGAGCACCTCGTCGGACTCGACGTCGAAGTCGATCGCGACCTCCTGCTGTGCCCACTCCCAAACGTGAAAATCGATCAGGCCCTGGATGATGTCGCGCACGTTCTCGACCTCGAGCTTGGGCGTGGGTAGGCGCGCATAGACCAAATACTCCTCGGTGATGTCGCGCAGGCGATCGACCTCACCGATGATCGTCTCGAGCAGTGGCATGACCTCCGGATCGGCCTCGTTGATGCCGTGCTCGTTGAGTGAATCCATGAGCATCTCGGCGTTGAGGTTGATGCTCGAGAGCGGGTTTCGAAGCTCGTGGGTGATCAGACTCGTCATGCGCCCGATGGTCGCCAGGCGCTCGCTTCGGATCAGAGCGGCGTGCTGGGTGTGAATGCGGGCATCGCGCTCGCCCAGGCTGACGGCCATCGAGTTGAACTCGCGCGTCAAAAGCGCGATCTCATCGGTGCCCAGCGCGCGCTTTTGCAGGTTATTGAGCGGGCGGTAGTCGCCCTGGCCGATGCGCCGGGCCGCCTCGGTCAAGACCGTCAGCGGGCGCACGGTGAGCAAGACGACGATCAGCAGCGCGATAGCCATCACCAAGGCCAGGCCGCTGAGCGCGCCCAGCGCGTAGAGACTCGATCGCTCGTTGTCATTGGCCCGTGTGAGCGCCAAATCCGTGAGCACGCGCAGGTCGTTTCTCAGGCTGGTGATGCTCTGATCGAGGCTTCGCGCGTCGATGCGCAACTGGTTCTGGGCCTTTGCCAGCGCTTCGGCCGCTTGCGCTCCGTCTTGGGCACGCTCGCTCAAAACCAGATCGGAGAACTCCATCGATCGGCGCGAGAAGTGCTGCGCTTGCTCGTGTAGCTCGCCCAGGCGCTGGTGCACGCCCTGCATGTGGGCAAGCTCGGGGCCGAGCAGCTCGCGGGCTGCGCCGGGCTCGGCCATCGCCGCTGCCGCACGGATGCGCTCGTCGAAGCGCTCGGGCAGCGAGAAGACCAGCCGGGTAAACTGCAGCGTGCGGCGCAAGACCAGTGGGTCGCGCTCGTTGAGCACGACGTGAAAGCTCTTAAGGTCGGTCTGAACGTCACTCAACACCAGCGAGAGCGGCACGATGCGCAAATTGATCGCGCGGATCTGGCTGTGCAGCGCCTGGGTGCGAAAGGCGCCGAACATCAAGACGCTCGTAAAGACGACCGTGATGCCGGCAAAAGCGATGAAGATCTTTGTGGCGATGCTCAGACGCATGGCTTCCTGGTTTCGCAAGAAAAGCGCGTGCGGGCGCTCGATTCAGCCCGCGCGACTCTAGGTCTTGCATCGCTGTCTGTCGAGCGACGGTTGACGTTGAAAATTGCGCCATGATAGTGATTCTGAACCAAATTTTTGTTTGGCTGGTCGGCAATAAATCATCAAAGGATACCCAGACATCATGATGTATCGACGAAACCGTTTCAGCCGTCACGCGCGCCCCACGCTTCTTCTGGGCGTGCTGTTGGGGATGTGCTTGCTGCCATCGATGCTCGCCGCGCAGGAGGCCGCGCCTGAGGGCGTCCAGGGCCCACGGCCCAAAGTCTTTTTGATTCCAACCGACAGCGTACGTGCCGAGATCACGCCGATCGTCACCGAGCGCGTCGGTGAGAGCTTGCGCGAGCGGCTTCGCGCCGACGGACGCATTGAGCTTTTGGGCAGCTTTCGCGACATTCAACGCCAGCTCGAGGGCGGTGGCCAGCACTCGAGCGCGACGATCGCCGAGGCCGAGCGCCTCTACACCTCAGGCATCGGTTTGTTGACCGCAGGCGACAATCAGCGCGCCGCCGAGACCTTTCAGCGCTCCGTCGACTTGATGGAGCAAAACATCGGCGATCTGCATAACTTCGACGTGCTGGCCGACGCGCTGGTCAACCTCGCGTTGGCCTACTTTCAGGCGGGCTTCGATCTCGATTCACGCAAGTATATGCACAAGTACGCACACCTGCGACCTGCGGCCAAGTTTGACGCCGCCAAGTTCCCCAAGGGAGTGATCGAAATCGCCACCGATGAGCAGGATCGCGTACAAAAAGCTGGAAACGGCAAGCTCGTGGTCAACGCCAACGTCGCGGGTGCCGCCGTTTTCATCGATGGCGTGGCCAAGGGCGAGACGCCGGTAACGATTGAGGACGTCGGCTTTGGCACGCATTATCTGGTCGTTCGCGACAAGCGCGGCGGCACCTGGTCCGAGGAGATCCGCGTGCGCGGGCGTGGTCGTGAGCAGGTCATGGATGTCAAACTCGGCGAAGGGCAGGCCGCAGCGCCTGTGGCCGCGGGCCGAGCAGCCGACGGTGAGCTGCCGGCCTTTTACACCGATCTTCGTGAGGTGCTGCGTACCGGCAAGTTCGGTGTCGAGCAACAACCCTATCTGCGCGAGGTGGTCGGGCGCACGGGCGGACAGTTCGTGGCCTGGGTCGTCATGGTGCGCGAGGGTTCGAACTATGTGGCCGCACCCTTTGTTTACCGCGCAAGTGACGGGCTGATCGTGCAGGCTACCAAGATCAAGTTCAATATGGAGTTGTCCAATCTGCGCGCCGGTGTCAATCAGCTCAGCGATGCGATCATTATCGCCGTCGAGCAGATGCCCATGGATCAGGCGATCAGTGTGGTCGATCTCAACCCGGCAAAATCGGAGCAGCCTGCGGTTGCCGTCGCGCCCAAGGCTGATCCGGCCACCAAGGCGCGGCCCGCTGTCGTGCGCCAGCCTGGCGAGGATGAAGTCATTCCGCCGCCCAAGGTCATGCCCTCGGAGAGCCGAAGCGACACATGGACCTATGTGGGATGGGGCAGCGCGGCCGTGCTCATCGGTGGCGCCATTGCCGGTAGTATCTACTTGCTCGCCGCCTCGGGCGACGATCCATCCAAGCCGGTTGGCTTCGAAGCCGAGGTGTCCTGGTGAAAAACTTTGTGCCGCAAGACGCCCGCGCTCGACGCATGGCGACAGCTCTGATCCTCGTGTTGGCCACGGCCTCGCTTGTGGCCTGCGGCCCTGAGCCGACCGCCCAGCCCAAGCTGAGCATCGAGATCCACGGCTGGGGCCCGACCGGCGCTGGCAGCGATGGCTTCGTGATGGGATTGCCCGATTTCAGCCAGGCCAGCAGCCTTCGCCTCAAGGTGACGCAACCGCGTGACCAACGCATTTTGAGCA
Organism: Lujinxingiaceae bacterium; assembly: GCA_013697635.1. GTDB lineage: Bacteria > Myxococcota_A > Bradymonadia > Bradymonadales > Bradymonadaceae > JACCWM01. Next base: position 21,628 of record JACCWM010000026.1, on the reverse strand, counting down.
CCGAGACGTTTACCGTGGGTGCACACAAGGGTAGCCTTCCAGACGTGACCTTCGGTGAGAACCTTCGCGTCGATCTCGAGGTGCTCGACGCCAATCTCGCCGTCGTCGCATCGGGTGCCACGCCGATTTTCAGCTTCGAGCAAGGCGACACACGCCGCGCGTTTCGCGTTTTGGTGACGCCGACCAACCGATTCGCGCCGGTTGGCTCACTGGTGGCCGACCGTGAAACGGGGGCGAACAAGCTCGTTCAAAGCCGCTTTGACTACAGCGCGATCACGGCCAGCGGGGCGAGCCGCATCTGGCTTGGACGCATCGGCCAGGCCGTCGCGATGACCGACGATGGCCAGGTACTGATCGTCGGTGGTGCCGAGCCGGCGGCGTTTCATCAGCCGGGCACGACGCCCTCGCTTCGCCAGACCTTCTCGGACATCCAAATCTTCGATCCGGCCACGGGCTATTTTACCGACCTCTCCTTTGATGACCAGGCGCGCGCGGTGCAGTCGACGGGCACCGACAAGCTGCGCGTCGCGCGCGCTTTTCACACGATCACGCCGCTTGGCGCGGACCGTTTTTTGGTGGTCGGCGGCCTGACCCTGCGCGAGGGCGGAATTCGCGCGCTCAACAGCATGGAGATCATCGACCTCAAGGCGCCGGCAGGCACGCGCATCCAAGAGCTACGCGGCGACGCGGGTCCGGCGTTGTTGACCACGCACCGCGCATTTCACAGCGCAACGCTTCGAAGCAGTGATCGCAAGCTTATCGTTGCCGGCGGTGTCGGCCACAACGGCGCGACCGACGTGATCGACAGCTTCGAGGTGATCGACATCGCCCGCGGCACGATCACGGCCAGCGCGCCCAAGCTCAACGCAGCGCGCACCGACCACTCGGCCGTGTTGTCGGCCGATGGCACGAACATCTGGCTTATCGGTGGGCGCGATGCCAGCGGCGCGCTGGCATCGACCGAGACCCTGCGCCCCGAGGGTGAGGCGACCGTGAGCACGGTCGGCGTTCGTCTCAACCGGGCGCGCTTTGGAGCCTCGACCGTGCGGCTGTCGGCCACGGGCGGAAACGACGTTTTGGTCATCGGTGGTTTCAGCGACACCGCCGGCGCGGCCCTGAGCTCGTTTGAGATCGGCGGCTTTGCCCGTGATGCCTTCTTTCAGCAGGCCGACTGGACACTCAAGGCTGCGCGTGGTGCGTTCACGGCCATCGAGCTGCCCAACTCCACCGACGTCATGGTCATCGGCGGTGTCGCCGCGACGAGCCCCGTAGCAAGCGCTGAGCGGCTTCGCTACAAGGGACTGGCCGATGCCACGCCCTTTGTCGCCGAGACCCAGGGCAGCTTTGTTGAGAACCGACACGGCGCCAGCGCCGTGATGTTGCAAAATGGCCATATCCTGGTCCTGGCCGGCGTCGACGGTGGCGACGCGACCGCCCATGACAATGCCGAGCTGTTCAACGCGCTCGACCCGGTGAGAAATCGTGCCGGACAGTAAACGATCGGAATCGAGCCAGGTTGACGCACGTTGACATCCCTGCTAGTGCACGTGCCGCGCAAGCGAGGCAGCCAGGCGCCTCAGCCCATTGACCCAAAACAGTTCCATCACATACGCAAAACGGAGAAGTGACCATGGCAGACGAGAGCAAGGAAGGCACCGAAGAGACCAAGGCCAGCGAGAAGATCATGTGCTTCATCTCGAAGCAGATGGTTGCGATCGAGCAGACGGTCGAGATCGAGTACCAGGGTCACAAGCGCGTTCGCGTGCTGCCCAAGTACATCAAGTACGACCAGGCCGTCGCTGGCTGACGCATCGCGTCCAGTTCACCAAAAAGCCCGGCGCCGCATTGCGGCGCCGGGCTTTTTTGCGCTTTGGCCCCGGCTGCGCTGCCCCCACCTGCCACCCCATCGTGTGCTTCCATCCCACCTGCATGCCACTTTACCCCACCGATCCCTCGACACCGTCAAAATGCCGGGCGAACGCGCTTCGCGCGAAACGCCAAAATATCGCATAAGGTGTTGATAACAAAAGATTTATCTTGCTTCTTGGGCAGGCTCGGCTATGCTCTGATCCTTCGATGGTAAAAAAACCGCCGGGAGGCCGATTACTTTCTTGACGCTCGATCTGCGCAACCTTATAGTGGCCGCAGTGGGATAGATTCCCATACGGTGGCATGGGGTGGCTACGCGACGAAGGATACCCCGGTCGTGCCAAGGATGGCGCGGCTTGTCAGGATGGCGTTGGGCCCAAGGATGGGCCCCAAGTCGGTCTTGTTGTCAGAGCGCAAATCCATGTTTCGAGGGCAATACGAGCATACGATGGACGGGAAGGGACGGATCAGCGTTCCAGCTCGTTATCGCGAGGTGCTCGGCGACGTGGACGGCTCGAGCAGCCAGGCTGAACGAATCATTCTGACGCGTACCTTCCAGCAATGCCTGGTGGTTTATCCGCTGGAGAAGTGGCTCGGTTTTGAAGAAAAGATTCGAAAGTTGCCTCAGTTCAACGCGCACGTTCAGCATCTCAAGCGGGTCTACATTGCCGGGGCGATTGAGTGTTCCATCGATAGCCACGGCCGGCTTCTGGTACCTCAGCCCATGCGTGATTTCGCGGGGCTGGATCGCGAGTGTATCTGGGTCGGGCAGTTGGATACCTGTGAGTTGTGGGCCAAAGAGCGTTGGAACGGCGCGGTTGAAGAAGCACTGCAAGACCCCAAGGCATTGGCCGAGGCCATGTCGGAGCTGGGTCTGTAGAGCAGGCATGTGCAGCACAATGATTTGTTTTTAACTCAGGGATGAGTTGGCCACCTTCTGTCGTGGCGCAGGCTCACGGACGAGTCGAAAGGGAGTTCTTCACGGATGAAGGGTTGACGGCGTGCTTTAGACGGCGCGACGGCAAATGCCCAAGGATGGGCTGCCTCCTTCTTCATAGTATTTTCCCTCAAGTATCGTTCCACGGGTTGTTTGGTGGATGGGTCGTCTTTTCGCCGCTTTGGCGATCGGGCAGGCCTCGCTTTGTCTGGGTCCAAAAAGACCCTGCTCGTTGTCGTCAGGAGCTGTCGTGTCGTCCAATTCCACACCTTATGCAAGCGACTACCATGTGCCCGTGCTCGTGCACGAGGTGCTGGCATGGCTTGCAGTGGTGCCCGGTGGCCGCTACGTCGACGGCACCCTGGGCGGCGGCGGACATACCGCGGCGATCCTCGATGCCTCGGCGCCCGATGGCCTGGTGCTGGCGATCGACCGCGACCCTGAGGCGATTGCCGCCGCTCGAGCGCGCCTGGGCGAGCAGGCCGGCCGCGTGATCTTTGTCGAGGGCAACTACGCAAACGCCACAGAGATCGTCGCTGAGGCGGGCTTTGGACCGGTGGACGGCTTTCTGGTCGACGCGGGCATCAGCTCCCACCAGATCGACACGGCCGAGCGCGGCTTTAGCTTCTCGCGTCCCGGCCCGCTCGATATGCGTATGGGCCGCGACACCCCCAGTCTCGAAGAATACCTGCAAAATGCCACCCACGGTGAGCTGGCCTATGCGCTTCGCACCTACGGTGACATCCGATCGGCCTCGCGCGTGGCTGCGGCAATCCTCGACGCCTTTGCAAAGGGATCGCTCGAGACCACCGCCGATCTTCGTGAGTGCGCGGCCGAGATCGTCGGTCGCGGCGCCGGCAGTGGGCGAAAGACCGGCATCGATCCCTCAACGCTCGTCTTTCAGGCGCTTCGAATTGCGGTCAATCGCGAGATTGAGCACCTCGAGCTGGCCGTGGCGGCCGTGCCCAAGGTGGTTCGGCCAGGCGGTCGCGCGGTCTTCATCAGCTTTCATTCGGTCGAGGATCGCGTCGTCAAACACGGCTTTCGCGAACTCAGCAGGCAGTGCATCTGTCCGCCGGGCTTGCCGATTTGTTCGTGCGACCATGTCTCGCAGGTCGAAATCTTGACCTCGAAACCGGTCATGGCATCAAAAGAAGAGCTTCAAGAGAATCCACGCGCGCGCAGTGCCAGGTTGCGCGCCGCGCGCGTGCTGTAGGTTGCCAAGAGATCAAGGTTGTTTTTGCCGCGCTCGGTTGCGGTTCATGTCGAGGATGAAGTGATGTTCGAGTTTTTCAAGAGTTCGCTCAAGGATGCCGCGGTTGTCGCGCGCACCGCCGTAATCGTGGCCGTGCCGATGACGATTCTGCTCTTTCATGTGTGGAACGAGTACCGCATCGTCAGCCTGGGCTACGAGATTGCTGACGTGACGCGCGAGCACCGCGCGATGCTCGAGGAGAACAAGAAGCTGAGCATCGAGGCGGCCGTGCAGGGACGCACCGAGCGCATCGCCATGGTGGCGCGCGAGCGCTTCGGCCTCGAGCAGGTGCGCGCACACCAGGTGGTCACGATTCGTTTGACTGACATCGCGCCGCCCAACCCGAAGGCCGGCGTCGAGCACGCAAGCCTGGACTACTAAAACCATTGTGTTATTAGACCTTTGACAGACGGAACGTGGCCATGAGAAGCCAGGGCGACGACGAGAAAGCGCGCAAGTGGATGAAAGTGCGCATGGGACTCATCGCGTCGGTCTTCGTGCTGGGCTTTGTCGGCGTCGTCGGCCGCGTCTACTACCTGCAAACGGTTGAGGCCGAGGCCTTGAGCAAGCGCTCGGCCACCCAGCTCAACCGCGATGTGACGCGCCAGGCGCGCCGCGGCAACGTGGTCGATCGCAATGGCACGGAGCTGGCCGTCTCGGTCGAGGTGCCCAGTGTCTTTGCGCGGCCACGCTCGATCGAGAATCCGGAGCGCGAAGCGCGCCGTCTGCTGCCCCATCTCAACACCACCTACGAAGCCCTGGTCGAGAAGCTCTCGTCGCAGTCGAATTTTGTCTGGCTCGAACGCCAGGCCCGGCCACCCTCGGCTGAGGCGATCACCAATCTGGGCATCCCCGGCATCGGAATAACCAACGAATTCAAGCGGTACTACCCGCTGCGCGAGCGCGCCGGTCAAATTTTGGGCTTCGTCGGCATCGATGGCGATGGGCTCGAAGGCATCGAGCGCATGCTCAATAAGGAGATGGCCGGCGCCACCTACCAGATGAACGTCTCGCGCGATGCTCAGGGAAGGCCCATGATCACCAACGAGACCCCTCGCTTTCGTGATTTCGAGGGTTACAGCGTGCAATTGACCATCGACGAGAAGATCCAGGCCGTTGCCGAGGCCGCGATCGCGCGTCAGGTCGAGCAGTTCAGCGCCCGCGGCGGCTATGCCGTGGTGCTCGACGTGCACACAGGCGACATTTTGGCGATGGCCAACACGCCGTATTTCGATCCCAACCGCGTAGGCGATTTCATCTCCGATGATTGGCGACTTCGAAACGTAACGGATACCTTCGAGCCGGGCTCGATCTTCAAGCCCTTCGTGCTCGCTGCCGCCTTGCAGGAGAAGACAATCACGCTCAACTCGACCTTCGATTGCGAAGGTGGGCGCATGCGTGTGGGCGGCTATACGATTCGTGACGTCAAACGTCACAACACGTTGACCGCAGCCCAGATTCAGCAGGTTTCGAGCAATATCGGCTCCTACAAGATCGCCCAGACGATCGGGCGCGAGCGCTACTACGAGTATATCCGCTCCTTTGGATTTGGCGGGCGCACCGGCGTGGGGCTTCGAGGCGAACAACCGGGCATGTTGTGGCCACCTGACCGCTGGGCCGAGATCTCGTTTGCCAACGTCGCCTTTGGTCAGGGCTTGACGACGACGCCCATTCAATTGGCGGCTGCCACGGCCGCTATCGCCAACGGCGGCATGCTGCTCAAGCCACGCATCATTGATGCCGTGCTCGATCGCGACGGCAAAATCGTTCGCCACAACCCGCCGACGCTGGTTCGCCGCGTCATCTCGCCGGAGGTCGCGCGCGACGTGGCCTGGGCGATGAGCCTGGTCACCGTCGAGGGCGGCACGGGCCAGCGCGCCGCCATCGAGGGTTTTACCGTGGCCGGAAAGACCGGTACGGCGCAAAAGGTCAATCCCGAGACCCGCCGCTACGATCCGAACCTGTGGATGGCCGGATTCGTGGGCTTTGCGCCGGCCGAGAAGCCCGAAATCGTCGTGGTCGTGATCATCGACGAGCCCAAGAAGATGCATTACGGCGGCGTCGTCGCCGGTCCGGCTTTTGCGACCATTGCCCGCGAGACCCTGGCGCTTCGCGGCGTCTTTCCGATGCCCGAGGAGCAACGCTTTCAGGTCGGCAAGCGCCCGGTCGCCCAAAAGTCCGCGCTCGAGCCGGCCGCGCCGGCCGCCGTGTTCATGCTCCCGGCCATGCGAGTGCTCGACAGCGAGAGCGATGGTCTGCTCGAAGACGGAGAAGAGGAGCAGGGCGGGCCAAAGGTGCCGGACTTTCGCCAGATGACGCTTCGCCAGGCCATGCGCCGCGCCCAGGATCTGGGTACTTCGCCAAGCATTGAGGGCTGGGGACGCGTCGTCTCCCAGGAGCCCAAGGCCGGCGACCCCTTGCCAGTGCCGCTCGTTTTGACGCTCGTCTTGTCACCTGCCTCCGGCCAGGGGCTCATCTCCGATGAGCCCTCGACGGGCACCTTGCAGTGATCCCCCGTGGCCAAGTGGCCTGAGTTGAAGATGTCGTGGAGCCACCTTTGAAGAGCCTCGAAGAGATCATCCAAGCCGTACCGGGCCTCGTGCTCGAGGGCGCGCACGGCGCGAGCGCGATGATCTCACAGGTGAGCTTCGATTCGCGCCAGGTCGGCGCCGGCACCTTGTTCGTCGCGCTCGAAGGCGCTCGCCAGGACGGCCACGATTTTGTCGAGGCCGCCGCTGGTGCAGGTGCAACGGCCGTACTCGTCAATCGCAGCCGGCTGCCCGCCGAAGCGCTCTCGTGCGCAGTCGTCTCGGCAGTCGATACGCGCGCAAGCCTCGGAGCGCTGGCCTCGGCCTTCTACGGCGCGCCCTCGTCGCGCCAGGGTGTCATTGGGATTACGGGCACCAACGGAAAGACGACCACGTCGTATCTGATCGAGGCGATCTTCAAGGCCGCCGGTCGCGCGCCGGGCGTGATCGGAACGATCAACTATCGCTGGCCAGGCCACGTGCTCGCTGCGCCAAATACGACGCCCGAGAGCCTGGTGTTGCACCGGCTGATGGCGCAAATGGAGGCCGACGGCGTGGCCGATGTCGTCATGGAGGTCTCCAGCCACGGCTTGTCGAGCCACCGCCTTGGCGGCGTGCTCTTCGATGTCGCCGTCTTCACCAACTTGAGCCAGGACCATCTGGACTTTCACCTGAGCATGCAGGCCTATCGCGACGCCAAGCGCCGACTGTTCCTGGAGTTGTTGCCGGCCGCCGCCCAGACCAAACGCCCGCGCGCCGTGGTCAACCTAGACGACGAAGAGGGACGCGCGCTCGCAACGCTCTTGGCCGCTCGAAACGACGTCGCGCTCTTGACCTATTCGCTTCGCTCAGCGGGTGCGGATGTGCATTGCCTGCACATCCGCGAGCATATCGAGGGCACGTCGTTCACCGTCCAGACGCCCGCTGGCGAGTTGAGCGTGGAGACGGGGCTGCTAGGCGAGTTCAACGTATCGAACTGTCTGGCCGCCATCGGTGCAGCGCTGGCCATGGGCGTGGAACTGTCGGCCATTCGCCGAGGTCTGGCGAGTCTTGCGGGCGTGGCCGGCCGTCTCGAGCGCGTCGACGCCTCGTCGCTGCCGGCAGCCTTTGTCGATTACGCACACTCGCCCGACGCCCTCGAGCGCGCGCTTGTGACCTTGCGCCCGCTGGTCACCGGAAAGCTAATCGTCGTCTTTGGCTGCGGCGGTGATCGTGATCGTCACAAGCGCGCTTTAATGGGTGGGATTGCCGCGCGCCTTGCCGACCAGGTGGTCGTGACCTCGGACAACCCTCGAAACGAAGACCCGGAGGCGATCATCGCCGCGATCGTGAGCGGCGTGGCCGCAGCTGAGAGCAACGCTCAACTTCGCTGCGAGCCCGATCGCCATCTGGCGATCGCGCAAGCGATCGCCGGGGCTGCAGACGATGACGTCGTGCTGATTGCCGGCAAAGGCCACGAGAATTATCAGGAGATCGGCGGCGTACGCTACGACTTCGACGATCTCGACGAGGCCCGACGGGCGCTCTGGGGGCGTCGATGAACAGCACCCTTCGGATCGCGACATGGACACTTGGGCAAATCGCGGATGCCATCGGCGGTGAGATTGCCAGCGAGCACGCTCGCGCCCTTAGCGCGACCGGGGTTTCGACCGACACGCGCCAGATAACACCCGGTGCGCTCTTCGTGGCGCTGTCCGGTCCGAACTTCGATGCCCACGACTTTCTTGGGCGCGCAGCCGAGCTCGGAGCCACGGCGGCGATTGTCGCTCACGGCCGGGCAGCTTCGATTGCAGGCCTCGTGCTCATCGAGGTCGACGATCCCGAGCGCGCGCTGGGCGATCTCGGCCGCGCGCTGTGGCTCGAGGCGACGGCGCAGGGCATGCACACCGTGGCCGTGACCGGCTCCAACGGCAAGACCACTGTCAAAGAGATATTGGCCAATCTTTGGAGCGGCTTTGGCGTCGTGCATGCCACGCGTGGAAACCTCAACAATCACATTGGCGTTCCGCTGACGCTTTGCGCGCTCCCACTGGTCTGTGATCATCTCATCGTCGAGATGGGAGCCAACGCCGTGGGCGACATCGAGCGGCTGATCCAGCTTGCACCGGCAAGTGAGCGCATCATCACCTCAATCGGCTATGCACACGTCGAGGGCTTTGGCTCACTCGAAGGCGTGCGCCGGGCGAAGTCCGAGATCTTTCTGGCGAGCGACGCCAACACGGCGGCGATCGTGCCCTACGAGGAGCGCCTTAAAGTAAAGCTCGAAGGTTTTGCCGGGCGCATCCTGACCTTCGGTGGACAGGCCGAGGCCGATGTACGCTATGTGCTCGATGCGGGCGCGCCGGCGGGCTCGCTTGGCGTGCGTATTGAAGTGGATTCTCGAAAGTGGACATTGTCTCTACCCCTGTTGGGCGTGCACAATGCGGACAATTTGGCGGCGGCATTCGCGACGCTGATTGCGCGCGGTGTTCTCGTCGAGGAGTCCGATTGTGCTTTGAGACTTACTCGCTTGACGTTGCCTCAAGGGCGCTGGCGCATCGAGCAAGTCGGCGGATTGCATTTTATCGACGACGCTTACAACGCCAACCCCTCGAGTGTGAGAGCCTCATTCGACGCGTTTATGGGTGCTCCGTGGCCCGCCGGGCAATTGGGGCGCGTAGCGATTGTCGGAGAGATGTTGGAGCTTGGCGTGGACAGCGCCCGGCATCACGAAGAGGTCGCGCGTCATATCGGCGCGACCAAGGAGTTGTCGGCGTTTGTCGCCGTGGGCACGCATGCCCAGGCGATGGCCCAGGCCGCCGCCGAGGTATGCAGCGATCAACTCGAGATCGTCGCGCTGGCAGGCATCGAGGAGGTCGTCGTCTGGCTTCGTCAGCGTCCAAGCGCCCTGGTCTTGCTCAAGGCCAGCCGCGGAAGTCGGCTCGAGCGCGTGATCGAGGCGCTCAAGCAGGACGCCGAAGGTGGGTGAGCAGCAAGGCAGGTCCAAGATCATGATTTCAGGCCACAGATCACAGGCTGTTCCGAGGTAGATTGCTATGTTGTTCGAACTCTTCTTCTGGCTTAAAGACGACTTCACCCCGTTTAACGTCTTTCGCTATGTCAGTTTTCGCGTCGTCGCGGCGATGTTGACCTCGCTTGCGATCAGCTTCTTCTTGTACCCGTGGTTCATTCGCAAATTGCAGATGCAGCAGATTGGCCAGGTCATCCGCGAGGACGGCCCCAAGAGCCATTTCAGCAAGGCCGGTACACCGACGATGGGTGGGGTCTTGATCCTGTTTGCCGTGGTGATCTCGACGATCTTGTGGGCGGATTTGAAGAACTCCTATGTGATGGTCGTGCTGGGCATCACCGTATCGTTTGCGGTGGTGGGCTATTTTGACGATGCCTCCAAGCTTCGCGGCAAGTCGAGCAAGGGGTTGTCGGGAAAGACGCGCCTGGCCATCGAGTTTGCCTGCGCCTTTGTTCTGATGTTGGTCATGTTCAAGTCCGAGGCGTTTAGCTACTCAACCCAGCTCTACCTGCCGTTTGTGAGCACGGAGCGCTTCAGCTTGACCCTGCCGCTTTGGATCTACGTGCCCTTTGCGCTGGTGGTGATCGTGGGAACGGCCAACGCGGTGAACCTGACCGACGGACTCGACGGGCTCGCGATCGGGCCTGTGATCGTCGCCGCCGGCACCTTCTTGGTGCTGGCCTGGGGTACGGCGACGGTGTTGCAGCAAGAGGAGATCATCGAGGGGGTGCGCGTGATTCACCGCTTCGATGTAGCCAGGTATTTGATGATACCCAAGGTCGAGGGGGTGCAAGAGCTTGCGATCTTCTGCGCGGCGATCATCGGCGCCGGGGTAGGCTTTCTCTGGTACAACACCTTTCCTGCGCAGGTCTTCATGGGTGATGTTGGTAGCCTCTCGCTTGGTGGCGCGCTGGGAACGCTCGCGGTCGTGACCAAGCATGAGCTGTTGAGCTCGATCATCTTCGGCATCTTCTTGGTCGAGGCGCTGAGCGTGATCACCCAGACGATCAGTTATAAAACCACCGGCAAGCGGGTATTTCGCATGGCGCCGATTCATCATCACTTTGAGATGAAGGGCTGGCCTGAGCCAAAGATTATCGTGCGCTTTTGGATCATCTCGATCATGTTGAGCCTCATCGCGCTGATGTCGCTCAAGTTGCGCTGAATTCGCACCAAGTGCGGCCATGGAGGGCCTCATGAGTACCGACCTCTTAACCACGATCACTCGCCCCATGGCGAGCGAGCAGACCGATGACTCCGAGCAGGGCTGGGATCGTTGGCTGTTGTTGATCGTCTTGCTGCTCGTGGCCCTCGGGCTGATCATGCTTTACTCGTCGAGCGCGGTGATGGCCGAGCAGAGGATGGGCGGCCATCTGGTCTTGTTGCAAAACCAGCTTCAAAAGGTGGTTTTGGGCATGGTTTTGCTCACCGGCGCGCTGTGTGTGGACTACCGCTGGTACAAGCGGATGATCTACCCGATGCTCATTGGCACTGTTGTCCTGCTCGTCTTGGTGCTCATTCCCGGGATCGGCATCATTCAAAATGGCGCTCAGCGCTGGTTTAGCCTGGGCGGCATGAGCTTTCAGCCGGCCGAGGTCGCCAAGGTCACGGCCGTGATGTATTTGGCCTACTCGGTGAGTAAGAAGGGCAAGCGCATGGGTAGCTTCACCATTGGCTTTGTGCCCCATCTGCTGGTGATCGGCTTTATGGTCGGGCTGTTGATGCTGCAGCCGGATTTTGGCAGCTCGGTGATGCTGCTCGCGCTGATGATGATTCTACTCTTTGTCTCGGGCGCCAAGCTCTCGTATCTGTTCATGTTCACTCTGACTGGGGCGGTCGGCGCCTACTTCGCGATCAGCGGCAGCGAATACCGCATGAAGCGCATCCTGGCATTTCTCGACCCTTGGAGTCATCGCCAGGACATCGGCTATCAGATCAGCGAGTCGCTGATCGCCATCGGCGCCAGCGGCTTGTACGGGCGCGGGCTGGGCAACGGCACCGGAAAGCTCGGCTACGTGCCCGAGCTTTGGAACGACTTCATCGGCACGATCATCGCCGAGGAGCTGGGGATTTTTGGCATCGTCTTTTTGGCCGGCCTGTTCGCCTTGCTCGTCTGGCGCGGCCTGCGCATCGCCTTTCGCTGTGACGACCCGTTTGGCATGTATCTGGCGTTTGGCATCACGGCCATGTTCGGGCTGCAGGCCATGGCCAACCTCTGGGTCGTCACCGGAATGCTGCCGACCAAGGGCCTGACCTTGCCGCTGGTCAGCTTTGGCGGTAGTTCGATGATCATGGGCTTGTTCGCAATCGGTGTGCTACTCAACATCTCGCGCAATGCCCCCGATCACTGGGAGCTCGAGCGCGAGGAGCGCGATGGCGAGCGCCTCGAGCGGCGCTGGGAGAAGAAACGCGAGAAGATCATGCGCTCCAGAGATCGCCGCCGCTGACCGACAGCCATCCCACGAGACTTTCCATGAGCAAAGAGAATCCGCACGTCGTCATTGCTGGAGGTGGTACCGGTGGCCACTTGTTTCCCGGCATCGCCGTGGTCGAGGCGCTCGAGGAGCTCGTGCCCAGCCTTCGCGCAAGCTTTGTCGGCACCGCAAAGGGCATTGAGGCCAGGGTCATTCCCAGGCTCGGCTACGATCTACACCTGGTCGATGTCGCCTCGCTCAAGGGCGCCGGAGCATCTGGCCTGGCCAAGGGGCTCACTCGCCTGCCAGCGAGCGCGCTGCAATCGCGAAAAATTCTCACCGCCATCCAACCCGACGCCGTGATCAGCGTGGGCGGCTATGCAGCCGGGCCGTTTACCATGGTCGCCGCGCTCGCTGGCGTGCCGACGGCGCTCATGGAGCAAAACGCCACGCCCGGGCTGACCAACAAGATGTTGGGTAGACTCGTCGATCGCGCTTTCGTGACCTTCGAGGAGAGCAAAAGCTACTTTGGCAAGACGCGCTGCGAGGTGGTGGGCAACCCGGTTCGCCGACAAATCGTCGAGCGTGCCGCCGGCTTCCAGTACAAGGAGCCAGCGCCAAACGGCGAATTTCGCATCCTGGTGATCGGTGGCAGTGGCGGCGCAGGCAGCTTCAACCAGGGCGTACCTGACTGGATGCAGAACATGGGTAAGCTCGCGCAGAACATCCACGTGCGCCACCAGGCCGGGCGCAATCGCGGCGGCGAAGTCGTGCAGCGCTATGAGGGATTTGCCGGCAAGGCTGAGGTCGTCGAGTTCATCGACGACATGGCTGAGGCCTACGCCTGGTGCGACTTGCTGATCTGTCGCGCCGGCGCCAGCACGATCGCCGAGGTGCTGATCTTGGGCGTACCGGCGATCTATATTCCGTTTCCCGGCGCGGCCGACAATCATCAGGAAAAAAACGCGCTGGCCGTCGTTGAGGCCGGCGCAGGGATCATGATCGACGATGTCGAGATCACAAGCGATCGCTCACAGCGTCTTTTGGCCGGTCTGATCGGCAATCCGGTCGCGCTCGCCAATATCGCTCATCGCGCCAAAGGGCTGGGACGCCCGGAGGCCGCGCAGACGATCGCCTCAAAGATCATGGAATTGATGAAATAGATGCCATTTGCGGGACCATCTTTGAAGTGGTTCTTGAAAAATGACTGCCATGTCAGTCGCGCAGAAGCGCGTGGTGGTTGAGGCGATACTTTAAAGAATTTTTAGAGGGGCAAGAATCGACATGAACTTTGGGCGTTTGTCCTGTAGGTCATGGGTGTTTTTTGGCTCAAGTGTCTGAAAAATAGTATCTTTTTTCGATTGCTTGATTGTTTCTATGAGCCTTGCAGGTCAGATCGGTTGGTGTATTCTGTCCGCGTCTTGAGGAAACACTGTGACTCACTGCTCAGACCAACTCAATCGAACGGATTCGGTGATTTCGAAACTCAGCGCGGCCTTCAAAGCCCTGGCAAGCGATGCCAAGATGGACAATCGCCTGCGCATGGACGAGCCGCTGAGTCGACACACCAGCCTTCGCATCGGAGGGCCAGCGGCCATCTGGGCTGAGGTTGATTCGATCGGTGAGTTGGAAGCGATTTTGAGTCTGGCCCGCGGGGAAGGCCTGGCAATTCATCTGGTCGGGCTTGGTAGCAACGTCCTCTTTGGGGACGACGGCGTCATGGGTGTCGTATTGCGCCTTGGCGGCGAGCTTGCGGGCTGGGAGCGAGTCGCAGCGAGCGGTGATAAGGCGAGTTTTTGGGTCGGTGGTGGGGCGATCAATGCCCATCTCGTGAAAGGATTGCTCAAGCAAGGATTTGTGGGCGCGGAGTTTCTCTCGCTCATACCCGGAACATTGGGCGGCGCGATCGCGCTCAATGCCGGGACCAAAGAGCACGAGATCGAGAGTATTTTGCAAAGCGTCGATTTGATGGTCTTCAACACCGAGACCGGGCGCTGGCAGCGTCAAACGGTGGAGCGCAGTGGCTTGTCGATGTCCTATCGCCACGCCGAGCTCCCCGAGGACGCGATAGTCGTTGCGGGTTGTATCGAGGTTGTGCGGGGAGACGTCGATGCAGCGCGCAAGAATATTCGTTTCGACAAGGATCGTCGCAACGAAACGCAGCCCTACAGGCTGGCAAGTGTAGGAAGTACGTTTGCCAACCCGACCGGTGATTTTGCAGGACGCCTCATCGAGGCCGTTGGTTTGAAAGGAGTAAGCATCGGCGGTGCGCGAATCAGCCCATTGCATGCCAACTTCTTCATCAACGAGGCCGAAGCCAGCGCGAAGGATTTTCTCTCCTTGATGGCTCTGGCACGCGTGAGAGTCCGACGAAGTTTCGGCGTAGAGCTTCGGCCAGAAGTTCGATTTGTCGGTTTTGATGGTTGGTCACAGATGCTCGAGATCGAGCGTGATTTGGAAAGACACGGATGTTAGAGCCAACGCAGCAGCATGTATTTCGCGACAAAATGATCGGTGTAGCGCTGGGTGGCGTTTCCGCCGAGCGCGCCATCAGCCTTAAAACCGGGCGCGCGCTGGCCGAAGCGTTGCGCTCCTTGGGCTACGAGGTTTGCGAATACGATATCGCCACGGACCTGGGCCGCTTGGCCGCAGAAGCGCCGGCAGCGATGGTGTTGGGTGTGCACGGCGGCATCGGCGAGAACGGCGTGTTGCAGGGCTACCTCGAGGCGCTCAAGATTCCCTATACAGGCAGCGGTCCGCTGGCCTCGGCGTTGGCGATGGATAAGGCGCGTGCCAAGGCCGTCATGGCAGCATGCGGCACCTCCGTTGCGCTCGGGCTGCGCCTGGGCGTCAGGAGCGTCACAAGCGCAGCCGATTTGAAAGCGCGCCTCGACGAGGCAGGACTCGATCTGCCGCTGGTGATCAAGCTCAACGATGGCGGCAGCAGCCTGGGCGTCTATATCTGCCAGGATTTGGAGCAGGCTTATACGGCGGTGAGTACGCTCGAGCCCGAGCTCGGCCACGCTGCCTCCTCGGGGATTTTGGTCGAGTCCTATCTCGATGGTCCCGAGTACAGCATCGGTTACTCCAATGAAGTTTTTCTGGGCGCGATCGAGATCGTGCCCGGTGAGGCCTTCTATGATTTTGCAGCCAAATACGAGTCGAAGCAGACCGATTATCGCTTCGTTGAAGAACCAAGCCTGCTGGCGCGCCTCGAGCGCATCGGGCGCACCGCCTACGACGCACTGGGCTGTCGCGGTGTGGCGCGCGTCGACGTCAAGGCCCGCGGTGCAAGCGAGCTGTTCGTGCTGGAAATCAACACGATTCCGGGCATGACCGAGACCAGTTTGGTGCCGAAGTTGGCCGCTCGAAAGGGCATGAGTTTTGCGCAATTTGCCGAGTGGATGTTGGATTCGGCCAGCTGTGAGATGGCGACGCTGTAAACGGCGTCGGTTGTTTAGTGCTGCCCTCACGGACGAGGGCGGATTTGTCAGGGAAGACCACGTGGTACGCAAACGTCAAAGCAACCGAAGGCGACCCGATCGCCGAGAGCAGCTCCGAGGGGCTGCTGCCAGCAGCTGGGCACTGATCCGCGCGGCTTTGCCCTTTGCTTTTTTGGCCGTCGTCGCCCTGGGCCTTCCCTACCTGACCTTTCAAGCCTACGTGCACACGGTCTCGAGCAGCTATTTCGCGCTCAAGCACGTTGAGGTGCGCGGTCATGACCGTGTCGGGCAAGACCAGATCTTGGCTGCTGCTCAGATTGTTGTGGGCATGAACGTCTTTTCTGTCGACACGAGCCGAAGCGAAGCGGTTATCAGTGGATTGGACTTCGTCAAAGCAGTGCGCGTCGAGCGGCGTCTGCCCGATCGGGTGGAGGTGCGCATCGAGGAGTACGTGCCGGCGGCTTTGTTGGTTGAAGACGGCTATACCGTCATTGATGCCGAGGGCAAGGGCTTCTTGAAGCTTGCGGCAGGCGCGCCCCTGGGCGCCCTGATCGATCTGCCGTTGATCAGTGGGTTGACCCGGGCCGACCTGGCAAGCGAGCGCAGTGTGGTGCTGCTTGGTCATGCGCTCGAGGTTGCGCGCATTTACGACGAGATGGGACTTGGCCAGCTCCAAAAGCTGAGCCAGGTGCACGTCGATGCGGTCATGGGCGTTTCGCTCGTGACCGAGGAGACCGGCACCGAAGTGCGTCTGGGGTGGGGCCGCTATGGCGAGCGCTTGGAGCGCTTGCGGGTCGTGCAGTCGACGCTGATTCGCCGTGGGATGGACGCCGACTATGTGCTCGTCGATCAGGACGGGGACCTTGGACGCGTGGCCGTGGGCCGGCGCCCGGAGCCAGGGAGTGGCGACGGGGGTGGGGTTCGCGCAACACCGTGATGGTTTGCTGCGGGGCAGGGCGGCAGTTGCGGTGGCAAGGCATGGGATGGGTGTGTGGAAGACTTTATTTGGGTGTGCGAGCTAGTGGCTTAGTGCGAGACCGTTGCCAAGGAAGGGAGTGGTATGGGACGTCAAAATGAAATCGTTGTTGGGCTGGACATTGGAACGACAAAAATCGCGTGCATCATCGGGGAGGTGACGCCGGACGGCATCGACATCATTGGCATCGGCAGCCATCCCTCGACGGGGCTGCGAAAGGGTGTGGTGATCAACATCGACGCGACGATCAATTCGATCAAAAAGGCCGTCGAAGAGGCCGAGCTGATGGCAGGCTGCGAGGTCAATACGGTCTTTGCCGGCATCGCCGGTGGCCATATCCAGGGATTCAACTCCCATGGAATCGTCGCGGTCAAAGACAAAGAGGTCAAAGCCAGCGATCTTGCCCGCGTCGTCGACGCCGCTCGCGCCGTGGCGATCCCGATGGACCGTGAGGTGATCCACGTGATCCCTCAGGAGTACATGATCGATGAGCAAGAGGGCATCAAGGAGCCGATCGGCATGACCGGCGTTCGCCTCGAAGCCAAGGTGCACATCGTGACCGCCTCGGTGACCAGCGCTCAAAACATCATCAAGTGCGCCAACGCCTGCGGGCTCAACGTGGCCGACATCGTACTCGAGCAGCTCGCCAGCAGCGAAGCCGTGCTCAGCGCCGACGAGCGCGAGTTGGGCGTGGCTGTGGTCGACATCGGTGGCGGCACGACCGACATCGCGATCTATGCCAATGGCAGCCTGGTGCACACGGCCGTGCTCTCGATCGGTGGCAATCACCTGACCAACGACATCGCCGTGGGCCTTCGCACGCCGATGGCCGAGGCCGAGCGTATCAAGCAGCGCTACGGATGTGCGATGACCAGCAAGGTCAGCCCGGAGGAGACGATCGAGGTGCCCTCGGTCGGTGGACGTCCGCCGCGCATCTTGAGCCGACAGATCTTGAGTGAGATCATCGAGCCGCGCGTCGAGGAGATCTTTGCCTACGTCGCCCGCGAGATCAAGAATGCTGGCTGCGAGGATCTGATCGCCAGCGGGGTAGTGATCACGGGTGGCACCACGATCCTCGAGTTCATGCCCGAGATCGCCGAGGAGGTGCTCGGCCTTCCGGTTCGCCGGGGCGTGCCGCGCGGTATCGGCGGCCTGGTCGACGTGGTGCGAAATCCCAAGTTCGCCACCGGCGTGGGCCTTGTGCAATACGGCGCCAAGCACCCGGAAACCAACTTGTTTCGGGTGCGCGAGGAAGGCGTCTACCGCAAGGTTGCGCTGCGCATGCGCCGCTGGTTTGCCGAGATGTTCTGATCTTTTAAAGCGCGCGCCATTGCCCAGTGCTTGAAGCCGTCAATCGGGGATGATATCTTCGCACGGTCTTGCTCGAATGCCGCTTCGCGTCGTATGGTGTTGTTCTCGAGCCGTTTGTTTCGTTTGTGTCCGTATCCTTCGCAGTGCAGGAAAATACTATGCTCCAGTTTGATGATGCCGAAGTGCTCCGATCGGCGACGATTAAGGTTATCGGCGTAGGTGGCGGCGGCGGTAACGCGGTCAACACGATGATTACGGAAGGTGTCAACAGCGTCGAGTTTATTGCGGCGAATACGGATTTGCAGGCGCTCGAGACCAACCTGGCGACGATCAAGATCCAGTTGGGCAACAACCTGACCAAGGGCCTGGGCGCCGGCGCCAACCCGGACGTGGGCCGCAACTCGGCGCTCGAGGATCAGATCCGGATCACCGAGGCGCTCAAGGGCTCGGACATGGTGTTCGTGACGGCGGGCATGGGCGGCGGCACGGGCACCGGCGCGGCACCGATCATCGCCAGTCTGGCACGCGAGGCCGGAGCGCTGACGGTGGGCGTGGTCACCAAGCCCTTTCACTTTGAAGGGCGGCGCCGGCGCCGCCAGGCCGAGGAAGGCATCAAGAACCTCTCGGCTGCGGTCGACACTCTGATTACCATTCCAAACCAGCGTCTGCTTGCGATCGCCGGCGACCAGACGACGATCCTCGAGGCCTTTAAGAAGGCCGACGAGGTTTTGTTGCAAGCCGTACAGGGAATCTCGGATTTGATCACCGTGCGCGGTCTGGTCAACGTCGATTTTGCCGACGTGCGCACGATCATGACGGGCAAGGGCCTGGCCCTGATGGGCACCGGGCGCGCCTCGGGCCCCTCGCGTGCGCTCGAGGCCGCCGAGATGGCGATCTCCTCGCCACTGCTCGAGGACGTCTCGATCGAGGGTGCCACGGGCATTCTGGTCAACATCACGGGCGGCGTCGACATGACGCTCACCGAGATCAACGAGGCGATGAGCCTGATCGAGTCGGCCTCTCACGAGGATGCGAACATCATCTTTGGCAACGTGATCGACGAAAACCTGCGTGATGAGATCCTGATCACGGTGATCGCCACGGGCTTTGATAAAAAGCGCGTCGCTGCAGCACCCGAGGTCCAGGAGACCGGGCGTCGCCGGGAGACGACGATATCGGGGCGGCCTGTGGTCGCCGAGGTCGTCGCCCAGGAGCCGGTTCGCATCGAGGCCGCCGAAGACGTCGCCTACGCCGAGGCGCCGCGAGGCGTCGTGCGCGCCTTTGAGCGCGGACACGCCGAGGCTGCGCCGGCCGCGAGCAATCAGCCAGGTGGCCAGGACCGACGCGCGACCTTTATTCGCACGCCCACCAACGGTGGCGCGGCGGCTGCAGGCGGTGGTTTGTCGCCCACTGAGGAAGAGCAGATGGACGTGCCCACGTTTCTTCGCAATCCTCGCCGCCGCAACGACTCCTGAGCGGTGACGGATTTCAGCCGCGAGAATACGGGGCAGACCACGGTGACGCGTCTCGATAACATCGTCGTCGTGCTCGTCGAGCCTCAAGACGACATCAACATCGGCAACACGGTGCGCGCCTGTAAGAACTTCGGGATCACGCGCATTCGCCTCGTCGCGCCGGCGAGCGCCGATCCAGCACGCATCGCGATCAGCGCGCCCAAGGCCGATGACGTGATCGCCGCTATTGAGCGCTTCGAGACCGTCGACGAGGCGCTGGGCGATTGCACCTTCGTCGCGGCGCTGACCGCACGCAGGCGCAAGGCTAGCTGGGCTGTGGTCGAGCCGCGTGGCGCGGCGATCGACCTTGTGAGCGCCGCCAGCGAGGGCCTGGCGGCCGTGGTCTTTGGTCGCGAGGACGCCGGGCTACCCAACGAGGTGCTCGATCGCTGCCATGTGATCGTGACCGTTCCGACCAACCCCGACTACTCCTCACTGAATTTGGGCCAGGCCGTGCTCTTGATGGCCTGGGAGATCTTTCGGGTGGCCGAGCAGATTCCCGTCGAGCAGGCCGTCGATGCCGTGCAGGCGCGCGGAGGCCGCGAGCCGGCAGATTTGGCGCGCCTCGAGCCGATGTTTGGCCAGGCCGAACGTGCCCTGACGGCGATCGAGTTCTTCAAGACCCAGAACGGGCCTCATATCATGCGTGCAGTTCGGGCGATGTTTCTGCGCGCCGGGCTCGACAAACGCGAGGCGGCGCTGTGGCACGGCATCTTCTCCGAGATCGAAGCGTTCATGAAGCGCACCGGCCGCGACGCTAATTGAGATACTCGAAGCCGTAGGAGAGCTGATAGCTGGGTTGGGTGCGGATGCGCCCGGCTGGCTCATTGGCCAGAACCCGAATCAGCAAGGGGTGTTCGCTTTGAACCAGGCTCGTCAGCGCCAGACGCCCGTCGAGCTGGCGCGTGGCGGCGCGGATCACCACGGGTTGGCCGTCGATCAGCTCAAAGAGCGTGAAATCGAGCGTGGGCGCGTTGGGCGATGGGATGAGCTCGATGCCAATGGTGCCCGGGTCTTCGCCACGCTCCAGCGCAAACCATCCGACCTCCCAGCCGCCGTCGATCGGGCAAAACAAGACGATGCTTGTGCTGTTTTGCTCGAGCTGTCGCGCGGTTTCGATGGTCGAGTGGGCCGTGCCCGGGCTGCACTGCCAGGGCGCCTCGACGTCGTAGAGCATGCGGTAGCTCGCGGCTCGCCCACTGCTGGTGCGCGCCTGAAGGTAGTAGTTGCCGGAGACGCCGAGGCGACGAAAGCGCAGGCTTTCGCCAAGCGCCGGCGTGAAGACTTTGCCGTCCGGAGTGAGCAGACGCCCGATAAAATCCGCAGGAGCGTTTCGAAAGCGCACATGCAGCCCGCTCGAAGCCGAGAGTTGAGGCAGCACGAACCAGTCCTCGTCAAAGCCGCAAAGGCGCAGCGGCAGCTCCGTCGGCGAGCCGGCCGTGATCGGCAAGATCGTGGCCTGGTGGATGGTGTCGTTCTCCTCGAAGGCGTCATCGACGCAGAAGAGGTTGGCATTGAGGGTGACGTCGAGGCTGTAGCTGGTCATCGCGTAACTAGTCGCCGTGATCTTCAACACCAGGGTTTGCGTGCGCGTGGCGACATGCTCCAAGATGACGACGTTATGCGGGCGCTGATTGAGCGCGAGAAGTTGGCCGCTTTGGTCGAAGAGGTAGATGTCGACGTCGCTTCCGGCACCATGTTCGATGTGAATGCGAAGCGCATCGCTCGAGCGCACATCGATGGCAAACCAGTCGGCATGGCCGGGACACAAGGTCAGCGGAGAGTAGACGCCAACCGAGAGCGTGGCGGCGTTGGGTTGGGCATGGTTGGGTGCGAAGATGTCTTCGGTGCAGTCACCGCCGACGCATAGGCCGGTTGAGCGGTTGCACACCTGGCTGCCCTGACAGGCGCTATCATCGGTGCAAGGCGGTTGCGTGCAGCTCGACTGCGAGCAAATCTCGTCGCCGCGGCAGTCGTCGCTGCTCTGGCAAGGCGGCTCGAGCTGGCAGGTCGAGCGATTGTCGCTGAGCTGACAGGATTGTCCAAAGGGGCAGTCAATGTCGCGCACGCACTGGGGAACGCACTGGCCCAGACTCTCGCCGGTGAGCACCCGACAGTACTGTCCGGCGGCGCACGCGCCTCCGTTGGGGCGACAGCCGGTCGTGCAGGTGCCCTGCGCGCCGCAGACAAAACTTGCCGGGCAGCCCGCATCGCCCGTGCAGGGCAGCGGCACGCAGCGGCCGCTCGAGCTGTCACAGGTCAGCGCGCCCGATTCACAGCCCTCGGCTACGCAGTTCGTGTCCGCTTCGCAAAAGCCCGTCTGCGCGTTGCAAACCTGGTGGCGCGAGCAGGGTTGGACGCGACAACTCAC
>JACCWM010000013.1 GCA_013697635.1 Lujinxingiaceae bacterium | reverse complement strand
GCCGCTGGAGCGGCCAAACGCGCAATTGGGAGCACATCAGCCAGGTCAGCCTCAATCGTGATTGACGAGGCTCATGTACGACAGAAAGGAACCATCCGTCAGGCGACAACTATCTTGACACTCACCGTAAAGAAGGCCAAGAATGTGAGTCTCGACGAACTCATCGGTCTATTCAGCTAGATCGATTTTACGACACCCTCTGCCTGCGAGCGGCACGACCGTCGCACTTGCGAGACGGAAACGGAAACGGAAACGGAAACGGAAACGGAAACGGAAACGGAAACGGAAACGGAAACGGAATGGGCAGGATGCCCATCCTACGGGACTTGAGTATTAGGCCAACACCCGCAGCTCGGCCGGCACGCACAGCCGCAACATATTGTACGTGTCGCGCCCGAGCAGGTGGATGATGTCGCTGCCGAGCTCGATCGGCACGACGCTGCCGTCGCGCTCGACGATCGGGATGTGCGCGCTGGCGTTGGGGTGGGTGGGGTCATAGGGCGTGTAGGGCGTGTCCTTGGCGCGGTCGACGAGCACGGCGTAGGTGGGGTCGAGGCCGTGTTGGTGGGCCAGCTCGCTGGCGTGGTCGAGGGTGCGGGCTACGAGCACGGGGTCGTTCTGGTCGAGGTCGATCGTCTTGTAGAGGCGGCGGTTTAAGAGGCCGTCGCTCAGGCGGTGGAGCACGGGGTCGTCGTGGCGACTCCAGATCTTGAGGGCCGCCCAGATGTCGGTGTCGTCGAGTTGGAGGAAATCGGCGCTCGACAGACGCTCGCCGCCCAGCATGCGCATCAAGATCGCGCTGATGGCGGGATCGGCGGGCGCGCCCTGGTTTTGGAGCTGGCCGGCGCGAAGCAGCACGGCCTCGAGCATTTTCTCGGAGACGCGCACGGTCTTGTGCAAATAGACCTGCTTGAACATGTGGAAGCGGGCGATCAGATAATCCTCGACGGCCTCGCGGGCGCGGTAGCTCACGGCAAGGCGGGTGGTGAGTTGGCCGTCCTCCTCGCGGCGCTCGTAGGTAGTGAGCATGGCCTGGATGCGCTCGAAGTCGTACTGGCCGATCTTGACGCCGGTGGCCAGGCCGTCGCGCAAAATGTAGTCCTGACGGTCGGCGTCGAGCTGGCTCGAGACGATGTCGCGAAGCACCTGGCGCTCGCGGGGGAACGCCTCGCGGGAGCCGAAATAGCGCGCCACTCGCCCCGGCAACGTGTCAGACACGCGCGCAAGGCATTGAAAAACCTCGCCACTTTCGTCGAGCACGATTTGCGCGCTGTAATTCTCGTGGGCGATGCCTGTGACCTTTTCAATCGCGTGGCTGAACGGGCCATGGCCGAGGTCGTGCAAGAGCGCGGCAGCGAGCACCTCGAGGCGCTCGTCGTCGCCAAGGCCCAGCGACAGCGAGCCGAGCATGCGCCGGGCGATGTGGGTCACGCCCAGGCTGTGGGAGAAGCGGCTGTGCTCGGCGCCGTGGTAGACGAGATTTGCAAAGCCGAGCTGGCGAATGCGGCGCAGGCGTTGGAACTCGCGGGTGCAAATCAGCTCGAACAAGACCTGCTCGACCCCGTCGCTGAGGTCGAAGGCGATGATGTTGTGGATCGGATCTCGAAACAACTTGGGACGCATGGTTCTCCAGCATTTATCAGGGGCGTTGAGCACTTCTCTACTACTTACAACCAGGCAGCGTCGAGAAACTTTCGCATGCAACGCGCGCCATCGGCCCTTCGAGCCACACCGATTGCTGATTGTTCGAGATCGGGCGCCATGTTACATAACCCATCGTCGTAGAATCGAAGCATAATAAACCCATATCAGTCTCGAGAAGTTCATGGAAAAGTTTGTCATTGAAGGCGGAAAGAAGCTCAAGGGAAGTGTTCGACCCGGAGGAAGCAAGAATGAGGCGTTGCCCTGTCTGGCGGCAACACTCTTGACCGACGAGGAGGTAACCCTTCGCAACGTACCGCGCATTGCCGATGTCGACGTCATGCTCGAGGTCATCGCCGATCTGGGTGGACAGTACGAATGGATTGGCGACAACGTCGTCAAGGTCAAGTCCGGCCCCGTCGAGCGCACCGAGCTCAACGCCGATTTGTGCCGCAAGGTGCGCGCCTCGATTCTGTTCGCCGGCGCGATGCTCGCGCGAAAAGGCGACTGCAAGCTGCCGCCTCCGGGCGGTGACGTGATTGGTCGGCGCCGCCTGGACACGCACTTTCTGGCGCTCACCGCGCTGGGTGCGACCATCGACGTCAGCGAGGCGGGCTTTCACTTCAAGGGCCCGCGCCTCAAGGGCGACGAGATCTTCATGGACGAGGCCTCGGTCACCGCGACCGAGAATTTGCTCATGGCCGCCACCGTGGCCAAGGGCACGACCGTGATTCACAACGCCGCCTGCGAGCCCCACGTTCAAGGCCTTTGCCGCATGCTCACCAAAATGGGCGCGCGCATCCAGGGCATCGGCACCAACATCGTCACCCTCGAGGGCACCAAAGGTCTGTGGGGCTGCGATCACACGATCGGCCCGGACTACCTCGAGATCGGCAGCCTGGCCGGCCTTGCAGCCGTGACCGGCAGCGAGCTGACGATTGAGGGCGTCGTGCCCGAAGATCTGCGCATGATTCGCCTGGTATTTGCCCGCCTCGGCGTGCAGACCGAGTTTCGAAAGGACGCGCTCTTTGTGCCTGGCAACCAGGAGCTGCAGATTCGCGATGACCTCAACAACGCCATCCCCAAGATCGACGACGCGCCCTGGCCGGCGTTTCCCACCGACTTGATGTCGATCGCGATCACGGTCGCCACCCAGTGCCGCGGCACCGTGCTCTTCTTCGAAAAAATGTTCGAAGGCCGCATGTTTTTTGTCGACTCGCTGATCGCCATGGGCGCCAAGATCGTCTTTTGCGACCCGCACCGCGTCGTCGTCGTCGGCAAGAGCCAGCTCTACGGCGCCACGCTCGAATCACCCGACGTTCGCGCCGGCATGTCGCTGCTCATCGCCGCGCTCTGCGCCCAGGGCACCAGCACGATCTACAATGTTCGCCAGATCGACCGCGGATATGAGAACATCGACAAAAAGCTCAACGCCCTCGGCGCGAGCATCACGCGACTGCCCGTCGAATAGTCGGCAGCTCGCCATCAGGATCACAGCGCCAGACCACGCGAGAGTTCAAAATGCATCGTTATTGGATGAAATGTTTGATCGTTGCCCTCCTCGCTGGCGCGCTCGCTGCGTGCAGTGATCCCGATCCGACGCCAACAGCACCCCTTCCCGACGCAAGTCAGGAAGATGACGCCTCGGGCGACACCACCACACTATTGGATTCCGGCGCTGATGCCAGCCAAGACGCCGTCAGCGTCGAGCCGGACGTCTTCGTGGAGCCGTGCGACGTCGAATACGTGCTGCCGCCCGGTGAGTCGTATGCGCTCAAGCTGTTGCGCGTCTCCAAGCCGACCTCGCTGGCGTCGTTGATCAACCAGCAGGTGGGCTCGGTGCCGCCGATCTTGTTGTTCGCTGACGGTTTGAGCGATGGCCAGGCCGACGATCCGGTTGCGATGGTCGGCGGTATCGGCGTTCGCACGAGCTTTGGTTTTGACGATACGCCTGACACCGAGCACGACATCTTCGCCATGGATTATCGCTCGATCAGCACATCGACCTGCGGCTACGCCTTCGATCTGATCGGCGCCTGCAGTGCGCGAGTGCTCACCTCGAGCGCGAACTTCATCTCGATCGATCTGGGTGGCTTTTCGACGGCGACCGCGGGCGTCTCGCTTCGCGTCGACGAGGTCGAGTTCGACGGAACCTTCAATGAGCCGCTCAACCGCCTCGAAGAGATCACGCTCAAGGGCCTGCTCTCCGACGAGGGCGTCGACGCCCTGCTCGAGGCCGTGCGCGACCGCATCCCGATGTCCAAAGAGCAGATCATGCGCCTGCTCGATCCGGACAACACCGGCATCATCCCCGTCGAGATGCACCTCGAGGGGCGCAAGGTCGTCGTCGAAGGCTTCACCACCCCGCAAAGCAACGAGAAGGCCGACGTACGCGAGGAAGAGGCTTGTTGTCCCACCGGCGCGGCCATCGGCGACCCGATCTATCCCTATTTGACCTGGCAAGATCAGGGTATTCAGGACGACGAGCGCGAGCTCTTCCAGCTGGCCCTCAATGGCCTTCGCGCCGATGTCAACGTGGCCATGATCGCCACCGCCGAGCGCGACGAGGACAGCGGCGAGGTGACCTACCAAATCTACAGCGGCGGCGCGGTGCTCGCGGGCGAGCTGAGTTTTAAGCGCGTGGCCGGCGAGGACGGCGGCCCCCAGACCTATGAGACCGTGCGTCTGAGCGGCCAAAACCCACTGCAAAACGTCGATCCCTTCGCCTTTGGCACGGTTGAGAGCTTTTTGGACGCCGCGATCAACCCCAACGACGCGCGCTATGCCAATCAGGGCTACGGCGTCGACGACACGCGCGTGGGCTTTGTGCCGGTCGATGAGATGAGCTATCCGTTCGCCTTTGAGCGCATCGCTCAAAACTTCGACGATCCGCGCACGGGCGACTTCCTCGCCATGCCGGCCTCCTATGCCAAGGGCGGCATCGGCAACCACGGACACCTGGGCAGCCTGCAAAGCCGCTCGCCGCTGTTCATCAGCGGACCGGGCATTCGCAATGCCGCCAGTGCACCCGACAGCGGCGCGACGGTCCACCAACTGCTCGATGGCCCCGACGCGCTGCTCGTCGACGACGTGGCGCGCATTGTGGACATCGCGCCGACCATCGCCGCCGCGCTGGGCATCGCCAAGACCACCGGTGTGGGCCCCGACGGGCGCTTTAGCGACGATGTCTATCTCAAGTGGCAAGACGGTCGCGTGCTCCAGGAGGTGTTCACCGAGGAGGCCTGGGCCAAGATCCAAAACGGTGAGCCCGTCGCCGAGCGCGCGATCATCATCGTCAATGACGGCCTGACCAACATCGAGATCTTGTACCAGGCGCTCTCCCAGGATCCCGAGTTCGACGTCGACACCTACCACCGCCTGCTCGGTCGCGGCCTGGCTTACCGGTACGGCTCGATCACGAACTATCCGTCGAACACCTATCCCAGCCACAACTCGCTGGGCGCGGGCGCCTGGGCCGGCCACCACGGCATCATCGACAACTCGTTTTGGATCCGCGAGAAGGGCATCACCGAGAGCCCGATTCGCGACATCTTCGAGACCGAGTACCTGCTCGGCAGCGCGCACCCCAAGATGCCCGTTGAGACGCTGCACGAAGCCGTCGTTCGCAGCTTCGGGACGCTGGCCGAAACCGGCAACCTCGCGGCCAGCATCAACGAGCCCTCGTCGCGCGGCGCCGAGCTCGCCACGCTCGAGAAACGCTATCCGGCAGGCTTTGTGCCGCCGAGCTCGGCCGACGTGGTCACGATCGGCTTGAACACCTACCCCTTGCCGCTGGCCGACATCACCGATTACGGCGGCGTGCTCGACAACGCCAGCCTGCAGACCTTTGCCCGCGTCTTCCTCGACCATGAGCGCGCCGTCGCCAACACCCTGCCCGTGCCCCGCTTCACCATGGTCAACTTCGGCTCCACGGACAGCGCCGGCCACGCCTACGGCCCCCACGGCGACCAGGAGCGCCACGTGGTGATCGCCCGCGTCAACGAGCGCCTGCGCATCATGTTGGCCGTGCTCGAGCACCTCGACCTGCTCGATACCACGATGATCGTTCTCACCAGCGACCACGGCATGGAGCTCCAGGACACGACGCGCCCGGCCTGGACGGGCGCCTCGCTTGCCACGGCCGGCATTCGCTTTCGCGACGTCGGCGCCAGCGTCTACCTCAAGCAGCTCGGCTCTCAAGTCGTCAGCCGCAACCTGAGCGCCGGCCAGGGTGGCAGCGTCACCCTCAAGGTCATCGATCACGACAGCCGCTTTGCCGAGATCCCCGTCGCCGCGCCGGCCGTCACCGTGCGCGTGATCGACGGCGCTGGCGCAGCCGTCGCCACCACCGATGACGATGGCCTGGTCACGCTCGAGCTGCTCGTCGACGAAAACGCAACCGATGTGCTCCTCGAGTTCGAGAGCGACCAATGGAACACCCACCGGGTGCGGGTATCGGTCGGCAATTGAGAGCACACTCGCCAGATGTTTGAGACCCTCGATCAGTTCATGCCCGTCTTGCTCAGCGTGATGGCGGTCTCGGCCGCCGCGCTCACCTCGGTGCATGTGCTGCTCTCGCGCCGCGAGCCGGGCTCGGCCGTGGCCTGGATAGGCCTGGCCTGGCTTGCACCCTTTGTTGGCGTCACGCTCTACCTGATCTTGGGCGTCAACCGCATCCGCCGCCGCGCCGAGACGCTTCGCCGCGTGATCGAGCCTTTCTTTACGCTGCCCACGGTCACTCCATTGACCCCGGAGAGCCTCGAGCAATGGTTGCCTGAGCCGACGCGCCACCTGAGCGCGCTGGCCCATGTGGTCAACGAGGTGGTCCGGCGCCCGCTGCTGCCGGGCGCGCGCATCGAGCCGCTCTTCGATGGCGACGAGGTGTTTCCGGCCATGATCGATGCCATTGAGAAGGCCCAAAAATCGATCACGCTCGCCAGCTATATCTTCGACAACGACGCCTGGGGCCAGCACTTCGTGCGCGCGTTAGCCGCAGCCGTCACGCGCGGCGTCGAGGTGCGCGTGCTGATCGACGCCGCTGGCCTGCGCTACTCCTTTCCCACGATCTTGCGCGCCCTTCGCCGCGCCAAGGTGCGCCATACGCGATTTTTGCCCTCGATCGTGCCGCCGCACTTCATGACGATCAACCTGCGCAACCACCGCAAAATCATGGTCGTCGACGGCACGATCGGCTTCACCGGCGGCATCAACATTCGCGCCGCCCATGTGCTCGCCTCAAAGCCGCGTTTTCCCACCCACGACCTGCACTTTCGCCTCGAAGGCCCCGTCGTCGCCCATCTCCAGGAGGTCTTCGCCGACGACTGGGCCTTCAGCGCGCGTGAACTGCTGCGCGGCGAGCTGTGGTTTCCACCGCTCGAGCCGGTCGGCTCGGCCATCGCCCGCGGCATTCCCGACGGCCCCGACGAGGATTTCGACAAGCTACGCTGGACGCTGCTCGGCGCGCTGGCCTGTGCCCGCCACCACGTGCGCATCGTCACGCCCTACTTCGTGCCCGACACGACGTTGATGACGAGCATCAACCTGGCGGTGATGCGCGGTGTCGTGGTCGACATCGTGCTGCCGGCCGTCAACAACCTGCCCTTTGTCCACTGGGCCGCGATGAGCCAGCTTCGTCCCCTGCTCGAGCGTGGCTGCACGATCTGGTTTACACCGCCGCCCTTTGACCACTCCAAGCTGATGATCGTCGACAGCCAGTGGGTCTTGCTCGGCTCGGCCAACTGGGACGAGCGCAGCCTTCGCCTCAACTTCGAGTTCAACGTCGAGTGCTACGACGAGGAACTCGCCGGCTTACTTGAAGCCCGCATCGAGGCGCGCCTGCTCACCACCCGACCCTACACGCTGCAAGACTACGAGAAGCGCTCCACCCTGGTGCGCCTTCGCGACGGTGCCGCGGCGCTGCTGGCTCCCTACTTGTGATGCCCCCAGGCGTTGACATCCTGGGGACCATAGGGGAGCCTTGCGCCCACGATGGCAGTTTTGCCAAAACTGATGACTTGATTGGAGATGGTCAATGGCTCGTCCATGGAAGGCACTTGTTGGAATCGCCCTGCTGATGTTGATCGTGGGCACGGCTTGCAGCGACGACGACGACGTCGATCAACCCCGGCCACGAAAAGACATCGGGCATTTCATCGATGTGGGCGACGACGCCAACAACCACGACGACGCGGACGTGGCCGACACAAGCGTTGGCCCCGAGCTCGACACCAGCGAGCTCACTGATGTTGAGGACGACGTTGTCGAGCCCGTGCCGATGACCGATCGCGGCTTTGTGATCGGACACTCGGTCGAGGGCCGCCCGATCGTTGCCGAGCGCTTTGGCAGTGAAGGCCCGGTGCTCTACATCCTATCGGCGATTCACGGCAACGAGCGCTCCTCGGTGACCTTCGGCGAGCGCTTTCGGGCACCGCTGCTCGGCGGCCTGGCCGAGCGCATGGGCGTTCAAATCTTCTATTTGCCAACGGCCAACCCCGACGGCGTCTTCGACAATACCCGAGGCAACGCCAACGGCGTCGACTGCAACCGCAACTTTCCTGCCGACAACTTTCAGGGCGGCATCGGCGGCCCCTATGCGCTCTCGGAGCCCGAGAGCGAGGCCATCCACGAGAGCATCCTGGCCGTCGATCCGACGGCCATCCTCAGCCTGCACTGCTGCTATCCTGTCATGGATTGGGACGGCCCTGGCGAGGAGCTCGCCCGGGCCATGGGTGATGCCTCGGATTTTCCGGCCTACCGGATCGGCTCACGCCCCGGCTCGCTTGGCAGTTGGGCCGGCGAGACCATTGGCATCCCGATCATCACCGTGGAGTTCTCACGGGTGGGCATCTCCTTGACCGACGATGAGATGTGGGCCGTCGAGCGCGCCGTGGAGGCGGCCATGGTCTGGACGCGCGACAACGGCGTCGCCCCCACCGGCGATCCCTTCGAGCGCCTGCAGAGCTTCCCCTCGCCATCGCAATACACAGCGCGCGAGCTCGGCACCTCGGCATCTGGTGGCGAGCTTCGCATCGAGCAAATTGGCGACGAAGACAGCACCACGCCCTGGGCGCTGCTCGTCTCCGGCGTCAGCGACAACCGGCGCATGGGACTGCACTTGAGCGAGCACATTCGACGTGCGCTGCTCTCACAGAGCGTGGTTGAGGGCACGCAGGTGGCGATCGTGACCGCTGCAAACCCCGACGGCATTTTAGACGAGAGCACGCTCAACGCAGCTCAGATCGACGTCGCCGCCGACTTCGCCATCGACGCCTCGAGCTCGCCCGAGGTTCAGGCGCTGCGCGATCTGATCGAGAGCCGGGAAACCTCGCTGGTGATCCTCGTCGAGGCCGGCGATGGCGAGGACCGCGTCGAGCTGTTCGGCCTCTTGAAGACCCAGGTCGAGGCCCACGTGAGCAACCACATCAGCATAGTCGAGCGCGATGACCTCGATCTGGGCACTGGCGACTTTTTGCACTATTTGAGGAGCCGCCAGATCAAGATCGCGCGCTTTGTCACCTCGACCAACTTCGCCATGGGCGACCAGTTTGACGGTACGCCGGCCGAGAACATCGAGATATTTAGCCTCACCGCCCAACGTCTGCTCAACGATGCAACGCTTCGCTGACCCAAGCCGCTTTGAGGTCTCAATCGACGAGATTCTCGATTTTTCGCATCGCGGCCGACATCGCGACCTGCTCCAGGCCTGCGGCATCGACAAATCGCGCACCTTCGGCCACGCGCATTGCGCTCTGATCGGCATCGATCTGGCGCAGCTCGGCCTCGATCGTCATCTTGAGATGAGAGAAGTGATGCACGATGCGCCCAAGAGCGCGCCCGTTCGCACTTGCCGCGCTGTCCAAGCCCAGGCCCTTGGCCAGGTACGCATCGAGCAGCTCGACGCATGGAAGCTCGCGACCTGCAACGACGACGGTTGGAAACTCCCACAGCCCGCCGAGCAGCCCGTCGGCCGGTCGCTGCACGATCAAATACCGCGCCTGCTCGCCAATTCCTGCCTGCACGATGGCCGTGCGCGCGCCCACCGGTTTCTGGCGCACGCGAATCTGGGCGGGCGGAAAGTCCGTGGGCTGCCCGCTTGAATAGCCCTCGCACGCCTCGCGCAACGGGCAGATCAGGCACGCCGGGCTCTTCGGGCTGCACACGGTCGCTCCGAGCTCCATCAAGGCCTGATTGAAATCTCCGGGCCGCGCCGGGTCGACAAGACCGGCGGCGATCTCCCACAAGGCGCGCGCACCGGAGCCGCTCTTGGGATCGTCGCTCAGCGCCCACAGGCGCGACAATACCCGGGCAACATTGCCATCGACGAGTGGCTCGACCTGGCCAAAAGCGATCGAGGCGATCGCGCCTGCCGTGTAGGCACCGACGCCAGGAAGGCTGCGAAGGCCAGCGAGGTCGCTTGGAAGCTTGCCCGCGTGCTCGCCGACGACCAACTGCGCCCCGGCATGCAAGGCGCGCGCGCGTCGATAATATCCAAGGCCTGCCCAGGCCTCGAGAACCTCGTCGCTCGTCGCCTCGGCCAGCGCCTCGACGCTTGGAAAGCTCACCATCCAGCGCTCGTAATAAGCGATGACCGTTGCCACCTGGGTCTGCTGGAGCATGATCTCCGATACCCATACCGCATAGGGGTCTTCACTGCCTCGCCAGGGCAAGGCGCGCTGGTGCTCGTCGTACCAGCCCAGCAGATCGGCGCGCAGCGCGCTGATCTGTGAGGCGGTGCGCCCGCAAAACAACGTCTCCGACTCGCTCACCTCGGGCCTCCTCTGGCTTACGATGACTTCAGCTAATCGACGGGCTGACAGCTCAAGGTCTGCTCGGAGAACGCCTGGCCCTGCGGGCACAGATCACAGGCCACCGCACAACGCGCCTGCGGACAACCGCGCTCGTCGCGCGCGATCGTAAAGCCGCAGCCTTCCCGGCAGGTCGGCGCGCTCACCGACGGACAGAGCTGGCACAGACCGCGCGCCTCGTCGTAATACTGATCGGGCGTGCAATCGCTCGGATCATCGGAGGCCTCACCGCAGCCGGCTTGCGCACACGCCACCAGGGCAATCGCCATGAACAAGCCCGCCCAAAACCTCGACATTCGTTGATTCTTCATGAGTCCTTCGTCTCTTGGGCAACGGCACGGCGTGCTCGTGCGCGCCGCCGGGATTCTTACTCCCGGCGGCGCTTTTGTCTATCAGCGATGGCCCCCGTGCGTAAAGGCGGGACAACACTTCGCGCAACCACTATTCATGTTGAAGCGCGCGCCTCCATCGGCTAGCCTAGTGCCGCACGAGGGATCTGCAAGCCATCAATCCCAACTTTGAGGAGGCCCCATGTCGAAGCGCCACCAAAAAGTTCGCGGCCCACAGCGATTCATGCCATTCTCGAACGCCCCTGTAGTGTCCAATCTGAGACTCTTGTTGCATTACCGTTGGTTGAGAGCGCTATGACATCGGCTACCCGAGTCGGAACGGTCATTGAGAACAAATACCGACTCGACGAGCAAATCGGGCAAGGCGGGATGGGTGCCGTCTACAGAGGCACCCAGCTCATGGTCGACCGCAAGGTGGCCGTCAAGCTGCTGCACTCCACGTTCTCCAAGCACGAGAACATCAAGGCCCGCTTCGAGGTCGAGGCCAAGGCCATCGGCCGCATGAACCACCCCAACTGCATCACGTTGTTCGACTTTGGCTACTCCTCGGACATCGAGGCCTTTTACACAGTCGTCGAGTTCATCAACGGCGAGTCGATCGACACGCTCATCCCCCGCCAGACACCATTCAAGGAGATCGTCGCGGTGATCCGCCAGATCGCCTCGGCCCTCGATCACGCCCATCACCACGGCATCTTGCACCGCGACTTGAAGCCCGAGAACATCATGCTCGCGCGCATGACCGACGGCTCCGAGATGGTCAAGGTGCTCGACTTTGGCATCGCCCAGATCATGAAGGGCGGCGTTGAGGGCAAAGCCAGCAGCGACGACTTCGAGGCCGACCGCATCACGCGCATTGGCGAGGTTTTCGGCACGCCGCCCTACATGAGCCCGGAACAAGCACGCTCGACGCGCAACCTGACGCCGGCCTGCGATCTCTACTCGTTGGGCATTATTTTCTACGAGCTCATCGAAGGCCGCCTGCCGTTTTTCGGCGCCAACCCGCTGGACGTCTTGCTCATGCACATCAATGAGCCGCCGCCAACCATGGTGCGAAAGGGCCTTCCACCGGAGCTTCGCGACATTGTGCTCGCGCTGCTCGCAAAGGAGCCGAACCTGCGGCCGCAGTCGGGCAAAGATATCATCGCGATGCTCGACGCCCTGCCGGCCGGCGTGCTCGGTGACACGAGCACGCCAGACCGCTCCTCGCATGAGCTGCGCCGTGCCAAGAGTGGGCCTGGGCCCAACGCCAAAATTAGCGCGGCCCAGGCGGACTCCGAGCCGCGCGAGGCTCACGTCGTCGTGCCCACCGAGCTTGGCATCGACACCGGCGAACATGCCGCGTTGCAAGCAGCGCAAATGCCGGCGCCATCGCCACGGCCTTCGGCACCGGCGCCGGTGCCGGTGCCGGTGCCGGTGCCGGTGCCGGTGCTCGCGCCCGTGCCCAATCCTGCAGCGCTGAGTTCTAAGCCCGAACCAGTGACCAAGGCGGCGACGCCTTCGAACGCCGACACCGCACGCGCCTTCGTGACCATGAAGGATCTCGAGGGTGTATCTGAGCCCGTTGCCCCGCGCTCATCACGAACCCCGTTGGTCGTGGTGTTCGTCGCGATTTTGACCGTTGTCATCGCCTTTCTCATCATCAAGATCGTGGCAGACAAGTCGCAAATCGAGGCGACCGGCGTCGAGCTGCCCCTGGCTGCTGCGCTCAACGAGCAAGCCGAACAAGAACCTGAGCCAGGCAGCGACGAGCAGCTGGTTGAGGCTGATCCGACGCTCGAAAAAACCCAGCCAATCAATAGCCATCCCCCTCCCACTCGCCCCGCCACCCGGGAGCGCGAGGCCGCAAAAATCAAAGAGGCCACTGCGGTGGCGCCGATCGAGACCACGACGGCACCGACCAAAACCAAACGCCCAAAAACGACCACGGCGACCACGACAACTGACAAGACAAGTCGCAACAGACCTGTTAAATTGAACCTCGGTGACGATGAATCCGAGCCTTCCACAAGGCGCCCTCCGAAATTGGATTTGTAACCTCTATGCCTGCCCCTACCGAGAAATTGGCCTTGCACCGTATTCTTCGTTTTGTCGTGTTCTTGGGGTTGTCTGCGCTGCTTTTCAGCTCCCCGTGGCTGGCTGCTCCCGGCTTCGCCCAAGAGAATCAAGACCGAATGCTCGAGCTGAGCGACGAAGGCACCGAGGCCATAATCGACGGGCGCTTCGAAGAGGCCGCAGCCAAGTTTCGCGAAGCCTACCAGGCCTTCCCTGACCCGGTCCTGCTCAAAAACGAAATGATCGCCTGGTATCGCGCAGGCTACTGCATCAAGGCCATCCCGGCCGCCGCCGGCTACCTGCAATCCGGTGAGGTCACCGATTCGGATCGTCGCGACGTCAACAAGGTTCAGGTCGTCTGTAACATTCAATTGGCCGAGGAAGCCCTCGCCGACAATAACCTGGAAGCAGCCGAGTCGCTGATTCAAGAGACCCAGAAGCTCGAGATGACCGATGAGCAGCATGCCCAGCTTGTCGCACTGCAGGACCATCTCGAAGAGCAGCGTCCCAAGCCAGAGCTCGAGCCCGTGCCAGCGCCGCCCTCGCCGGGCGTTTCAAAACAGATGATTGGCTGGGGATTGACCGGCTCAGGCGCGGTCATGCTCACCGGCGCCATCGTCTACCACATCGTCGCCCTCGACCGACAAAGCGAGCTTTACGCCTTGCGTGACTCGCGCGCTCCGGGCGCCGAGCAAGCTTTCAAGCTGCGGCAGGCCGAGCTCACGGATCCACAGCGGCGCGCACGCTGGATGGTTCCCACGCTCTACACCCTAGGCGCCGCGCTGACCGCCGGCGGCGTTTACTTCTTGTTGATCGAGTCGGGCGAAGATCAACCCGCCATTCAAGCCCGCCTCTTTCCAGCCGTCTCGGGCAGCAGCGCCGGGGCACGTCTGCACATCAGCTTCTAAGCGCTGGGGTGATAACCCCGCGCAAATGTTGCGTCTCTCGTGCAGTTTTGAATTGTCGCAAGCTCTCTGAGATCGTTCACTCGTCAGCTAACCAATTTAGCAACGAGCACAAGACCTTATGAAATCTTCGAAACATACGTTGCCCCTGGTGATCGCCATCTTGGCCTGCTTGTTGGCTGCGTGCATCTTTGGCGTCAGCACACCGACGCCTTTGACCTCAGATTCCGACGTCCACGACCACGACGCCTCCTCGGACACCACGGATCACAGCGACGTTCACTGCGTACTGGCCGATGCCAAAGTGCTCTGCGAGAAGGCAAATAGCCAATGTGGTACGATCGAGACCGCTGACTCCTGCGGAGCCACGCACCTGATCGATTGCGACTTTTGTGGCATCAATGAGCAATGTTCGGAAAATGTGTGCGTCTGCGTCTCACAAAGCGCCGCAGAACTGTGCGCCGGAAAAGATTGCGGCAACGTCCAGGTCGATGACCGCTGTGGCATCGCGCGAAACGTCTATTGTGGCGCCTGCACCGACGGCAACCAATGCGGCGCAAATCCAGACTTGCCCAATTTCTGCGAAGCCTGCACGCCGCGAACATGCGAACAGCTCCTTCTGGAGGGCTATGAGTGTGGCCTGATCCCCGATGGCTGCGGTGGCTTTAAGAGTTGCACGGACCCATGTCCCGACACAAAAGCCTGCAACGCGCTCAACAAGTGCACCGACGAGCCTTGCGATCCGATCACCGAATGTCCCGCGGATTCATGTGACAATATCAGCGATGGCTGTGGCAACACCCTGGATTGTCAGGCCGATTGTACGGATTTGGACGTATGCGAAAACGGCCGTTGTGTTTGCATTTCGGAATCCCATGGGGAGATTTGCGACAAGGCCAATGCCTGTGGAACTCAAGAGTTGACCGACCGTTGCGGCGTCAAAAACATGATCGGCTGTGGCGATTGCGCGCACGGTAGCGTGTGTGTAAGCGGGGAGTGCTGTCTCCCCGAAACCGCAGAAGAACTGTGCGCCAAAAGAAGCACCATGTGTGGGTCGATCAGCATCCAAGATCGATGTGGACAAACCCGCAACATTTCATCATGTGGAAGATGCGCCGTCACATTCACATGCTGCAATGGCAGATGCGCTACATTGTGCATCTAAATCGTCGAGCACTTTTTACGATCACCTGCGAGTCCTTCAGCAAAAAGCTCTTCCATGAAAACCAAGTACCTCGTCATCGGCGCCGGTATGTCCGGCCTGGCCTTTGCCAACTTCATCGACAGCGACGACTACCTCGTACTCGAGCGCGACGAGGCTATCGGCGGCTGGTGCAAGACGATCAAACGCGAAGGCTTTGTCTGGGACTACTCCGGCCACTTCTTTCACTTCAAGCACCCCGACATCGAAGCCTATTTGCGCGCGCGCATGCCTGATGACGAGGTCGTCACCGTCGAGAAGCTCTCCAAGATCATCGTCGACCAGAGCTGGATCGATTTCCCCTTCCAAAAAAACATCCACCAGCTGCCCAAAGAGCAGTTCATCGACTGTCTCTACGACCTGTATTTTCGCAACGAGGCGGCCAAGGACTTCGACCAGGCAAGCTTCAAGGGCATGCTCTACGAGAAGTTCGGGCGCAGCATCAGCGAGATGTTTCTGGTGCCCTACAACGAGAAGCTCTACGCCTGTGATCTCGAACAGCTCGACCGCGATGCCATGGGCCGCTTCTTTCCCCATGCCGACCTCGAAGACATCGTGCGCAACATGCGCCGGCCGGACAACGCCTCCTACAATGCCAGCTTTACCTACCCCAAAAACGGCGCGATCATGTACGTCAACGCGCTCAAATCCGAGGTGCCCGACGATCGCGTCTTGCTCGGCGAAGGCATCGTCAAGATCGATCTCGCTCAAAAGATTGCGACCACGACCCTGGGGCGCACCGTCGCCTTCGAATACTTGATCTCCTCGGCACCCTTCAACCGTTTGCTCGAGCTCAGTGCACTGCCCCACGACCCGGCAACCTTCAGCTACAACAAGGTCTTGTGTTTCAATCTGGGCTTTGATCGCAAAGGGCCCGAAGACGTGCACTGGGTTTACTTTCCTGAGCACAAATACAGTTTTTACCGTGTTGGCTTCTACGACAATATCCTCAACACCGAGCGCATGAGCCTCTACGTCGAGTTGGGCTACGCCGCCAACGACGTTCCCGACGTCGAGGCAGCCCGCACCCGCGTTCTGGCCGACCTGCGTGAGGCCGGTATCGTGAGCGACCACGAGCTCGTCGCCCACCACGACGTCGTGCTCGATCCGGCCTACGTGCACATCACGCGTCAGTCGCGCGAGGTCTTTGAGCGCCTCAGCGGCGTCCTGGCGCTTCGCGGCGTGCACACGATCGGGCGCTACGGTGGCTGGACCTACTGCTCGATCGAGGACAACATCGTCGAAGCACGCGCGCTGGCCGCGCGCTTCAACATGCTTTGAGCCCCAAAAACAAAGAGCCTACAGACAGTGTCTGTAGGCTCTTTGTTTTTGGGATTGTAACATTTCGCTCTTAGTTCGTGCCCTGAGCCGGTTGCTCGAGCAGCCAGCGGGTCTGCTCGACGTCCTGCTCGATCTCCCAGACGCTCTCGCTGGCGACGGGAAAGCTCGCCGGATCTTTGGCCGTTGCACGGCTGCTGGTCAGAAAGCTCGCCATCACAACGATCCCGCAAAGAACAAGCACGCCGGCCACCAGGTGGCTTGGACGAATGCTCTGCATGGGACCACTCGAGTGCGGCGCACGCTTGTTCAACTCCTGGTCGACCGCTCGCGGGCGCAGCGTCATGCGCTTGCGCTCTTCAACTTTGGGCGGCGCCATCACCTTGCCGGTCATACGCTCGTATGACTGCAAAATCGCCTCCGGATCCAGGCGCAGCTCGCGCGCATAGTTGCGCAGGTGACCACGGACAAAGACCTCTGCTTCGTACTCTTCGAACCGGTCATGCTCCAAATGTCCCAGCATCGTCTTGGGGATGCGGGTAATGGCGGCCACGTCGGCCAGGGTCAATCCTTTGCTCTCTCGAGCTTCTCGGAGCATCGTACCAGGGGTCATCATACGTCTTCCTTCCACAACATCGACTACGGTTACATCCCATGGCCACAAACTACGACTCAATGTGGCGCAACAACTGGTGTTTACATGCGTCTGCGTTGATACAACATTGACCGTTGATTGCAAGCCAAACTTACCGCGATAGCGAAAAACCTCAAAAAACTTGCCCTACAGACGATAATGATCATCACATGGCCCTGGTATGGGCCAAGCTTCAAAAATTTGGGACGGTTGCTAACTTCTCAGGTTTCATGACACCACAGCACCACCACACTGTCAATGTTTTGACGCTACCTTTCTTTGCTTTCGTGGACAAGCACAGCTCAGTGGCGAGGCACTGTCGTTTGAGCTGCTTTGACCCATGCAAGCCTCGACAAACTTGACACTGAGGGAGGTCATTGATAGCAATGCCAAGACCTTAAAGTGTCGCGTTCATCAACAAGGAACAGGCTGATTAGTGGAATTTGCGATAATTGCGGGTCGTTGAGGCGGCTGCTTTTCCCAAGCGGATAGTTTTACAGGCCGCCCAGCCTTTGCTTTGCCTCGATGTATTCAGGAGAAGTCTATTATGCAGCGTCGTCTGTTTCTGCCTGCCCTACTATTTTGTGCTGTTGGCCTTGCAGGTTTGCACGGCCCTGCTCACGCCGCCGAGTTCACCGATTTGCTCGATGCCGCCGACGATCTCGACGACTTCGATGATGAGACCTACAAGGCCTTCGATTTCAGCATCGAGCCGCGCTTTCGCTTCAACACCGGTGGCGCAACGATCACACGCGAGGCGCCCTGTGTGCCGCCCGACGACCTGAGTCTGCAAGATAGTCTCGTCGCCAATAACCCGCGCCTGATCCAGGAGCCGGGCCGCTGCTCCGAGGCGACGATCGTCTTCAACAAGGAGATGCTCTACGAG
This sequence comes from Lujinxingiaceae bacterium, assembly GCA_013697635.1. Lineage (GTDB taxonomy): Bacteria > Myxococcota_A > Bradymonadia > Bradymonadales > Bradymonadaceae > JACCWM01. The sequence continues at coordinate 13,732 of JACCWM010000013.1, read as the reverse complement.
GAAACGCAGAGCACGATCGACGTTACGCTTCGCGCCGGCCTCTATAAAGACCTTGAGATTCGCCTCACCGTTCCCTACGTGCTCAGCGCCACGCGGGGTCTGCAATACGCCAACGACAATTCCCAAAAGTCGGTCGACGCGACCAACTCCTCGGTCGATCCGTCCTCGGCACGCATCCAAAACGACGCCCAGGCGGTCTTCTCTCCGAGCGACACCCAACAACAGGCTCTCAACAAGCTTGATCAGTTCAACACCTACCGCTACTTCGAACTCACCGACGAGATGAACCGCATTGAGCGCACCGGCTTTGCCGATCCCTCGATCGGCATCCACTGGGCACCGTTCAACGATGAGCGCGACGACACCAAGGCGACGCTGCTCTTTGGCATGGACTACGTCATGCCGATCGTGCCCATTGCACGCCCGGACAACAGGGCGGTCGGTCGCGGTGTGCATGAGCTGCAATGGAAGCTCGCCGCCTCCAAGCGCTTTAACTGGATTGAGCCCTACTTCGGCCTTCAGTACTTTCTGCCTTTTGTCGCCACGGACTCGCTGCTGCGCCCGGTCGACGATCGTGACAACGTGGGCCAGGTCATCAAGAGTCCGCCCCAGCGCGGCCTGATCACGGTGGGCACCGAGTTCGTACCCCATATCGATGCGCGCACCGGCGCACGCTACGCCATCGATCTGCGCTTCCAGTACGGCTACACCAGCGAGGGACGCGACTATACGCCGCTCTTCGATCACATGAGCAGCAGCGATTGCAATGGCCTGACGATCGAGGAAGTATTGCCCCAGTTCGACACCGCTGGAAACCTTAACAACGCCGACGCCGTCGCCTGCTCGTGGGTGATTCGCGAAGCTGCCAATGCCTTTCCCACGCCGATCTACGACCTTGCGACAGCCGCCGCCGCAGGCAGTGCTTCACCGTTTAGCACCGACGGCATCATGACGGTTGAGAGCTACGGCACGTTTTCGGGACAACTCGCCTTCAACCTGCAGCCCTCGCGCTACTTTCAGCTCAGGCTCGCTGGTGGCATTACCCACAAACAGCAGCACTTTTTGACCAACTCGCGCACCGGTCGCAACTCCGATCGCACGGCCGACGATACCGTCGCCTTGACCGGACCCGAGGCCCGCTTCGAGCGCAATCCGGTCTACAATCCGACCTACGATTCACCCGGTAACCGCTTTCGCGTCGAGCAATACAATGTCTGGCACGTGGCCGTTACCACGGCGCTGCAGTTCTAATCTTCGTCCCATGAACAAACGCCTTGAGGCGGCCGCTCTAAAGAGAGTTGGCCGCCTCGTGACTTTTCTTGGCCAAAAGATTTCGACGCGCTCAGGGCTTGGAGCGGCCCTGATCGATCCGCTCGATCCGCTCGTAGATCTCGCTCTTGGCCAGTCCGAACAGCGCGCTGACCACCTCCTTGATGCCGCGCGGGCGCATGCCTTCCTCGAGCAACTCCAAGATCTTGGAGTCAATAGCCTCCTCGCGCTCCTCAGCGGCCGCAGGGTCTTCATCGACGCGCGGCCCAAGTATGACGACGAACTCGCCACGCACGCGCTCACGCGCGCTCAAGGTGCTTCGCACAGCATCGGCCGTGCCACGCAGATACTCTTCATGCAGCTTGGTCAACTCGCGCGCTACGCAGACCTCGCGCTGGGCTCCGAGCACCTCCACGACGTCCTCGAGCAGCACGATGACCCGGTGCGGAGACTCGTAAAGCACCACGCTGACCCCCAGTGCATCGAGCACGCTCAGTCGCTTTCGGCGTGCCCCCTGCTTCGAGGGCAAAAAACCCTCAAAAAAGAAGCGATCCGTGGGCAGTCCGGAAGCGCTCAACGCCACCATCGCCGCCACCGGACCCGGTAGCGCCGTGATCGCGAGGCCCGCCTCAACCGCGGCGCGCACGAGGCGAAATCCCGGGTCCGAGATGGCCGGCGTGCCGGCATCACTGACCAGCACGACGCGTTTTCCTTGCTGCAACGCCGCGACCAGCGATGAGACTCGGGCCTGCTCGTTGTGCTCGTGATAGCTCACCAGCGCGGGCACGCCGTCGACGCGAACGATACCCAATCTTTCCAATAGCTTGCCCGTCTCACGTGTATCCTCACACGCAATAATCTCGGCAGCACTGAGCGCATCGCGCTGGCGCGCGGTGATGTCGGAGAGGTTTCCAATGGGGGTGGGACAGACAATGAGCATGGGCTTTGAGTCGTGCCTGGCCAGGGCTTGCGCGCGGTCGACACGTCGACAGCGCGCAAGCCCCCCGGACCAGACTACTTACCGATGGCCAACCCGAGGCGCTCACGAAGCTCGAAGTACTCGTCGCTGATGGAGAAGAGCACCATCTCACGAATCTTGTCCTTCGGCGTCGCCTTGCCAATGGGCACGACGTCATTTTTGATGCAGCTGGCGGCCTGGTGAATGTCGCCACAAAGCAAGAGCCCCATACGAATCGCCGTGTTCTCGCAGTGCACCAACCAATCGGAGAGATTGGGGTTTTGACCGCTGGCCAGGAACTGGCGCATGGCTTTTTGCGCGCCCATCAACATCTGAGCCGGGATCTCCATGATCTGGCGCTTGACCTCGGCGCCCTGCTCACCGAGCGAGGCGCCGATTCCCAGACTCGGGTCGGTCAAGTCCATCAGCGCAAGGAAGTAGACCTTGAGCACTTCGGTCGGGTAGCCCACCGAGCCCAGGTAGTGCTGTGGGAGCATCCAGCAAAGGGTCTTGGAGACGACAAAGGCAAGCTCGCGGTCACTGCTCTTCTGGCGCACGTCACCGCCGATGATCACACAGGGCGGATCGGAGTTGGCGTTGCGCATACCGAGCGCCTGGGCAGCCTGCAGATAGACCTGAGGCGCAGGCATCAGCCCCATCGTGCGCGCCGAATAGGAGTAAATCTTGCAAAAGAGCACCGGCTCGTCGATGTTGAGCAGGTCCTTCTTCTTGTGCACGTTCCACACCTTGATCTGCTGGGCGTAGGTGCTTCGCAGACCCTGGCCCAAAATGCTCATGATGTAGCTGATGAGCACGTCCTGCTCCGGGTGGTTGAGCAGCTTGAACATCTCTTGATTGAAGCTGCCCTTGGCCGCCTGCAGGTTGGTTCCCAGATACTGGCGGAAGAACTTCTCCTCCTGCTCCGAGGCGTGCTGCAAGAAGGAGAGCGCGCTCGACATGCACCAAGCCTTGTCGTACTCCTTTTTCTGGATGTAGCTCTTGAACAAGACGCGATAGCTCTCGACACGGAACGGGTCGAGCTTGATCAGCTCCTTGTGCTGCTCGATCGCGCCGTCCGGGTTATCGCCGGTCTTCTCGTAGAGCTCGGCCAGAATCAGGCGAATCTTCGAATCCGACGGATTCAGCCCGACGGCGATCTTGTAGGCCTCGGTCGCTGTCTTCAAATCGCCAAGACGCGTGCGGTAGATCTCTCCGAGGTTCTGCCACAACAGTGTCTTGATGCCCTCCATCGTGCCATCGTCGTGCTCGCCGACACGGTGCAACATGCGCCGGTAAGCACGCGAGAGCTCCTTCCAGTCCTTGGCCTGGGTGAGGATGCGATCGATGGCCTCGAACGACTTGAGCATCTTGACGTCGGTGTCCAAGGCATTGTCGAACAGCTTGACCGACTCGAGCGGATCGCCGATCTCGTCGCGGAAAATAACGGCCGCAGTATAGAAGTACTTGGACTTGCGCCCGGCATCGGACTCCTGCTCGATGATGCGCATGAGGATCTGAACCGACTCGTGCCACTGCTTGGTCTTGGTGTACAGGTCGAGCAACTTGCGCAAGATGACCACGCTCTTGGGCTCGATATCGAGCGCCTCGACATAGGCCTCCACGGCACGCTCGGGCTGGCTGAGCTTGCTCGCGACCAGATCGCCTATCTTGGACAATTGAGCAAAGCGCACGGTCGCATCCTGCTCGGTCTGCAGCGCCCAGCGCGAGTATTGGATGACCTCCTCCCACTTGCCCATCTCGCTGTGTGTATCGACGAGCGCCTGCAGCGTCGGACGATGATTCTGATCGACCTCGAGCGCCTTCTCATAGAATTGATTCGCCTTTCGAAGCTCGCCCAACTTCTGGCGAATCGCGCCCAACTTGAAATACACACCGACGAGCTCGTCGCTCTCGAGTTTGTCGACGTGATGCAACTGCAAGGATTGAAGCACCTTGCTGGCGGCCTCGAGCTCGTTGTTCTCAAAGAGCAGGTGTCCCAGCCCGCGCAAGGTCGCCACGTCCGTGGGCTTCAATTCGTAGGCGTTACGGTACTCGCCCAGCGCGTGCTCGATCTGCGAGAGATGCTCGTAGGCCAAGGCAAGCTGGAGGTGGCGTCGGTGCAGCCCTTCGAGATCTTGGCCGCTGCCACGGAGCTCCTCAATGAGGACCTCCAAAAGCGGTACAGCACGCTCCCAACGCTTCTCATTGACGTACATGTCGATGAGAGGCGCTGCCGCCTCGACGATCTGCGGGTCACACTCGAGCGCCGACTCGTAGTAGCGAAGCGCGCTGACCATGTCGTCGAGGCGTCGCTCGTAGAGCTGACCGACCTCGCACAAATAGCGCGCCTTGAGCTTGAGCTCACGCGAGGCCCCTTCGGCCTGCTTGAGCACGCGAATATGGCCATGCCAGTCCTGCTGACGCTCGAAGACGCCGGCGATGGCATCGAGCACCTCGTCGTGCATCGGCGCGATACGCAGGGCCGACTGGTAGGCATCCTCGGCATCGTTGTCGCTGTGCAGCTCGCTCTCGAAAATCTGGCCCATGCGATGGTAGATCGTGACTTGCTGATCTTCACGATCGGCCAGATCGACCAGCCGGCGATACGCCTCGATAGCGCTCTCGAAGTTGCTGGTTTGCTCGTAGAGTGCGGCCAGCTCGTTCCAGACATCGACCTGCGATGGCTCGATCTCGAGCGATTTGCCAAAGGCCTCGATCGCCGCGTGCTGGTCACCGACCTGGTCGCGCTGCACCCGGCCCAAATCGCGCAGCAGGGCCACGCGCTGCTCGGCAAAATTGACCACCTCGATGTGGCGCTGCAACACGTCGACCAACTCGAACCAGCGACCCATCTGAGCGAACAAACGCTCGAGGTTTTGAATCGCCGTCTCGTTGTCGACTTGGATGGTCAGCACGCTGTTGTAAGCATCGATGGCCCGATCGACGTCCTGGAACTGCTCCTCGTAGACGGCCGCCAGACGACCATGCAGATCGACTTGAGCATCCGGATCGTGGGTCAGCGCGAGGCGCTGCTCATAGACGTCGACCACGTCACTCCAACGCTCGACCTGCATGAACAGCCGCTCGAGCGCAAGCAGCGCCGGCTCGTGGGTCTGATCGACCGCCAGTACTTCCTGGTAGGCCAGGATCGCCCGGTCGGTGTCAAACAGGCGCTGCTGCCAGATATCGGCGACGCGTGATTTGATCTCGACGAGCTGCTCAGGATCGTAGGTCGCCTGGGCCTTAGCCGTTAAAATATCGACCAGATCGTTCCAGCGATCGTAGGCCTCGAAGGCACGCTCCAGGCTCTCCATGGCGAGCAGGTCGCTCTCGTCGATCAACAAGATCTGGCGGTAAGCACCGATCGCGTCCTCGATCTCGCCCATCTGAAGCTCGTAGAGTTCACCGAGCTTGCGCCAGATGTCGACGCGCTCCTCGGGCTCACGAGCCAGAGCAACGCGGCTTCGAAGGATGTTTGCCATCTCCGGCCACATCGCCAACTGCCGGTAGAGTCCCTCGAGCAGGTCGATGACCTCGACGCTCTGCGAATCAATGCGAAGCGCGAGCTGCAGATGGTAGACCGCGTCGTCGAGTTGGCCGAGTTCCTCGGCGCGCCACTGACCGACCTGGCGATGAAGTGCGGCCGCCTCGAGGGTATCACCCAGCTCGCTGAGCACTTCGCTAAAGCGCGAGACCACGTCGTCCCAGTTGTTCGTTTGGCGCGCCAGGCGCTCCAAATCAGTGATCAGCTGTGCGTCATCAACCGTCTCGGCGCTGAAGGCCGACAAGAGCACCATCAAGGCACTCTCCGGCTGCTGCAAATGCTCCTCGAAGATGCGCGCCGCATGGCGAAGCGTCTCAACGCGCTCGAAGACGTCCTCACTAACAAGCTCGGCGCGGTCGAGATAAAGGCTTGCCAGTGAGGTGAACGCATCCTCGCTGCCCTGTTCAACGTAAATCGACTCAAGCGAGCGACTGGCCTGCATGTTGGTCGGATCGAGCTGCAAAACCTGCTCGTAGAAGCCCGCCGCGCGATCGCGCTCGAGAATCTTGGTCTCCCACATGTCGGCGATTCGCATGAAGATGTCGATGCGCTCAGCCTCGTCGTCACTGCGGTCCGCCTTGACCTCCAAGACCTGCGAGGCCTCCTCCCAACGGCTCTCCTGAATGTAGAGCCGCTCGAGATTGTCGACCGCCAGGGCATTGTCGGGCTGAAGGCCCAACACGTTTTGCCAGGCGTGGATCGCGCGCTCGGGCTGCATCAACATGTCGCCTTGAACCTCGCCAAGCTCGATCCAAAGCTCGAGCTTGCGCTCATCGTCGATCTGGCGGTGCTCGATCAAGCGCTCGAGCACACCGGCAAGCTCGCCGTAGTCGCCAGCGCGCGTGCACAAGTCGCGCAGCGCCTCGAGGGCCATGAGGTGCTCGGGATCGATGAGCAGCACGTTTTGCCAGGCCTCGAGTGCCTGACCCTCATTGTTGAGGTATTCGCCAAAGATCGTGCCCAAGGACTCGAACAGCGTCAGGCGCTCCGCTTCGTCGAAGATGAGTTCGACTTCGCGCTCGAGCACACTGACCAAATCAGCCCAGCGTGCCTCAGCCATGTACAGGCGACGAAGCTCGCGAAGCGCATCGAGATCATCGGAGCGCGCATCGAGCACACGAACCCAAAGATCGACGGCATCAAGGCGGCGGCCGAGCATCTCCTCGGCCAGGCTCGCCATGCGCGCAAAGAAGTGCGCTTGCTCGTCGGAGTCGTGGGTCAACTCTGCGCGTCGGCCAAGCACCTCGAAGAGCTGCGGCCAGGACTGACGCTCGGTATGAAGCTGCTCGAGCATGCGAAGCGCGTCCTCGTGATCGGGCTGAATGCCCAGGATGCGCTCGTAGGTCTCGACGGCGCGCTCGTACTCGTCGAGCCGGTTTTGATAGATTTGAGCCAGCCGATAGTTCAGATCGACGATATCGACCTCGTCGAAAGTTCCTTCGACGCGGCGCACGATGATCTCAGCCAAATCGGCCCAACGCTCCTGGGTCAGGTAGATGCGATCGAGCGACTCGAGAGCGCGAAGCTCACCACGGTCATAACCAAGCGCCTTGAGGTAGGCCAACTCGGCGTCGTCGAGCTGCTCGAGCTCTTCGTCGAGGATGCGCGCCAGACGCAGCCACAAATTCATCGCCGATTCGTCGGTGATGTGCTGACTCTCGAGAGCCTCGGCCAAGAATCCTGCGGCCTGGCCCCACTCGACGGTCGCCCCCGCCAGACGCTCGATCTCGTCGCTGACGTGCTCGTCGCCGGGTTTCTCGATCAACGCCGCGCCGTAGGCCTGCATCGCACGAGCCGCGTCTTGCAGCTCATGCAAGAAGATGCGCGCCACCTGCATCAGCAGGTCGTAGCGCTCCTCGGGATCGCTGAGCAAATCGAGGCGTTGCAAGTAGATCTCGACGAGCTTCTCGTGCTGGCCCTTGTCCAGATAATAGGGCTCGAGAATATCCGAGATGCGCTGCACGCCCTGGCCGGCCATGAACATCTGCTCGAGCGACTCGATCGCCTGCGCGTTGTCCGGCTCGTCGAGCAGCACGGTTTGATAAATATCGATCGCCGAGTCCTCTTCTTCGAGCGCGCTCTGGTAGAGCATGCCGAGGCGAAGGCGAAGCTCAAGGGCTTCATCCGGCTCGTTGGTATTCATGATGCGCGTGCGCAAGATCTCGGCCAACTCGCTCCAGCGACCTTCACGCTGAAAGAGGCGATCAAGTGCAAGGATTGCCGACGCCTCCGTGGGATCGATCTCCAGCACGCGCTGAAAGCGCAAAATCGCCGAGGGCGCATCACCGAGCTCTTCTTCCAGGATGCGAGCGATGCGCAGATTGAGCGCAGCGACCACATCGAAGTCCGAGACCTCCGAGAGACGCTCGTCGAGCCGGTCGATGAGGATCTCCCAGCCATCCAATTCGCTGGCAAGTCGCTCGAGCGTCTCGACGATCTCCAGACGGCTGGCGTCGACGGTGAGGGCCTCGACATAGGTCTGAAAGGCCGAGGCCAGATCCATCAAGCGAATCTCGAAGATGTTGCCAACCTCGGCATACAGCTCGAGCTTGCGCTCCGGATCACCGGTCGCTTGAATGAGCAAACGATGCACGTGGACAAGCTTCTCCCACTGACCACTGTCTTGATAAATCGGCTGCAGAACCTGGGCTGCTTCGACCTCGAACTCGCCACGCTCGATCAATCCCTCGAGCGCTTCGGTCGTGGCCTGATGGTCAGGATTCTCGAGCAGCACCTCACGGTAGACTTCGATACCCTTGAGCGCATCGCCCAGGTGAACCTCCCAGAGCCGACCGGTGCGGTACTTGAGGTTTTGAGCCTCCTCGGCGATGTGCGTCAGCGCGAGCTCGTGCTCCAGGGTCTCGAGCAGCTCTTGCCACTGCGCGCTTTGCTCATAGAGCCCGTCGAGCTTCTCGAGGGCGGCAAGCTCCTGATTATCGAGCTCCAGAATTCGCCGGAAGGTCTCAATGGCCTCCTGAGTATCGAGCAGGTGCTCTTGAAAGATTGCGCCCATGACATAGAGCAAATCTTTTCTCGCCTCGTCGTTGTCGGCCAACTCGAGCTTCTTGCGGTAGATATCGAGCAGATCATGCCAGCGCTCGAGCTGCGTGTAGAGCACCTCGAGGCGGTCGATCGCATGAGCGTCGTTCTCGTCGACAGCGAGCACGCGGTTGTAGACCTCGATGGCGTCGTCAAGACCCTCGAGCACGTCTTCGTGCAGCGTTCCTGCCTGGTAGAGCAGCTCTTTTTTGGCGTCCTCATCGTCGACCAACTCGGCCTTGAGCACCAAAATCGCAACAAGCGGCTCCCACTGCTGGGTGTGTCGGTAGATCGCTTCGAGCTCCTCGACTGTCTCCAGATCGGCCGGGAAGAGCTCGAGCACTTCGTGCAGGCGCGCTGTGGCATGATCGAGCTGCTCGAGCGGATCGATGTAGATCGCCGAGGCGCGACGCAACATGTCACGCTTGGTATCGGGATTGGCTTGAAAGCCGGCCTCATCTTCGAAAACGGCAACAAGCTCGTACTGCGTCGCGGTCAACTCGGCGATTCGGTACAAATTCTCAAGTGTGCGCTCGCTGTGCACGTCGTCGCGAAGCGCCTTGGCGTAGGTTGCAAAGGCATCGGCCGCGCTGCCGGCACGCGCCTCATAGAGGCGAGCAATGCGGTGCATCAGATCAACGCGCGCATCGGGCTCTTCGCTGGTCTGCACCTGAACGTCGAGGGCCGGAATCAACTTGGCCCAATCGTCGGCGTCGACATAGAGCGGTTCGAGAATGCAGCTGATCCGGCCCCGGGGCGCGCGCTCATCGAACATCAGCACTTCGAGGGCAGCCACTGCAACGGCGTTGTCCGTCTGCTGCTCAATCACCTCCTCGTAGAGGTCAACCGCACGCGTGGGTTCACCAAGATGTGCTTCGAGCACGCGGGCCAGACGATTCTTGACCTCGTTCTTTGCGGCGGCATCGGCCAACTCGAGCTCGCGCTCCAGGTTGGCGCTCAACTCGCTCCACATCTGCTGGGCTTCGAAAATGTCGTTGAGGGCACCGACGGCGCGCCAGTTGTCGGGCGTCGTCTCAAGGATCTCGTTGTAGATCGTGATCGCCTCTTGGGCATTGTCGAGCAACTGCTCCCAGATCGTCGCTTTTCGAAACTTCAGTTCTTCGATCGCATCGGCCGACTCGACGAGCGCCAGTTTGCGATCGTAGACGCTGAGCAGCTCGCGCCACTGTTCGGTCGAAACAAAGAGCTCTTCGAGATCGTCGAGCGCCTGCATGGAATCGGGACGCGACTTCAAAATCTCGTCGAAGTAGTCGCGTGCCTTGTTCGCGTCGCCCAGACGGTTTGCATACATGTTGGCTAGGGCGAACAAGTAGGCGATGCGCAACTCCTCATCGCCGATGCTCGGCAAAAGCGTCTCGTAACAAACGACGAGCTCTTCCCACATATCGAGAGCGTTGGCGATGCGCCGAAGCTGAGCACGCGCATTGAGGTTTTGAGCATCGACCTCCAAGACTTGAGCGTAAGTCTCGAAGCTTCGCACCCCGTCGCCAAGCTCGCCCAGATAAGTCTGACCGATGCGCTGCAACAGGCTCACCCGATCAACGGCGTTCTCGCTGGCGACACGCTGAATGTCCAGCGTGCGCACGTACTCATGCCACTGACCGTGAACCTCGTAGTAAGGCTCAAGGATCGCGGCAGCGCGAAGGGCTTGCGCATCGAGTTCGAGCAAACTCTCCAACGCGGCGCTTGCATCGACGTTGTTGGGCCGCCAGGCCAAAACCAGGCCAAGACAATCAATCGCCTCGTCCGGCGCGCCAAGATAGCGCATGCACAACACGCCCAGCTCGAAACGAAGCTGAGCAAGCCACTCGATCTCATCTTCGGTGTAAAAGGGGTGACTCGACAGATCGACGGTCTCGAGATCATCGACGACTTCGGCGACGGCCTCGGCCTCGACAGCCTGCGCCTCGGACGCCTCGTCGCCGGATGCGGCCACTTCGGCTGCCGACGACTCTTGAAGATCGGCCAACACCTCGCTCAAACTTTCGGGGCCGTCGAGACCTTCGCCGCCAAAAAACTGAAGTCCAGATTCGCTCTGCGATCCTTGCGCGGCGAGCTGCGCACGCTCGGGCACAAGCCCCGAGAGGTCGACGCCAGCCGCCGCGGCCGGTCGGCGAGCCGACAGGCGTGCACGACGCTCGACGAGATCGATCTCGCGGCGGATCAGCGCGGCAAGCTCGCTGTGTTGCGCGTTGGATGCATAGAGGCGGTGCAGTTGGCGCAGCGTCTCCTCGTTGCGCCCATCGAGCTCGAGCGCTTCGGTGTAGCGCGCAATGGCACTTTCCACGTCGCCGGCTTGCTGCTCGGCGATCGTCGCCATGCCTTGGAGGATCTTCACGCGGGCGTCGCGATTGTCTTCGAGATTGAGCCGGTGACGATAGACCTTCATCAGGTCATCCCAGCGCTCGCTCTCCCAGTAGATGTGCTCCATGGACTCGAGCGCGCGCAAGTTGTCGGGCTCGACGGCCAGCACAGCCTCGAATTGAGCCAGCGCGGCGTCAAAGCGTGAGAGCTCCTCGGAGAGCACCCGGCCAAGGCGCAGCCTCAACTTTTGAACGCTCTCGATCTCGAGCTCTTTGCCGAGCGCGTCGCCGTAATGCTTGACCAGCGTATCCCAGGTGCCCGCTTCACGTGCGGCAGCTTCGAGATCAGCGATCACCTCGTCGGACTGTGGTTCCTCGACAAAAGCATCGGCATACCAGCCAAAGGCTCCGGCCCAGTCGCTGAGCTCGCCCTTGTGAAGCTGGGCAAGCTTGAGCTGATAGGCGCGACGCTCGGCCGTCTCGGTGCGATGGCTCAAGACGATTTCCAAAACGTCCTTGAGCTTTTTGGCATCACCAGCCTCGGTGTAAATAGGCTCGAGTTGAACGGCGGCGCCTTCGTTTCGCGCGTCGATGCCGAGCACACGCTCGAGATTTCGCTCGGCGCGCGCCGTATCACCCAACGAGATTCGCCAGATTCGCGCCGCGCAAAGCAGCAGCTCAATCTTGACCTCGTCTTCCTTCATCGTGCTGACAAGCGTCTCGAGCAGGCGCACGAGATCGGCATGCGCATCGTTGGCGGCATAAAATGCTTCGAGCGCGCTCCAATCACGGTTGTCGATGAAGAGACGCTCAAGAGACTTGCGTGCCTTGAGATCGTCGGGCGCCAGAGCGATCGCACCCTTCCAGGCAGCGATCGCGCGAGCGGAATCCTCCAGGCGCTCGGAGTAAAGTGGCCCGAGCTTTTGGAGCAGCTTCATCTTGTCGTCGACGCTCGCGGCAAGGCGCACCTTGTGCTCGAGCACATCAGCCAGCGCCTCGTAATCGCGATTCTTCTCGTAGAGGGTCTCCAACGCATCGAGCGCGTCACGGTCGTCGGGCGCAAATTCGCGCGCCTTGAGCCACAGCTCGGTGGCCACCTCGGGCTTTCGCAGCTTGTCGGTGGCGAGTTGCGCGACCTCCTTGTAGCCGGCCGCGCGCTGTTCACTGGTCTCGAAGGTATCGATCTCGCGCTTGTGCACGTCGATGAGCTTCTCCCAGTCGCGGCGCTTCTCGTACATTTCCTTGAGAAACTGAATCGCCGGGCCATGGAAAGGCTCGATTTCGAGCACTGACTCGTAGGCCTTGATCGCCTCGGCCTGATTGCGAAACTTCTCGAGAAAGAGCTCGGCGATCTGCGAGTAAATCTCGACCTTGGCCCGCTTGCCCGGGACGAGCTCGGCCTTGGTCTGAAGCATGTTGATCAGATCGGAGGACATGTTCATCTCGCCATACAGCTCGACGAGCTGGTCGATGGCGTCGAGATCCGCGGCGTCGATGGCCAGGATCTCTTTGTAGATGTTGATCGCCATACGATCGTGCTTCATCTCCTTGCGATAGACCCGAATGACTTCATAGAGCAGGTCGATCTTGTCCTCGACGCGCTCAGCACCCAGGCTCTCGACCTCCTGCTTGACGAGGTCGACGTACATCGGCCACTTCTCCGAGCGCTTGTAGAGCACCTTGAGGCGGTTTCGCACCTGGTCATCGTCGACCTGGCGCTCGAGACGACGAAGCGCGTCGACCTCTTTATCGACGTCGGCGAGCGCCGCGGCCAGATCGGCCATGCGCAGATAGACCGTGCGTGCCTTCTCGTCGGCTCCCAGATCGCCGTAGCGCTGCTCGAGGGTGCGCTGAAACTTGCGCCAATTTTCGGTAGCTTCCGGCAGATCATCGAGAGCACCGAGCATATCGGTGTCCTGAGCCGCCGTGGCATACGCACGGGCCTTCTCGGCGTCGTTGGTGTTGTAAAAAGCGATGCGCGCCTTGATGGCATCGGCGTTGGCTGATTGGCTTTGCTCGACAAGCGCCGTAACGGCATTCCAAAACGAGGGGCCTTCGTAGAGATAATTCGTGCGCGTGTAGTACTCGCGTCCCAGGCCGGCGGACAGCGCTTCCTGCCACAGCAAAAGGCCTTCGTCGTTGCTCTCGCGGTGGCGCGACTCGAGGCGCGCGGCGCGAACGAGCAGGCGCAGCTTGTCTTCATTGGACGAGGCGCTCCTGGCCTGGCCTTGAAGCGCACTAACGCGATCGCGCCAACCCAACTCTTGCTCTTCATCACCATCGGCTAATGCTAACTCCTCGTCATCGAGCGCGAGTTCTTCACCATCCTCAACGAGGCCCTCGTCGTCAACGTCAAGCTCTGCCTCCTCTTCGTCAGCTTCGGCCACAGCGAGCGATTCCTCGTCTTGGGCCTCATCTGGCTCCTCAGCCTCTAAAAAGGACTCTTCGTCAGCTTCGGCCACAGCGAACGATTCCTCGTCTTGGGCCTCATCTGGCTCCTCAGCGAGTACTTCGGCGCTGGTGTGTTCAATGCCGCTTTCGGCCGGGTTACTGCCCGGTTCGTCTTCATCTTCAAACGGCGCGGCATCAACACTGAAC
>JACCWM010000009.1 GCA_013697635.1 Lujinxingiaceae bacterium | reverse complement strand
GACCAAGGTCGGCCAAGGTCGCCGGGGGCCTGGAGGCGACGGTCGTGCCGATCGCAGGCTAGCAGCAGCAGCCTGCGCCCCATTAAAGTCCTGCCAGCATTAAAGCCCTGCCAGCGCCTGCCAATACGGCCGTCTAGTGAGTTGTGTTATATCGACAGGCATCCCTGCCTGGGCGGGTCGCCCTGGATTGGCGCTTTGCCCCTGGCCACCCTACAATGCACGCGCAATTGAACGTTCTTGGAGCAACCAGGCAGTGAAGACACTCGGTCCTTTCAAACTCGAGCGCCTCCTTGGGCGGGGCGGCATGGGAGAGGTCTGGCAGGCGGTGCACGGCGCGCAGGCAACGCCTGTGGCGATCAAGATGATGACCGGCCAGCACGCCCGCTCACCGGCCTTCGTCGCCGCCTTCGAGCGCGAGGTGCGCGCGGTGGCCAGCCTGGATCACCGGGGCATCGCCGCCGTCTACGACTACGGCACAGTCAGCGCGCCAGACGCCGCCGGCGCCCCCGAGCAACTCCTCGAGGGCAGCCCCTATCTGGCCATGGAGCTTGCGAGCGGCGCGCTGAGCGAGGCCCTTTTGCCCCTTGGGCCGGCACACTTCAAAGCCGTGCTCTTCGCCCTGCTCGACGCCCTGGCGCATGCTCACGCCAAAGGCGTCATCCACCGCGACTTGAAAACGGCCAACGTCTTGTACTTTGGCGACAGCGCAGCCGGCGCGCGCTTCAAGCTCACCGATTTCGGTATCGCCCACTCGATCGCCATCGATCGGGGCGAGGGCATGATCGAGCACACGATCAGCGGCACACCGCACTTCATGTCGCCCGAGCAGTTCACCGGGCGCTGGCGCGAGTATGGTCCATGGACCGATCTCTATTCGCTGGGCTGCATGGCCTTCGAGTTGGCTACGGGGCGGCTGCCCTTTGAGGGACGCTCGGCGATCCGGCTATTTCAACAGCACAAAGAGGCGCCCTTTCCGGCCCTGGACTCACCGGCGCCGGGCTACCCGCCCGAGCTCGACGCCTGGCTTCAACGCCTGTGCGCCAAGGCGCCCCACGAGCGCTTTCAGCGCGCCGCCGACGCGGCCTGGGCGCTGCATGCCATCATGAGCGAGGCGGCGTTGCCCGCGCCCGACGCAACTCCGGGCGAGCTGCACTTGAAGACGAGCAGCTACGAGGTACCGCTCTCGTGGCAGACGACGCGGCTCTTTTCCAAGGACGGCGGCCCACGCGCCGAGGATCCGACGACACCCCACCGCCCATCGGCGCTTGCGCTCGAGACGCTCGTGCTGCCAGCCATGGAGCGCGCCAGCTCGCCATCCGAGGCCAAAGCCCAGCCCGCAGGCGCCGCCCTGGCCTCGCGCACCGATCGCGTGCCCTTGGCCCTGCCCTGGGCCGAAAACTGGCGACGCCCCGACCACGCATCGCTCCCGGACCGCGCGATGCGCGCGCGGGCCCTGCACGGCGTCGGTCTCGGCCTGTTCGGGCTGCGCCCGATCCCGCTCGCTGACCGCATCGACGAGCGCGACAGGCTCTGGAGCGCGCTCACGCAGGTGCATCAATCGGGCATGGCCAAAGCCTGCGTCTTGCGCGGGGCCGCAGGCTTTGGCAAGAGCCGGCTGGCCGAGTGGATCTGCGAGCGCGCCCACGAGCTCGGCGCAGCGACGATCTTTCGCGCAACCCACGGCCCCGCGCCGGCGCCGACCCACGGCCTGGCTCCGATGGCAGCGCGCCACTTGCAGACGCTCGGGCTGGGCGGCTTTGATGTGCGCACCCGGGTGATCGTCCACCTCGGCCAACACGCGGTCGACGACGATCTCGAGGCGCGCCTGCTCACCTCGCTGCTGCCTCGTGTGCAAAACGAGGACGCCTTGGCCAATCTCGTCGTGTTTCAACAACCGCGCGAGCGCTGGGCCGTCTTGCTGCGCCTGCTCGAGCGCGTCGCCGATGAGCGCCCGCTGATCGTCTGGCTCGATGACGTGCAATGGGGCGCCGACGCGCTCGAGTTTGTCGACTACGCCCTGCAACGCCAAAACCAGTCCGGTGCGCTGCCCGCGCTCTTCGTGCTCACGGTTCGCGACGAGGCGCTAGCCCAGCGCGCCCACGAGCGCTCACTTCTGGAAAAGCTCTGCTCGCTCGCTCACGTCGACGTGCTCGAGATCGGCGCGCTGCCTGGAGCCGACCACAGCGAGCTTATCGCCTCGATGCTCAGCTTTGACGAGGCCCTGACCAGCCGTGTGCGCGAGCGCACCGCCGGCAATCCCCTCTTTGCCGTGCAACTCGTCGGCGACTGGGTCAACCGCGGCATCGTGGTCGCCACCGACGCCGGATTTCGCCTGGCCGCGGGCACCGACGTCGCGCTGCCAGACGATCTCTTCGCGGTCTGGTCGGCGCGCATCGAGCGCCTGCTCGAGGCCAGCGCGCCCTCCTCGCGACGGGCCCTGGAGCTTGGCGCAGCGCTAGGCCAGGAGGTCGACGCCGACGAATGGCGCGCGCTGCTTGCGCTGGCCGGCCTGAGTTTTCCCGACGCGCTCGTCGCCGCGCTGCTCAAACAACAGCTGTTCAAAGCCGAAGGCAGACAGCTGGCTTTTGCCCACGGCATGCTGCGCGAATCCGTATTGCGCACGGCCCGCGAGCACGGACGACTCGTAGGCCACCACACGCTTTGCGCCACCTGGCTGACCAACCCCGACAGCGCGGGCACCGCGCGCCGTGACGAGCGACTGGGCATGCATCAAATCGAGGCCGGCCTGCATCTGGCCGCGGTCGACTCACTGCTGCGCGGCGCCACCGATTGCGAAGAGCGAAGCGAGCTGATCCACGCGCTCTATCTGCTCGAGCGCTGCGAGGACGCCCTGGCCCTGGCCAGCGCCGATGAGCGCGACGCCAGACGCGGCCAGCTCAGCGTGCTCAAAGCCACGCTGCTCTCGACCCAACGCCAGGAGGAGGCCTACGCCCTGGCAAGCTCAGCCGAGCAGCAAGCGCAGCGCTTCGGCTGGTCCAAGGTTCGCGCCGACGCGCTGGAGTGCATGGCGCGCATCTGCAGAAAGCGCATCGAGCTTTCGCGCGCCCAGGCGCTCAGCGCGTTGGCGCGCCAGGCCTACCAGGAGCTAGGCGACCAGCTCGGTGAGGCCCGCGCCGTCCAGAGCCTGGGCGTCACACTGCTCGCCATGGGCGATCTGCAGCGCGCCCTGGCTCATACCCGCCAGGCGCTTCGCGCCTACGAGCGCCTGGGCTACGATCGCGGCGCCGCCTGGTGCTGGAATTCGTTGGGCGACATCTTGCGAAAGCAAGACGGCATCGATGCCGCAGCCCAAGCTTATCAAAAGGCCCAAGAGATCTTCGAGTCCATCGGCCACACCAGCGGCACGCTCTGGTCGGTCCACGATCTGGCCCAGATCGCGCGCGCCCGAGGCGACTTCGAGGCCGCCGAGCGCGGCTACCGCCAGACGATCGCGCTGGGCCGGTCCACGGGCAACGCGTTGATGGCGCCGCGCTTCAACCTGGGCCTCACCCAGATCGCGCGCGGCGATTTTGCCGGCGCCCGAGAGACCTTTGCCACGATCCTCGACGATGCCGGCCGCCTCGGACAGACCGGCCACGCCCAGATCGCCCACGCTTGCCTGCTGCCCTGCGCTGCCGCCGCCGCCGACTGGCTGGCCTGCGATGCCCACATCGTCCACGCCCACGCCCTGCTCGCAGGTGGCGCCTACGCCGACGCCGATCTGGCCGAGTGCATGGAGCTCGCCGCCGCCAGCGCCGCTGCTGCCGGCCAAAAGAGCCTCGCCCGCCAGGGCTACCAGCTCGCCCTCGATCAGTGGCAAGCGCTGGCAAAGCCCGAGCGTGAAGAGGCCGCTCGTCGACACCTCTAGTTCAACCCCAGGGCCGGCCCACGACTTGGAAGCCTGTTCAGCATGTTTAGCTTTGGTAGATGGGGGAGATTATCTGCAGCGCCTTTCGTATCGCAGTGTCTCAGGAGGTAAGAGATGAATGTTTCACCTACCCACACGCTGTTCTTGACCGTGGCCATGGTCCTTGGCCTGGTGCTCAGCCCCAGCCTGGCCTTTGGCCAAGACGGCATCCACATCAACACGGGCAAGACCGCCATCGCCCAGGTCGAGCGCGACACCTACATCGAAGAAGAAACCCGCGTCGAAGAGCGCGAGACGGTCGTGCAACCGCGCACCGTGCAGCCCGAAGCCCAGCAGCAGCAGCGCACCGAGATTCGCGAGCAGCGCGTGGTCACCACGCGCGACCGACCGCACTGGATGTACACCGTGGGGCGAAACGCCCTGATGGGTGGTGTGATCGGCGGCATCGTCGGCGGCGGCGTCTACCTGCTCAGCCGTCTGGAATGGAGTCCGTGGGTGATCGCCCAGTTCGCCGGCGGCGGCATTCTCGTCGGAGCCACGGCCGGCTTGATCGAGGTCATCTTGCGCGAAGATATCCTGGCCTCACAGGCCTCGACCCAGTACCTCAAGCGCGACTTGCCCAACGCCGTTCAGCTGAGACTCTTCCATGTGAACTTCTAGCGCGCAGCTCCGGCGCCAACGCCTGCGCTCTCAGGGAGCGTTGGCGCGGTGCCAGCGATAGGACGCCGTCTCGAGCTGCGCGGCGGGCGCGACGGGAAGCGTCGTCAACGGCCCCTGGTATCCGATCACCGGCCCGATGAAGGTCACACAGTGGCCACCGGCGAGTTCGGTGCTCGCGGAGCGAAAATCCACGCTCTGGCGCGCCCCGGTCGGCCCGTAGTTGAGCTTATAGCAGGTGTGGCCCTCGCCGCAGGCCGTGCCGGTTGGGCTGAGCTGACCGCCAAGGCGCACGATGCGGTAGTAATGCGTGGCCATATCGACGCTCTGCCCACTCAAATGACGATAGGGCACGGGGTTGTTCTCACTGAGCACGACGAAGCCGGTGAGCTGGCGCACCTCCGGGTTGCCGTTGAACACACCGACATGGGTCGCTCGAAAGCTGACCTTTTGGCCGACCTTGACCTCGACGCTGAGCGCATGCTCCTCGTCGAGGTAGACCTGCATGGCGCTAAAGCCATCCTCAAGCCAGAACTGACGCCCGGCCCGCCGGCTCACCGCGGTCACCGTCGCTGCGGTGATCGCAATCGTCGGCTGCAACTCCTGGGGAGCCTCCCAGTTGGGTGCGGGAATCACGGCGTTCCAGATCGCCTGCAAATTAGCGTCGTTGGTCAAGGCCTCGGTCGTCAAAGTCCCGCCCTCCTGCGCCCCGCTGCCGCCGATCTGCCCGAAATAGGTGGTATCGACCGCGCAGTTGACCGCGCGGTAGCCAAAATCGGGCGAGCTGTGCACGTTCTGGCCGCCCGGATAATGCAGGCGCGCTCGAAAATGGCGAATCGTGCCATCGGACGGCGCCGTCAGCTCTCCGAAAGGCGCTGAATTCGCCCCGGCGACATCGGCAAAGCCTGTGGCCTCCCCGGCGCTCGAGCGCTCCCACTGCACGAGCGGATCGGCCGGACCGCGCCGGCCCGTCACCAACTCCGAGAGCTGGATCGCCGAGTGCGTGTCGCTGGCGCGAAGCTGATAGCTGCGCTCAGTGCCCGGCGTGCGCTCCAGATTGACGATGCTCAAATGCACGCGATCGAGATGTGCGCCCTTGCTCGCCACCGTGTTGCCCGGCGTAAAAGTGCCATAAGGCGCCTCTTGATCGAGGTATTCGCTGATGCCCGTGCCGGCTGCACGCCAATCGGCGCCGCCGGCTCGCACCTCGATGTTTACCGGGTAAGCGCCTCGCCAGCCTTGTGCTGGCGCCGAGGCAAGTCCGATACCATCGTCAAAGAGCGCGTGCACCACATAGGAGTGTGTGCTGCCGGGCGGCGCCGATGTCAGCTCCCAGCTCAGTTGCACGCCCGTTGGGCGATCGTTTGTGGCCGTTACGGCCCCAAATGCACCGAGCATTCCCGGGGCGCCGGCGCTCGTATCGCCGTACTCACGCACCTCGGCGCCGACATCGACCGTCACGCTCCCATCGCGCACCAGGCGATAGCCCACCGCCTCGTCGACCGCGTTCCAGCGAACGCGCACCGCACTGGCATCGGTGCCCGCCGACGCCGTCACCCCAGAGGGCACGCCCGGCACAGCTGGTTCACTGGCATCAGCATCGTCAAAGGCGTCGGCGCTGCTCACGTCGCTTGATCCGTTCACGTCGGGGGGAGCCGTTTGGTTACCGGTGTCCTTGTCTTCGACCTGATCTTCGACGTCCCAACCCGAGTCCTTGCTGGGCCGGATCCGTTCGTTTTGCAGCGACTCGGCGCAGCCCGCCGCACCCACGGCCGCCACCAACAACAAGCCCATCAATTTGGCGAAATAAAAGCGCATGGCAGCCTCGAAAACGTGAACTTCAACCATCAAGCATACAGCCCCTCGATCAATGCCAGATCCCTCCATCAATCGCAATGGCGACGACTCGGGCCACCGGCCGCCTGATTTGGCGACTTGGCGATGCGCTCCTGGTTTGAGCCAAATTTGAAAGTGAATGCCCGGATGTGTTATGGCCCCCAAGTACTTTTGGCGTGGCTGCACAGCGAGACAGCGCTTCATAACGGATTTATATGATCGCCATCGGCCCCTTCGAGCTGATCACCATCATCGGCCAAGGGGGTATGGGCGATATCTGGCGTGGTCGCCACCTCGACCAAAACGTCGAGGTCGCCGTCAAGGTGATGAGCGCGTCGATGGCGAACTTGAAAAAGCACGAGCAGCTCTTCGCAAGCGAGGTGCGCGCCGTCGCCTCGCTTCACCACCGCAACATCGTGCGCGTCTACGATCATGGCAAAATCTCCCGGGCAGCCGCCGACGCCTCGTCCGGCCAACTGAGCGTGGACAGCCCCTACCTGGTCATGGAGCTGGCTGCTGGCGGCAGCCTCGCCGACCGTCCACGTCCGACGAGCTGGCCGGCGCTGATGCACATCTTGTTGCAGGTGCTCGACGGCCTGGCTCATGCCCACGCCCATGAGATCTTCCATCGCGACTTAAAGCTTGGGAACGTCCTGGTCACCGATGAAAACGCCGGCCGGCCCACGGTAAAGCTGACCGACTTCGGGTTGGTGCAGCTCGCGGCCGTCGGACAATTCTCTCAGGCCGCTGAGCAGTATATCAGCGGCGCTGGCACGCCGGGCTACATGGCGCCCGAGCAGATCCGCGGCTGCTGGCGCCAGATCGGCCCCTGGACCGATCTCTATGCGTTAGGCTGCATGGTCTATGAGCTCGCCAGCGGCGCCCTGCCCATGACCAAGTCCAACGTCGTGCACATGGCCATGGCCCACCTCCATGAGATGCCCGATCCCTTCGTGCCCACCTTCGCCGTGCCGCCCGAGCTCGACGCCTGGGTGGCTAAACTCTTTGGCCAAGGCGCCGCGCGAGCGCTTCGTGCGCGCCGCCGATGCCGCCTACGCGCTCTGGAGTCTTGGCTCCGCCTGGCGTGCACCGCAAGAAGCGCCCATCCAAGCCAGCGCATCGCAGAGCTGCCTGCTGCTCGAGGAGGGCAGCCTGACGCTGCTCTTAACACAGCAGACCATGGTCGACGTCCAAGAGGTGGCCCACATCCTCGCACCAGCCGGCCCAACACGGGCACGCCCCATTCATGCCAACGCGCCCCCCATGCCTGCGCACTGGGGCGAGTCCTCGCCGTTGCCCGTGACCATGCTCTCGGGTACGGGCCTGGCGATGCTGAAGATGCGCCGCGTGGGGTTCGTCGGCCGCGAAGTTGAACGTGACCACATCTGGCAAACGCTGGCCAAGTGTCGCTACGACGGCAAAGCGCGCGTAATCGCCTTGAGCGGTCCATCTGGCGGCGGCAAAAGGACGCTGGCCGAGTGGATCGCCCGACGCGCCGACGAGCTTGGCGCCGCCACCGTGCTTCGAACAACCCATAATCCGTCCGACACCGATGAAGAAGCAGGTTTGCGCCGACTCTTGACACGCTTCTTTCGGGCCGAGGGCTTGAGCGACGCCGAGCTGGTGCCTTTTCTCGAAGAGCGATTGGCCGCCCTGGTCATCGACGACGTCGAGCTGCCCGACGCCTTTGCATTGGGCGCCCTGATCTCGCCCACCTTGGGGCAAGACACCGAGCAATCCGGGCGGCCAGGTCGAGCCCGCCAACGCCAGGCGTTCGCGACCTTGCTCGGCTGCCTCTCAATGGAGCGACCCGTCGTGCTCTGTCTGGACAACGTGCAGTGGGGCGGCGACTCGCTCGAGCTGGTCGAAGCACTGCTCGAGCACCAGCAAGGCCGCTCACCCGTGCTGTGCCTTTTGACCGTGCCCGACGAGGGCCTGGCCGAGCGTCCGGCCGAAGCGCGCCGGCTGCTTGCGCTCTATGAGCGCGCCGAGGTCGAGCGGTGCACAGTCAAACCGCTCAATAGTGTCGAGCATCGCCGCCTGGTCGCCCAACTGCTTCCGCTTCAAGACGACCTCGTCAACCACCTCACAACCCGCACAGCCGGCAATCCACTCTTCGCCCTCGAACTGTTGAGCGACTGGGTCGAGCGCGGACTGCTCGTGCCCGATGCCCGGGGCTTTCGCACACGCACTGGCAGCACCACGCAGCTGCCCGATTCGATCCACAACGTCTGGGTTGAGCGCCTCGATCGACTGCTCGCGCGCTATGACGACAACCGCGAGGACATCCGCGTCGCGATCGAGCTTGCCGCCTGCGCGGGCGGTGTCTTTGACAAAAGCCAGTGGGAGCTCGCCTGCACGATTGCCGGCCTTGAGGTGCCCGCCGATTTGCTCGAGGTCTGCGCTCGCGCCCGCCTGATCGAGGACGCCGATGACAAATGTGAGTTTATCCACGAGATGTTGCGCGAGAGCATCGAGCGCCTGGCCCGAGAGGCCGGCCGCCTCGGCGCACACCACAGCGTCTTTCTAAAGCTGCTCGACCTCTTCTATGCCCGAGGCGATCTCAGCGTCGTCGAGCGGCGCTGTCGCCACCTGATCGGCGCGGGCATGGCCGAGCATGCGATCACGCCCTTGATCGAGGCCGCTCATGTGCACGCACGCAACTTCGCCTACGCCGTCGCGCTTCGCCTCGCCGCCATGGCCGAGCGCGCGCTGCAACAGCTCGACGCCTCCCAAAGCGATCCCCGCTGGATCGCGCTTTGGACCATATTGGCGCTCGTTCATATGCTCGAGGACAGCCACGCCGCGCTTCGCTTCATCGACCTGGTCGACGAACACGCCGATCCCACTTGCCACGGCTGGGAGCTTGGCGAGGCCGCACTCACGCGCGCCAATATCGCGATCGACCGCGCAGAGAACGAGCAGGCCGTCACCGCGCTCGAGCGCGCCTGCGCCTTCTACGAAGCGATGGCAGACCAAACCTGCATGGCCAGGTGCTTGCAGCGCCTGGGCACGATCATGATCAACGCCGCCGACTACCCGGCCGCCCTGCTCCACTTCGAGCGCGCCCTCGAGCTGCTCGATTATCCCGCCACTACGGAGTGGCGCTACATCCCGCTTTGCCTTCGCGGGCTGGCTCGTGTGCGCATGAACAGCGGTGAGCTCGACGCGGCCCAAAACCTTCTCGACGAGGCGTTACGCTGTGCCATCGGTGGTGGCGAGGACGGCGTCATGGTCGTGCGCCACAACATTGCCGCCGTCGCACGCCTGCGCGGCGAGCCGCTCGTCGCCGAGCAGCACTACCGCGCCTGCTACGAATACTTTCGCGGTATCGGCGCTTCCAAACAATACGTGGTCGCCCTTAACCTGGCCTTTACTCTGCTCGGCCAGGGCCGCCACAAAGAGGCACACGTGCTCTGTGTGAGCGCCGTTCAGGGCATGCAGGTCATCGGACTCGACATCTTTCTGGGCTACGCCTACGCCCAACTGCTCTGCTGTGCAGGCCTTGCACAGGACTGGGACGCCTGGGACGACTACTTCAACCGCGCAAGCCCCCACCTGCAAACCGTTCGCCTGGCCGACAAAGACATCGCCTGGTCTGTCTCCCATGCCGCCGAGATCGCCAGCGCAGCCGGCAAGACCAGGCGCGCCGCGAGCGCCTACCAGCTTGCAGCCATTCAATGGCAGCCCCTCGACCCCGAGCACGCCGCCCGGCTGGCCAAAATTGCCAACTGAGCCGTGGTAGGACAGAGTTGATGGCCACGCTGGTCGACGCTCTCAGAGTAAAATACAGTTAGCGCTGGTGCCCTCTGGCTTGTGGTTTTTTGGAGCATCGAGGCATTCAACTTCCCAGCGATCCACGGTGGTTCATGAATCCTTATAGGATGACCATTTGACCTTGATTACGATCGGCGCCTTCGAGTTGGTCTCCGTCATCGGCCAGGGGGGTATGGGCGAGATCTGGCGTGGTCGCCACCTCGACCAAAACGTCGAGGTCGCCGTCAAGGTGATGAGCGCGTCGATGGCCAACTCGACCAAGCACGAGCAGCTCTTCGCAAGCGAGGTGCGCGCGGTCGCCTCGCTTCATCACCGCGGGATCGTACGCGTCTACGATCATGGCAAAATCACAGCGGCTGCGGCCAGAGTCTCCCAGGGCACGCTCGCCGAGGGCAGCCCCTATCTGGTCATGGAGCTTGCCGAGGGCGGCAGCCTGGTCGACCGGCCTCGCCCGACGCATTGGCCGGCGCTGATGCACATCTTGCTGCAAGTGCTCGACGCCCTGGCCCACGCCCACGCCCACGAACTCTTCCACCGGGACCTGAAGCCTGGAAATGTGCTGATCACCGATGAAGCGGCGGCTCGACCGACGATCAAGCTGACCGACTTCGGGCTCGTACAGCTCGCGGCCGCCGGGCACTTCTCCCAGACCGCTGAGCATCGCATCAGTGGCTCGGGTACGCCCGGCTTTATGGCACCCGAACAAATCCTCGGGCGTTGGCGCCAGATCGGCCCCTGGACCGATCTCTATGCCTTGGGCTGCATGGTCTACGAGCTTGCCACGGGCATTTTGCCGATGACCCGGACCAACGCCGTGTTCATGGCCATGGCCCACCTCACCGAGATGCCCGATCCCTTTTTGCCGACCTTCCCCGTGCCGCCCGAGCTCGACGCCTGGGTGGCCAAGCTCTTGGCCAAAGCGCCGCGCGAGCGCTTTGTTCGCGCGGCCGATGCCGCCCATGCCCTGTGGATGTTCGGCGCCGCCTGGCAAGCACCACGGCAAACATCAGAACAGACAACCGCACAAGCTTCGCCGGCCAGCCCCTCCCATGATGCCACCGAGCAGCTCTTCAGTGGCAGCTTGACGGCGCTCCTGACCCAACAAACGATCGTCGACGAGGAAATGACACCAATCCTCAGCGTCGAGGGCAAACCGCGCGCGCGTGCAATCGCCTCCGATGCGCCACCGATGCCCATGCACTGGGGCGAGGCCGCCTCGGAGGCCATCACGCTTCTCTCGGGCACGGGGCTGAACATGTTGAAGATGCGCCGAGTGGGCTTCGTGGGCCGCGAAGAAGAGCGCGACCACATCTGGCAGACGCTCGCACTCTGTCGCAGCGACGGCAAGGCGCGCGTGATCGCCCTGAGCGGCCCCTCCGGCTGTGGAAAGAGCGCGCTGGCCGAATGGATCGCCCGGCGCGCCGACGAGCTCGGCGCGGCCATCGTGCTTCGCACCAGCCACAGCCAGTCCGACACCAGCGAAGAAGCGGGCTTGCGCCGACTGTTGACGCGCTTTTTTCGCGCAGAAGGCTTGAGCGACGCCGAGCTCGTGCCCTTTCTCGAGGAGTGTTTGCGCACTCACTTTGTCGGATGTGAGGTTGACCTGCCGGATTCGACGGCACTGGGCGCACTGATCTCGGCCACCTTGGGCCAGGGCACCGAGGCGCTCCAGCGACCCGAGCGCGCGCGCCAACGCCAGGCGTTCGTGAGCTTGCTGGCCTCTCTTGCCCGAGAGCGCCCCGTGGTGCTCTGTTTGGACAACGTCCAGTGGGGTGGCGATTCGCTCGAACTCGTCGAGGTGCTGCTCGAGCGCCAACTGGTCAACGCCCCGATCTTGTGTTTGTTGACCGTTCCCGATGAGGGCCTGGCTGAGCGCCCGGCCGAACAACGCCGTCTCTTGGCCCTCTACGAGCGCTCCGAGGTCGTGCGAAGAACGGTCAGACCGCTGAACATCGTCGAGCATCGCCGCTTGATCTCCCAGCTGCTCCCGCTCCAAGACGACGTCGTCAACGACCTCGCCATGCGCACGGGCGGAAACCCCCTCTTTGCGCGCGAATTGCTCAGCGACTGGGTCGAGCGCGGACTGCTCGTACCCTATGCCCACGGCTTTCGCACGCGACCTGGCAGCACCACGCAGCTGCCTGACTCGGTCCACCACGTCTGGGTTGAGCGCATCGATCGGCTGCTCGCGCGCTACGGCGAGGAGCGTGAAGATATCCGCGTGGCCATCGAGCTTGCAGCCTGTGCCGGCCGCGTCATCGACAAAAGCCAGTGGGAGCTGGCCTGTGCAATCGCCGGGCTCAACGTTCCTGCCGATTTGCTCGAAGTCTTCGCCGACGCGCACCTGATCAAGGGTGATTCCAGGCAGGGCACCTTCATCCACGAGATGCTTCGCGAGAGTGTCGAGCGTATGGCCGGCGACGCCGGGCGCCTCGCCTCACATCACCGCGTGCACCTGGCGCTGCTCGATCGCTTCTATGCCAAAGGCGATCGCAGCATCGTCGAGCGGCGCTGCCGTCACCTGATTGGCGCCGGCATGGCCGAGCAGGCCATCGCTCCCTTGACCGAAGCCGCCCACACACACCTTCGTGATTTCGAGAATGCCGTCGCGCTGCGCCTGGCGACCATGGCCGAGCGTGCGTTGCAACAACTCAACACCTCCCACGACGACCCGCGCTGGGTGCCACTTTGGACGGCGATGGCGCTCGTTCACATGCTCGAAGACAGCCACGCCGCGCTGCGCTTCATCGAGTTGATCGACACCCACGCCGATCCCACCCTCCACGCCTGGGAGCTTGGCGAAGCGGCACTGACCCGCGCCAACATCGCGCTCAACCGTGGAGAGAACGAGCGCGCCCTGATCGATCTCGAGCGCGCCCGCCGCTTCTACGAAGGACTCGCTGACAAGACCGGCATGGCGCGCTGTATTCAACGCCTGGGCAGTGTCAGGGTCAACACCGCGGACTACACGGGCGCGCTCCAAGCCTACGAGCAAGCGCTCGTCTTGCACGGCTATCCCGATCACAGAGATGGCCGCTTTGTACCGCTTTGCCTTCGCGGCCTGGCCCGCGTGCGCTTGAACCTTGGTGAGCTCGACGAGGCCCAAAAAATTCTTGAAGAAGCGCTGCACTGCGCCCAAGGCCAGGGCGAGGACACCGCCATGGCAATTCGCCACGACATGGCCGCCGTCGCTCGCTTGCGCGGCGAAATTGCTCTGGCCGAAGAACACTTGCGCGCCTGCTACGAGTACTTTCGCGACATCGGCGCCTCCAAACAGTACGTGGTCGCCCTCAATTTGGCCTTCACCCTGCTTGGCCAGGGCCGCCACACAGACGCTCAAAACCTGTGTCTGACTGCCGTGCAGGGCATGCAATTCGTCGGGCTGAACATCCTCTTGGGCTATGCCTATGCCCAACTGCTTTGTTGCGCGGCCATGGCCCAAGACTGGGATGCATGGGACGACTACTTCAGCCGCGCAATTCCCCACCTGCAAACGGTTCGCATCGCCGACAAGGACATCGCCTGGGCGGTCACCCATGCTGCCGAACTTGCCGACGCCGCCGGCAAGGCGCAGCGCGCCGCCGACGCTTTTGGACTTGCGGCCATTCAATGGCAGCCCCTCGACCCCGAGCAGGCCGCACGCCTCACTGGCCTCGCCAACCAAACGCAATAAATTTGAAATTATCGTGCAACTAAACTAATGTGCAGCCGCCCTACCCTAGACGTTGTCATCTAAAAACGTTTTCATCTAAAAAAAGGGGTGTCAGTCTGCCCCAGACAACAAGGTCACCCAACATGTACTCAGCTTTCGCAAGAGTCGGTCGCATCACTCTGACCGTCGTACTGGCCTGCAGCTTGCTCGCCGCCTGCAAAGACAAAGACAAAGACGATGCATCCAGCGACAAGGCTTCTGCCGCGCAATCCGCGCAATCCGCGGAATCGACGAAGGAAGGCTGCAAAGAGCTTGTTCAGACCACCAAGACCTATTGCACCGAGGCCATGAACCGCGGCCTCAACCTGAGCTGCCTGCAGCCTATCACCGGCATTCATACGGCGATGGACCAGCGAGACGGCAACCTCTTTCAAGTCGGCGACAACGACACAAAACATGCCATATCCGAGAGCGCCTGCAATACCTACCTGGGCATGTTCCGCGAGAAGCACGCTGAGGCCACCCCGCCGACCAATGTACGCGCCCAACCTCCCGCCGAGTGCGTCAGTTTGCAAGCGCTCGTCATCAAGGGCTGCCTCGATCCGCTCGGCACCAAGAAGGTTCCCGAGTTTTGCCACCTCTTCATAGGCTCTGTCGCCAGCGGTCACGACGCGGACGAGGAGAATCGCGGCGTAATCTGCGCCGACCAGCAAAACCTGCTCGCCAAAGAAATGTAAAAAGACGAACCGGCAGCGAACTCCAAACACAAACGGCGGCGCAGATCTCTCTGCGCCGCCGTTCATTCTTGTATGACGCCTGGCCCCGTCCGGATTGGATAAAAGATTGGCAACGTGGGCGTTAGTCACCTAGTCTATGCACGCCGTTTAAAACCAAAGGGGCTCATCGCTGAGAACCCCAACGAGGAGGCTGCCTTGAAGAAAACACACTGCCTTGGAATTGGACAAATGATCGCCGTCTCGCTGATGGCGTTGGCCCTGCTCGCTGCCTGTGGAGACGACGAGAGCCGCAATCCCGACGAGCAAGCAACAGGCGAAGAAGGCTGCAAAGAGTATGGCGATACCACCAAAGCCTATTGCACTGAGGCCATGGAGGGTGGCCTCGACTTGAGCTGCCAGGAGGCCATCGTTGGCATTGAAACGGCCCGGGTTCAGCTCAACGACAATATTTATGAGGTCGACGACGCCACCAACGCAAAAGGGGCAAACGACTTTTGCGCGCTCTACCTCGACAAACTTCGCCAACGCTACACCGCGGCCAAGGCGCCGGCCAACGTTCGTGCCCAGATCATGCCCCGCTGCGTTGAGCTGCAGGCTCACGTCATGGCGAACTGTATCGAGCCGTTGGGCGTCGAGAAGGTCGACTCATTTTGCCACATTTGGATCTCCACGGTCGCCAAGAGTCGCGACGCTGACCGGGAAAACAGCGACTCCAGTTGCGACTCGTACATGAACCAGATCGAACAATAACGCTTGCGAGGTTCAATTTATGAACACACGACCACTCAGATTTCGCCGCTTCATCGTCCTAACCGCTTTCATGGTGTTGGGCCTGCTCGCTGCTTGCGACAAAGACAACACCAGCAACACCAGCAGCACCAGCAGCACCAGCACCGGCAAAAGCAGCAAAAGCACCACCAACAAAAGCGAAGGCGGCTGCAAGGAGTTTATAGAAGCCACCCAGACCTACTGCACCGAGGCCATGAAAACCGGTCGCAATATCGGCTGCCAGACACCGATCATGGGTATCCATACCGCGATGGACCAAGCAGAGGGCAACGTCTTTGACCTCAAAGACAACAACGTCAACAAAGACGTCGCGGAAGGTGCCTGCAGGTCCTATCACGACATGCTTCGAAAAGATTATGCCAAGGCCACTGTGCCGACCAACAAGCGCGCGTCCATTCCCGCACAGTGCGTTAGTTTGCGCACTCAGATCAAAACACTGTGTTTCGATCCGCTCGGCGTAACAAAGGTTTCTGACGCGTGCAGTACGGCTATTCGTGCTGTGATTGTTGCCCACGACGCCGATGAAATGGAGCATGGGGAAATATGTGAGCTGCGTTTAGAACTACTCAAACAGGAGTAGGAACTAAGCGGCGGCGGGCACAAAAAAACGGCGACGAAGATCGCTCTTCGCCGCCGTTTCTATTCAATCCGTGATCCGTTGGATCAAGCGCGCTCGAACAAGGCCGCCGCGCCCATACCGCCGCCAATGCACATGCTCACGATGCCGTAACGGCCGCCGCTCTCCTTGAGCTGGCGAAGCAGTGTGCCAGCCATGCGCGTGCCACTGACGCCCAGCGGATGGCCCAGCGCGATTGCGCCACCGTTGACGTTGAGCTTGGCCGGGTCGATGCCGAGCTCGCGGGCGCAGTACAAGGACTGGCTGGCAAAGGCCTCATTGATCTCAAAGAGATCGATGTCGGCGATCGTGAGACCGGTCTTGGCGAGCAGCTTGCGGATCGCCGGCACCGGGCCAATACCCATGATATCGGGGCGAACGCCGGCGACCTGAAAGGCGCGGTAGTAGCCCATGGGCTGAACGCCGAGCTCCTTGGCCTTGTCGGCCGACAAGAGCACAACCGCGGCGGCGCCGTCGGTCAGCGGCGAGGCATTGCCCGCCGTGATGCTGCCCTTTGGGTTGAAGACCGGTCGAAGGCGCGCCAACGCCTCGATCGAGGAGTCCGGGCGCGGGCCCTCGTCGCGGTTGGCGACGATCTCTTTGCGCACACCGACGTCGTTGACCCAGGTCGTATTCACGTCGATCACCTCGCCCTTGAAGAAGCCACGCTCCCAGGCCGCCGAGGCCTTCAGATGGCTGGACAGCGCAAAGGCGTCCTGATCCTCGCGGGCCACGGAGAACTCACGGGCGACGTTCTCGGCCGTGGTGCCCATCGGGCAATAAATCTCGGGCATCTCGGCCATCGCCTGAGGATTGGCCGAGACCTTGTTGCCGCCCATCGGAATCATGCTCATCGACTCGGTGCCGCCCGCGATGGCGACGTCAATGGCGCCGACCATGATCCGCTCGGACATCTGCGAGATGGTCTGCACACCCGAGGAACAAAAACGGTTGACGGTCAAGCCGGAGACCGTCTCGGGAAGCCCCGCGAGCAGTCCGGCGATGCGCGCCACGTTCATGCCCTGCTCGGCCTCGGGCATCGCGCAACCCAGCGCGATGTCGTCGATCTCGTTGGGATCAAGTCCCGGAACGCGCTCGAGGGCGGCTCGAATCACGAGCGCGGCCATGGTGTCGGGGCGCGTATCCTTGAGTTGACCTTTGTAGGCCCGGGTAAAGGGCGTGCGCGCATAGGATGCGATTACTACTTCTCGGTTGCTCATCGATCTATTCTCCGCAAAGGCGCAGCCGAACATCTCGGGCCGCGCCGCAGGTTGGCTGTCTCTTTTTAGTTACGAAGCGGCTTGTTGTTCATCAGCATGTGCTGCATACGCGCCTGGCTCTTGGGCTCACCACAGAGCGACATGAACGCCTCGCGCTCCAGATCGAGCAGGTGCTGCTCGTCGACGAGTGCGCTGCTCGTCGTCTGGCCGCCGCACAACACGTTGGCCAGCGTCTTGCCGATCAGGCGGTCGTGGGCCGAAATCTGGCCGTTGGCCTCCATGCTGTAGAGCAACATATCGATCGTGGCCACGCCGTCCGGGCCGGGCAGACGAAACTTCGCCGCACGCGGTGGTCGAAAGCCGCTCTTGGCAAGGCCGAGCGCGGCCTGCTTGGCCTCGTAGAGCAGGTGATCGCGGTTGATCGTGATCCGGTCGGTCTGCGACAAAAAGCCAAACTCTCGCGCCTCCTCGGCGCTCTTTGCGACCTGGCCCATGCCGATCGCCAAGAACACTTTCTTGAGGAAGGGAAACGCGTCGAACTCCTTGTCACCGGCATAGGGGCCGAGCACGTTGCGAAGCAGCTGCAAATTGCCGCCGCCGCCTGGAATCAGACCCACGCCGACCTCGACCAGGCCCATGTAGAGCTCGCCGGCGGCCTGCACGGCATTGGCGCCCAACGTCACCTCCGCGCCGCCGCCAAGGGTCAGGCCTGCGGGTGCGGCCACGACCGGCTTCCAGCAGTAGCGCATGCGCTGGTTGGCATCTTGAAAACTCTTGACCATGCTCTCGATGTCCGACCACTGGCCGGCCTGCGCGTTCATCAGCACCAGCAGCAGGTTCGCGCCGGCCGAGAAGTTGTCGGCATCGTTGCCGATCACCAGGCCGTCCCAATTCGCTTCGATCTCGTCGACCGACTTATGCATCATCTCGATCAGGTCCGGGTCGATCGAGTTCATCTTCGTATGAAACTCGAGCAGCGCGATGCCGTCGCCCATGTCGTGAAGCGTGGCACTGGAGTTGGAGAGCACCTTCTTGTTCGACTTCTGGAGGAAATCGACGTTGAGCTCGCGCGCGCTCTTCACGATCGCCTGATAGCTCTTGACCCGCGGATCGTAGTAGTACTGGGTGGCACCCTCCCACTTGTAAAAGCTCTCCACGCCGGACTCGACCATCGTCGTCACCCAGTCCGGCACGCTGATGTCGGCCTCTTTCATGGCATCGTAGGCCCACTTGACACCCAGCGCATCCCAGGTTTCAAACGGTCCAAGATCCCAGTTAAATCCCCAGCGAAGCCCGCGATCGATGTTGAGCACGTCGTCGGCGATCTCGCTCAGACGGCGCGCCGTGTACGCAAGCGAGCGAAGCGTGACCTCGCGGGCAAACTTTGCGGCTTGATCGTCGCCGTCGACGACCACCTTCTTGATCCGATCGCCCGGGGCGCCCTTGGCCTTGGAGAGGCTGGCAAACTCCGGTTTGACCTGCGGGCGGTACTCGAGCGTGTTGAGATCGAGCGTCTCGATGCCCTCGCGCGTCTTCTTATAGAAGCCCTGGCCGGCCTTTTGACCGGTCCAGCCCTTCTCGACGAGCTGGCTCATGAAGCCCGGCACGTTGAAGATCTCGCGCTCCTCGTCCTCGGTGAGCGTGTCGTAGCAGTTCTTGGCCACGTGCACGAAGGTGTCGAGGCCGACCAGATCGGCGGTGCGAAACACCGCCGAGCCCGGACGGCCCATCGGGCGGCCGAAGACGGCGTCAACACCCTCGGAGGTCATCTCGTATTTGTCCATCAGGTGCATGATCGTCATCATGCCGTGCACGCCGATACGGTTGGCGATGAAGTTGGTCGTGTCCTTGCCGAACACGATGCCCTTACCCAGCGTCTGGCTGCCAAAGCGCACGATCGTCTCGGTCACGCTCGGATCGGTCTCCTTGCCCTCGACGATCTCGAGCAGCTTCATGTAGCGCACCGGATTGAAAAAGTGCGTCACCAAAAAGCGCTGGCGAAAGCCCTCGCTGCGACCCTCGAGCATGCCCTCGATCGACAGCCCGGAGGTGTTCGACGAGATGATCGCGTTGGGGTTGGCGTGCTTCTCGACCTTCTCAAAAGTGTCGCGCTTGATCTTCATGTTCTCGGGCACGACCTCCACGATCCAATCGACCTCGGCCAACCACTCCAGGTGATCGCTCGTATTGCCCACCGTGATCAAATCCAAATCGCGCAACGAGTACACCGGCGAAGGGTTGGTCTTCTTGAGCGCCTCCTTGTTCGCCGTGGCGATCCGGTTGCGAAAGCTCGGATCGTTGACGTCGTCGTTTGGACCCGGATTAAAGGGCACGATGTCGAGCAGATAAACCGGGATGCCCGCGTTCGCCAGATGGGCGGCAATGCCGCTGCCCATGACGCCTGAACCGATAACTGCTGCTCTTCGAATGCTTTTGGTGGCCATGAAACTCCCTTGTCTCATTGAAGTTTTGGATTATGCGACTCTACGTGTCTTCTGAGCAGAACTTATAGTGACTTGGCCCACAATGGGTCAAGAGTGAATGACGATTCATTTTTGCAGACAATCGGCAATTGCCCATCGCCTCCGACTCCGCTATGACTCTTGGCGACGTGTCACCTATTCAATTGATTGAGGAACACCATGATCGAACCAGATGCCATCGTCGCAAAGATCCAGGCGGCGATCCCCGATGCCATCGTCGAGGCCCACGACCTGACCGGAACCCGAGATCACTACGAAGTGATCGTGATCTCGCAAGCCTTCGAAGGGCTGACGCGCATCAAACGCCACCGGCTGGTCTACGAGGCCTTGCACGAAGAAATGAAAGCTGCGATCCACGCGCTGACGCTGCAGGTATATACACCGACGCAGTGGGAACAAGCGCAGTAGTCCTCGACAAGAGGGAATGAGCGCATAGAACTGAGGGTTCACACCCAACGATAGAGCGGATTGCCGCCCACGTTTTTGAGGTATAGAGCGATGAGTGACGAGAAAAAGAGTTTTTCGCTTCCAATGGCCAATCCCGAGGCCGCAGCCGCTGCCGCGCGCACCCGCGCCGAGGGCGGTGACATCCTGAGCGAGATCGATAAAGAAGTCAGCGAGAACAACGTCGTGCTGTATATGAAGGGTCTGCCCGACTCGCCGATGTGCGGTTTTTCGGCCCGGGCAAGCGCCATTTTGCAGAGCTACGGCATACCGTTTTTTGCGGTCAACATCTTGGCCGACCAGGAAAAACGCGAGGGCGTCAAGGTCTACTCCAAGTGGCCGACGATCCCGCAGGTCTACATCGGCGGCGAGTTTCTCGGGGGATCGGATATCCTCAACGAGATGCACGAATCGGGCGAGCTCGCCCAAGCCATCAAAGCCGCCTTCGGGCAGTAAGATTACAACTTGACACTGCGCCCTGTGGGCTCTAGTGTTCGCACCCTTCGTGCCGCCCCGTTTTCGTCGTTGAAAGCGGGAACACTGATAGCGATGCTGAACGAGTAAAGCGGAGAAAAAGGTCACATGAGTGTTCGTCTGAGATTGCAGCGCCACGGCGCCAAAAAGAAGCCCTTCTACCGTTTGGTCGCCGCCGACAAGCGCAGCCCCCGTGACGGTCGTTTTATCGAACTGCTGGGCACCTTCGACCCGATGGTCGAGCCCCCGGCCGTTCGCATTAACCGCGACCGCGTCAACTACTGGCTCGGCGTCGGCGCACAGCCCTCCGAAACGGTCGCCGCCTTGATCAAGAAGATGGACAAGGCCGGCTCGACCTCGATCGACTTGAGCGAAGCCGGCGCCGAAGAGGCCGCCCGCAAGCAAAAGCGTGAGACCAAGAAGAAGAACGTTGAGACGCGCCGCGCCGAGGCTACGGCCGCAGCCGCTGCCGTTCCTGCCAAAGCAGCAGCGCCGGTCGTCGAAGAGGCTGCTCCTGAAGCTGCCGCTCCTGAGGCTGCCGCTGAAGAAGCTGCTCCTGAAGAAGCTGCTCCTGAAGAAGCTGCTCCTGAAGCTGCCGCTCCGGTTGCCGAGGAGGCTGCTCCTGAAGCTGCCGCCGAAGAAGCTGCACCTGCTGCCGAAGAAGATAAGGGAAAAGAGGAGGCCTAATCGCCACCTCCTTACCCGAACTCATCAACGGTCTTCACCCCAGCAGGAGCGCGCATGGCAACGCCTGAAACAGAAGCGATGGAACAACACATCGAGCTGGTTCGCTACCTGGCCAACTCTTTACTGAGTGAAGACGTCGACTTTGGCGTTGCGGCAAAGGTCTCGGGCGATCAAATTCGCATCGACTTGAGCGTGCCCGAGGGTCATCGCGGGCGCGTTATCGGTCGCGGCGGCCGCCTGGCACGGGCACTGCGCACGATCGTCTCGGCTGCCGGTATCAGCACGAACAAGAACATCGTGCTCGACATCGTCGATTGAACCAGCACCCACGACGAAAAGACTGAGCCATGACGAAGGACCGCCTCATCGTCCTTGGAAAAGTAGGCCGCCCTCACGGAATTCACGGTGAGGTGCGGCTCTTTTTGTTCAACGACGAATCCGAATCGATCGCCAAGGGCACGACGCTGGTCATGCACTTCAAGGCCGGCGATGAGCCTGTCGTCGTCGAGAGCATTCGCTACGTCGACAAATGCGCGCTTGCCCGCTTTGTCGACGTCCAAGGCCGCGAGGGCGTCGACCGCTTCAAGAACCTCGAGTTCTCGATCCCCTACGATCTCTTGCCACCACCGGCAGACGGCGAGTTCTATCACGTCGATCTGATCGGCCTCGATGTCTTCGTGCGCGACGATGCCAAGGGTGATCCTGTGCGCTTTGGCAGCATTGATCGCTTCTTCGATACCGGCGCCGACGAGGTCATGGTCGTTCTCACCAACGATGGCCAAGAGGTGTTCGTGCCGATGTTCGACGACACGATCGAGGACATCGATCTCGCGGCCAAGCGTGTCTTGCTCGCCCCGCTCGAGGCCTGGGCAGCGGCCGACGAGCTGCCTGACAGCGAGCAGGGCAAGTCGTCGTGAGCAGCCCGTACACGATCCAGGTGCTCAGCATCTTCACGGAGTACTTTGAGAGCCCGCTTGCGACCAGCATCACCGGCAAGGCGATCGAGAAGGGCCTGTTCGCCGTCGAGCCCGTCGACATCCGCGCGTTTGCCACCGACAAGCACAAGACCACCGACGACGTGCCCTTTGGCGGCGGCGCCGGCATGGTCATGAAGCCCGAGCCACTCGTCGCCGCGCTCGAGTTCGCCCATGCTCGCCAACCCGACGCCTTGCGCATCCTGCTCACACCCCAGGGCGAGCCCTTTCACCAGGCACTGGCCCGCGAGCTCTCCCAGGCCCCCGGCCTGATTCTGGTCTGCGGGCGCTACGAAGGCGTCGATGAGCGCGTCATCGATGGTTGGATCGATCGCGAGATCTCGATCGGCGACTATGTGCTCACCGGCGGCGAGCCGGCGGCGCTGATCCTGATCGACGCGATCACCCGCTTGCTGCCGGGCGTGCTCGGCAACGTCTGCTCGATCGACGAAGAGAGCTTCTCCAAGCCCAGCCTCGAATACCCCCACTACACTCGCCCCCGCGAGTTTCGCGGCCGCAGCGTGCCCGACGTGCTCTTGAGCGGCAACCACAAGCTCATCGCCGACTGGCGCCGCGCGCAGTCCGAAAAGCGCACGCGCGAGCGCCGCCCCGACCTGCTCGACAACCATCGCGACTCCAACGACTAGCCGGCTGCGGATTGCGCCCGATGCGCTTCTCGGTGTATGAGTTCGTGCGACCTACGTGCATGAATCACTCAGGACAGCGCATGCCCCGTCTACACCCCCTCTTACCCTTACTCGCCGGCCTGGCTACTGGCCTTGGCGCATTTAGCCTGCAAGCCGAGCCGCCGCCTGGCCAGGACATCGTCTTTGCCGATCCGGTGCTCGTGGCGCTCGAGGAAGTCGGCGCACCCACGAGCGATGCCGTGACCTTTGATGCCGGCATCGACTACCGCCTCTGGGCCGACGCTGCCGACGGCCAGGCGTTGTTTCAAAGGCTTCGGCTCACCTCCGCGCTGGCCTTTGGCGACTTCGAAGCGGTCTTTGACCTCGACGCGCTCGCCGGGCGGCTCGCAGGCGATCCCTACGCGGCGCTGCCCGCGCATCTCGACGCCGGCGCGACGCCCTACGCCGGCGTAGCAACGGGTGGCCCAACCTTCTTTGACCCGCGACAGTTCTATGCGGGTTGGCGCACGCCCGTAGGCCAGCTTCGCCTGGGTCTGCAGGCCAGCCAGTGGGGCATGGGGCTGATCGCAAACGACGGCTCAATCGCCAATGAGCAGCTCTTTGGCCAGAGCTATGGCGGCGACCGCTCGTTTCGTGCCCTCTTTGCCACCGCGCCGCTTCGCCCGCTCTCGGACGGCCACCTGGCCCAGAACATCTACTTCGTGCTGGGCACCGATGTCGTATACCGCGACGAGAACGCCAACTACGCGATGGGCGATCGCGCCTATCAGGCGCTCAGCTCGCTGTTCTTTCGAGACGAACAGACCACCGTCGGAGCCTACGCAGCCTACCGCTCCCAAGACGACCGCTCCGGCGACGGCCTCGACGTGCTCGCCGTCGACGCCCACGCCGAGCGCACCTGGTACGACGAGGATGCCAACTGGACCTACCGCCTCGGCGCCGAGATCGCTTATTTGAGCGGCTCGACCTCGCGCGCGCTGGCGCCAGACGGCCAGGACTTGAACGTTCGCGGCATGGGGCTTGCCGGCGAGTTCGAACTGCGCCACCGACGCGCCGAGATCGGCCTCAATCTGCTCTCAGGCTACGCTTCAGGTGATTCGAATACCGCCGACGAGACCGTGAACCGCTTCCGCTTCGACCCCAATTACAAGGTCGGCCTGGTGCTCTTCGAGCACTATCTGCCGGCGATCTCACGCGCGAGCTTCGTTCGCGCCACCGATCCAGAGAAGAGCGGCCAGCCGCCCAAAGGCGTCGACGCTCTGATCGAGACCGGCGCTGTGACCAATGCCTACTATTTTAATCCTCAGCTTCAATACGGTGACCCGCAGCACTTTTTGGCAGGCGTTGGCGTCTTGTGGGCGCGCGCCGCCGTGCCGGTCTTCGACCCCTACGCCTCCTCGGTCGCTGGCGGCTCGCTTCGCGGGCCACGCGGGCGACAGGCCGCCTCCGACGAGCTCGGCTGGGAGCTCAACGCCGCGCTGCGCTACCGCTACCGCCCGATCGAGGGCCTGGTGCTCGAGGCGAAGGCCGAATACGGAATTTTCTTTCCGGGAGCGGCCTTTGAGGATGAGCTGGGCAACGCCGATGCCGCCCAAAACCTGGTCCGCGCGCGCCTGGCGCTGAGCTGGTGAGCCTGGCGCACGCAACTCTGATTGTATTTCGTGTTCGGCAACCGCCTAACAGCCGGCGATTATGAACCCCACACCTTCACCGCATTGGAAACCGACGCCATTAAACTGGCTGGACTGGGTCGGCGCGCTCGCGCTCTTTGCCGGCACGCTGGGGCTTTTTCTGGCCACGATGAAGATGGGATTTACGCGCGACGAAGGCTTCTACTTTCACGCCGCCTACCAGTACATTCGCTGGTTCGAGGAGCTCTGGGTCAACTTTGGAACCGGCGATCTGGCGCTCAGTTTTAGCCAGGCCAACATCGACAAGCACTGGAATTACAATCCCGAGCATCCGGTGTTGATGAAGACGCTCTTCGCGCTCAGCCACAAGCTCTTCCATGAGACGCTTGGCTGGATGAGCGCGAGCACGGCGATGCGCCTTCCCGGCGCGCTCAGCGGCGCTGTGGTCGTGAGCACGGTGTTTTTGTTCGGCCGCCAGCTCTTCGGGCGCGCTGCGGGCATCATCGCCGCCGGCGCAATTCTCTTTCAGCCCCACTTCTTTTTTCACAGCCACTTGAGCTGCTTCGACGTGCCGATCGTCGCGCTTTGGGTGGCCGTGGTCTACGCCTACTGGCGAAGCTATGAAAGCCGTTACTGGGCGCTGCTCACGGGTCTGCTCTGGGGGCTGGCACTGTCGACCAAGCTCAACGCCTTCTTTCTACCGTTCGTGCTCGGTCTGCACTGGTTGATCGTGCATTGGCGCTGGTTTGGACTCGAGCGCGACCAGGGCGGCGTCAGGCTGCGCATTCCGCCGATCCCCTGGGCGGTGGTCTCGATGGCGGTCTTTGGCCCCCTGCTCTTCTATGCGCTGTGGCCGCGCCACTGGTTTGACACCTTTGCGCGCATCAAGTGGTACATCAACTTCCACATGCGCCATGAGCACTATTTCGTGCAGTACTTTGGCGAAAACATTCAGCAACCGCCGCTGCCGATCTCTTATCCCTGGGTGATGACGCTGGTGACCGTGCCGGCCACGATCCTGCTCGGCTTTGCGATCGGCGTGGGCTACTACGTCCATCGGCGCGGCGTGATCGCTCAGGCCAAGCGCTGGATCGCAGCGCTTGGCGAGCGGCGTCTGCTCGACGATCCCGGCCACGATCCGCGCGGCACGGGCTGGCTCTTTGCGATCAACATCTTGTTTCCGATCACCTTGATCGCCATGCCCGAGACGCCGATCTTTGGCGGCACAAAGCACTGGATGCCCGCCATGCCTTTTGTGGCGATCTTTTGTGGTGCCGGCGCGGTCTGGGCGGCCCGCGCCGCCGCCGACGCTCTGGGCGAGCGATTCCAATCCATGCCACCACGCATCGTGCACGCCGTGCTCGTCGCCCTGCTCGCCATCAGCGTGTTGGCTCCGGCCATCTATGCCACGGCCTACAATCACCCTTTTGGCACGGGTTATTACAACGAGCTGATTGGCTCGCACCGCGGCGCCGCCGACCGCCTGATGGCGCGCCAGTTCTGGGGCCACGTCTCCAGCCACGGGCTTCCCTACGTCAACGAGCACGCCGAAAAGGGCGCAGGCATCTGGACGCACAAAGTCGTCGGTAGCGCCTGGCAGATGTACCGGCGTGAGGACAGCGCCCGAAAGGATTTGCGCGCGGGCTCCTATGAGGCCAGCCAATTTGCGCTCTACCACCAGCAAAAAGAGTTCATGTACCTGCTCATCCCGCTCTGGCAGAACTTTGGCACCTATGCCCCGGCCCATGTCGTGGGCATCGATGGCGTGCCCATGCTCAGCGTCTACGAGCGGCCGAAGAAAGCCGCGTTCAAACATCCGACCAAATGATTGCTTAATTGTTGTTCACACCCAAAGGAACCGATCATGGCCAATACCCAGACCATTCTCGACCTCGTTCGCGCCGATCAGATCGACATGGATTTACTCGAGGCGGCCTTCGACGATGCGACGCCTGAGGAGCGCATCGGCGCGATTCGCGGCTTTTCTCCCAAGATCCAGCGCCGATTGTTCGAAGCCGCTTCGGGGCGAAAGGCCACGCTTGCCCAGGTCGTGCCGCCGGCCACGGCGCCGCTGCAGGAGACCATCCACGACGGACAAAACACGCTGCCGGCGTTTCGCCACTTTCAAAAGCGCTTTTGCCGGGCCTCGGAGCAGTTCCAACCGGACAACCGCGACGTTTTATGGGGTTACAATCATCAAACCCTGGCAGGGATTACTGGCCCGGGCTACTTCGTTGCATACGATGATCTGGAGGCTGGCGAGGTCGTCATCGACTACCGTGAGTTGCCCCCGGAGCGGCCCGAGACTTGGCCAGAGATCATCAGCAACAAGGCTAAACTGGGGCGTTTCGTCTACCACGGCATGGTCGACCGGCTGCGCCGCGTCTCCGAGCACGTCACGATCGGGCGCGCCTACAAGGGCAAACCCATGAGCGCCTGGTTTGTGCTGGTGCGCCAGGACTAGGCATCGTTAAAGCGCTATGGAACTGTTCGACTTCACCGCAAAGCTCGCGGTCATCCCCCACGAGCCCGGCTGTTATTTGATGCGCGACAAGCGTGGACGCATCATCTACATCGGCAAGGCCCGCGACCTCAAGAATCGGGTGCGAAGCTACTTTGCGCTCTCCTCGGGCGATCCGCGCGCTTTCGTCAAACGCCTGCCCTACGTGCTGGGCGACATCGAGATCATCATCACCGCCAATGAGAAAGAGGCGCTGATCCTCGAGAACACCCTGATCAAGCGGCACAAGCCGCGCTATAACGTGCAGCTCAAGGACGACAAGAATTTCCTTTCGCTGCGCATCAACACCAAGGTGCCCTGGCCTCGCGTCGAGGTGGTGCGCCGACCCAAAGACGACGGCGCGCGCTATTTTGGCCCCTACCACTCGGCGCACGCGATTCGCCAGGTGCTCAAGGTCTTGAACAAGCACTTCATGATGCGCACATGCCCGGACTCGGTGCTGGCCAACCGCTCGCGGCCCTGCTTGCAGTACCAGATCAAGCGCTGCCCGGCGCCTTGTGTCTTCGATCTGGAGCGCGACCTGTACATGGGCCATGTGCGCGAGACGATCATGTTCCTCGAGGGCCGCGGCGACGAACTTGTCACCAACCTCAAGCTCAAGATGGCCCGGGCCAGCGAGCAGATGGAGTTCGAGCTCGCCGCGCGCTACCGCGACCAGATGCAGTCGATCGAAAAGGTGCTCGAGCGCCAGGTGGCCGTCGGTGCCAAGAATGTCGACCGTGATGCATTTGGCTACTACCGCGAGGGCGATCGCCTTACCATCCAGGTTGTCTACGTGCGCGCCGGCAGGCTCGAAGGCGCCCGCAGCTTCGGCTTTGTAGACCAGGAGTTCCCCGACGCCGAAGTGTTCTCGAGCTTCTTGAACCTTTACTACAACTCGGGAAACTTCATCCCCCAGGAGGTGTGTTTGCCGCTGGCCGTAGCCGAGGGGGAAATGAGCGCCTTCGAAGAGTTGTTGAGGGAGCTGTCCGGCCATCGCGTCGAGGTCAGCGTGCCCAAGCGCGGCCCCAAGCGCGCGTTGGTCGAGACGGCAATGACCAACGCGCGTCATGCCTTTGAGGGCGAGCATGCCAAGGAGGCGCGCACACGCGATTTGCTCGAGAAGCTGCAAGCGCGTCTGGGTCTGGCGAATTTTCCCGCGCGCATGGAGTGCTACGACATCTCCAATTTGCAAGGCGCCCAGATCGTAGGCTCGATGGTGGTCTTTGAGAACGGCTACGCCGACAAGAGTCAATACCGCCACTACAAGATGAAGGAAGTGCTCACCCAGGACGACTTTGCGAGCATGCACGAGTTGCTCACTCGCCGCTTCAAGCGCGTCGTCGAGGGCGACGACGCGCCGCCCGATCTGGTGGTGATCGATGGCGGCAAGGGCCAGCTTGGACAGGCCGTCGCGGTGCTCGAGGATCTGGGCCTGCACGAGATCGACGTCGTCAGCCTGGCCAAGTCGCGTGTCGACAAGGTCGGCTTCGAAGACGAGAGTGTGACAAGAAGCCCGGAGCGTGTCTTTTTGCCGGGGCGAAAGAACCCCGTTGTGCTCAAGCAAAACAGCGCCGAGCTCTTTTTGCTTCAGCGCATACGCGACGAGGCCCACGACTTTGCCATAGGCTTTCATCAGCGCCTTCGTCGCAAGCAAAGCCTGCTCTCGAGCCTTGACGACATTGGCGGCGTCGGCCCAAAGACCAAGCGCGATTTGCTGCGCCACTTTGGCAGCCTCAAGAGCATCAAAGATGCATCGGTGGTCGATCTGCTGGGCGTCAACGGCGTGGGAGAGGTCACCGCCCAGACCATCTATGACCACTTTCACCGCGGCTCCTGAGTCGGGCCACAAGGGCGCGGGACTTTTCGCCACACGATAGGGAGTTACATTCCCCTTACGTAGTGCCATGACCAGTACCCGCTGCCCCGACGATACCTCTCGCGCGGTCGATCGCGTTGTGCTAGACGATGCGCGCATCGACCTCATGGCTTCACTGCTAGCCCCTATATAATCGCGCTTCTCGGTCGCTCAGACAGCGTCCATCCATCGGAGAACGTCTTATGAATCTCAAACAGTACATGTTCAGCGTCGGCCTCTCGCTCACGATTGCCGGTGGCGCTCTTGGCTGCGGCTCAAACAGCGAGGTTCCCGACAACGGGATCCACGAGACGCCGCAGTACCGCTCAACTTCCAACGGCGACAGCAACACGGCGAACACCGGCGGTGAAGGCGAGACCCAGGCGCCGGCCAACGGCGCGGTTCCCCGCGCTACCGGCCCGGTGGCCACGGTCAACGGCGCGCCGGTCTCGGCCGACGAATTCAACGTCGAGGTCGATCGCCTTGTCGCCAGCGGCCAGTTCCCCCCACAGCTTCTCACCCATGTCGCGCCCCAGATCGTTGAGCGCCTTGTCGACCAAAAACTCATCGATGGCGCGATCTCCCAGACGAACATCGTCGTCAGCGATCAGGACGTCGACGCCAAGCTCGAGGAAGTGCGCGCCGACTTCGCTCAGGCCGCCCAAGAGATGGATGGCGATGCCCGCACGCTCGATGACATGGTCACCGAGCTGGGTATCAGCCAGCAGGAGCTGCGCGATTCGATTCGCCAGTCGATCGCCATCGAGCGCCTTCTGATCGCCGGCGGCATGAAGGTGCCCACCGAGACCCAGGTGCGCGAGTTCTACGACCAGAATCAGGAGATGTTTCAGCGCCCTGAGCAGATCCGCGCGCGTCACATCCTCGTGCGCGTCGAGGCCGATGCCGACGAGGCCGCCTGGGAGCAGGCTCGCACCCGTGCCCAGGCCATCCACCAGCAGGTCACCCAGCCCGGTGCCAACTTCGAGGAGATCGCGCGGACAAGTTCGGAGGGCCCTTCGGCACCCCAGGGTGGCGATCTCGGACTCTTTCCGCGCGGTCGTATGGTGGCCGAGTTCGAAGAGGTCGCCTTCGGCCTGCAAGATGGCCAGATCTCGGAGCCGGTGCGCACGCAGTTCGGCTGGCACATCATCCAGGTCGTCGAACATCAGGCCCCTGGCACCGTCGCCTTTGACACGATCCAAGAACAACTCAGCCGCGAGCTTCGCAACCAGGCGATCCAGCAATCCTTGCAGGGATTCATCGAGAGCCTGCGTGCCGACGCCCAGGTCGAGTTGCACAACGAGAATATTCAGTAAACCGTCTTGAGGTGTTCGTCCTGGCGAGCATTCACCCGATTCGGCGAGGTGGATGCTCGCTGTTTTCGTTTCTTGGATGTGCTTTCTCTTGGCGAGCCTTGACAGGCGCCATGCCAGGCAATAGCAAGGGGACGGTTTGCGATTCGAACCGCACAACATCCC
This sequence comes from Lujinxingiaceae bacterium, assembly GCA_013697635.1. Classification (GTDB taxonomy): domain Bacteria; phylum Myxococcota_A; class Bradymonadia; order Bradymonadales; family Bradymonadaceae; genus JACCWM01. Next base: position 32,881 of record JACCWM010000009.1, on the reverse strand, counting down.
CTCAATCTTGGAGCCTTGGATATGACGAAGCCCGTTCGCGTGTCGGTTACTGGTGCTGCTGGTGCCATTGGTTATTCGTTGCTGTTTCGCATCGCCTCGGGCGATTTGTTCGGCAAGGACACCCCCATCATCCTGCAGCTCATCGAAATCGCGCCTGCGATGAAAGCGCTCGAGGGCGTCGCCATGGAGCTCAACGACTGCGCGTTTCCGCTGCTCGAGGATATTGTGATGGCCGACGATCCCAACCTGGGATTCAAGGATGCGAACATCGCCCTGCTCGTCGGCGGACGTCCCCGTGGACCGGGCATGGAGCGCGCTGACTTGATCAAGGCAAACGGCCCAATCTTCACCGGCCAGGGCAAGGCGATCAACGATCACGGCGCCGACGACATCCGCATCTGCGTGGTCGGCAATCCCTGCAATACGAACTGCCTGATCGCCATGCACAACGCACCGGACGTTCCTCGTGAGCGCTTCACTGCGATGACGCGTCTCGACGAGAACCGCGCCAAGCATCAGTTTGCCGCCAAGGCCGGCACCAGCGTGCGCAACGTGACCAACATGGCGATCTGGGGCAACCACTCCGATACCATGTATCCCGATCTGTTCAACGCCAAGATCAATGGCAAAGCCGCAACCGATGTGATCAGCGACCACGACTGGCTCAAGGGTGATTTCATCTCGACGGTGCAAAAGCGCGGCGCCGCAATCATCGCCGCGCGCGGCTCCTCGTCGGCCGCGAGCGCCGCCGGCGCCGCGATCGATCACGTTCGCGACTGGTTCCAAGTCACCCCTGCCAACGACTGGGTTTCGATGGCCGTTCCCAGCACAGGCGCATACGGCATCGAGCAGGGTCTAATCTACTCCTACCCGGTTCGCTGCGACGGCCAGGGCAACTACACGATCGTCGAAGGCCTCGAGGTCAACGACTTCTCGCGCAACAAGATGGAGATCACCAAAAACCAGCTGCTCGAGGAGCGCGCCGTCGTTCAAGATCTGCTCGGCTAAGCGAGCCATCGAAGGCCATTGTTGTGCGCTTGCCCCAAAAGGAGCGAGCTCTTTTTAAAAGAGCTCGCTCCTTTTTTTGTTGGAATTCTCTGCAATCGCGGGTTCCCAAGCGCCCCGAGTATTGTCCCACGCCCTGTTCGTGCTTAAGGTTATCGCCAATAGCAAAACGTTTTCAAAACCTTATGTGCAACGGCGCCCGCTCGCGGGCAGCGTTGCGCTTGCCGATAACCTGACCCCAAAGCCCGGACTCCGATCATGAGAACTCCCGATCCCTCCTCGAGCCGTCCCCGTGGAACCCGCGTCGCCGCAACAGCTGATCTGGGCCTGCTCTATGCAGGAACGACCGACGTCGGCATTCGCCGCTCCAAAAACCAGGACACCTACCTGCTCGCCCCCCAAGATGATCTCTTCGTTGTCGCCGATGGCATGGGTGGACATGCCGCCGGCGAGGTCGCCGCTCGCCTGGCGGTGGACACGATCGAGCGCTTTTTTCGCGAGACGTCCCTGCTCGCTCCGGGCGAGATACCCATGCCCTATCCGATGGCCCGCGACATGCCCGAGGCCGATCGCCGCTTGGCCACGGCCCTCAAGCTGGCCAACTCGGCCGTCTTCCAACAGAGCAACGCGGACGACTCCAAGCACGGCATGGGCACCACCGTCGTCGCCCTGCACTTTGACGACGGTCTGGTTCACTGGGCCCACGTCGGCGACAGCCGGCTCTATCGCCTGCGCGGCGACCGTTTGATGCAGCTCACCGCCGATCATTCGCTGCTCAATGAGACGATCACCCAGCGCCAGCTCACCGGCCAGGAGCTGCGCGACTTCGTCGAGCATTTCCCCTATAAGAACGTGCTCGTGCGCGCGGTGGGCGTTCGCTACAACGTCGAGGTCGACGTCGGCCACAGCAACGTCGAGGACCGCGACGTCTTCCTGCTCTGCTCCGACGGCGCAACCAACGTGCTGCCCGACGTTGATCTGCGAAGGATTTTGAGCGAGTCACGAAACGATCCTCAGAGCGGCTGCGACACGATCGTGCGCATGGCCAACGAGCGAGGCGGCCCCGACAACATCACGGCCGTCATCGTCGAAGCACGACGTTCCCCGCGCTGAGCGACCATCCGTGTGCGCCACGTGCCCAACTGGCGCACCCCACGCCCCCCATGCAGGCGGGCTTCATGGCCCGCAAACCCTCGTAGAAACTGACCGATCGCATGGACCACCCCCGTTTATGTGCGAAAACCCGCGTTTTTGGGCATCGATCACCCCCCCAAAGCCTCGATTGACTTGAGACCCAATTCCCCCTAGATTCGCGCGAGTTTTTCCGCTCAATTTGTAAACGAGAGGATCGCCCCCATGAAACATTTTTTGACCACGGCCGACTGGTCGCGCGAAGTCTTGCAACAATTGATCGACGATGCCCGTGCACTCAAGGCATCGCCGCTTCAGGCGCGTCTTAAGAACAAGACCATCGCCCTGATTTTCTTCAATCCGTCGCTTCGCACGCGCAGCTCCTTTGACATCGGCATCTACCAGCTCGGCGGCCATGCGGTCGTGCTCGAGCCTGGCAAAGGTTCATGGCCGATCGAGTTCGAGATGGGCGTGACCATGGACGCTGACCCCGAAGAGCATGTGCGCGAAGCGGCCCGTGTGCTGTCGCGCTATTGCGATTTGATCGCTGTTCGCGCCTTTCCCAAGTTCGTCGACTGGAGCGTCGATCGACAAGATCGGGTCATCCGCTCGTTCGCCGAGCACGCAACGGTGCCGGTCATCAACATGGAGACCATCACCCATCCCTGCCAGGAGCTTGCTCTGATGATGGCCCTCCAGGAGCGCATGGGCAGCGTCGACGGCAAAAAATTCGTGTTGACTTGGACTTACCACCCCAAGCCACTCAATACGGCCGTGGCTAATTCAGGGCTGCTGATCGCCTCGAAGTTCGGCATGGACGTCACGCTGCTGTGTCCAACCCCTGAATACGTGCTCGACGAGCGCTACATGAACCACGCCCGCGAGTTCACCAGCGCCCAGGGCCGCTCGCTCACGATCAGCCATAACATCGAAGAGGCGTACAGCGGCGCCGATGTCGTCTACGCCAAGAGCTGGGGCGCGCTGCCATATTTTGGGCGTTTCGAAGAGGAGCAGCCTGGGCGCGATGCCTACAAACACTTCATCGTCGACGCCCAGAAGATGGCCCTGACCAACAATGGGCTCTTCAGTCACTGTCTGCCTTGCCGGCGCAACGTCAAGGTCACCGACGAAGTCATCGATTCACCGAATTCGCTCGTCATCGAAGAGGCGGAGAACCGCCTCCACGTCCAAAAAGCCCTCATGAGCCACCTGCTCACGACCTGAACCACGCCCGGAGCACGAAAAAGCCATGTCCAGTAACGAAGTTGTACTCGCATTCTCAGGCGGTCTCGATACCAGTTTTTGCGTGCCCTATCTCAAGGAGAAGGGCCTTGAGGTCATCACCTTGTTCGTCAACACCGGTGGCGTCGACGCCGAGGAGCTCGCCTTCATCGAGAACCGGGCGCGTGAGCTCGGCGCCAAGGAGCACATCACGGTTGATGGCGGCCAGGACATCTGGGAGGAAGTCGTCGTGCCCCTTGTTCAGGGCGGCGAGCTGTACCAGAACCAGTATCCGTTGCTGTGCTCGGATCGCTACATCATCGTGCGCAAGTCCTTGGAGGTTTGCCGCGCGCGCGGCACCCGCAAGTTCGCTCACGGCTGCACCGGCATGGGCAATGACCAGGTGCGTTTCGATCTCACCGTCAAAGCGCTGGGCGACTTCGAGATCATCGCTCCGATCCGCGAGATCCAGCAAGAACACACCAACGTGCGCGTCTACGAGCAGGAGTATTTGACCCAGCTTGGCTTTGCCACGCGCCCCAAGTTCACGCGCTACACGATCAACGAGAACCTGCTCGGCGTGACCACCTCCGGCTCCGAGATCGACGAGTGGAAGGCCCCCGGCCCGGAGACCTACAAGCTCACCGCCCAGCCGTCAGAGTGGCCCAGCGAGGCGCTTCGCCTGCAGATAACCTTTGAGCGGGGCGTGCCGATTGCACTGGATGGCCAACCGATCGAGGGCCCTGCGCTGATCGCGACGCTCAACAAGAGCCTGGGCGCCTACGGCGTCGGCCGCGGCATGTATACTGGCGACACAACCGTCGGCCTCAAGGGCCGCATCGTCTTCGAGGCGCCGGCAATTGTGGCCTTGCTTGCAGCCCACCGCGCCCTCGAGGAGGCCGTCTCGACCAATTACCAGAACGCCTTCAAGCCGACGGTGGCCCAAAAATGGGTCGAGCTCGTCTACAAGGGCTTTTTCTATGAGCCGCTGAAGGCCAATCTGGAAGCTTACATCAGCTCAAGCCAGCAGGCGGTCAACGGCACAGTCACCCTCGAGACATCCGGCGGCACGGTCCAGGCCGTTGCGATCGACTCCAAGCATATTCTTCGCCGCACGGGCGCAGTCTACGCCCAGTCAGCCGACTGGAATGTCACCGAGGCCGAAGGCTTCATCAAGCTGCTGGGCCAGAGCTCGACGCTGCATGCATTGGTCAACCGCACCGGAGAGTGACGTGTCCACTCAACTGCTCGCTGCCACGCTTCGCCATCTCGAAGCGCTCGTCGCCTATGATACGCAAAACCCACCGCGGGCCATCGGGCCAGACGGGATCTTTGACTATCTAACCAGGCAGCTTCAAGGCTTTCACATGGAGCTGGTCAACCTTGGCGACGGCTGCGTCAGCCTGCTTGCCAGGCGTGGCAAGCCCCGGTTTCTCTTCAATTTTCACATCGACACCGTGCCGGCTGATGCCGGTTGGGCCAGCGATCCGCAACGCCTTATCGTCACCGAGGAGCGCGCGATCGGTCTTGGCGCCTGCGATATCAAAGGCGCCTCAGCCTGCATGTTAGCCGCCGTAGAGCATGCTGGGGGCGACGTGGCGCTCTTGTTCACCTCGGACGAGGAGGCCGGCCAAAGCCGCTGTGTCCGCGCATTCTGTGGCGAGCAACATGCCTACGAGGCTGTCTTCGTCGCCGAGCCAACCGGCGCCCGGGCCGTGCTCGAGCACCGCGGAATCATCACCTGCACCGGAACCTTCAGCGGACGAGCCGGCCACGCCTCGTCGCCCACGGCTCTCGAGGACAATGCACTGCACCATGCTGTGCGCTGGGCCGCAACGGCCGTCGACGAAGCCACTCGCGCAGCCCAGGAGCTGCACTACCGCAACCTGTCAGGCATCTGTTTCAATGTCGGCGTCATCGAAGGCGGCACCAAACCCAACGTCATTGCCTCGCAAGCCAGCGTGCGCTGGGGTGTTCGACCACTGCCTAATCAAGACGCGCTCGCGGTGCTGGCCGGCATCCAAGACTGCGCCCCGGACGCGGCGCGCGTGAGCTGGCAACGCGGCTTTTTTGGACCGCCCCTGCCCGCGCTTGCGCGCACTTCCGACGACGCCCAAGATGTCGCCCCCAAGGCCCGCGCCCTGGCGTTGGAGCTCGGCTTGGACGTGGGCGAAGCGGTCAATTTTTGGACCGAAGCCTCGCTCTTCTCCGAGGCTGGACATACGGCGATAGTCTACGGCCCGGGAGACATCGCCCAGGCTCACACCGCCGGCGAGTGGGTCGCGCTCGAGCAGCTCGCCACGGTGGCCGCCACCTATGCACGACTGCTTCAAGCCGTCTAACTCGTCGAGTCCAACCACGCTCGGCACTCTAGCTTTGCTCCCAACAACGCAGGTCATCCGCCCATGCCCGATACACGCAATACGATCATTCGCCTGCTTCAAAACATTGGCAGTCGCAAAGAGGTCGATCAGTACCTCAAACAATTTTCCAGCGTCGACTCCAAGCGCTTTGCCGTCATCAAGGTCGGCGGCGGCATCCTGATCGACGAGCTCGAAACCCTGGCCTCGTCACTGAGCTTTTTGCATCGCGTGGGCCTCTATCCGATCGTCATCCATGGTGCCGGTCCCCAGCTCAATGCCGCGCTCGATGAGGCCGGCATTGAGACCGAGCGCATCGAAGGCATGCGGGTTACACCGCCTGCCGCCCTCGAGATCGCGCGCAAAGTGTTTCAGAGCGAGACACTGCGCCTGGTCGATGCCCTCGAACAGATGGGCACCCACGCGCGTCCGATCACCAACGGGGTGATCGAGGCCGAGTTGCTTGACTACGATCGCCTCGGCCTGGTCGGCGAGATCACCGAGATTCACACCGAGGCCATCGAGTCGAGCATACGCAGCGGCTGTCTGCCGATCCTCGGCTGCCTGGGCGAGACGCCCTCGGGCCAGATCGTCAACATCAATGCCGACGTCGCCGCCCGCGAACTCGCCCTGGCGATCGAACCCTTCAAGATCGTCTTTCTCACACCCACCGGCGGCCTGCTCAATCAGCACGGCCAACTGATCGACTCGATCAACCTGGCCGAAGACTACGACTTTCTGATGCAGCAAGACTGGGTGCACTCCGGCATGCGCCTCAAGCTCCAGGAGATCAAGCAGCTGCTCGATCAGCTTCCGCACTCCTCCTCGGTCTCGATCACAACACCCGGCCAGCTCGCCCGCGAGCTCTTCACCCACCGCGGCTCGGGCACCCTGGTGCGTCGCGGCGAGGAGGTGGTCTGTCACAGCAGCGCCGAGAACCTCGACCAGGCTCGGCTGCGTGAGTTGCTCGAAGCCTGTTTTGATCGAAAACTTCTCGACAACTATTTTAGCGCCAAGCCTTTCTACCGCATTTATCTGACCGAGTCCTATCGGGCCACGGCCGTACTCACTCTCGAAGACGGCATTCCCTATCTCGACAAATTCGGCGTGACCCAAAAGGCCCAGGGCGAGGGTTTGGGCCAGTCGTTGTGGTTACGAATGAAGCAAGAGAACCCGCGCCTTTTCTGGCGCGCTCGCACTGAGAACCCGATCAACTCATGGTACTTTCAGGAATCCGAGGGCACCTATCGCAGCGGCCCATGGACGGTGTTTTGGTACGGCATGAGCGACTTCGACGAGATCAAACAGTGCATCGACATCGCTCTGAACATGCCGGCCACCCTTTACGCCCATGGCGTCTCGGAGAACTGAGATATGGATAACTCGCCAATCAAAAAACGTCTTGGCATCGTCGGCGCGCGCGGCCATACAGGCAGTGAGCTGATCTGGTTACTCGAGGGCCACCCCGGCTTCGAGCTGATCTTCGTGAGCTCACGCGAGCTGGCCGGCCAGCGCGTCAGCGAACACAACACCGGATACTCCGGTGAGCTCAACTTTGAGGATTTGGGTCCAAGCGAGGTCGCAGGCTACGGCGCCGACGCCTACGTGCTGGCATTGCCAAATGATCTCTCCCGACCCTTTGTCGAGGCGATCGAGCGCGAGTGTCCGCAGGCCGTCATCGTCGATCTGAGCGGCGACCACCGCTTTGACCCAAACTGGAAGTATGGTCTGCCCGAGCGTTTTCGCGACGAGCTACGCGGCGCGAGGCGAATCGCCAATCCGGGCTGCTATGCGACCGCCATGCAGCTTGCGCTGCTGCCCATCATCGACTTGCTCGCCGACGCCCCTCACGTCTTTGGCGTCTCAGGCTACAGCGGCGCCGGCACCAAGCCATCGCCCAAAAATGACCTTGAGTTGCTGCGTGACAACCTGATGCCTTACGGCCTCTCAGGCCACCTCCACGAGCGTGAGGTCAGCTTTCAGTTGGCCACGCCCGTGCACTTCATGCCCCATGTGGCTTCGTTCTTTCGGGGTATCACCTTGACGATCTCGACCATTCTCGAGGCCCCGGCCGATTATCAGACCATCGTCGCACTCTACAACGAGCGCTACAAAGGTGAGCCTCTGGTTTGCATCGAGCAAGACGCCCCCCTGGTGCGTGACATCGCCTCGCGTCACCAGGTCGCCATTGGCGGCTTCACACTCGACGCCGCCGGAGCCAGGCTCGTGCTCGTCGCAACGATCGACAATCTGCTCAAGGGCGCTGCAACTCAGGCGCTCCAAAACCTCAACCTCGCCAGTGGTTTTGACGAGCTCGAAGGAATTCGCCAATGGCTGGACTGATCTGGGATAAGGGCAACGCAACCGTAGACGAGCGTATCATGCGCTTTCTCGCTGGTGAGGACGTGCTGCTCGACCAGGCGCTCTTCACCTACGATATTCGCGCATCGATTGCGCATGTGCGTGGACTCTCTCGCATCGCGGTTTTGACCGCGGAAGAGTCGGCGACGATTTGCCACGAGCTAACCCAACTCGAGCAGCTATTCCACAGCGGTGCCTTCGTTCTCGATGCGCGCTTTGAGGACGGCCACTCGGCGATCGAAGCCCACCTCGTCGAGCAATTGGGCGAGGTGGGCAAGAAGGTGCACACCGGCCGCAGCCGCAACGATCAGGTGCTCGTCGCCCAGCGTCTCTACCTGCTCGATGCGCTCGACGCGATCGTCGAGCTTTGCGTCCAGGCCGCGCGCATCGCTCTTGAGCGCGCCGATCTGGGGCGCGACATACCGATGCCTGGCTACACCCATCTGCAACGCGCCGTGCCTTCCTCTGTCGGCCTCTGGTTTGCCGCCTTTGCAGAGGCCTTTATTGATGATGCTCATTTTGCCTCTATGACCCGCAGCTGCCTCGATTCCAACCCGCTGGGTACGGCCGCCGGCTATGGGGTCAACCTGGCCTTGGACCGTGAGGGGGTTACCGCGGAGTTGGGCTTTGCGCGCATGCAACTCAACCCGATCTACACCCAGAACAGCCGGGGCAAGTTCGAGCTTCAAGCCCTGATGGCCCTGAATCAGTGCCTGCTCGACGTGCGTCGCCTGGCCTGGGATCTGAGTCTCTTCACGACCGGCGAGTTTGATTTCGTGACCTTGCCGGATCAATACACGACCGGCTCCTCGATCATGCCCAACAAGCGTAACCCTGACGTGATCGAGCTGCTCCGCGCAGCCACGGCCCCAACCCACGGTGCCATCAACGAGCTTATGTCACTGCTCTCGCTGCCCAGTGGCTACCACCGTGACCTGCAAGCCACCAAGGGCCCCGTTCTGCGCGCTCTGACCGCTGGCCTGGACGCCCTTGCCCTCATCCCACAGCTGCTCGCCCACCTGGAGTTTCGTCCCGCGCGCCTTCGCGCCGCCATCACGCCCGACATGTACGCCACCGACCGCGCCATCGAGCTCGCCAGCGAGGGCGTCCCCTTTCGCGAAGCCTACCGCCGCACGGCCGCCGAACTCGACACCCTCGCCGACCGAACCCCCGAAGCCAGCCTCAACGCCCGCACCTCCCCCGGCGCCACTGCCGACCTACGCCTCGACCTCCTCGAAGCGCGCTTGGACCAGATCCGGGTGGGGCTGTAGAAAAGCGAGGCATCGAGATGCAGACAAAGAGATTGACCGTAGCCGACCGAGAACCTGAACGCCCTCAATCCCTCTAAATATTGGAGACGCCTGGATAATCTGTCTCATCATCTTCTGCTTCAAGGCGGTGGCGACCGTGCCAGCACATACCCATGACCAATCGACCAAAGGTTCTCCCCCGCTCTTCGGGAGTGCTGCCAAGCCTCTGGAAGAACGGGCTGATCAGATAGCGACGCTCGGCACATGGAGTCGGTTTGAGAATGCCAGGACGCAATTTGAACCACACCTTGCGCCATCCTTTAGGCAACTTTGCTACTGATTCTCGCCACCAGATCTTGAGTTCTGCGTCAGTTGCCCAAATGCCATCGCTACCATCGGTCAAGACCGGATCGGAGCCTTTGCATCCGTCGAGATACCACCGCGCTGACTGAAACGGGTAGGCGCTCAGCTCATCGAGCAACGCCTGATAGCCTGGCTGCATCTCCCCCTGGCTCTCCTCAGCACTTAGAACGCACGGTGGCTCCTCGAGCGCTTGAATGAGCGCGCTGCAGGTAGCCTTGATGCGATTGGTCTCAACATAGAGCGTGCAGGCTGCGAGCTGCGCATCGTCTTTGATGCGCCCAATGTGCGGGCGTCCATCCCACAACGTGCCCTTGCCAAGCGCCTTGTATCGGTAGCGTTTCTCCTTTCGATAATCGCCGTTGTACCAAGCCTTGAAAATATTAGTGAACCGCTGCTTGACGCAGCCAATGAGCTTTGACGCAGCCGCCTTCGCCACAACGAGATCAACAGCTCGCACGCCGACTTCCAGATGAAAGTGGTTGTCCATCAAGCAATAGTGAGCCACAGCCACGTTGCAAGCCCGAGCGTAATGCAGACACAGCTCGCCCAGAAACGCTTTGACCTCGGCGCGTTTGATGAGCCGTCGCTGGAGATGTATTCGACTCGTGATGTGAAAGTAGAACCACTCCCCAAACGAATTCTCGCCATCGGGCTCGTCGCCGTCCCCGAACTCTTGGCGTACAACCTCATCCTCATGCGATTCTCTCGGCGAAGGCCGCAGTAGATCAACGAACAAGGAGGGATTCTCTTCAAGCAGAGCTTGAACCTCAATCATCTGCTCTTTGTGATGTTTCTCGAATGTGCGATCAATCATGGCCACCTCAGGCATCCAAATTTTCTGCGCACCAACGGCACCCCAATCAGCCGAAGACCTGCGCACAATGGTAAAACTGCACAAGAAATTGTTGCGCATACCAAAGCGCCACGATCTGTTTTCGAGAAAAATCGAAATGTGTTGCCAAGAAAGTTTGCCGAAGCGCCAAAAAATGCCTCCGCCCACAACCATGAATCGGGGTCTGACCCCCGGATAGGCCAGCATTTGTGCGGCGAACGAGGATTTGAAGATCGCCTTCAGGGGGGAGAACTTGGAATCTGGGCACTCGAGTACATCTGTGCTCAACGCGAGTTTGCGGAACATTTGCGCAGTCGGTGGGGTTCGCATCGAGTCGCCGTTGCCTGGTTGTCCAAGCCACCCAAGGTCTGCTTCGTGTTTCGTATTATCAGTAATTTGTTCTTCGCCTTGCTCGCCCTGTGCATTGCTTCGCCGGCCTTGAGTGCGGCAAATGAGTCTGAGGCGGCCGCGATGGAGGCGTTTTTGGGGCCGCTCATTGAACGGCAACTCGCTCAGTTCAAGATTCCGGGGGCGACGGTTGCCGTCGTCAAAGATGGAAGACTCATCTTCTCTGCAGGCTACGGCTTGGCCGATATTGCGACTAGCAAGGCCGTGGTGGCCGAGGATACGCTGTTCAACATCGGCTCGGTGGCCAAGCTTTTTACGACGACGGCTGTCATGCAACTCGTGGCAGACGGGCGCCTCGACCTCGACGCGGACGTCAACACATACCTGCGAGATTTCGAGGTCCCCGCGCGCTTTGACCAACCGATCACGCTGGCTCATCTGCTGACCCATACGGCCGGATTCGACGAGCATCAGATCGCGATCCTGGTTGGCTCAAAGGGCGTGACACCGGGGCTGGGCGACTATCTCCAGCGGCACATGCCCACGCGGATTCGGGCGCCGGGTTTGCAGTATCAGTACAGCAACTATGGCATGTCGCTGGCCGGCTACATCGTTGAGCTCACCTCGGGCGTGCCCTTTACACGCTATGTCGAGCAACATGTTTTCAAACCCCTGGCGATGGAGGACTCCGTCTACGGCGCGAGCGCGCCGGGGCGATTCTATGCGACGGCTTACGCATTGACCTTCGGCAATCAGATTCCGTTGGAGTCATTTGAGACGGCGATCACTCCCGCCGGCGGCGTACACACGACGGCGACCGACGTCGCGCGCTTCATGATTGCGCAGTTGCAGTTAGGGCGCTACGAGGGCGGCCGAATTTTGCCCGAGCAGGCCGCAGGCGCCATGCAAAAAACCCACTTCCAGGTCGACGCCCATCTCGGTGGCTCCGCCTACGGATTTTACGAGCGCCGCCACAACGGCCTGCGCATCCTCGAGCACGCTGGCGACGCCCTGGAAGGCTTCTCCAGCCTGGCCATGCTGTTGCCCAAGCACGATATCGGCCTCTTCGTCTCTTACAACGGGCGCGAAGGCGGCCGTGCGCGCTTTCAACTCGCAAACGCATTTCTCGACAACTTCTTCCCAGCCAAGACGGCCACAATGGTGCCGCCCACAGGCTTCGCAGCGCGGGCTGGCGACTACACCGGCACCTACCGGCTCAATCGGCATACGCGCACGAGCTTTTTGCGCCTCGTTGGCCGGTCGTTGGCAATGGAGACGCAGGTGCGCGACAATGGCGATGGTACTTTGAGCTTCAACTACCCGGCTGACTTGATGCCACCGGCGCGGTGGACCGAGGTCAAACCGGGCTTGCTGCGACGCGTCGATGCCGAGGTGTACGCTGTATTTACCCGGGTTGAAGGCAGCGGCCAATTCGATCGCCTGGCGCTGGACGCCCCCATGCAACTGAGTCTTGATCGCGTCGCCTGGCACGAGTCGCGTGGCGTGACCGCTCTTGTGCTGAGTACATTCTTGATGACTTTTGTTTTTGGCCTGCTCGTCTGGCCACTGGCAAGCGTCATCCGCCGCCTGCGCCGTCGCCCTTCACGCTCGACACGCCACGTGCGCAAGCTCAAGGGCCTGGCCGTTGCCTTTTGCGCGCTGGCGCTGCTCTTTTTGGCAGGTTATGCCCTGGTGGTCGCCGTGCAGACATGGGGCGTGCCGATCTGGGCCCACGCGGTGTTCGCAATCCCTTATGCGCTCATTTTGCTCACCATTGCCCTGCTCACCAACCTGGCGAGCATGTGGCGCGAGCGCTCAGCAGCGCTCTTGACCAAGCTTTACTACACCCTTGTCGCAACGTTGGCGCTTGGTTTTTGCATGGCAATGGCCCACTGGCAAATGCTGGGTTTCAACGCGTAGACCTTGATGAGCTCTCGACAGTGAGCTACCTTCTCACTTCGCTAGCATCAGCGCTTTGATCGCCACTTCGTTCGGGCGCGCCGACTTGCCAGGGAGCTCTTGTCGATGGCCAGACCACGCACGTCCAAAGCCGTACTTGATCGCGGCGATGCTTGCTGCGTCGTCGGTGCCGGAAGCTCCGGGCTCACGGCGGCCAAGAATCTGATCGAGCGCGGCTTCGCGGTCGATGTGATCGAGCGCGAGGACGAGCTCGGCGGCAATTGGAATTTCAAAAAGCCCAATGCCCGAGTCTATGCTTCGACTCACACAATCTCGTCAAAGCCGTTTACGCAGTACCCCGATTTCCCCATGCCCGACGCCTTTCCGGACTACCCCCACCACACGCAAATATTGAGTTATTTGCGCAGTTATGCCAGACACTTCGGCCTGCTCGATCACACACATTTCGAGACCAGCGTCGAGCGAATCGAAGCCGACGAGGCAAACAACTGGCTGGTAACGCTTCGCGATGCTAGTGGGAGCGTGCACACGCGGCGCTATCGAAACCTCGTCATCGCCAATGGCCATAACTGGCATCCCAAGATGCCGCACTATCCTGGCGCATTCAGCGGTGAGCACATTCATTCGGCTGCCTACCGCGATCCATCGATTTTTGCGGGAAAGCGCGTGCTCGTCATCGGCGCCGGAAACACGGGCTGTGACGTGGCTGTAGAGGCCGCGGATCACGCGCGCAAGAGCTTTCACAGCACCCGGCGAGGCTACTGGTACGCGCCTCGCTATGTCTTTGGAAAGCCCGCAGATCAGCTCTACGATCTCTTTTTGTCGGCGCGCCTGCCACTGCCCGTGCTTCGTTTTTGTCTGGAGACGACGGCGCGCTTCACCGTCGGCGATGTCACACGCGTTGGGCTGGCCAGGCCCGACCACAAATTCTTAGAAACCCACCCGATTATCAATAGCCAGCTGGTCGACTATGTCGGCCGGGGAAAGATCAGCCCGCGCGGTGACATCGAGCGCTTCGACGGCCAAAACGTTCACTTTATCGATGGTCGCGTCGAGCAAATCGACATGATCGTCTCGTGCACCGGCTACCAGATTCGATTTCCATTCATCGACGAGCACCACCTCAATTGGGTCGACGGGCGACCCCGGCTCTACAAGAACGTCTTCCACCCGAGCTACGACAATCTCTTTGTCATCGGACTTCTCCAGCCCGACAGCGGCCAGTTCAAGCTCGTGCACTGGCAGTCGGTCGCTGTCGCCAAATACCTGCAAGCACGCACGCTCGACCCGTGGCGCGCTGCGGCGTTTCGTCGCGAGGTCGTCGCGAATCTGGGCGAAGATCTGGGCGCAGGCGTGCACTACAAGGAGTCCACGCGCCACCTCGTCGAGGTCCAGCACATGGACTATTTGCGCGGCCTTGGGCGCATCATCGACTCGCTGACCTCGCCAGGAGCCTGACCCATGCACATCAAGGAGAGCGTACTTCGCCCGCTCGACTGGGCATTTCCCAGCTCGCCGATCAACCGCGAGGTGATCGCGCGCTTGCCCGAGACGAGCGATTCACGCCCTCCCCTGCTCTTTGTGCACGGCGCGATGCACGGCGCCTGGTGCTGGGACGAGCACTGGATGCCGGCTGCCGCCGCGCGCGGCTGGCCCTGTTATGCGCTCAGCCTTCGTGGCCACGCGGGCAGCGATGGTGGCGCCGGGCGCCATCGTTGGACGCTTCGCGACTATGTGCACGACGTCATGCAGGTGATCGCCACGTTGCCAAGGCCGCCGGTGCTCATTGGCCACTCGATGGGTGGCCTGGTGGTCCAGCGCGTGCTCGAGCTTTATCCAGCCCGCGCCGGCGTGCTCTTGGCTTCGCTCAGCCCCTTTGGTGGCCTCAACATGGCCCACCACATGTTCAAGCGCCATCCAGCGGACGTGGTACTGGGCCTTGTGGGCCGCTCCGTTCCCCCTCGCCATGACTACTTGTATTCCGAGGCGATGGGCCCGGAGCGAAGCGCTCGTTTGCGCGCCCGTCTGACCTCGACGAGCGCGCTCAATCAGTATGAGATACTGCTGCCACGGCGCCCCCTTCCAAGCAAAGCCCCGGTCATTGTGCTCGGTGGCGGCCAGGATGGATTCGTACCCGTCGACGACGTTTACGCCACTGCCCGCTGGTACAAAGCGCCCGTCGAGATATTTTCGGGCATGGGCCACATGCTTCAACTCGAGCCCAACTGGCGTGAGCCGCTCGATGCCATGCTCGCCGGGCTCGACGCCCTTTAAACGATCGGCCGGCCCATCGCATCAAATGCCCGGATCACAGCATCACGCGCCGGGCTGCTGCGGTATTGGTCGGCAAACATCGACCAGATCATGGCATCGCGAAGCGGCCCCTCCACCGAGGGCGCGCGCGCGCGCAAGGTCGCTTCGTGGAAGAACCCCAGCTTTTGGGGAATGGCGGCGCTGCGCATATTCTTCGGGTCACAGTGGATCTCGACACGCTCGACGTGGTCGATCTCGAAGGCCACACGCACCAGTGATGCCGCGGTCTCGGTGGCCATTCCCTGATTGATGAAGTCCTTGTGAATCCAGTAGGCGATCTCACGGGCACCCTGGCCGACCTCGGTGTAGAGACCGCTCGCGCCCACGAGCTTGGTCTCCTCCGGATTGAAGATGCCATAGACGAAGTCGCGTCCGGTATCAAAGAGGCTTCGTAAATGGCGAAGCCTTGCGATCTTCTGCTCGATATCCTGGGGTTCGCGCCGAGCCCAACTCATCCAGGGACGCAAGTGATCGAGGCTCTCATCGATCGCTTGCTTGAACAGCGCGGCGTCTTCAGGGTTCATGCACCGCAGTACGAGACGCGGTGTCGTAATGCGATAAGCGGGTCCTTTCGATGTAATCGACATAGGCACTTCACACGGCTAGAGACGACATGCTCCTCCTCTTGCTTGCTAACCCACTAAACTTAAAAACAGCGTTATCGAGGTCAATAGCCGCGCTTAAATGACGCGCCCAACCAGCTAAGCGATGCGCACGCACACCTTTCCGAAGTGCTCACCGCTGGCCAGATACTCGAACGCCTCGCGGGCCTCTTCAAACTCAAAGACACGATCGACCACAGGGCGAAGCGCATGCAGTGAAACCGCGCGGTTGAGCGCCTCGAACATCTCTCGGCTGCCCACAATGATGCCTTGCACGCGCACGTGCTGCATCAAGATCGGCAAGACGTTGAGCTCCTGAGCGGCGCCCGAGAGCGCGCCAATGAGGCTTATCTGGCCGCCGATGCGCACGGCGCGAAGCGACTCCTCGAGCGTGCCGGCGCCGCCGAGTTCGACGACATGGTCGACGCCCTCACCGCCGGTGAGCGCCTTGATCGCTTTTCCCCAGGCGGGCGTGGTGCGGTAGTTGACGCCGTGGGCGGCGCCGAGCGCCTTGACCCGCTCAAGCTTGGCGTCGCTGCTCGAAGTGACAAAGACCTCGGCGCCGAGCACGCCGGCAAGCTGTGTGGCGAAGATCGCGACGCCGCCGGTGCCAAGGATGAGCACCCGGTCACCGGCCGCAACGCGTCCTTCGCAGACCAGCGCATTCCAGGCCGTCACGCCCACGCATGGCAGACAGGCCGCCTCCTCGTCGCTCAAATGGGCGGGCACGATCACCAGGGACTCCTGATCGACGACCATTCGCTCGCCTAGCGTGCCGTCGAGCGGGCCGCCGAGCGTGGTCTTGAGCTTGTCGCGGCTGGGACGACCGCAAATCCAGGCCTGGGCAAAGATCGGCATCACCCGATCGCCTGGCACCACCCGCGAGACGCCCTCGCCAACTGCGATCACCTCGCCGACCCCATCCGAACAAGGCACGAGCGGCAGACGCTGGCGCGGGTTGTAGAACCCCTGAACCATCATGTAGTCACGAAAATTTAGGGAGACGGCCCGCATTGCGATCACGACCTGGCCGGGGCCAGCACTGAGCTCCTCGCGCTCTACACAAGCCAGGTTTTCGAGCCCGAAACCATCGCCAATTTGCCATACACGCATCGCTTACTCCTTGGATTTCAACGCGATTTCAATCAACGCGAGCCTTAGTTCGCCAGGCAGTTGCCTGACGCGATCAAAATGCTTACAATGGCTTTCCTTACATGTGTATACATGGACCCCGCAACCCGGTGCGCCTGATGAAATCAACTGCCTGGAAGAAAAACCTGATCGTTGGCGCGAAGTTGACCTTGTGCGGCGCGAGCATCGCGGCGATCGCCTGGGCCGTCGGAGTCTTTGATTTCAAGGGCGAGGTGGCAAGCTCACACGCCGATATCGGCTGGTTCTCGACAGCGCCTCGCACGAACACGGCGCTGTTCATGGATTCGCTCGATCGCCTCGGCCACGAAAAGCCACGGATGTTCGATCTCAACGGCAACCTGACCTACTTCTCAACGCGCAGCAGCGACCGCGAGCCGGTCGAGATCCTGCGCGAATACCAGGATGAGTTCAAGCGCCAAGGCCTCAACGATCGCGCCTTCTATGGTATCGACCAGTCCGAGCAGATGCTTGTCACGGCGTTGACCGGCGGCGTGATCCCGATCGCAATCTCGGACAACACCATCGCCATGGGCGGCATGGTCACCAAGAACAAGGCCAAGACCCAGGAAGCGCTTCGTGAGAACTTTGAGGACGAGAAAAACCCCCACAAGGTCTTTCGCGGCCACCGCTACATCGAGATCAATCGCGAGCCGGGCACGCGATTCTCATCGATCACGGCCACCTGGAGCAATGAGGAGTTTGACTACGGCAAGATGGTCGCCGGCAACGCGATCGAAGGTCAGAACACCGACGTCAACGTGCCGGCTTGCCCGGGCTGCACGCGCTTGCAACGCTTCGTCGATCTCGACCGCTCCAAAGACTTTGAAAGCAACGTCTACATGGCCCCCAACAATCTGAGCGATACGCGCGACTTCTACCGCCAGGCGATGAGCGGGCGGGGTTGGGAACCAACCGAAGCCTCCCAGGCCATGGTCGAGGCGCGCGCCTTTGTCGACTTCCCCGGTGACGAGGCCGACATCATCCAGTTTGCGCGCGGCCAGGAGTTTCTCACGTTGATGTTCTACCCGGATACCAACGGTGAGACGACGGTCTATACGGTCAAGACTAACTGAGCGTCGCTTGCCCCGGTGCACTTCGTGAGAATCATTAGCGGGTACTGACCTGACAACCCGCGGAGTTCAAACCGATGAGTACGCGCACACTACCCCTCGAAGACCACCTCTACGACTACGTCAAAAGCGTCTCGCTTCGCGAGCCACCGATCTTTGAGCTCTGCCGCCTCGAGACGGCGCGACTGCCCATGGGGCAAATGCAAATCTCGCCCGAACAGGGCCAGTTTCTGGCCTTTCTCGTCGAACTTATCGGGGCAAAGACGGCGATCGAGATCGGCACCTTCACCGGCTACAGCTCGCTTTGGATCGCCTCGGCGCTGCCCGATAGAGGCTGCCTGCTTTGCTGCGACATCAGCGAGCCCTGGACGGCCGTGGCCCGGCGCTACTGGGAAGAGGCGCGCCTGATGCACAAGATCGAGCTGCACGTCGAGCCCGCGCTCCAGATGCTCGATGGCCTGGTGGGCCACGCCGACGCAAGTTTTGACTTCGCCTTCATCGACGCCGACAAGCAAAACTACGACGCCTACTACGAGGGTATACTGCGCCTGATTCGCCCCGGTGGCCTGATCGCTATCGACAATGTGTTGTGGTCGGGAAAGGTTGCCGATTGGACCGTGAGCGACCCGGACACCGAGGCCATCCGACAGCTCAACAACAAGCTGCATGACGATGACCGGGTCTCGCTCACACTGGTTCCAATCGGCGATGGCATGACGCTTCTGAGGAAGCGCTAGCCGCTGGCGCAAACGCCGCTGTTACTCGGCCGAAGCCTGCTCGCCGGGCTTGCGAAACTTCAAGGTCATGCGATCGCTCTCGCCGATGGCGACGTACTGCTCGCGATTGCTCTCCTCGACATTGCGAAGCGAAGGCAGAAGGCTCCAGACGCCATCGGGATGGTCGCGATTGTCGCGAGGATTTGCATTGATGTCCGAGCGCTCGACCAATTCAAAACCGGCGGCTTGCGCAAGCTCAATGACATACTTCTCGGGCAAATAGCCCTTCTTCGAGCTCTCGGCCACATCGGCGACCTCAGCATCGGCGCGGTGTTGGACCAGGCCGAGCACGCCACCGGGCTTGAGCACTTCAAAGGCTGCGCCAAAGGCCTTGGCCGTCGTCGCGTTGTTCACCCAACCGTGGGTGCTGCGAAAGGTCAGGACCATGTCGGCCGAGCCGGCTTCGCCAAGGTTGATGTTGTCGGGCAACATGAACGTGCCCACCTCGACCCTGTCGAAGATTTGCGGGTGAGCCTCGAACAGCAAATTCATACCCGCGACCAGACGAAAGGCATAGGCCTCCGGATCGGTGGTCTGCACGTGGCCAATGACAAGCTTTCCTTCGTCGCGAAGCACAGGTGCCAGGATCTCGGTGTACCAACCCATGCCGGGTGAAAGCTCAACGACGGTCATCGTCGGCTCGAGACCAAAAAAGCTCAACGTCTCAGCCGGATGGCGAAAAGCATCGCGCGCACGATTCTCCGCGGTGCGATGCTCGCCGGCGACGGCACGCCTGATCACTTCTTCTGCGCTAAGTTCAGCATGAGCCTCGACTACTTCGGGCGCGGTTTGCTCGACGGCGGTCTCCTCTTCGGTCGTGGTTGCAGCCGTCGTAGTACAAGCAGCGGCCAAAAGGCCACCGGCGACCAACAGCGTCAGTCGTTTTTCGAGTTTCACTTGTCACTCCTTTGCAGATTGTTAACTTTGTGCCCTGTGTCACCAAACCATTTGCCAACACATGCCCTGAAGCATCGTGCGTGGGCGATGGACACTTCCTTTAATTGCGGCGATTTGAGGCCAAATTTGACGTTCAGCCCGGACAAACCCATACCACCACTGGCTCGCTTGGGCCAGAGCCAAAGGAAAACGTCATGGATGTGATCGACGATGTACTGAAATTCTGGTTTGGCGACCTTCAAAAAGACCCGTTCGCCACCGAAAAGATGGGCCTGTGGTTTGCCTCGAACGCTCAGATCGACGCCGAGATGCGCCAACGCTTTGGCGCCGAGGTCGAACGCGCGGCCAACGGCGAGTACGACCCGCTTCGGGGCACGCCGCGTGGCCACCTTGCGCTGATCGTTCTGCTCGACCAGTTCCCCCGAAACATCTTTCGCCGCACGCCGCGCGCCTTCGCCCACGATCCACGTGCGCTCAACTACGCGCTCGAGATGATCGATCATGGCACCGACCAGGAGTTGAGCCTGATCGAGCGCTCTTTTGTCTATCTGCCGCTCGAGCATGCCGAGGACGCCGCGCTGCAACAACGAAGCGTCGAGCTCTTCGAAAAGCTCGTCTCCGAAGCCCCGCCTGAGCGCAAAGCGATGTTCGAATCCATGCTCGACTACGCCGAGCGCCACAAGGTGATCATCGATCGCTTCGGGCGCTTCCCGCACCGAAACGCCATCCTCGGCCGCGAATCCAGCGCTGAGGAGCTCGAGTTTCTCGAGCAACCCGGCTCATCGTTCTAGGCGGCCTAGTTCGTCTGGCGATCTTCGATGCAAAGACCGCTGATGCAGGTGGTCATCGCCGGGCAGTCGGCCTGCACCGTGCACGAGACGCGCTGGCACCGGTTGCTTGCGCTACAGCCGAACAACGGCACCGGGCAGGCCCCATCGACACAAAGCATCGCACCGCAGCGTCCCGTCGCCCCACAGCTCAAACCCGGCGCACAGTCGTTGGTCGTCGTGCAATCCTGGGCACAGCTTCCCACACCCTCCACGCAGCTCGTATCCACCGGGCAGTGACTGTCGTTGCCACAGCCGCCGCAGGATCCGCCGGGCAACACTCGATTGCAAATGCGCCCCTGGGGGCCGTTCGGACAATCGGCGTTGACCGTGCACTGACCTAGTGGACGGTCTGCGTACGGATCGACCGGCCCCGAGGTGTCGGTCTCGGAGGTGTCGCCACCATCGGCGTCCGCGGACTGTGTGGCGTCCGATCCCGAGGTATCGGACTGCGACGTGTCGCCACCATCGGCGTCTTCGGACTGAGCATCGCCAACGGCATCCGCGCTCAAGGCGTCTGATCCCAAAGCATCGGCATCGGCGCTCACCTCCTCCGCACCGTTGACATCAGGCTCGACCGCGTCGCTGGCCGTGCTCGTGTCCTCGACGATTGCCACGTCCGCATCGACGCTCGGCGGCTTTTTGGCGCCATCATCCGACGAGCAACCCGCCCCGATCATGATCATCACGAGAACGACGATCAGCACCAAACGGCGCCGGATCGACACCGACATTCTTGTAACGACGAGGTTTTGGTTCATGAGACTTCACTCCAAACACAGTCAAAAAGGCACCCAACACGCCAGCCGCACGATTGCACACAGCCCGGCTTGCCCTGTCAAGGCGTTCCTGCGCTTGATGGCTGCTCCCATCGCCCCGGTTGATTCTTGAAGTCGCTTGTGCGAACGTATCCGGCTGAAGCAATTGGCTAATTTACCGTGGCTCCAAGCACCGATGGAGAGAACCGTGAGTCAACTCGTCGTCAACCTCGAGGGAGAGGTCAGCTCGTTTGGGCTGACCCGGATCACCCGTGAAAAGCTCTACGGTCGCAAAAAGCGCGTCGTCGTTGATGACGATGGGCAAGAGTGCGTCTCGGCGATGCTTACCCGCGATGGCACCGCCCTTTTGCCGCCCGGAACCACGGGCTACATGTATGTGACGGGCAACTACGATGTGGTCGAGCGCGCGCAGTTGAGCGCGATCGATGATGCCGGAAACCTCGTGGAGTCGGTGGGCTCGACGCTTGGGGTCGAACAGAGCGTAAGCGCGCCGGTCGATCCGACGCGCATCCTCGACCACATCGTCTCGGCCGTCTACCAACTCGACCCGGCCGAGGTTGGTGAGCGACTGACCAGCGCGCTTGGTGCCGGCCAGGTCTTTGAGGTGCGCTTCAACTACCGGGCGGGCTTTGACGATTCGCCGGCTTTTGTGGTGCAAAACGAGGGCGGCATCTTCTGTCTGGTGTGCGAGGAGGCGATCACCGAGCTGCTCAGCCGCGATGTGGTCGTCAGCGACGAGGTGGCCGAGGAAGACGATCCTTTCGCCGACGATTTGGATTTCAGCATGTTCTGATCGACTAAATTACCAAATGATTTGAACACCTTGAATGGAGCAAGCCGATGGCTCGCCTGATATGTCTGGCGGATGACAAGAATCGTGACGCGCACGTGGAGTTCGAGTCGCCCAAGCGCAAGGTGCGCTGGCGCTTTGTCGGCCCCGAGAGCCAGGACGTGCAATACGCAAACTTCATCAAGAATACCGAGCGACACACCTACGAGGCGCTGCTCGCCAACTTCGGTGACGACGCCGCCCTCTCCCAGGCGCTCGTCGACACCGATCCGGAGTTCGACATCGAGCTCGTCGGCCGGCGCGTCGGGGAGGCCGACCGCGTCTGGATTCGCACCGATGGCTCGGTCTTGTACTCGACGCGCGTCTTGCAAGTCGTCTTCGACAAGGACGGCGTCGAGCAAGGCCGCGACGAGTTTCGCGACGTCGAGGCCACCGTCGGCGAGGATGCCCGCATCCCGTGGAGCGGGCGTCTCTTTGATGTCGAGCATGTCGTGCGCCGCTTCGCGCTGGTGCGAAAGCTCCAGCTTCGCCACGTCAACGGCCTGACCTTCGACTTTCTCTTCGAGATCGCCAAGCAGCTCCACGAGGGCAACAAGATGTTGCTCGTCGGCACCGGCACGCGCGGCAACCAGCCCCTGATCTTTCAGACCAACGGCTCGCCCTATCGTGGCTTCTTGCACGGCAAGATTGAGAACAACAGCTACTCGCTTTGTCTCTACCTCTCCAACCTCGAGCTCAAGGGAGTGCAACCATGAGCGTCTTTTCCAGCCGTTTCGAAGATTATGGCAGCGGCCAGCGCACCCCCGTGGGCGGCTTGAGCGACGAAGCCTTGATGCGCAAGTTTCGCCACTACCGGCGCACGGTCGCCAAGCGCTACCGCGTGGTGTTTGCCGAGTCGATCGGGAAGTTTTTGCCGCCCGGACCGCTGTGGATCTCGACCAAGGTCGACGGCGAGCTGTGGTTTCTGGTCAAGCGCGCCGGTGAGCTCGCGCTTTGCGCCTACAACGGGCGCGTTGTCACCGGCGTGCCGGTGTGTGCAGAGGCCGAAAAACTTCTGGCCGGCGTCGACGACATCGTCATCCCTGGCGAGCTTTTTGCGATCCCCGGCGACGGCGCCAAGCGCCCGCGCTGTCACCACGTGGCGCGTGCGCTCTCCGATGGCGAGCTCGCGCCAACGCTTGGCTTCAAGGCCTTCGATTTGTTGGAGCAAGGCGACCAAGACTGGCTCAACACCACCTATGGTGAGCGCCTCGAGCGGCTCAACAGCTTGCTCGGCACTGGAAAGCGCGTCGCCGTGATCACCACCGTCGAGGGCGAGCCGGCCGACGCGGCGGCCTACTACCAGGAGTGGGTGCGAAGCGAGAAGTTCGAGGGCGTGGTCGTGCGAAGCCAGCAGGGCTTCACCTACAAGATCAAGCCAAGCCTGACGCTCGATGCCGTGATCATCGCCTTTGGTGAGCGCACGATCGATGGCCTGGGCCAGATCCGCGAGCTCACCGTTGCGCTCAAGCGCGAGGACGGCTCGTTTCACATCCTTGGAACGGTCGGAAACGGCTGGAGCGACGCGGATCGCGTCGACTGGCACCACCGCCTCAGCCAGATTGAGGCGCCCAGCAGCTTTCGCATGGCCAACCGAGAGGGCACGCTGTGTCGCTTCGTTCGCCCGCAGATCGTCATCGAGATCAAATGCTCGGATCTGATCGCACAGGACACCGACGATGCACCCGTGCGCCGCATGGCGCTTCGCTACGACGCCGAGGCGGGCTTTTCGCCGATCGGTCCGATGCCGATCGTCTCGATGCTGCATCCGGTCTTCGTGCGTGAGCGCGAGGACAAGCTCGTCGACGTGGGCAACGTCGGCCTCGACCAGATCTACCAGCACATCCTCTTCGAGACGCGCAATGACCTGGCCGGCGCCGAGGATTTTCCCCAGTCCGAGATCGTGCGCCGCGGCGTCTACACCAAGGTGACCAAGGGCCAAGTCGCGGTTCGCAAGTACGTCGCGATCGCGACGAACAAGGCCGACATCGATCCCAACTACCCACCCTATGTCGTGCACTTCACCGATTATTCGGCCGGTCGCAAGGCGCCCTTGCAGACCAATCTGCGGGTTGCGGCGAGCCTCGAGTCGCTCGATGTGCAGGTCAGCGGGTGGCTCGAGGAGAACATCAAGAAGGGCTGGAACGAGGCCTGACCCGCGACTATAAATCATACTATTCCCCAAGATGACTCTGGAGCTTATATTTAGCCGCTAGATTAAGTGGCTAAGTGGCTGCGCGTATTTGTTATGCGCGCGGCAAAGTGCTCTGGAGGCTGTCTATGAAACGCATGCTCACGCTTGTGCTTGCAGGGATCGGATTGTTTGTCGGTGGATCCCTTGAATTCGCCTATGCCGAGTCTGGCTTTGAGGTTCCTGGCCCTCAACTGCGCCCGGAAATCCCCCTGACCCTTGACGAGAGCGACATCGTCTTTGTTCCCCCACAGTTCTACCGCACCGATGGCCTGGCCCAGGTCAGCGTTGGCGGTCGCCACAGCTGCGGGCTGGGATTTGGTGGCCAGCTCGTGTGCTGGGGCGACAATCAATTCGGGCAGGCTACGGCGCCCAGCGGCATTTTTAGCGCGGTCAGCGCCGGGTTGCGCCATACCTGTGCTCTGACGGTCGACGGCGAGGTTGTCTGTTTTGGGGATAACCGCCTGGGGCAGAGCCGTGCGCCTCAAGGATTATTCGGCCAGATCAGCAGTGGCGATGGCCACAGCTGTGCACTCAGCTTGGGCGGCCAGGCGAGCTGTTGGGGAGACAACTCACGCGGCCAGTCGCGCGCGCCCTCGGCAGCGACGGGTTTCACCCAGATTGCGGCCGGCGGAGCGCACAGCTGCGCGCTACAAACCGACGGACGCGCGCTTTGCTGGGGCAGCGCTGGCGAGGGCCAGACCCGCGCGCCGAGCGCTTCGCTCTCGCTGATCGATGCCGGGCGAAATCATACCTGCGGGCTGCAGATCAATGGCCAAGCCGTGTGTTGGGGAAGCAATCGCGACGGCCAGTCGCGGGCACCTACAGCCACGGCTTTCGTCTCCGTGTCGGCAGGCGTGGTGCACACGTGCGGGTTGGCCCTCGACGGCCAGGCTATCTGCTGGGGCCGCGACATCGAGGCTGCCGCCCCACCCGAAGACGATGCTTTTAGCCGTCTCAGCGTCGGACCTGAGCACAGTTGCGCCGTCACGCCGGCAGGCCATGCGCTTTGCTGGGGCACGCTACACGGCAATGACGCCGCCGCTGAACACCGCTAGACTACTGCAGCCCGGCCTGCTCGACGGTCTTTCGCACCAGGCCTTCGAGTTCGGCATCGATCCACTTGGCCATCGCCTCCTCGTCGCGAAGGATCTCCTCGCAGGCCTGCTTGGTCTTGAGATCGCCTACCTCCTCGGCCAGGCGAATGATCACGCGGTAGGTCGCAATCTCGTATTGCTCGGCCGCCGCGCTCATCGTGGCATCCTTGATCACATGCTCCACCGAGCTTCCCAGCGATTGCGACTGCACCTCGCCGAAAATTCGCGCAAAACCTGATTTTAGCCGTGAGACATTGCCGCCATTGCGCTCGATGCAGGCTTTGACCGTGTCGGCGTGGCGGCGCGTCTCCTCGAGATGGCCACGAAGCCGTGACTGCACGTGGGCAAAAGGCTCGGCGCGCTTTGCCTGATTGTCGAGGATCTGGGTCAACGCCAACTCGATCGCATAGGCATCGCGCAGCCAGTCGATCAATAATTCTTTTTTTCCGGTATGAGCCATGACAGGCCTCCTCGTGATGGATGTTCGTAAACGATACGCGCGCAAAACAAGCGCGTCGCAAGCGCCTGAAAAACATGAGCTTTTCAACGCCACTCCCGCGCGCATTGCGACAAAACTGCTCCCCTGGCTTGATTGTCAAGCCATCACGATCGACCGCGCCCTGGGCGAAGCCCTTTTGAACGAAACATTGACGACTGCGGTCGCGTTTCTATAGATTCCAACGTAGATCTGGCAGGCAGTCCTGATTTTTCTCTTAATTGGTAACGCACAGGAGCGTGGATATGAGCAGCAAAGACGAGTTGATCAAGCGGTTGAACACAGCGATGGCCTGGGAGCTGGCCGGCATCATTCAGTACATGCAACACGCCGTCATGCTCACCGGCCATGAGCGTGAGACCTTCCACAGCTTCTTTCATGAGGGCAGTGAGGAGGCGCGCGATCATGCCGAGGTGATCGGAGAGAAAATCGCCGTGCTTGGCGGCGTGCCCACCGTTGAGCCCGCGCTCATTCGCCAGGCCGCCGACATCGACGGAATGCTCGAGGCGGCCCTCGCCCTCGAAGAAGACGCCCTCGCTGCCTGGGAGGCCGCCCACGAGGTGGCCGGTGCGGCCAACCCGGGCACCCTCTTTTGGATCGAGGAGCACATTGCCGAGGAGCAAGAGCATGTCGACAACCTGCGAAAGCTCACCAGCAAGGTGAAGTTCGGGGCCAAGGACCTCAAGAAGAGCCAGAAGAAAACCAGCTAAATCAGAGCCCCCGTTGCCCCAGGCGACGGGGGCGATCCTGCCCCGCGCTCCCATTCGGGAGCCAACTGATAATAGATATCAATATCCCCTTGACCGGCATTTTGAAATTAAGTATCAATATCCAGTGTAAGTATTCGTGGTGCCTATCTCTCTTCCCGGATCACACTGCATGGATATCGAAAAGTTTCTCGCAAGCCTGGTCGGCGATGATGCCATGACGCGCGTCGAAGTTGTTCAGGTCGCACAACCCGGACAAACTCCAACGCTCGAGATCCGCCTCGAGCGTCACGCCGGTGATCTTGGCTGGCAAACCCATCGGCGCATCCGCCTGGCGGCCGGCCAGATCGGCCAGTTGCGCGAGGCTCTCAACATGATGGACGTCGATGCGCGCGATGCGCGAATCGCCCACAATCCGCGCACAGAAGCCGACTCCAACGTCGTCATGCTTCCGCTCGTGCGCAAATCCTCCTCGATATAAGAAAAAACCTACGGGCCCTGCTCGGCGCGACTGGCTGCCAGGTGGCGCGCCTGGCGCGCGGGCAAGCCTCGGCTCGTTTGCTGACTCAGGCGCTCAATACCCTCGGGCAGATACGGGAGCAAAAAAGGCGGCACGTCCTTTCGAAGCCCACCTTGCTGATAGTCGGTGAGCAGGACCAGGGCGACCTCATCGGCGGCCAGGCCGCGCTGCTCGGTCAAGTACTCGAAGAGAAACTCGACCAGTCGCTTGAGCGCGATCGCGTGGGTCTTGGCCGTTTTGGCAAACAACCAATCACTCCAGGCAAGAAAGCCAAAAAACGGTGAATTCTCCCCCCAGATCAGCGGAGTCGTCGCAGAGAAGTTGCCGCTGTTGGCGACCATGTCCCAATAGCGCGCGAAGCGGCGAATGCGCTGCATCGTATCAAAATCGATGAGCTTGGTTCGCAAAATCTCATAGGGCGCAAAGGGGCTGTAGACCATCTCCCATGCCTCGTCATGGCGCACGATGGGCGTGCCGCGAAGGCGCTTTAGAATGCCAACCTGAATCTCCTGAGGGGCGAGCGCCACCAGACGATCAAAGCCCGTGGCAAAGCTCACCAGATCCTCGCCGGGCAGACCCGCGATCAAATCGGCGTGCAGATGAACCCCGGTGTGCTCACGCAGGAAGCGAAAATTGTCGGCGAGCTTGCCATAGTCCTGGCGACGGCTGATCAGGCGAGCGACATCCTCGTTGAAGGTCTGGATTCCGACCTCGAACTGCAGCGCGCCGGGGGCAAACTTGGCGATGACCTCGCGCAGCTCGTCGGGCAGACGATCGGGGACCATCTCGAAGTGCACGAACAATTCGGGCACGTAGCGAGCCAAAAAGAACCGCAGGATCGCGGTGCTCATGCTCGCGTCGAGGTTGAAGGTGCGATCGACGAACTTGAAGTGGCGCACGCCACGCAAAAAAAGCGCGTCGAGCTCGTTCAAGAAAGGCTCAAGTGCAAACTTGCGAACGCCCTTGGCAAGCGAAGACAGACAAAACTCGCAGCGAAACGGGCAACCGCGCGATGCTTCGACGTAGATGACGCGGTGAGCCACGTCCATCGCATCATAGAGCGTATAGGGAAGCACGAGCTCCTCAGCCGCCGGCAACCTTGCCGCGATCACTTTGGCGACCGGCTTGGTGCCCTCGAGCAAATCGCTGCAGATTTCGGCGAAGGTCAGGTCCGCCTCCCCGGTGATCACGTAGTCGGCCAGCGCGCAGATCTCCTGCTCGTCGATCTCGAAGCTGACCTCTGGCCCCCCGAGAATGACGATGAGCTCCGGTTGAATGCGCTTGAGCAGTCCGACGAGCTCGCGCGATTGATCGACATTCCAGATATAGACGCCAATACCTACGATGCGAGGCTCGAGGCGCAAGATCTGCTCGACGATGTCGACCGGACGGTCGGCCGTGGTGAACTCGGCGATCTGGGCGCGCGCTTGAAGGCCTTTGAGGTTTGCAAAAAGATAGCGAAGCCCAAAGGATGCATGAGCAAAGCGCGCGTTCAATGTGGTGAGGACGATGTCTGCCATGGAACCTTGTACAATTCTTCGTGCGTGATTCTTCCGCGAAAAGAAGCGGTTGTTATCACGTGCCATTGAAGATTGCACAAGGTTTCTAGTCGGCTGGGCAGTTGCTCGAAGTCATGGCCGCGGCGCTGACCGCGAAGATCGCGCGGGCCTCGGAGCCGGGGATGCGCACGGTCTGACCATCGCGTTGGTCCATCAGATCATGCACGGCCACGGTGAATTGGTAGTCGTCAGCGCTGCCCACGGTGAAGGTGACACACTCGGTGTAAGCTCGCGAGCTTGGATCATCGTCGCGAAACGAGCGCACGATGGCGAAATCATCGGCGATCGCCGGTCCGGCGTTCTGGCCCCAATCAAACTCGAGTGGATCGAGGTTGGCATCGGTGGCCGAGGCGCAGACTTCGACCTTGCTGCAGGCCGGATCGAACTTGTGGACGACGAGCGATACGATCAGCGGTGAGTGATTGATCGCGGCGACGGCGTCGAGTGCCGTGCGCGCTTTGCCCTTGCAGCGGCTGATCAACTGGATTTCACTGCTCAGGCCGTGGTGCACTTCGATGCCATGAGCGCTCGCTGATGCGCAGTCCGACGAGGGCTGGCCGGCCATGTCGACAGGCTGTGCAAAGACATTGTAGCAGCCGGCCTCGAGCGCGACGAAGCGGTCGGCAAAGTGATGCGCCACATGGGTATCAAAGGGTGAGTCCAGGCGATCGGCGATGATCGATGGTTTGAGTAAAACAGCGAGCGCCTCGTCAGCGCTGACCACCGAGCTGGCGTGACAGCTTTCGAGCGCGAGTTGAAAGCCGCGCACATCGGTGTCGCCTGGCAGCTCGATGGTCAAACCGAGGCCACTCGAGCCGATCGTGGCAGGTCCGGCTTCATCGGTGGGCGCTCCTGCGCAGGCACTGATGATCGCCAAGATGGTCAGCACAATCACCGTGGCTGCAGGGGCCTTCATCGTGCGCCTCCAGGCTCTCTCAAACCTCATAAAGAGGCCGCGTCCAGGGACAATCCCTGGACGCGGCCTTCGCCGCTGGGCAAGCAGCGATCAGCGGTTCAAAAGTTCACATGACGGATAGATCGTCTCGGGCTTGAACTCGCCGCCCGGGCAGCTCGTAGCCGTGTCATCCCAGTAGTAATCCGAGCAATAAAACTGCGACGGCCAGATCGGATAGCAGCCTGGTGCGCGATCGATTTCGCGCACACCAGGAAAGTGGTGGTAGCTCTTGGTCTTGGCATCGTAGCATTGAAGCTCGACGTCCCAGTTGGTGTACAAAGGAAAGACCAGCGAGGCGTGGGAGTCCTTGCCCGTGAAATTCTCGGCGCGCTCGAGTTGACCGGCCTCGTTGCGAAACATGTCGTAGACGGTGACCTTGAACTCGTAGTTGTCCGGCCACAGCGGAACCACACGCATACATTCGGTGACCTGTCCGCCCTGCTCGTGGCGCTCGATCACCGTCGGGCCGCTGTGCAAGTTGTGGGTATTGCCGATCTTTTTCCAGACAAACTGCAGCGGATCGTTGTTCGGATCGCTGGCCGTCACACAGATCTTGGTCTTCTCGCACTCGAAGACGAACTTCGAGGGATCGTGCACGAGCGACTTGATCACGGGCGGATGGTTGAGCGCGGCGATCGTATCCAGCGCGCCGCGCTCTGGGCCCTTGCACTGGCTGATCAGCATGATCTCGGTCGTCACGCCGTCATAGACATGCACATTCTTGGCCATCGCCGCACTGCAATCCTCGGAGTTCGAGCCCTTGTGTGTGACCGGCTGCACGAAAACGTCGTAGCAGCCTGCAGCCAGCACCATGAAATAATCCGAGAAGAGGTGGCTCGAGTTCGCATCAAAGGGCCGATCGACAAACTCGGGGATCATGCCCGGAAGCTGCAAATCTTCGAGATCCTTGGTCTTGTCGACCACCAGCTTGCCGTCACATGTCTTGATGCGGAAGCGAAAGCCAGCTACGTCGGTATCGCCATGAATGTCCATCGTCAACGCCATACCGGTTGACTGTCGACTCTCCTCGATTGCTGGCGGCGAATCGGTGTCGGTGGGTTGAAAACCACAGGCAGCCAGGGCCAACATTCCCGTAGCAAGCAGTGGCAAGCCAAATCGCGTATTCATTGTAAGCCTCCAAAAAAACATTAGGTTTTGTTACAAACTAACGGTTATTCAGCACCCACCACGACACGTTCAAAAGCCGGCGCGTCGAGCGCGGCTTTTCAGTGACACGAGCCGATGTTCCGCGACCCGTTCATGCGTGAGATAAGTCCTGATTGAAGAGGAATCTAAACAGCGCACAACTCAGATCAATGTCCAAAAGATAAAAAATAGCAGATATGAGCTTAGTGATATAATTAAAAAAGGGAGGCCGCCATCAACGTGCGACGGCGGCCTCCCGATCGGACAACGTACTTTTGAGCAGGGCGCAGGCCCCGAGAGGCCCGCGGCACGCCGTCAAAGACGGCGGTCAGTCATCGTCGTTGTCGTCCTTTTTGTGGTCGTCGATGATGCCGCCGACCTCCTCGGGACCCTTCTTGTGGTCTTCGTCGATGATACCGCCGACCTCCTCGGGGCCCTTCTTGTGGTCTTCGTCGATGACACCGCCGACCTCCTCGGGGCCCTTCTTGTGGTCGTCGATGATCCCGCCGACCTCCTCGGGGCCCTTCTTGTGGTCGTCGTCGATGACACCGCCGACCTCCTCGGGGCCGTTCTTGGAGTGATGTTTCTTGTAGTTTTTCTTGTAGTGGCCATTGTCGATGATGCCGCCGACCTCTTCGGGACCCTTGGTGTAGGCGTCCTCGTCGATGATGCCGCCGACCTCTTCGGGACCCTTGGTGTGGGCGTCCTCGTCGATGATGCCGCCGACCTCTTCGGGACCCTTGGTGTGAACGTCCTCGTCGATGATACCGCCGACGTCCTCAGGTTCAATCCCGTCAGGGCAGTTGACATAGAGAGGAAAGGCCAGCGTTGCACGCGATTGCAGATCGTCTTGGCCGTTATCGCCAAAGAAGGTCTCGATGCGCATCGCGTCCCCGTTCTCACCGGTGACCTGGTCAAAGACGGTGACCTCGAAGCCATAGCTTCCGGTGGTATCGGGGGTAATACTGACGCACTCGGTGGCCTCCGCGCCATCGACGCTGGTGTCGGTGACGGTCGGACCCGCGGCAAGCTCAGGACCGGAGACCTGATTCCACTCGAATTCGAGCCTATTGCCATCACCGTCGCTGGCCGTCGCGCAGATGGTGACCGCCTGACACATCAAGAACTTCGATGGATCATACTCGAGCATGGTAAAGCGAGGGGCGTGGTTGAAGAGACCGAGCACGTCCATCGCGCCCGCACCCTCGTTGCCACACTGGCTGACCAGGATGACCTCGGTGGTCTCACCCTCGCTCACTTGCAAGTTGTTGCCGCGCGCCGGACTGCACACCTCGGAAGGTTCACCGTCGGCATCGAGTGGCGTTATCTCGGCATTGTAGCAGCCCGCATCGAGCACCATAAAATGGTCGGCGAAGGCGTAGGCGGAATCGTCGGTCAGGGCCTGATTGATGAAATCAGGCACGCCGTTTGGAAAGTTCATCTCCTCGAGGGCGCGCTCCTCGGTGAGAACCTCCTCGCCGTCGCAAGTTTCGACATAAAAACGCATTGCGGAGATTTCCGTCGTGCCATTGAGATCGACGGTCAGCGCGAGGCCAGTTCGTTGGGTCTCGGTGCTGGGATTGTCGCCGCCGTCGGTCGAATTCATGCCACAACCGGCGGTGACGAGGAGCCCTGAAACAAGCAGAGCTATTCCAATTTGGATCTTCATTCTTTTACCTCCTGAGAGACTTCCAGTTGCCTGGGCAAGTCCATTCGACGGGTCACCTCAAGTCCGATGCGCTCTTTGGGAGCGCAGCCATCAGGGAGAGCTCTCGCAACTGCCTTCTCAGGCAAGCTTGCCATGATGGTTGAGGAACCAAGAGACCTGACACGTGTGGCGGCGCTCCAACAAATGAGGGTCGCCACGTCAGGACTGCTCGCTGGTCATAACTTTCTTACCGAAAAATCCTGCAACATTTGCCGATCCCTGCCCGCTTCCCTCAGCGTCCATGCGAAGAGGAATGCTCGGGCCTGAGATCGTGCCTCCGGAGGTATGAAATTCATCCATTCGACGCAGAGCTTGAATCCATTAAATGCTCAGTGGCGCTCCAGGCGTCCGTGATATGAAAGTTAAACAGCCCCCACCATTTACCAAGAAAAATGACTTTAATAAAAATAATGATCATTTTTTACTCAGCGCGCACGCACAAAAAAGCGGGGCCGCTCCCTGAGCG
>JACCWM010000008.1 GCA_013697635.1 Lujinxingiaceae bacterium | reverse complement strand
GGTCGACGCCGCGCACCACATCGGTGATGCCCATCAAGGCATCGTCGACGACCACGCCCAACTGGTAGGCGAACATGCCATCGGAGCGACGCACGACAAAGTCGCCGACCTCGACCTCGAGCTGCTCCTCGTAGATGCCGGCGATCTCGTCGACCACGCCCACGCGCCGCGCCGGCACCCGGTAGCGCCACGACGGCGCCCGTGCGCCTTTCTCTTCATAAACCCGGGCGCGCTCGCCAGGCGTCAACTCCCGGCACGTGCCCGGGTAGGCGAGCATTCCCTCAAAGCCATGCGGCGCGCTCGAGGCCTCGGCGACGTCTTTTCTCGAGCAATAACAGGGGTAGATGCGCCCGGCTTGCTCCAGACGATTCAACGCCTCGACGTAGAGCTCCTGGCGAGCCGACTGGTCGTAGGGCCCGAGCGGGCCGCCGACATCGGGACCCTCGTCCCAATCGAGGCCCAGCCAGCGCAGATCGTCCAAAATTTGGGCGGCGCTGCCTTGGACCACACGCGGCAGATCAATGTCTTCCATACGCAAGACGAACGTGCCACCGCTGAGCCGGGTCTGCAGCCAGGCAACCAGCGCCGTGCGCATATTGCCCAGGTGCTGCGGGCCCGTGGGGCTGGGAGCGTAGCGCCCGCGCACACTGGCGCGGCCCAGTTCAACTCCTCGGGCGAGCAGGTCGTCAAAGCTTCTCTGTGAAAATTGCGCGGGGCTCATGAATCAGTCCTGGTCGCGGGGCACTGTGGTTTGTAACACGGCCACGAGCCCTTCGTCATTCCTGACACGTTGTGGCAGCCGGACAGAACTCCGGCTCGTCGACGCCCAAATAGCTCTGCCAGCTCATGTGAGGATAGGTGTTTTCCACGCGCAGGCGAAAGCGACCGCGCGGGATCTCCTGCTCGGCCCGATCGAGCGCCTCGGCGAGCGTGTCATAGGCGCCAATGACCCGCGATTGCGCCGCGACGTACTCGTAGACGCGCACCTTGATCTCCTCGACCGTGCCCGCGCGCACATCCTGGCTTGCGTCGCTGACCATCATCGTTCGATCCGTGGGCTGGCGCTCATTGGGCGCCTCGACCCACACCAGCGCGTAGCGCGGCGTCACGTCGTTGGCGTCGACATAGCGAAACTGAAAGATCAGAGCACCCACCTCGTTTTGGTCCTCGCGATAGACGCAGTACATGCGCGACTTGACCAGGTGAATCGGCGAGCTGGCCCGATCCGTCAGCGGCACCGTGCTCACCCGCGAGATCGCCATGCCCTCGCGGCCTAGATAAAACACGTCGCCACGCTGCTGGGTGTGACGCACGAGCAGCGCAAAGATCGGCGTGTCCTTGTTGGGCGCTGCACTAAAGTGGCAGTGTGCCGCGCTGACCTCACGGTTGCGAAAGCTCGCCTCACGGATCTTCTCAGTTTTGGCCTGATCGTAGTCGATCACATGCCAGCGCAAAGAACCCTCGTAGCCTGCCACGCCCGTGGCATCGCCATCGCCCTCGATCACCTCCTGCTCGCCAGGATCTTTGGCTTCGTGCTCCTCGATCTGCTCGAGTTCAGCCCGGCTTATCGGCCCATGCAACGGGACGAAACTCTGACGCACGCGCGGCTGGCGTTGTTTGTTGGTCTGAGTGTCACCGCCAAGCTGCACGCTGGGAACCGACTCCTGCATCATTGTTTTGCACCCCAATGTGCCGGCCAACATCCATCCTATGATCAAGCATCCAACGATCGGAGTCACACGCACGCTCGCCATGGTCAGTCTCCATCACCCAAAACCAGACACAACACATAATGATAAATCTGCATATTCATTGAATTTCGTGACGGGTTGAGCGTCGGACAAGGTCACACCCCCAAATTCTGACTTTCTCTGCTGCACAAATGCAGCCGGCGAGAGCTTGTGTTACCCTGCGCCAGGCCATTGCATCTCGACGCCCCCCTCTTTGAAGCGAGCCATGAAAAAGATCCTCATTGCCGGAAGCGAACTGGAAAGCATCGCCCAAAGCCTCAAGCAGGCAGGCCACACGATCGAGATCGCCGAGTCGGGCATGGACGTCGGCCGCGCCCTGGCCGAGGCCGACGCGGTGATCATCAGCCCGATGGCACCGGACGTTCGCCTGGCCGCAATCGTGCGCCGACGCCTGCGCATCGCCAGCAGCCACGGGCGCGAGCAGCTTCGCGTGGGCTTTGCCTTCAACGTCAAACGTGCCGAGGGCGTCGACGCCGAGGCCGAGTTCGACGCCCTCGGCACGATCGCAGCGATCGGTCAGGCGATCGCCTCGCACGGCTACGAGCTCATCGAGCTCGAGGCCAGCTCGGATTTTCCGGCGCTGATCGAGGCCGCCGAGCCCGACTTCGTCTTCAACATCGCCGAGGGCTGGCACGGGCGAAGCCGCGAGAGCCAGATCCCCTCGCTCTTGGAGTTTCGTGCCGTGCCTTTTGCCGGCAGCGACTCGGTCGCCATCTCGATCACGCTCGACAAGGTGCTCGCCAAAAAGATCGTCGCCCAGGCGGGCCTTGAGACGCCGCGCTTTCAGACCTTTTCAAGCGGGCGAGAGAAACCGCGCGCCGACTTGCGCTACCCGCTTATCGTCAAGCCGGCCGCCGAGGGCTCGAGCAAGGGCATCAAGGGCCACGCCGTCGTGCACGACGCCGCCCAGCTCCAAGCGCGCGTGCGCGAGTGCGTCGAAGACTATCGCCAGCACGCTCTGGTCGAGGAATACATCGTCGGCCGCGAGTTTACCGTCGGCCTGATCGGCAACGGCCGCCCCGTCGTGCTGCCCGTGCTCGAGGTTCAGTTCACCAACGAGGCCGGCGAGTTCCCCGTCTACAGCTACGAGATCAAACAGGAGATCATTGACGGCGCACGCTACGTCTGCCCGGCGCCGATCGACGCCGCGCTGCAAAAGCGCCTCGAGAAGCGAGCCCGCGAGATCTTTGCCGCCCTCGAGCTTCGCGACGTGGCCCGCATCGATTTTCGCGTCTCCGACGAGGGCGCCATCCACTTTCTCGAGGTCAACCCCTTACCCGGGCTGACGCCCGGATTTAGTGATATGTGCGTGATCGCCGCTGCCGCCGGCCTGAGCTACGAGGAACTGATCGGCTACATCCTCAAAGCCGGCATGAAACGCTGCGGCATCGCCCGAAAGCATCTCCCCGCCCTGGAGCCGTTGCAGGATCGTGTGCTCAAAAGGCACCGAGAGCAGGAAGCCTAAAAACCGTGCCCACTAGTAGTCAAGAAGAGAAACGCCGCCCGCGAGCCCGCGAGGCCGGCATCACCCTGGGCCACCTCGAGCCTGGCCCCTTGAACGCGATCACCGACGTGGCCGGCGTCACCGTGGGCCAGCGCACGCTGACCAGCCAGGACGGTCGCGCCCGCACAGGCGTGACCGCGATCATGCCCAACGACGATCCCTACAACGAGCGCGTCGTCGCAGGCACCTTCGCGCTCAACGGCGCTGGCGAGGTCGCCGGCCTGATCCAGGTCGTCGAGTGGGGCATCATCGAGTCGCCGATTCTGCTCACCAACACCTTGAGCGTCGGCATGGTCAGCGACACCGTCGTGCAGTGGATGTTCGAGCGCCACCCGGAGATCGGCCACACCTCCGATGTTCCCATTCCGCTCGTCGGCGAGTGCGACGACTCCTGGCTCAACGACATCACCGGGCGCCACCTCAAGGCCCACCACGTCGTCGAGGCGCTCGACCGCGCCCGCAGCGGACCCGTGCGCGAGGGCAACGTCGGCGGCGGCACCGGCATGATCACCTGCGACTTCAAGGCCGGCATCGGCACTTCGAGCCGCGTGCTCTCCACCGCCCAGGGCGGCTACACCTTCGGCGTGCTCGTACAATCGAACTTTGGCCGCATGAACGATTTGCTCGTCGACGGCCTGCCGATTGGCCGCACGCTCTCCGAGCGCATCGCCGAGTACGACCGCCGCCGCCAAAACTACGGCAGCATCATCGTCGTCTTTGCCACCGACGCCCCCCTGCTCCCCGTGCAACTCACCCGCATCGCCAAACGCTGCGCTCTGGGCATCGGCCGCATGGGCAGCGTTGCCGCCCACGGCTCCGGCGAGATCATCCTGGGCTTCTCCACAGCCAACATCCAACCCCGAAACCCCCAGGGCCTCACCGGCCAACTCACCTACCTGCACGACCACCACACCGAACCCCTCTACCAGGCCGCCATCGAGTCCACCTGCGAGGCCATCCTCAACAGCCTCTTCGCCGCCGAACCGATGACCGGCTACCGCGGCCACAGCGTCCCCGCCATCCCGATCGACGACGTCGTCGCGATCTGGTCCAAGGCGATCAAAGGTATCTAATAGGCGTGGCCATTTGAGGCCAATCGCCCAACAAACCGGGGGTGAACGCCCCGATCGCGCCGTAGCCATGCGGGTTTCCGGCGATGCAAGCCTGGCTTCCCACGCGTTAACGCCCCTGCATGCGCACATCGCCCCCCGGCGATTCATCGTTAACGCACAAACGCTGGGGGTCCATCCTCAGCGTTTGTGCGCTAGCGCACCTGCGCGCGCACATCGACCTGAACATTTTCACCCCTAAACGCACAAAAGCTGGGGGTCCATCCTCAGCGTTTGTGCGCTAGCCCACCTGCGCACGCACATCGACCTGAACATTTTCACCCCCAAACGCACAAAAGCCGGCGTTCAATGCCCAGCGATTGTGCGTCAGCGGTGCTCGCGCCAGGGTCCAATCGCAAAAATTGCCTGGCAAGGGGTAAATCGGCGAGGATCGAGTTCGTGCGGCGATGCAAACCTGGCTTCCCCTTCAACACTGGCAAAGGTCAGTCACTCAATACAGCGAAAGCACCGGATCGCTGAACAGCAGCGCGTACGCGTTGCCCTCCGCCCTGGCTTCGGCCTGCCAGAAGTCGTTTGCGGCCGCGTAGGAGGCCTGCTCGCGCTGAAAGCGCGCCACGTCCATCACGCGCACGACGACCGCATAAGGGATGTCGGCATCGGCACTCAGCGTGATCACCGTCTCGCTGGGGAACTCGGCCTTGAGCCGCATGAACTCGTTGTAGAGTGCAGCAAAGTCATAGGCGGCCAACGCTTCGTCGAGCAGCAGCGAGCCGGCGGCGGTGTCATTGGCCTCCATCAGCCGCTTGGCCTGGGCGACCTTGGCCTCCAAGTCCACCGATTGATCGGCAAGACAGATCGTCGGTCCGCTCTCAGGACAATTGGCGCCGGCGGGCAACACCACACCTGCTGCCGCAACCCGAAAGCCCGTCGCCGAGATTGCGACCCTCAAGTCAAGCCCGGGAATGGAGGGTTCCAAGTCCGAGCCGATACCAACCACAAGGGTCGGCGTCGCCACATTGATCACCCCGATCTCAAGAAACACGACCGAGAGCAGCAGCATGGGGATCAAGATGATCACGAGGTTCATCATCGGGGCAAGGTTCAGATCCGACGGCTCATCCGAGCTGCTGCGTTTGGGGCGTTCCATAGG
Source organism: Lujinxingiaceae bacterium (assembly GCA_013697635.1). Lineage (GTDB taxonomy): Bacteria > Myxococcota_A > Bradymonadia > Bradymonadales > Bradymonadaceae > JACCWM01. Next base: position 15,691 of record JACCWM010000008.1, on the reverse strand, counting down.
GCCTCCTCATTTGGGCGCGAGTTTTCTCGGCCGTCGTTGACGACGAATTGCACGGGCTGCAAAACGTTCGACACGCTCGAAGAATGAAGGTTCCTTGGTATTTTCAGGAGGGACGAGCGAAGGTGCAACGCACGTCCAGACTAGCGCCGGATCGTGTAACCCACGCCGGCAAGCCGCTCGGTCGTGCCCGCCTTGTAGTACACGCGTACTGCGACGTTGCCGCTGCCGACGAGCACGCGGTTGATCGACTCGTTGGAGGTCGACGTGTGGGAGCCGGTCTCGTAGTTGCCGCCGACGTACATCTCCATGTCGAGATTGCCGTGGTCCTGGCTGAACAAGATTTCGACAAACACGGTCTGGCCGGCGCTGTAGCTGCCGAGGCGAAACCAGTCGATGCCGTCGGCCGGGCACATCTTCATCTGCAGCGTTTGGCCAACATTGAGCAGGGTTCCGGTCAGGCTCGAGTTGTTGGGCTCATAGGCGTCCTCAACACAGCCGGCGCAGACGCCGCCGCTGTCCGGTGTGCCGTCGCAATTGTCGTCGAGGCCGTTGCAAACCTCGGCTGTGGGCGAGCCGGCCGTGGCATTGCAGCGCGTACTCAGATGATTGGCCGTACAGACCAACTGGCCCGTGCGCCGGCACTCGCCGACGCCAACCGCACAGCTTTGGCCGACGTTGAAGCCTTCGTCGATCGTGTTGTTGCAGTTGTTGTCCTTGCCGTCGCAGATCTCGGTGGCACCGGCATAGACCGTGGCGTCGTTGTCGTTGCAGTCGGCGCCGAGCGCGCAGCCCTGGCCGCGGCCGTCACCATCGTTGTCGACACATACCAGGCAGGCGTTGGCCTCGCAGCGTCCGCCCCCGGCGCAGGTCTCAGCCCCGCGCCAGGTGCCACAGCCGTTGGCATTGGCCACGCAGCTTCGTGATGTCGTGTTGCTTACACACTGGCGGCTGCCGACCAGGCAAGCATCCGTGGGGCAGCCTGGGGTGGCCACATCGGGCGCGCTTGGGGTGTCCGCCTCTTGGGAGGTGTCCGTCTCTTGGGAGGTGTCCGATTGGACTTCGGTGTCGTCACAGCCCGTGCAGACATCTTCGGGCAAGGTGGTGGCCACATCGTGATGAGGCAAGGGCACCCAGATGTCGATCTGCTCCGATGTATCCCAAAGCGCGGTGTCGGGCACGCCCTGGGCCGCGTCAGGCTCGGTCAATGGAATCTCGCTCTGGGCGCAGGCGCCCAGAGCGATACAAAGTAGGCAAGACGCCAGAACCGACCACCCGGGGCTCAATCGTTTGCTTTGGTTGCTGCAGCTATTCTTCAAACGAGCGTCACCGGGTTCTTGAATCATCCTCGAAGTCTGCGACCATGGTAGTGGGTTGACGCACGCGACTCAAGTTTACTCGCCAGTGCCCGAGCAAGCGTGAACCTCGACCGCCTACCATGCTACGATGCAGGCCGCTTCTTATCACGTTTACCCTCGCCCTGATTCAGGAGCTTGCCATTATGTATAACGGCCTCACAACGTTGACGACCAGCCTGCTCTTGGTTGCCTGCATTTTCGCGTTCGGGGCCTGCTCTCCAACGCAAGATTGCACGACGAACGCGAACTGCTTTGCCGGAGAAGTTTGCTCACAGCAGCGCTGTGTTTTGGCCCCCGCCGATGTCGGCTTCGACGACATCGATCATGGCGAGGACTCCAGTTCACCCGAAGTGGATGTCGCAAAGGATGTCGAGGCCGAGGTTGATGCCGAAGGCGACACGCCGACGGTCGACGCCTTTGCCACGAGCCTTCGCGCGGTGCCGGAGGTGAGCGGGCATATTCGCCTGGTCTGGAGTGAGCTTGCCGGGGCCGAGGCCTATCACGTCTACCGAAACGGAGCGCGCATCGCCGAGCTGGACGCAGGGCTCGACGAGTACCTCGACCTGCAGGCCCCGGCCGCCACAATCAGCGCCGGTGAAGTCGTGCTGGTTGGCGAACCTTCGCCGGACTTCGTCTTGCTTGAGCAAAGTGGTGGCGCAACGCTGGCCGGTGAGGCGCTTCGCTACACAGTGCATGCCATCATCGCCGCGCGGCAAGAACACACATCGAACGACGCCCATACCAGCCGGACCGCCGGCGCGCTCACCGCTCAGTGGCAGCGCTCGCTGGGCGACAATACCGACGATTTCGTCGACGTCGAGAGCGCGGACAGCAGCCGGTTGCGTGACTTCGACGCACCGGCCGGCGGCGTCGGGCGTCATTACCGCGTTCGATACAGCGCCACTGGCGCCCAGAGCGTGCACTCCAATTCCGTGCGCGGCTTCAAAAAAATCATCGTTCACCAGATCAGCAGCAACGGCCATCACAGCTGCGCGGTGAAGACCAACGGTGAGGCGCTGTGCTGGGGGCTCGACGGCGACGGCGAGTCCAGGGTGGTCAACGGCCAGTACCGCGCGATCGAAACCGGTTGGAAGTACACCTGCGGGCTTCGCACCGACGACACGGTGGTGTGTTGGGGTCGCAATGACTATTCACAAGCACCGCCCAGAAACCTGGCCTACACGCACTTCGTCACCGGCGACTGGCATACCTGCGGCATCGAGCACACCGGCTCGATCGTCTGTCGCGGCCGCGACGACGTCGGCCAAGCCCAGCCTCCCGAGGGCGAGTTCATCAGTCTCAGCGCCGGCTACAAACACGCCTGCGCGATTCGCACCGACAAGACCCTGGTTTGTTGGGGCGACAACGACGACGGCATCGTTGACACCGCGCCCGAAGGCGAGTTTGAAGAAGTCTCGGTCGGCTCCTTTAGCGCTTGTGCCCGGCGCGCCGACGGCACGCTGGCTTGCTGGGGTAGCAACGAGAGCGATCGCACCGCTCCACCGCCGGGCAACTACACCCAGGTCAGCATTGGCCGAGGCCATGGCTGCGCGGTGCGCACGGACAAGACGCTGAGTTGCTGGGGCTACAACTTCGAGCTTCAGGCGACTCCGCCGGCAGGCGAATTTCGCCTGGTCAGCAGCGGCGAGCGCCACAGCTGCGGCGTCAAATCCGACGGGCAGATCGTGTGTTGGGGCGACAACGAGCATGGCCAACTTGCGGTCCCGCAATGATCACAACGCCTTTCTGGGCGGCACGATTAGATTCGACAGCAAGAGCCCGGCCACCAGGGCGGCGGCGACGAGCGTCATCGTAAAGGCCGTCTCGATGCCCGTCACCACGTCGCGCTCGAGCAGATAGGAGACGCTTCGAAAACCGATGCTGCCCGGCACCAGCATGACGATGCCTGGCACCATCAACATGGCCGAGGGTCGGTCGAAGACGCGCGCATAGACGTTGCTCGCCATGCCCACGAGCAGCGCGCCGACAAAGGCGCCAAGCTCGACGCCCAGCCACAGCGTGCCCAGGCGCGCGCCGCCAAAGGCCAGCGCCGCCGAGAGCAACATCCAGCCCATGTCGCGTGGACGGGCGCGAAACAGCACGCCAAAGGCCACCGAGGCCACCACCAGCGCGATCCACTGCGACCAAAACGGCAGCGGCGTGGCTGCCTGATTTTGGACCACGCCCACGGCAAGCTCGCCAAGATGCAGACCCACGGCCACGCCAAAGGCCATCTGCAAGAATATGATCAAGGCGTGGGTCAGACGCGAGGCGCCCGACACCAGGTTGAGGGTGGCAAGCTCGGTCATCGCCACGGTCAGCGTCAAGCCGGGCAACAAGATGATCAGCCCGGCCACAGTCGGCACATAGACCGACAAGGGCGCGACGACGGCGCCGGCCAGCACGGCAATAAGCGAGGACATCAGCGCCGAGACGGCCACGAAGACGCGCTTGAGCGTGGCCCAGCGAAGCGCTGCCTGGGACAAGATGCCGATCAGGGCGCCGATGACCACCGAGACGGCCATCTCGCGCGCCTGACCACCAAAAAAGGTCGAAGCCGCCCCCGAGGCCACCGCATAGCCGATCACGCCAACAACGTTGTTGTAGAGCGGACGGTCGGCCACGATCTCGTCGATGCGTCGCAGACCCTTAGACGGCACCAGCTCGCCGCGAATCACCTGACCGGTAACCTCGTCGAGGCGAGCCATCTTGCCCAGATCGACCTCACCGGGCTCGACGCGAATCAGGCTGGTTTGCTGGTGGCCGAGCGCGCCAAAGGCCGCCATGATCGAGGTCGGCGTGGAGAAGAACTGCGCCTCGAGGCCCAGCCGGGCCGACAACTGGCCAAGGGCCTCCTCGAGCCGATGGGCTGGCGTGCCATAGGTGTGCAGGGCGCGCCCGAGCTTGAGCACGAACTCGATTGAAACCGCATCGATCGAGCTCGCCGCCTGCTCGCGCGACCTGGGTTTCTTCGTGCCGGGTTTCTTCGTGCCGGTTGATTTGTCCATCACATACCGCCTGGGGGCTACAGCTTGCTCAGCCGCGCAGCTATCACACTCAGGGGAGTGAATCCAGCACCTCGGTACCCCCGAAAGGATATCTGGGCGCTTAGGATATTGACATCGATCGCACGCTGATTGATGGTCTGCCCGTCTCTTGGCTCGCCCCTGTCTCATCGGAGCTTTCATGCAAGTCGAAAACATGGAACGACGCGTTCGCCACGCTCTGCGCGGACTTTTTGGATCCGAGGTCGCAGACCTGAGCAAGCTCGACAACTTGGGCGGGCATGCCTCGCTTCGAATCTATTGGCGCGTTCACTTGCCCAGCGATATTGGACGAGCCTACCCGCGCGGCGAGTCGAGCTTGATGGCCATGGTCATGCCGCAGTCCGATGCCGCAATGGCCAGCGAAGAGGGCACCTCCTCGAGCGATCCAACGCCGCTCGAGCTGCCCTTTGTCAACGTGCAGCGCTACCTGGCCGACATCGGCATGCCGGTGCCTGCGATTGACCACGTCGATCTCGAGCAGGGCCTGCTCTTTTTGGAAGATCTGGGCGACGAGATGTTCGAGCACGCCGTGCTCGACGCCGCCGACACCCCAGAGATCGAGGGCCTCTACCGCGAGGCGATCGAGCTGCTCGTCCGCTTCCAGGTCAACGCGCTCGCCTCGCGCATGAACGACACCGACTCCAACCGCTGCGTGGCCTGGGCCCGTGCCTTCGATCGTGAGCTATTGCGCTGGGAGCTCGATCACTACCGCGAGTGGGGCCTGGAAGCGCGCCTTGGCGTCGAACAGATTGCGCCGTTTCGCCAACGCCTCGATGCGCAGTTCGACAAGATCGTGGCGTTTTTGCTCGACGCCCCTCAAACGCTCGTGCTGCGTGACTACCAGTCGCGAAACATCATGCGCAAGGCGGGCACCTGGATCATGATCGACTTTCAAGACGCGCTTCGTGGCCCTTTTATCTACGACCTGGTCGCCCTGCTGCGCGACTCCTACATCGCGCTCGAGCCCGACAGCGTCGAGCGCCTCGTAGCCTACTACGCGGCCTGCGGCCAGAGCGCAGGACTTCCCTGGTGCACGGATGAAAAGCTCGTGCATTCAACCTTTCACGTGCAGACCCTGCAGCGAAAGCTCAAGGACGCCGGGCGCTTTGTCTTCATCGACCGCGTCAAGCACAACCCCTCGTTTCTGCCCTACTACAACCCCTCGATTGCCTACGTTGAAAATGCCCTTCGCCACCTGCCCGAGTTCGAGAGCCTGCACGCGCTGCTGCTCGAGATCGAACCGGCGATGCAATCAACCCCCTGACGAGCGCTAAATACATGGCCATCTCCACCAAGCCCGCCAGCGGTTTCCGCGACTTTCTGCCCCGAGAGACCGAACGGCGAAAACGCGTCTTCGCAATCATCGAGCAAGTCTACCAGTCCTATGGCTTCGAGCCGCTGGAGACTCCCGCTCTGGAGAACCTCTCCACACTGCTCGGCAAATACGGCGACGAGGGCGACCAACTCGTCTTCAAGGTGCTCCAGCGCGGCGACAAGCTCAGCCGTGCTCTGGAAAAGGACAGCCCGAGCGCCCTGGATCTGTCCGATATGGGCCTTCGCTACGATCTGACCGTGCCGCTTGCGCGCATCGTCGCCCAGTACAAAAACGAGCTGCCGCGCTACTTCAAGCGCTATCAGATCGCCCCGGTCTGGCGCGCCGACCGCCCCCAAAAGGGGCGCTTTCGCGAGTTCTACCAGTGCGATGTCGACGTGGTCGGCTCGACCTCGATGAGCGTCGAGGCCGAGGTCACCGCCGCGCTCGCCGAGGTGTTGCGCCGCCTGGAGTTCGACAACTTTCGCATCCATGTCAATCACCGAAAACTGCTGACCGCGCTCATGGAGCACGCCGGCGTCACTTCAAACAAGCACGCTGATGCGCTCGTCGCGATCGACAAGCTCGACAAGATCGGCAAGGCCGGCGTCGTCGCCGAACTCGGCCAGCGCGATATCGCCCCCGAGGCTATCGCAAACCTGCTGCCCCTGCTCGAGGCCGTCGACCAGAACAAGCACGAATCCGTCGACAACGAGGCGACGCTTGCTCGCCTCGATTCCCAGATCGGCCACCTTGAAAGCGGCCGCCAGGCCCTCGACGATCTACGAAAGCTTCTGGCCTTTGCCGCAAGTGGACCGGCCGCCCCGGCGCTGTTCATCGATCCCTACCTCGCCCGCGGGCTCTCCTACTACACCGGGCCTATCTTCGAAATCCGAAGCGACGATTTTGCCGGCAGCCTCGGCGGCGGCGGCCGCTACGACGAGCTCGTCGGCATGTTCACCAAAGAGACTTTGCCTGCCTGCGGCTTCTCGCTGGGCGTCGAGCGCATCCTGGTCTTGATGGAAGAGCGCGCCATGTTCCAGGACGAAGTCTCCAACGTTGACGTGCTCGTCACGCTTTGGAACGACGAGTTCACCCCGAACAGCTTCGTGCTCGCCAATGAGCTGCGTGCCGCTGGTCTGCGTGTCGATCTCTACCCGGACAACGACAAGTACGCGCGCCAGTTCAAGTACGCCGACCAACGTCGCATCTCCTTTGTCGCTATCTTGGCTCCAAGCGAGCTCGAAGAGGGTGTCGTCGCCGTCAAGAATATGCTCTCCGGGGACCAAGAACGCGTTGCCCGCGATCAGGTCTCGAGCTGGATACATACCCAGCTCGAAAAAAACCGGGCCTGCCAATGAAACCAAAAAAGACGATTAACACATAAAATAAAACAACTTAGACAGATCCACAAAAAGTGACCCGGCGGTCTTTTTGCCTACATGCGCATACACGTTTGAACTTTTGATCTCGGGTTGCTACCTTGGACATCCTGATGTTTAGGTACACTGATTGGTAAAAATTTTTGGTGAGAGATGAGCCCTATGCGTTGTCGACTACGACTAGCCGCCGTTCCTCTTTCTTCGGCCCTGGCCCCGGCACTCTTGGCACTGGGGCTCTCGCTTGGAGGCTGTGAAATAGGCAGCCTTCTATTGGCAGATCCGGAGGCGACCAAGCCCACGCCTTTCAAGCCAAACACGCCAACGACTCCAACCGACCCAACCACGCCGATCGATCCGAGCGTGCCCACGCCACCGATCGGCGCGGATCCCTGGGTTGATGACAACGGTGGTCTGCTCGATCCGGGCACGTTGACCATCTCGAGGCTCAACCGGGCCGAGTACAACAACACCATTCGCGACCTGCTCGAGATCGAGCTTCGCCCGGCCGACGACTTTCCAAACGACGACTTCGGCCACGGCTACGACAACATAGCCGACGTCTTGACGATGTCACCGTTTCACGTCGAGCTCTACGAGGCTGCGGCCACGAGCGCGATCGACGAGGCGCTTCGCTCGGCCGTAACGCCGCTCAACGTGACACTCAACGCCACGGTGCTCGGCTCAACGGTCGGTGCCGCAAGCGGCGAGTTTTGGAATCTGTGGTCCAACGGCCAGATCGTCGGCAGCGTGGCCGCACCGGCTGATGGCACCTACCGCATTTCGGTTTATGCCTACCAGGACCAGGGTGGTCCCGATGCGGCACGCATGGAGCTCAGCGTCGACGGCCGCGTGGCCACCACGCACAACGTTGTCGCGCTTCGCGCAAACCCGGATATTTACACCTTTGAGACCCAGCTTACCCAGGGCAACCGCCAGATCGGCGTTGCCTTCACCAACGACTTCTACAGCCCGACGACCAGCGAGGATCGAAACCTGCATGTGGGCTGGATTCGCGTCGAAGGCCCCACCGCCGGTGCGGCGCTCGGCGCAAGCCCCACGCGCGCTCGCATCGTCACCTGCACACCGAGCTCCGAGGCCCAGTTCGACAGCTGTGCCCGCGAGATCCTCGAGTCCTTTGCAAAGCGCGCATGGCGCCGACCTCCGACGGCCAACGAGATCGACCGCCTCACGAAGTTGGTCTTCATTCCGATCACCGAAGGCGACACCTTTGAGACGGGCATCCGCCTCGCGCTGAGCGCCATCCTCACCTCGCCCCACTTCTTGTTTCGCGCCGAGGTCGATGCTACGCCCGACAGCGCCGAGGTGCGCTGGCTCAACGACTGGGAGATGGCCTCGCGCTTGTCCTACTTTTTGTGGAGCTCGATGCCCGACGACACGCTCTTCGCGCTGGCCGAACAAGGCAAGCTCCAAGACGACACCGTGCTTCGCGCCCAGATCAACCGCATGCTCGACGATCCCAAGTCGATCGCGCTCGTCGACAACTTCGCCGGCCAGTGGCTCTACATTCGCGCCATCGAGGAGATCCATCCCGACTATGCGGTGTTTAGCGAGTTTGACGCCAGCCTGCGCGATGCCATGACCGAGGAGGCTCGCCACTTCTTCAAAGACTTCATCGACAACGATCACAGCATCAAAGAGTTGCTCACGGCCGACTTCACCTACGTCAATGCTCGCCTCGCCCGCCACTACGGCATGGAAGGCATCGAAGGTGACGAGATTCGCCGCGTCGAGCTTAGCGACAATCAGCGCGGCGGCTTGCTCACCCAGGGTGGTATTTTGACGGTAACCTCATTTCCCACGCGCACTTCACCGGTGCTTCGCGGCAACTGGGTGCTCAGCAATCTGCTGTGCAGCAAGCCCGACGCTCCGCCTCCGGGCGTTGAGTCCTTCACCGAGGAGGCTGAGCCCACCGACTCGCTTCGCGAGCGCCTGGCAGCCCATGTCGCCGACGAAACCTGCGCGACGTGCCACTTGATGATGGACCCGATTGGCTTTGGCATGGAGAACTACGACGGCATCGGCACCTGGCGAACCCACGAGCGCGGCGGTTTCGCGGTCGACTCCTCCGGCAAGTTGCCTGGCGGAGAGCTCTTTGACGGCGCACAGGAGCTCGCTCAGATTCTGGCCGACCAACCTGCCTACGCGGCCTGCGTGGCCCGCCAGATGCTGACCTACGCGCTTGGACGCGGCCTCGAGCCGTCCGATACGCGCATCATCAACCGTGCCGTCAAACAGTCTGCCGAGTCCGATTATCGGATGCGCGCAGTGATTCAAGAACTTGTACTCAGTCCCGCTTTTCGTATGCGTCGTGGCGAAACCCGAGGTGGCCAATGAGAGGACCGAAACTTAGCCGTCGTACTTTCCTTGGGGGCGCTGGAGCCCTCGTCGCGCTGCCCATGCTCGAGGCGATGTTACCCTCCATGGGCTATGCCAACCCCCTGAACCGCCCCCGTCGCCTGCTGTATTATTACGTGCCATGCGGCATCCACATGCAGGCCTGGACGCCGACCGCTGCTGGCAGCGGCGCGGCCTGGGCGCTCTCCGAGACCCTCCAACCGCTGGCCGGACTCAAGAGCGATCTCAACGTCATCACCAATCTGGCCAATCGCCCCGGCACGCCCGACGGCCCCGGCGACCACGCGGCCGGAACGGGCTCGTTTCTGACCTGTAGCAAGCTCTTCAAGACCGAGGGTGCTAACATCAAGAACGGCATCTCGGTCGACCAGGTCGCCGCCAACGCAATCGGCAGCCAGACCCGCTTTGCCTCGCTCGAGCTCGGCCTCGACGGCGGCGGCGCAACCGGCAACTGCGATTCTGGCTACAGCTGCGCCTATGCCCGCAACATCTCATGGGCCGACGAGCAGACGCCGCTTCCCAAGACCGTCGAGCCGCGCTTGCTCATCGATCGCCTCTTCGCCGGCGCCGATCCGCGCGCCAACCAAGAGCAGGCCGCACGCCGGCGAGCTTATCGAAAGAGCGTGCTCGACTACGTCACCGAGGACGCCAACAAGCTCAACGCCTACCTGGGCTACACTGACAGCATCAAGATGGAACAATACCTGCACGGCATCCGCGAGTTGGAGCTCTCGATCGAGAATCTCGAGAATGCCCCGGTCTGCGATCAACCCGATGCACTCGGCACGATTCCCGATCAACGCATCAAATCCGGCATCATGAACGATCTCATGGTGCTCGCCATGAAGTGTGATGCCACACGCATCATCACATTCATGCTCGGAAACGCCGGCAGCAATCGTTCGCACAACTTCATCGGGATCAGCGAAGGCCACCACCAGCTCTCTCACCATGAGAGTTTGCAAGCCAACTACGACAAGCTCAAAGTCATCGATCGCTGGGAGGTCAGCGAATTCGCCGATCTGCTCACCAAGATGAAGGCCGAGCGAGAGCCCGATGGCAGCTCGTTGCTCGACAACTCGCTCGTCTTCTTCTCCAGCGAGATCTCCGACGGCAACCGCCACAACCACAACAACTTGCCGGTCCTTCTGGCGGGAAAAGCCGGCGGCGTCGTCGAGACCGACCGCCACATTCAATTCGCACAAGAGACGGCGATTGCCGACCTCTACATATCGATGCTTCGCGGCGTCAACGTCAACGCCAACAGCTTTGGCGACAACGGCACGCGCACGCTGCCCGAGATTCTGGCCTAAAGTCGGCCCCACTTTTATGCCCGCGACGACTCAGCCCCTGAAAATCGACTGGACCCGTCACTGGCAACTCGACGCCCACGTCACCTTCCTCAACCACGGCTCCTTTGGCGCCTGCCCAACCCGCATCCTGGGGTATCAAAGCGAATTGCGTGCCCGTATGGAGAGCGAGCCGGTGCGCTTTTTCGTGCGTGAGCTGCCCGGCCTCCTTGAGACGGCCCGCGCCGAGCTCGCCGAATTCATCGGCGCCGACGCCCAGCGCCTGGCCTTCGTCTCCAACACCACAACCGGCGTCAACACCGTGCTACGCTCGCTGACCCTGGCGCCTGGCGACGAGCTCCTGACCACGGACCACGCCTACGGCGCCTGCAAGAATGCCCTGGATTTCATCGCCGAGCGTACCGGCGCCCAGGTCGTCGTCGCCCAGGTCCCCTTCCCCATCGATTCTGCGGACACGATCGTCGAGGCCATTCTTGAGCGCGTCTCACCGCGAACCCGGCTCGCTCTGCTCGACCACGTCACCAGCAAGACGGCGCTAATCTTCCCCATCGAGCGCCTCGTCGCCGAGCTCGACGCGCGCGGCGTCGACACCCTGGTCGATGCTGCGCACGCACCCGGCATGGTGCCACTGGACGTGGAGTCGATTGGCGCAGCCTACTACACCGCCAACTGCCACAAGTGGCTGTGCGCCCCCAAAGGCTCAGCGTTTTTACATGTGCGCGCCGACCGCATCGCCCATTTGCGGCCCTTGGCGATCAGCCACGGCGCCACCTTCGTCGACCCAGGTCGTACCCGCTTTCAGCTCGAGTTCGATTGGACCGGCACCCAAGATCCCACGGCCTTTTTGTGCGTGCCCGAGGCCATACGCTTCATGCGCTCGCTCGTGCCCGGCGGCTGGCCAGCCTTGATGCAACATAACCACACGCTCGCCAGCCAGGCCCGCACTCTGATTTGCCAACGACTCGGCATCACCCTGCCCTGCCCCGACGCGATGCTGGGTGCGATGGCGGCAATTCCTATCGCTGACGGACGCGACGAAACTCCCCGCTCACCGCTTTATCTTGACCCACTTCAAGACGAACTCTTTTTGGAGCACGGAATCGACGTCCCGATCGTCCCTTTTCCCGCACCTCCCAGGCGCCTGCTCCGAGTCTCAGCCCAACTCTACAACAGCCTTGCCCAATATGATCTGCTCGCTGACGCACTCGCCAATAGCCCGATGACATCCTGATGCGTCTTGGAATGGACCACGCCCCAACCCCCTTATACTAACAGGCAAAGAAAGTGTGACCCCAGCTATCGGCGGAGGCAAATGATGGGAAAAACAGGTGGAAATGACGGTGGTTCACTCGGATGGCTGATCTTTAAGCTCATCCTCATGGGTGTCGGCGCCATCGTACTCATCGGTTTTTTGATGAGCATCTTCAAGTATATTGTCGTAGTTGCCCTCATTGGCGGCGGCGGCTATTTAGGCTATCGCCTGCTCACCAACAAAAAGGCACCGGCCCTGTCGGTCGACGCAGACCCGCTCTTGCTCGAAGCCGAAGCCTCCCTCGATCGCGAGTTGCGCCTGCTCGAAGAGCACGACCGCATCCGCAGCTAGCGCGCTCAAAACCGGCAGGGCTCGCCCTCGCACACGTCGATGATCTCACCGGTGCGAAAGAAGTGATCGAGCTGGACCCCAGAAATTTCCAGGCGGGATATCTTCGAATGGGAATCACCGAATCCATCACTGGGATGTTGATTTCCAGGCGGCGGCCATGGATTACCAAAATCGTACAATACGATGCCCGACCCCGTATGAGGATAGGGAGTCTGAATGACATCCCACGGCGTGCGCTCGCTGTCGTAGTTCTCCATCAAGCCGATCCCCAAATCCGTGCGCGCCAGCACCTCGTTTGTGACCACCGCCACCTGATAATCGGCTTTGGCGACCGTCATCAGCACGTCGCGCGGCCCATTGCCCGCAAAGGGCTCAGCTTTGATGTGGCGCAGATAGCTCACCGGCTCGGTATTGGACCACAGCAGCGAAATGGTCGAGAGCAGCAATGCCCGATCGATTGACTCCTTGTAATTGACCACCATCACGTCAATAAAGCGATTGAAGCCGGTCGAGCGCTGCAACATCGTCGAATAATTGTTGCCAGGAACCCCAAGATAACCCCGAGTGACATCCTGGGTTAGTGCCATGTACGTAGCCCCGAAGATCCCACCTTGCGATCCCCCCATATAATGGACACGTGTTTTATCAATGACGATCCCGCGCGCGCTAATGGGCTCAAGTCCCTCGAATTGCTCGCGCGCTGCTCGCGTCAGCAACAAATACTCGAGCATGCCTTGATGAAGACGATCGGCCATCGCCACGAAATTACTCGCATCGCCCACGGTGCTCAGCGCCGCAGCATTGTCGATGCCCGACATGCCCATGAGATCGCTGCCAACTATGATGTAGTTGAAGTCGTTGGCAATTCGCGACAGATGCTTGGCCCGCACCTCTTGGCGCGAACCAAGCAAACCATGTCCATAAATGATCAAGCCAGCCGGTTTTGCTCCCCCGAGCACCGAGCGCGGTATGTGCGCCATAAACGACGCCCTGCGCGTTCCATTTTGAGCGATCTCACCGTCGGCATCGAGAAAGAACTCCCAGGTTTCACCAAACTCCGGCCGCGGCCGCATATAGTGCGGTACCTCGATGGTCCCGTGAAGTTCAAAGGCGATCTGCGCATCGACGGGTCGATTTGTCCCGTCTTCTGTGGTCGCAAACTCGTTGATCCCGGTGACCGACATCGCCGGGCCACTCGCACCAACCGTTTCAAAGGCCTCATCTCGAATTTTCAGCATGCGCCCGTGCATGGCATCACTGCTCGCCGTAACAAAGTCCCAAGCTAGAGTCAGTGAGGAGCGCTCGATGCCCTCGGCCTCCAGAAGTGCGAAAATCTCGTCGAAACGCTCCTGCCGTTGCGCCAGGATCGAATCGCCCACCGTGTTGCCTTCACGCAGAGCACGAAACCCGTCCGAGGCCCCAATCGACGCGCCAGCGGTCGTCTTCAGATTGCGAAATGCCACGACGTAGCGCGTCGCCTCTTCGAGAATCACAGCCGGCCGCACGAACAGCGTCTTTTTGGCAACATCCTCCTCACTGGCGTCCAATTCGACCCAATAGGGAATCCTCTTGAAACCATCCGCGGTGACTTCAAACCACACAATCGGCGCGCTCTCCTCAATGCTTCGCTCCAACTGCGCCTCGCTCGCCATCGAGGCAATGTCAATGTTTGCGAACATCACCACCAATGGCACCCCCACATCGTAGCCATCCATCTGCTTGTAGGGTCCAGGTTTGATATGTTTTCCATGCCGATTAGCCGGAAGCGTCGTCTCCCCAAAGGTGAGCGTATATCCGGTCGCCCGTGACTCATCGGGTGCAAGATAGAGATTAGACGGCCACGGCATCGAACACGCGGCATCCATGAGCGAATCACAGTCCGCGATTGGATAGGGATTTGGCACCACACCGCTATCAGCTTCGGCGTCTTGCTCGACGACATCATCGCCGCGAACGTCCACCGAAATACCGTCTTCTTCGCCGGCATCGACAGCCACGTCTGCCTGTCCAGCGTCAAGCACTGGGGCTTCTTGACCAGGATCGTCCTTGCATCCCACAGACAAACCAGCCAACCCGATAAACAAAAGTGCAACGCCACTGCGCCGACGCAAACATGAAGATGTATTCGTAAACATGCTAAGACCCTGGCTGGCTCAAAAAGTCGTCAATACCCGCAAGCGCGAATTCTAGCGACAATTCATGCGATTGGCCAGTGTGAGCCAGGCTTCATCAGTCCTTGGCCTGCCAGACCTCGTCTTGTCTTTCGTACTTGGACTCGACCGCCGCCACCGCCTGAGGTTAACACTTTGCAGAGCTGTGCCTTGTCCGCGTCGATGGGCCGGTTCACTCAGTTCAGCAGGGCGCTGACTCGCGTCGATGCATTGCGATTGCCAAGTCTGCTCCCTCCCACCAACCATCTGTCGGCTTCGATCCTGTTTAGCAGGTTGGCATCTGCTCTCGTCATCTTGCTTTGACCCTCACAACCAGCCGAGAATCAAACCTGAGATGACGAGAGCACTAAAGACGCCTTGAACCCGCCCTGATGACCTGAAGCGACATCTGCTGCCTACATCTACTGCTCTATTACCCCCGAAGGGGGCCGAGTTTTTTAGAGGCGCCTTGGCGCGCTCACCCGAAGGTGTGCGCGCCGTGCACGGTGGACGTGGACTGAACTCGTACGTCTCGACTTCCCGATTCCAGATTCCAGTACACGCCGGTTCTCACCGCGCGCCGATAAAACCCTGATTTTGCCGCCTCCTCCTCGGCCCACCACCTGCATGGGCCGACTTGGATTTGGCGTGGACAATTTTAGGAACTCGACAAAACCCGCCCCATCGGCGGTGCCAGTCTCCACCTCATGCCCGGGCTCTCTTTGCTCAGCGCCAAACCATGGCGCACACACCAGAACAACGAGAAACCCTTCCACGAGAAACCCAAACCCAACCTGCTCGTACGACCCTGGTCAGCCGTGTTAGGCGACATGAGAAATTGACCCCCTGACGACACGAGGAATTGACCCCCTCGTCAGGAGGAAGAACGATGCAAACCAGACAATTGACGTATGGTGCTGCCGCCCAATTTGGAGGGGGCAGCCCGATGATGACACCAGAAGATGTCGCAGCAATCGTACGGCTCAAGCAGCTCGGCTGGGGGAGCCGTCGAATCTCTCGAGAGCTCACGATCAGCCGCAACACCGTCAAGCATTACATTCGCGCAGGCGGCTATGTGGCCTACAAGAGCCCGCAGCGAAAAAAGACACTCGATGGGCTCGAGAGCTGGCTCAAACAGCGCTTTTTGATTCACGGC
>JACCWM010000183.1 GCA_013697635.1 Lujinxingiaceae bacterium | reverse complement strand
TTGTCGCGCCAGGCGATGGGCTCGGACTCGGGGTCGATCGCGCAGGCACTGGATGCGAAAGCTTCGTTACGCCGGTGATCTGGGCCGGCCGGCGTGCCCGCTGGGCCAGTCGGTCGAGCTTATCCTTGCGCGCCTCGGCAGATTCGAGATCTGGATGCGCTTCGGAGGGCTCGCGTCCAAGGCCAATCGGTGCGCTCACATGGTTGGCTCGACTCCACGAGGCATTCTCGGCGCTGGCTGCAGCACCCGCGGCTTTGGCTTTGGAGACAGACATTTGGCCGGCAAGTGGCGTGTCCATCTTGGCGCGCATGGGACGCGCGGGCGGCGCCGCCTCGACTTCCGGTGCCGGTGGACCGACTGTCTGCGTGGTCTCGATCTTCATCAACTCGGTGTAGGCATCCTTGACGGCGATGAAGATACGCTGGGCCAAACGTTTAACCTCGTCTGAGACGTTGCCGCCGTAGACGTCGGGGTGGTGCTCCTTGACCATGATATAGAAGCGCTCTTTGACGACGTCACGCCCGCAGCCTTTCCAGACACCGAAGGTTTGATGAGCCGTGTAGCCTTGAATGCTCTTGTAAAAGAGTCGAAGCTCGCGCTCAAGATCGGCGCGCTCGGAGCCTGCCGCACGGTAGGCTTTGGTCTTCTTGCGCTGCTCGTCGTCGTTGGCGGAGTCAGGATCCAGGTTGACTTGAGGCCCATACGAGATCACCACCGTGCGGCTGGTGGCGTCGGGGCGAAAAAAGATCAAATCGGCATCGCGTGCCAACAGCGCTGCCTTAAACCCCATGGTGACCTCGGGCCCCATCTTGCCGAGCACCGACTCGAGCGTTGCGCTACCGGTACAATGGCCCATAACCGCGCTCAAGGCGGGCCAATCCACATGGCGTCTCTGGCGCGCCCAGAGTTGGGTGGCGACCGGATAGGACTTCATCAGCGGCATCAGCGCATCCATCACCCGGCGTGGGGTCAGGTGCGTATCGATGCCGGAAACGATCAGTGCAAAGGTGCTGACAGCATTGCCGGAGATGGCCTGTCGCTCCTCGAAGCGAAAGCGTCCCGTGGTCCAGGCAAACGCGCTCTTGAGCGAGGCGCTGTCGGCAAACGACGAGCCCCCCGTCTCCATGAAGCTGCCCTCACTGAAGGGGTAGCGCCTCGCGACGTCGCCAAGCTTCAACTCCAAGATACCCGTCGAGCGGTGCACGCTTAGCGCATAGAGCAGGCGTGAGAGCGGGACACGCTCGATGTCGCCTTCGGTGAGCTTTGGCAGACGGACTTCGACCTCGATGGTACCGGCTGGCTCCGAGGCAGCGGCTAGTGGCGCAACCGGAGCCGGGATAGGCTTTGGCTCTGTAGCACCGAGAATCGTCCCGATCGCCTGGCGCAGCAATCCTTCGAGATTGGCCTCCTCGCCATACTCGACGACCTTCTGAAGCGAGGCGAGCGATTCGGCAAGCTGACTTGCGCGCTCGGAGTGCTGGCGCAACAAGATGAGCCCTGGCGTTGCCTCCTTCTGCAAAATGTTGTCGAGCAGGATGAAGCTGTCCAGGCCCTCGATCTTGAAGTCGTCGTAATTGAGGCAGACCATGTCGTAACGGTTCAAGAACAGCTGGTGGCGCGCCTCACCCCACTGATCGACGTCTTCGACCTCAATCTCGAACGAGCGCGTGGCGGTCCGCAGCACTGCTTTAAGCGCGGGATCAGCATTAATGAACAAGATTTTACGCATAGAGGATCACGGCAAACGGACCAACACTTTGAGATTCAACCACCAAGTTCGCTGATTTGACGCAACATCTCGCGACGCACGCCGTCGGGGACTTCGTGATTGGCGGTCTCGCGAATAAAGCTTTTGAAAGCATCGAGCGCCTGGCGTGACTGGCCAAGCTCTTTGTACAGGTAGCCCAGCGTCCGGTAAATGTCCGGGTTGGAGTAGCCGTAGCGAATGGCCAGTTGGAGATGTCGGGCACCTTCGGGACGCTGACCTTCGTAGATATAGGACATGCCCAGGCGGTACTGGCCTTCGGAATCCTCTGGCGCTTGCGTGAGCGCATCGGAGTAATGCTTGATCGCCGACTTGTAGTTTCGGTCACGGAAATCCGACTCGCCCATGGCCAGGCGCGCCTCGTTCAGATGCGGCGCCCGCTCCAGCGCGAGGGTGATGTCGCGCTTTCCTTCACGCGTATAGCCAAGGCGCGAGAGGATGCGGCCGCGGCGAATGTAGATGGACGGATTCTTGTTGCCGAACTCGGGGTCGACCACCGTGGCGCGTCGATAAGACTCGAGCGCCTGGGCGAGGTTGTCCTCCTCCTCAAAGGTGCGCCCCATGAAGAAGTGGAACTCGCCGTTGTTGGGCTGGTAGTCGAGGACATGGCGAAAAATGCGCTTGGCGTTGTTGTAGTCGGCCTGCTCAAAGGCCGAACGGCCAACGTAGAAGTAGGCCTCGTGCAATCGCGGATTGAGCTCATAGGCCTTGTTGAAGTCCTCGCGCGCGGTGTCGTAGTTGCCGCGATCGAAGTAGATGCGCCCGCGAATGAAGATATAGTCCTCGTTGCCCGGAAACTGCTCGATGACGGAGTTGATCTCCTCGATCGCCTGGTCAAAGCGCTTGGACTGGCGGTAGGCGTCGGCCAGATAGGCCGAGAGCCGGATGTCTTCGATGCCTTCGGTGCGCGCACGCTCGAGCAGCGTCAAGGCCTTTTGGTTCTCCCCCTCCTCGAGCAAAACACGTGAGAGCGCAAGGCGCGCGTTCCAAAAGTTCGGATCGAGGCGAAGGGCCTCCTGATTCCACTGTTTGGACAGGTCGCGACGGCCCACCAGGTAGTAGTACTCGGCGACCTGAGCGGCGACCGGCGCATCAAGCAGCGCGACCTGGGCGGCGATCTTCTTGACGTGTGTCTCGCCACGGGCCACGTCCTTGTCGATGCGCCAGGCCAATTGGGCCAGGGAAGCGTGCGCGGTGAGCTGAGCCGGATCAATCTCCACGGAGCGCTCGAAGGCCTTTCGTGCATCGAAGAAGGTGCCGCGCAACTCATTGAGCTGCCCCAAATAGAAGGGAAAGCGGGCGTCCTCCGGAAACTCTTGCTGGCCACGCTCGAGGTAGCTTATCGCCTCGCTCCACTGCTCCAGGCCCATGTGCGAGCGCACAATGCCCAGCATGACCTCGGGGTCTTGCTGGCCCAGGGTGCGATCGGTGGTAAAGAAGTTGAGCGCCTCCTTGTACATCTTGGCGCGCTCGTACTCCTCGGCCAGCGCGCGCAAGGTGTCGGCGCGACTGGCGTCGATCTTGAGGGCCTCGGTGAACATGGCGATCGCTTCGGTGCTCTGGCGGCGCGCCTGATGAACCATGCCCATCAGGTGATGCGCCTCTCCGCGCTCGGAGGCCGCAGCCGATCCGGCAAGCTCCGTGATGATTTTTTGCAGATGTTCGGTGGCATTGTTGAGATCACCGCGCATGTAGTAGCGCCGGCCCGCCGAAAGGCGCGAGGCGACGTGGGTCGGGTCGGCATTGATCGCGCGCTCAAAGAGCGCGATCGCCTCGTCGGGCTTGGCGCGCTTGAGCTCCAGGCGAGCAAGCCAGTAAAGCGGCGCTGCGGCCTTGGGATCGAGGCCGCCAGCTGCTCGAAGCGCCGTCTGTGCGCGTGCGACCAGCAAAGCCTGCGAGGCCTCCGAGGCCGGCACGGGCGCAGCTTCGGCGACGACCTCTTGCTCATCACCATCCTCGACGGCTTCAACCACCTCTGCCTGAGCTCTGAGCTTGGTGACTCCCTCAAGAGAGAGCACCTCACCGATACCGATGAGCAGCTGAGCGAAGTAGGCGAGCTCTTCGGTGCGCGTGATCAAGGGCTCGAGGTAGGCGCGCGCCGCTTCGGGATTGGCCGAGCGGGCCTCCAAGGCGCCAAGTCCCAGGGCAATGAAGGCATCGTCGCTGTCCTTGGGCAGAGCGTTGGCGCGCTCCTCGGCGCGCTTGGCGATGCTCGGCTCCTCGTAGCGCATCAAAAACAGGGCCTCGACGGCCAGCAGTTTTCCTGCCTCGGGCGGATCGAGCTTGCCACCGGCAGCCGAATCCATGACTTGCTGAAAGTCGGAGAAGTTATCGGGTTTGATCGCATCAAGCGCCAGGCTGACGGTGCGTACCTGTTGAACCGTTGGCGTATCGAGCAGGCCTTCGGAACCCGAGAAAGCGTTATAGGCGGCCATTCCTGCGGCGCCGAGCACCAAAACGGCCACGATCGGCACGCCGACCATGACCATCAGCCCGCGCTTCTTGTCCTGAGAGACCGCCTGATCCTTGCT
Organism: Lujinxingiaceae bacterium; assembly: GCA_013697635.1. Classification (GTDB taxonomy): domain Bacteria; phylum Myxococcota_A; class Bradymonadia; order Bradymonadales; family Bradymonadaceae; genus JACCWM01. The sequence goes on along the minus strand of JACCWM010000183.1, from coordinate 15,873 downwards.
TACCACCACGGAGGCGGAAGTCGGGCTTGGCGCTGGCACCGAGCGTTGTCCTGTCGAAGCCGGGCGAAATGGATCGTTGGCCGGCGCGCTCGGAGACGAGGGTCGCGGCGCTGCCACAGGACGCGCCGGCGCGCTGGGTGCGCTCGAGCCACCCAACAGGTCATCGCCCCAGTCATCATCGGGCGTGCTTGCTTTGCCCGACGTTGCGGCAGCCTGATAGCTGTTGTTGCCGATCAGATCGTCGTCCCATGCATCGCTGGCCGCAGCAGGCGGGCTCTCATCGAGAAATGAGAAACCGGCGTCACCACCGAGAAAATCGTCGTTGCTCTTCGTGGCGCGGTTAGACTCGAAGAGGTCGTCGTCATCGTCACCTTGGCCGATCGGCGCGGAGAACAGATCGTCGCTCTCCTCGTGAATGCCCACGGGCGCGCCAAACAGATCGTCGTTCAAAGGCACGGGCGCAACAGGGCGCGGCGCGAACGAGGGCGCGGGCGCGGGCGCGGGCTTGCTCGAGGGCGCAGCAAACAGATCGTCGCTGTCTTCGTCGAGCTTGGGCGCGCCAAACAGATCACTCTCCTCCTCGAGCTTCGGTGCGCCAAAGAGGTCGTCGTCATCGGACTCGAACAGATCATCGTCGAAGGAATTGCGTGATACGGGCAACGTGCTTCGCGAGGCTGGAAGCTGCGAGCCAGCCGAGATGGGCAAGCCGTGGGGGGTGGTTTGGGGCAGCCCGCGGTGGCTTGGCGTCGGCAGCCCTGCTTCGCGTGGGCCAGGCAAATTATCGCCACGCAAGCCGGGCAAATCCGTGCCTCGAAGGCCAGGCAACTCGGTACTACCGGCGCGGGACGCCGGAAGATCGGCCTCGCCACGCAGGCCGGGCAATTCGATGTTGCGCGCGCCCGGCAATTCGTCGAGACCGGCGTCCCAGCCGCCTTGAATCGTGCTCAGCGGATCGGTGCCACCCTCACGGCCTCCCAGGCCGATGTGCGTGCTGCCACCGATGGCTGCGGCGAACGCCGGCACATCGGCCAGCGGCTGCCAGGTCAGTTTGTCCGTCGAGACATGCGCGTCGGCACCAAGTTTGTTGCCCTTGAGCATCATCTTGATGGCGTTTTGATCAAAAGGGCCGAAGACCTTTCCGGTAGGACGTTTTACGTAATAGCGTTCCATAATGTATTTTCGCCAATCCACCAGGTTGAGGAGTTAAGTCTCCGCCAAGATCTTGAAGCTCGAATTGTCCGTGCAACTCTACCGCCGCTGCTTGTTATTGGCAAGCAAGCCGACTGCGCCGATTTCCAATGCATCGCGCGGGCTTGTGCAGGTCCAAAAAACTCATACCGGCGACTCGGACATGGGCCTAAAAGTCGAGTTTGAGACCGAGCACGGCGCCACCTTTGGTCGGCGAGGTGAGCAGGCGTGCGCTGCGTTTGGGGCGATCGTCGCTCGTCGAGAGGTCGTAGACGAGCAGCGCGACACCCGCAGTCGCCAAGATGCCGCCACTCACGAGCAGAATTTGGCCGGTCGACTGCGAGTCCTTGAGCTCCTTGTTGAGCCGATAATAGGTCGGTCCGTCGCCTGTAGCAGCCGCCTGGCGGTAGGCCTCGAGGTCGTCCTGGATCGCCACGTTCATATAACCGCCGCCCGCGAGCAATGCCACGCCGACGCCCGCCACGGCGACTCCCGTCCAACCCAGCGTACCAAGGCTTGCCCCGGCGGGCTCCTCCTCAACAGGCGGCTTGACCTCGACCTTGGCCACGTTGGCCATCGATTCGGTGAGCTCGTGGCCGGTGATGTTGATGTTGAAGGCCCGGATGCGCGCTTCGTTTCTGACCACGACGCCAGCCGGCATGCCGGGAAGCCGTGTGGCGCGCTCCGCAGCGCCGAGCGCCTGGCGCACGTTGCCGATGTGCTCATAACAAAGCGAGATGTTGTAGAGAAACATCGCGTTGGGGCTGAGCTCATTTCCCTTGAGAAACTCCACGATCGCCTTGGAGTACTCGCCCTGAGTGTAGAAGAGCGCCCCTTGATCAAAGTGCTCACGGGCCTGTTTGAGCTCACGCTCACTGGGCTCGGCGGCGAAGGCATTGCCACCCAACGCGCCGAGCGCAAAGAGGACGAGCGCCAGGGCAAAAAACGATCGAACGACTGACATCAGTACGGCTCACGTTGAGGATGGGGGCGATTCATCGTGACTAGTCCAGCGCGGGAAGACGAAACTCGTCTTTGGGTTTGTCTTCTTTGGGCTTGACCGGCTCAGGCGTCGGCTCGACCGTTTTGGTGACCGTCTCTTGAGCACGCACGACCGGGCGCACGACCGGGCGCTCGTCACGGGCGGCCGGTTCCGGAGCCACCTCTTTGACGGCAGCCACCGGCTCGGCATCGCTGAAGTCGAGAAAGATGTGCGTCGTCGCGCGCTTGAGAACGATGCTGCGCTCGGTGTTGGCGTTGAGCCGAGCCATGATCGTCACCGGGAGATCGACGCCGGTCAGATCAAATTCCATCGGGCTCAAGCCCACCGGTTGGTCATCGACAAAGAGGCGCAGGCCCGGAGGTTTGGTGCTGATGTTGAGCTTGGGCAAGGGCTTGGCCGCCGGTGCAGCCTCCTGAACAACCGGTGCCACAGCGATCTCTGCGAGAGCTGGCGGCTCGACTGCGGTATTCTTCTTGGAGTTGCTCAGTACCACAAAACCGCCAAGCACGACGATCACCGTCAGGGCGACGGCGATCGCCGCGATCGCGACGGCCGACTTGTCCTTGGGCGCGACAGCCTGCACATGCTGGCCCGTGTGGCTCGGTTCGGCCTGCCACATGCGCTCCTGGCTGCCGGTGCCAGGCATGGTGTTTTGAGTCGGATAGCTGCCCGACGGATGCGCGCTGTAGGCGTGAACAGGAACCTGCTCGCCGTAGGCACCGGCGCCGTGGGGCGGCGTGGCCGAGGGCGCAAAATTCATCGGCCGCGAGCCGCTTGGATCGGGCACGGGCGTGGGATTTTGCAGGTGAACCAGGTCAAAGCTCTCGAGCTCGTTCGCGATCGCCGTCGAGAGACCGGGCTTTCGCGCGGTCGGAAACATACCCGAGCTGCGCTCGTGGCTGATCTCTTCGACGCGCGTCAACGCCGCGAGCACCTCATCGGCCGACTGAAAGCGCGCGCCGGCGTCCTTGAGGATCATGCGATCGATCACGCGGCGAAGCTCGATCGGCATGACCAGCTCGGGCGGCAGCGCGAACGAGGTCGGGTCGAGCTGGCGCCCGATCACCGTCATGCTCGTGTGGCTGTCGTTGGCCTTTTGTCCGACGAGCATCTCGAAGGCGACAAGGCCCAGGCTGTAGAGATCGCTTGCGGGGCTGAGCTGCTTGCCCAGAATCTGCTCGGGTGACATGTAGCGCGGCGTTCCGATGATCGCGCCGTCGGTGGTCAGATCGGCCTGCTCACCCTGGGTCTCGTCAAAGAGTTTGGCGATGCCAAAGTCGAGCAGCTTGACCTGGTCGGGGCGCCCGACGTGGTCGTAGATCATGATGTTGGCGGGCTTCAGATCGCGGTGAAGCACGCCCATGGCGTGCGCCTCCTGCAAGCTGGAGAGCGTCTGGCGCACGATCTTGATCACGCGCTCGGCGCTGATCATGCCGGTGCGATTGATCAACTGCGAGAGGCTGATGCCGTTGACGTACTCGAAGACCATGAAGAGCAGGCCGTTTTCGGCGCGCCCGTAATCGAACATGGTGATCGTGTGGGGATCGCGCAGCTTGGAGACCATCTTGGCCTCCTGATGAAAGCGCTGCACGAGCTTTTGGGAGTAGTTCGCCTCATCGGCGTTGGCCTCGGCCGGCGTGAGCACCTTGAGCGCCACTTCGCGCTCGAGATCCTCCTGGATCGCCCGATACACCTGAGCGAAGCCACCGGCACCGATGACCTTGGCGACTCGGTAGCGCCCGTGAAAGAGCTCCCCTGGCTTTGGAAAGGTGGCGGTCATGATTTACTTGAGTGCGAGTGAGAAGACAATTTACCCTTAAAAGCTACCAGCATGGATGTTTTGCAGCAAGCATCCTGCTTCTGGCTTAAACGTCGCCGTCGCCAATTTGGATCCCTAACTCCTCAAAAATTTCGTTAAGTTTTTCCTTGGATCCTGTGTACACCGAAAACGCTCGGTCGCCAAGCCGTTCCTCGACCAGCGTAGCACATTGGGGAACCGCGGCGAAGCGATCGGCGACCTCAGCGCTCTCAAGCACGATTACGGTGACGTCTTCGAGCAGGCGCGCGCGCGCGGGCCGATCGAGCAGGCTTTGCAGCCTGAGCGCCTGGGCCGCTGGCACGCCGCCGGCGATGCGCGCATCGAGAAAGGCCAGCACGCCTTGCAGGGCGCCCTCGCTCCAGCGCGCTTGGATGCGCTTGACGTCGAGCCTGAAAAAGCGCGTCGTGGCGTTGCTTTGCTCTTCGAGCTCCTCGCCGATGCGGGCCAACTCGCTGGAGGTGACCAGATCGCAGCCAAGGCGATCGGTGGCCAGCACCATCGGCCCGGCGAACTCGATGCAGGCCGGCAAAGTGCCCAGATAGTCGACGAGCAGGGCGCCCTCGCGCTCGACGAGCCGGGCGATCAGATCCTCGCGCTCGGTCATCACGAAGACGGCGGTCGGGCCAACGCGCAGCGTCTGACCGTCCTTTCCCAGATCGTGTTGCAGCTGGCCCGAGATCAACTCGAGGCGATCGGGATCGGGATGGCGTAGCACCAGGCCGCGCGCGTAGAACCGGAGCTGGCGATGCACACGCTCCCAGTCGTCGAGCTGGAAGCTGACCGAGTTGGGCACAGGCGTGTGGCTGAGCGCCCCGAGGCGCTCACAGGCGTTTGCCGCGCTCTCCCCAAGCGAGTAGCCACGCTGCACCGACTCGGCCGTCAAGCGAAAGGTCGCCACACGGTCGGAGAGCCGGATGCGCTCGCCGATGCGGTAGAGAAAATAGATCACCTCGAGCGGCGCGGCGTCGAGAAAGACCATGATCTCGAAGTTGGGCTGCACGATCAGGCAGCCGGCAAGGCTGCTGGGCGCCGGCGGCGCCGGCGTGGCCGAGACCAGGCCCAGCGCCTGGCGCCCGCGCGCATGAAAGCGGGCGAGCTCCATGCCGTCGTCGCTCTCGCCAAGCTGCAAGAATCCCATCCAGACCAGCGCCCGTCGAATCACGGCCTCGATGTAGTCCTCGGGCTCGAGATCCTCGCCGGAGCGGGCGATCACGCGCGTCAAATAGCTGCGATCGAGCGCCGCACACAGGGTGACCAGCGCGTCGAGCGGGGTCCAGCCCTCGAGGCGCGCACGCTTGAGCACCGAGAGCACGTAGCCTCGCGCGCCGATCAGCGGCTCGCCGGTGGCCTCGAACTGAGAGAACTGCTCGGCCGCCGGCACGCGTGGACGCCCGGCACTCAATGCCAGGCTCTTGATCTCGCTCCAAAACTTGATGTTCTGAATGGCCAGCAACAGCGCCCGATCGCGCTTGAGCTCGTCGCCACCAAAGTACTTTTCCACCGCCGCTGTGGCCGCAATCAGGCTGTGGCCATGCTGCTCGACGAGGCCAAGCTCCACCGACAAGGCGAGCAAGAAGGTGAGATAGTCTTGTTGGATCGGATCGCTCAGGTCGAGCTCGTCGGCCGCCTCGCCGGGCTGGCCGGGAAGCGTGACGCCTCGCGCCACGCGGCTGAGGCTGCGACGATTGGGCGTTCCCGACTTGTTTAGGCGCAACGCCTCTTTGCCGAGCAGGCTGGTCAGGTGCAGCAAGTTGAGCTCGAGCGAATCGACGCTCGGGGCAACCGTCTGGCGAATCGAGCCGGAGAACGAGCCTAAAGCCTCCGGGCCAGCATCGCTCGATTCGTTGGAGAAGCGCGCAAGCAGCGCCTCGCCGACGGCCAGATCGTGCTGTAAAAAATGTTCGTGATCGAGGATCTGATCGATGTCGAACTCGCCCTCGCCCGGCGAAGGCAGCGGCACGAGCAGGCCGCGCTCGACCAGATCGCGCAAAATCGGTGAGGTCTCTCCAAAGCCGCGAAGCAGCAAATCGCGACGCAAGCTCTCCCCGCGAAGCCTGCCTCCGTTGGCCGCCACATGGCCCAGCGCGGCCTGCTGCAACGGCGAGACGGTGCCCAGGCGCGCGTCCAGGCGTGCGCCATCGGCCATGACTTCGGCCAGCTGCTCGGGCGTGGTCTTGTCGGGGTCAAGACCCCAGGCCGTGGCCAAGAAGCGCTTGGAGCTGGTGTTGTATCCGCGCTCGAACAAGCCTTCGAGCTCGACTTTGTCCAGGGGGCCGGACTGCCCACGAAACCGCTCGATTCGAGATCCTCTCACGTGCTCTCCTCATCTCCAGCAACGGCCAGGTCGCCATCATCTTCGAGTTCTTCGATCTCCAGGGCGAGATCGGCACCGACAATTTTGGGATAGATTCCGCGACCTTCGAGGGCACGGCGAACGATCTCGATTTGATGCGCGGGCATAGCCAGGGCCCGATCGCTCAGGCGCTGCACATGCAGCTCGGAGGTATCGACGGCCAAGAGCGTCTCCTCCAAGATGGCCGAGCTCTCACACATCATCAACGCCACACCGCGGTGCACAACCAGGGAAGACTTCAACGCCACGAATTGTCCTTGTTCTGCGAAGAGGTAAGTGATGCATCGAGTCGAGGGCCGGGAAAATATGCCCTGAGCAAAACGCAACGACGCAGCATAGGAGCGAGTGACGGGCACTGTCAACCAGCGCCCGAGCGCCGGCCGTTATCGAGTTGACACGATCGAAGCCGCAGGGCAGATTTGGCCCCAGCATCTCGCACACTTTTCGGCGTCTATTCTTGGGTATCAACCATGTCAGCACATGCGGTGAGTGCCAACGTCCCATCCGCCGACGTGCGCCTCTTCGAGGTGGGCCCGCGCGACGGGCTGCAAAACGAGACGACCCTGCTCAGCGTCGACCAGAAGGTCGCCCTGATCGAGCGCCTGGTCTTGGCCGGGGCCCGCGACATCGAGATCGGCAGCTTCGTACACCCCCGTTGGGTGCCGCAGATGGCCGAAACGGGCGAGGTTGCCGCACGTCTGACATCCGATCCTGGCACCCGCTTTTGGGCCCTGGTACCCAACCCAATTGGGCTCGAGCGCGCCATCGATGCCGGCGTCAAACACGTCGCCGTCTTCCTGTCCTCGAGCGAGACGCACAACCAGAACAACCTCAACCGCACGATCGCCGAGAGCCTGGCGAATCTCGAAGATGCCTGTCGCCTGGCCCGCGCCGAGCACATGATGGTGCGTGCCTATGTTTCGACGGTGTTCGGCTGCCCGTTTGAGGGGCAGGTCGACTTTGCGCGCGTGCTCGAGATCTGTGCTCGCCTGCTCGATTTTGGCGCCTTTCAGGTCTCGCTTGGCGATACGACCGGCGTGGGCAAGCCCTACCAGGTGCGCGAGGGCTGCCGGCTTGCGCTGGAGGCCTTCGGGCCCGAGGCCGTCGCGCTGCATCTGCACGACACCCAGGGCCTGGCGCTGGCCAACTCGCTGCTGGCCTACGAGGTCGGCGTTCGCCACTTCGACAGCGCCGTGGCCGGCATGGGCGGCTGCCCGTATGCGCCGGGCGCGGCCGGCAACGTGAGCACCGAGGATCTGGTCAACCTCTTTGAGGCCATGGGCCTAGATACCGCCTACGATCTCGACGCCGTGTGCGCGACCGCGCGCTGGCTCAACGAAGAAACCGGCATCGCCCCGCGATCGCGCTACTTCGCCTATTGGGGCGCCCACCACCCGCAGCAGGTGCCATGAGAGAGTTCAAGCAACGCCTGGCCGTTCTTCGCGAGCGCCACCTCGACGAGGTCTTGGCCCTGATCGAAGAAACCGTGGCCGAGCATTCGCCGCCGGGCTCATCGCTGGTGCCGATGTGCGGCTACCACTTCTCAACGGGGGGAAAACGCCTGCGCGCGATGCTGCCCCTGCTCGTGGCCGATGCGCTCGAGGTCGATCCCGGTCGCCTCGTGCCTTTTGCCGCGGCCTGCGAGATGATCCACAACGCCACGCTCGTGCATGACGACCTGCAGGACGGCGATCGCATCCGCCGCGGCCAGGAGACGGTCTGGGCGCACTACGGCGCGGCGCGCGCCATCAACCTGGGCGACGCCATGCTCTACTTTGCGATCCTGCTCGTCGAGCGCCTCGACGCGCCGCCCGAGCGCCGCCTGGCCACGGTCGCGCGCCTGGCACGCGACGTGATCCGCGTCGTCGACGGCCAGGAGCGCGAGTTCTTGCTCAAAGAGGCCAAGATCCCAACGCTCGCCGAATACTTCACGATGGTCGAAGGCAAGACGAGCGGGCTCTTTGCCCTGCCCGCGGCCGGTGCCGCCGAGCTGTGCGAGGCCGACCCGGCGCTCGTCGACGCGCTCTCCAAGGCCGCCACCGATCTGGGCGTGATCTTCCAGATCCAGGACGACGTACTCGATCTCTACGGCGACAAGGGCCGCGGCGAGCGAGGCTCGGACATCGGCGAGGGCAAGATCTCGGCTTTGGTCGTGCACTGCTTGCAACACGCCCCCCAGGATCAGGCGCGCTGGCTGCGCGAGCTGCTCGTGGCCGGGCGCGAGCAGGTCATGGCCGCAGACATCGAGCGTGCCAGCGCATTGTTCATCGAGGCCGGCTCGCTCGACTTTGCCCTGGCCGAGATCGGGCGCCGAAAGAGCGCAGCCACGGCCTATCCGGCGCTTGCCGCCCACCCGCGCCTTGCCAACCTTGTCGCCCAGATGGCCACGCTCTTCGTCGAGCCCATCGAACAGATCTACGCGCCCGAATAAAGCGTATCCCAGCACCACCCGAGAGGATTTTGCCACCATGTCTGACGATAAACCCCACATCCCTGCAGGCTGCCCGATGGGCGCCGGCGCTGCCCCCTCCGACGGCTCGGCCAGCGACACGCTCACCTACAACTCCTATCTGCGCGTGCCGCAGCTCCTCGATCTGCAACAATACGAGTCCGATCCGCCCGCCCACGACGAGCTGTTGTTCATCATCATCCACCAGGCCTACGAGCTCTGGTTTAAGCTGATCCTCTTCGAGCTCGACAGCGTACGCGCCGCCATGTACGCCGACGACGTCTACGAGGCCTCGCGCCTGCTCCAGCGCGTCTTGCAGATCGAGCGCCTGCTGATCGACCAGATCCACGTGCTCGAGACGATGACCCCGCGCGACTTTCTGCGCTTTCGCGCCGTGCTCAACCCGGCCAGCGGCTTTCAATCGATCCAGTTTCGCGAGGTCGAGTTTCTAACCGGCATCAAAGATTCAAACGTGCTCAAGTACATCGAGCTCACCGGCGCCGACCGCGAGCGCCTCGAGCGCCGCCTGGCCGAGCCCAGCATCCGCCACGCCCTCTTCGAGCTGTTGCGCCGCCGCGGCTTTGACGTCGTCGTGCCCCATGACGGCCAGGAGCTCGTCGGCGACGAGCGCGACCAGACCTTTGCCGAGCTCTTGCGTCTCTACCAGCACCCCGAAAAGTTCTTCCACCTCTACACGCTGGCCGAGGCGCTCGTTGAGCACGACCAGAACCTGCTCCTGTGGCGCTTTCACCACGTGCGCGTCGTCGAGCGTTTGATCGGCACAAAGGCCGGCACCGGCGGCTCCTCGGGCGTGCAGTACCTCTCCTCGACGCTGACCAAGCGCGCCTACCCCATGCTCTGGGAGGTGCGCGGTATGCTCTCGGACACCGACATCTACGAGAGCCACACCCAGTCCAAGCGCTGAGCGGCCCGCTCGGCGCGGTGCTCGATCTCCATACCTGGCACCCGAGGCGCACGCGGCGCGCTGCGACATCGCAGCGCGTGGGGGTGGAGGCGCAACTCGGACGATGCGACATCAGCTAACGTTGAGGGGAATTTCTACCCTGGGCGCTGGATCAGCGTGGCGCGTCAAGGTCAGCTTGCGCGCACCACCGTGGAACAGCGTGGCGCGCCAAGGTCAGGTCGCGCGCGCAAGGTTACAGGCGCAGGCGCAGCAAATCGGCGCGGTCGGCATCACCCAGGCTGCGCAAGATTTCGGCCATGGCGCGCACCGAGGCCGTGGCGCGCTCTTTGGGTTGGTGTTTGAAGACGAGCTCGGCCATGCGAAAGAGGCGCTCGGTGGTGCGCATCTGGGGGCCGTCGGGCGCTTGTTGGAGCACGCGCAGCTTTTGCAGGCTGACCTGCAGGCGAGGGGCGTCGTGGTTGAGGCGGGCAAGCCAGGCCTGGCCGACCAGGGCGAACATGGTGGCGTAGCTGTGGCCGAGCGTCTCGGCCTGCTCGATCGCGACGGGAATCTCGTTTCGGGCGTTCTCGAGATCGCCCATGACGATGTGGAGCTTAGCCAGATTGATCGCGGAGAAGCTCGCCATCTCGCGATTGCCCTGGCGCTCGGCGACGTCGAGCGATTCGCCATAGTAGGCGATCGCCTCCTCGACATTTTGCTCGGCCTCGTAGGCCATGCCCATAAAGAGCAGGCAGTGAGGCTCGTAGAGGCCCAAACCCTCCTGGCCGCCCAGCGCCAGGGCCTCTTGCAACGTGGTCAGAGCTTTTCGGGTCTGCTGATTTTCGATCTCGAAGAGGCCCTGGAACATCATCGAGAGCGCCAGGCCGTGGGCGTCCTGGAGGTCTTCGTGCAGCTTGCGCGAATCCTTGACCCGGATCATGGCCTCGTCGAGGCGATCGCGCACCCAGGCAAGCTCGGCGCTGAGCAGGATACACTTGGCCAGACCGTAGGTGTGCGAGAGGCGCTCGAAGATCAGGCGCGCGCGGTGGGCGTGACCTTCGGCCACGGCCAGGCGCGTGGAGCGGCGAAGGGTGATCGCCAGGATCAAGTGCGCGTTGGCCTGGCCCAAGATATCGCCGACCTTGCGGCTCTTGGTCAGCGCCCGCGTGAGGATGGTCTCGGCGGCGACGATGCCCTGGGTGATCATGGCCACGCAGCCAAGCTCGATCTCGGCGGCGATCTGCAAGAGCGCGTGATCGGCCAGGTTGGCGGCCAGGCGTGCATCCTCGTAGAAATGCTGGGCCTGGTGCAGGCGCCCGGCGGCATAGGCACAACGGCCCAGGCCGAGCATGCACTGAATGGCGATCGTCGAGTCGGGCAGATCGACGGCGCGGCGCATGGCGCGCTCGAAGATGATCTCGGCCTCGACATAGCTGCCCCGAAAGCGCGCGATGTCGCCCAGCCCAATGTCGCAGCGGATGCGGCCCTGGCGATCGGGCACCTCGTCGTACCAGCCGGCGACGTCGCGGTAGAGCCGGCGCGCCTCATCGTAGCGCGCGAGCAGTTTGAGCACGTCGGCCAGCGCCTCGCTGGCCAGCGCCTCGCCGACCTGATCGCCCATCTCGCGCGCCGTCGTTCGCGCCCCACGCAGCGCGTCCTCGGCCGGGCCATACTCGCCCAAAAAGCGGTAGAGCCGGCCCTGGGAGAGGCGCATGCTCAGGAGCAGATCGCTGCTCGGATCGTGCTCGGCGTTGTAGAGCTTTTCGGCCTGGCGATAGCGCGCCAGTGCGCCGCGAAAGTCGTGGGCGCGCTCGGCGTAGCTGGCTGCACGCGTCCACCACTTGAAGCTCGCCAGCAAATCCTCGGCGCTCAAAAAGTGCGCGGCAATCTCGTGGGCGATCTCGTCGACGCTGCGATCGACGACCTCGGCATAAAAGTCGATCTTGAGTTGGGCGACGATGCGATGCAGCGTCACCCAGGATTGGGGATCGTGGGGTTGTTGACGCTCGAGGGCTGCGCGAAGCAGGTGATGGGTGAACTCGTAGGCCAGATTTCCGTTGACTTCGATCGGTGCCAGGATCGCTGCATTGACAAGCGTATTCACGCTTTGCGCCAGATGAGCCTCCAGATCGTGGCGGCCTTCGCGGCGCACGAGCTCGCGCAGCAAGCCGGCCGAGAAGCTCGTGCCGATGAGCGCGGCGCGCACGAGCAGCGCGTGGATCGCCTCACCGTCGGGATGCTCGACGAGCAGCTTTTGGAGTTGATTGAGCACCATGCCGGCCAGATCGGGCGGTGCCAGATCGGTGAGTGAGCGGCTGGCGTCGGCGAGCTGCCACTGCAGGGCATCGTCATCGTAGTGCACCAGCTTCTGGTCGACCAAAAAGCGGACGACCTGGACCAGATACATCGGATTGCCGCGGCCGAGCGCGACGACGTGGTGCATCAGCGGCAGCGAGCCGGGCAGCAGATGGGAGAGAAACTCCATGCTCTCGGGCGCGGTCAGCGGTGCCAGGTGCAGATGCTGCACATCCCAGGAGAGGCGCTGGATCGGCTCGAGATCGTGGAACTCCTCGGAGCGCCCGGTGAAGACAAAGGCCAGCGGCAGGTTGTGGGTGGCGATGTCCTCCTGCAGGTGCTCGACCAGGCGCTGGGTGAACGAGTCGGCCCAGTGCAAGTCCTCGAGCACGATGAGCACGGGGCCGTTTTTGGCCAGCGCGACCAGCGACTGCTCGATTCGCGCACAGGCCCAATCTCGCCCGCGCGCGGTGTACGAGGGCGATGAGCCGTCGGCGCTTTGCATCTGCAAGACGACCTGCAACTCGGCGATGTCGGTGGCGTTGAGCGCGTGGGTGGGGCTGTGGGCGCTGGTCGCGCGCGCCTGCTCCATGACCGGCACCAGCGCCTCGCGCAGGCCCTCGAGGGCCAGACCGCGCTGGCGATAGCGGCCGCGCAAGAGCTGGACGTTGTCGCTCTGGCGGATATGGGCCAGCCACTCGTCGAGCAGGCGCGTCTTGCCCATGCCAAGCTCGCCGGTGAGCCAGAGCACGCCGCCGTTGACGAAGGCGCGACGGCTCCAGACCATCAGCGCCTCGAAATCGGCGTGACGACCGACTAGGGGAAGCTGGGCAAGCAGCATCTCCAGCTCGCTGTAGCGCACCTCGCTCAGCGGCAGGCGCTCCCACTGCGCAGTGCGTTCGATCAGCGGCAGGCCCTGCAAAGTGGGCACGCCCACGGGCGCAGCGGCCGCAGCCACGGCCACGGGCGGCGGCGCTGCCTCGGCGACCACCGCCGCGGCTACGGGCGCGGTGGCGGCCACGGGCAGCGGCGGCAGCGGCGGCGGTGGCGGTGGCGGCGGCGGGCTCAGTGAGGGGCGCGGCGGCCGGACAACGTTGGTGCTCGTGGGGATCGGCTGGCTTCGCCTGGGCGGATGGCGCAACCACTCGAGCGCCTCGGCGGCGTCGGCATAGCGCTCCTTGGCCTCTTTTCGGGTGCTGATTCGGATGAACTCGGCCAGATCGGTCATGCGCAGCGACTTGGGCAGCTCCGGGGTGGGCGAGTTGACCTGCATGAGCAAGACCTCAACTGGGCTGTCGCTGTTGAAGGCCGTCTGTCCGGTGAGCAGCTCGTAGGCGACCAATCCGATCGCGTAGACGTCCGAGGGCGGGCCCACGGCCTCGCCATAGGCGTGCTCGGGCGACATGTACTGGGGCGTGCCGCAGATGATGCCTTCGGCCGTCAACGGGATCGAGACCTGGGCCTCGGTACTGGTCGCCTGGCCGACATATTTGCTCAGCCCGAAGTCGAGCACCTTGGCAAAGAACTCGCCGCCCTCCGAGCGGTGCAAGAAGATGTTCTCGAGCTTGAGATCGCGATGCACGATGTCGTGTTGGTGCGCCTCGCGCAGGCTGCCGAGCACCTGGGTGACCACCGAAAAGACCTCGTCGTAGGCCATCTTCTGGTTGGCCGCCAGCCAGTCGCGCAGGTTATGGCCCTCGAGATACTCCATGACGATGTAGAGGATGCCCTGGGCGGTCTGGCCATAGTCGTAGAGCGTGATCGTGTTGGTGTGGGTCAGGCCGCTGACGTGAAAGACCTCGCGGCGAAAGCGCTCGATCTCCATTTTGTCGGTGATCGCATGCGGGTTGAGAAACTTGATCGCGACGTTGCGCCCGATGGCTTCCTGGCGCGCGTGAAAGACCACACCGTAGCCGCCGCGTCCAAGCTCTCGCATGAGCCGGTAGCGACCGGCGATCAGATCCCCCACGATGGGAAGTGCTGGTTTCATGGCGTTTCGAGCCTTTAGGGAATCGAAGTACGGAACAATGCGATGCACGAGCCCTGATTACATACCCCAAAGCCGGCGACTTTTCGAGGCGTCATTGCGTCGATTTGCGTGCTCAGAGACAATACTTTCGAGTTGATCGTAATTCCGGTAGTGTCCGATTAGTAGCGGGAAACAGTCCGCAAATGAACCAGGGCTCTTGAGGTCGAACATGGTTGAGCACTTGAAAAAAACGAACGCCAAAGCGCTTGTGGCCCTGGTGGCCCTCTTGGCCCTGATGGCCACGCTTTATGGTTGCAGCGAGATTGCGTCCGGCTGTCGCGATGACGGCGATTGTCGCACGGGCCGCGTTTGCTCGGCGCAGCTTTGCATCGATCCGGCGGACTTGCCGCTGCTCGACGCCGGCCACGAGATCCCCTCAGACGACGCCACCATCACCGATTTGGGAGCGCACACCGACTCGGGCGAGCCTGACGCCCCGGGACCCGACATTGCGATCATCGACGACGCCTCGCCAGGGCAGGACGTGCCCAGCGTGGAGCCCGACTCTGGCGTCGGTCCTGCCGACATCGGCGAGCCCGACGTGAGCACGCCGCTGGGCCCGCGGCTTCGCGTCTTACCCGCCGTCGAGATCTTGTTTGGGCGCATCCCGGTCAACCACAAGGTCAAGGCCGACCTGCTCGTCGAAAACATCGGCGATCAAGTGCTGTCGGTGACCCACGTCGATCTGGGCGTTCGCCCAAGCCAGGGCTTTGACCTGTTGCCCGTGATCACCTCGGCCAACCCGCTTCGTTTGCAGCCCGGCGAGCTGAAAGCCTTCGAGGTGATATTCCAACCCGGCGCGCAGAGTCAGTTTCGCAACAGCGCTCGGGTCCACAGCGATGACCCCACCAACGCGGCCATCGTGCTCGATATCCGCGGCCAGGCCAACAACACCCAGACCATTCCCTGCCTGACGGCAAGCCCGATCGGCCTCAATTTTGGCGAGCTTCGCGAGGGCGAAACGCGCGAGCTCAGCGTCACGGTCTTGAACTGCGGCTCCACCCTGAGCGTGGCGGTCACCAGCATCCAGATCAACGGCGGCCCGACGAGTCCTTTCAAGCTGCTCAGCGGCCGGGCGACGCCCTTTAGCCTGCCGCCTGGCCAGAGTGAGACCTTCAAGGTCGCATTTACCGCCAACCAAGAGCGGGCCCCTCGCGATGTGATTGAATTTCGCGGTGATTTGACCACCAACCCGCGCGTTGTGCTGGCCGGCGCCACCAGCCAGCCCTGATCTTCGAGCTCAGTAGGCGCGCACCTGCAGATCGTACTCGAACTGCACGCCCAGCCGGCTGTCTTCGAGCTCGCCGGCTTCCACGCCAAAATACAGCGCGAAGACCACGCCGTGGGTCGGCGCCGGAAACCTCAAGATGATTCGCTTTGCGCCACCCTCCATCTCGGGGCAAAAAGCGCGCTCGTGATCGCAGTCGTAGCCGTTGACCTTCAAGTTGACCAGCGAGGGATCGCATTCGGTCTTGGGCGTGAGCGTCACCTCGACAAAGAAGGTCCGCGTATCGCAATGCACTGCGCCGAGGCGAAACCAATCGCCCGGCTCGGTGTGGCACATGACGCCCTCGTAGGTCTCGTCCATGGTGATCAGGTTGTCGCCGCTTGGGCAACCGACATTCTTGTTGTTGTTGAGCGCGACGCCGCTGTGCCAGGCGTTGTTGATCTTGGGCTCGGGATCGTCGCAGGTCGTCGTAAAACCGTTGACGATGCAGGCGTGTGCCGGCGGCTCGACCGTGTTGTTGGCGTTGTTCGTGGTGGCGTTGTTGGCGTTGTTCGTGGTGGTGTTGTTGGCGTTGTTCGTGGTGGTGTTGTTGGCGTTGTTCGTGG
>JACCWM010000172.1 GCA_013697635.1 Lujinxingiaceae bacterium | reverse complement strand
GCACACCCCAACTTTCATCTGTGATGTGCCGGCGAGGGACCCAAGCCATGGATCTCGAAGACATCCGTCAATATTGCCTCGAGAAGCCCGCGGTCAGCGAGGACTTCCCCTTCGATCAGGACACGCTGGCCTTTCGCGTCAAGCGCAAGATCTTCTTGTTGACCAACATCGAAGCCTTTCCAGCGCGCATCAACCTCAAGTGCGACCCGGCGCGTGCCGTCGAGCTTCGCGAGGAGCACCCGAGCGCGATCTTGCCCGGCTACCACATGAACAAAAAGCATTGGAACACCGTCATCCTCGACGGCACCCTCACCGAAGCGCTCATCTATGAGCTCGTCGACCACTCCTATGACTTGATCGTCGCCTCGCTCACCAAAGCCGAGCGCGACACGCTCTAGCCCGCCCGCATTGCCCTCATCGAGACGATCATGTAACCATGGTTTGTTCCTGACGTTTGGCTTTTGAGACCACGCTACAAACCCATCGCGGTTGAGGTTGCTATGCCACGATTTTTGACCGGGCGGCGGCTGGCCACAGCCCTGCTCGCCCTCTTGCTCGCCATGCCCGCCTGCGGCGCATCACGCTCGGATTATGCGCCCTCGAGCTCCTCCTCGTATGCCGAAGAGCGCGCCCCCCAGGGGCGCAGCGCAGCCTACGCCGATTCCGACGAATACTCACCGTCGCCACAAAGTCAGCCCGCAGCCGAATCAACGGGGTCGTCCTCCTCGTCTTGGTCTTGGTTCTCTTTTGGCGGTGACGACGTCGAAGGCAGCAAAGTCTCGCCAGACGGCTCCGCGCCGCGCGAACAGGCGCCCGTCGCAAAAAGCGGTGGCACAGAGAATCGCGCCCAGTCGGGCGCCGAGCCTGGCGACGCCGCAAAGCCCGAGCCTCAGGCACCGAGCTCCAAGGGCCGCCCGCTGCTCATCTACAACGGCTCGCTGATCGTTGCGATCTACGAGGTGGCCGAGACCCAGCTCAAGGCCATCGCGATCGTCGAGGAGGCCGACGGCTTTATCGCCTCGCGCGCCAGCGACCGCCTGGTGATGCGTGTGCCGGCCGCCCAATTTCGTGAGATCCTCGATCGCCTCGCCAATCTGGGCGACGTGATCGACGTCAACTGGCGCGCCCAGGACGTCAGCGAGGAGGTGCGCGATTTGCAAATCCGGCTGCAAAACTCCATGGAGATTCGAAATCGCCTGCAAGTGCTGCTCGCGCGCGCCGAGAAGGTCGAGGACGCCCTGGCGATCGAGGCCCAACTCGAGCGGGTCACGCTCGATATCGAGCGCATCATCGGCCAGCTTCGCTCCTTTCAAGACCGCGTCGCCTTCTCGACCATCGACATGCACTTTCGGGCCAAGCGCGTCGACGAGATCCCCGACGACGAGTACCTGCTACCCTACTCCTGGCTCAACGGCCTGGGCGTCGACAACCTGCTTCGCATCCCGGGAGGTCGCCGATGAAAACCTTCAAACACACCTCGCTTTGGGCCATGGCCCTGCTCTTTTGCACGCTGCTCTTCTCGGGTTGCGCGAGCTTCAAGATCACAACGCCTGACGAGATGGCCGAGGTCGGCCCCCAGGACAAGGCCTACGACTACCGCGCGCTCACGGTTCGCGGCGTCGTGCTCGGCGTACGCGTGATCTCGCAGGGCAAGTACGACGATGTGCCCCGGGCCAACGAGGTGTTCTGGGTCGACGCCACGCGCCAGCGCATGCGCACACTGGGCGGCTACGCCCTGCTCTCCGAGGAGCCGGTGCAATCGGCCAACGGCCACAGCGGCACGCGCCTCAAGTTTGGCCGTGACCAGCGCGGCACGACCTACTGGTACTGGGTCACCCTCTTTGTCACCGAGGACAACATCCACGTGATCGATGCCGGCGGCCGCCGCGAGCACTTCGAGGAGTCCCAGAGCGTCATCGAGCAGGCCCTGGCAAGCTACGTCGTGCGCGACTGAGCATCAGGGCTGCAGCGACAAACCCAGCCGCGCGGCCAGCTCGACCATGTCCTCGGCCAGCGGCGCCTCGAGTTTTTGCGGCTCTTCGCCGTCGCCAAACTCGATCGAGGCCGCGTGCAGCGCGTGGCGCGGATGCTCCTCGCAGGGAGCCGCGCCGTAGCGCTTCTCGCCAAAGAGCGTCAGCCCCAGATGCTCGAGATGAATGCGAATCTGATGGGTGCGCCCGGTATGAATGCGCACCTCCAGGAGCGAGGCCTGCGCGCTCTCCGAGAGCACGCGAAAGTCACTTCGCGCGGCCTTTCCACCGACAGGCTCTTTGATCACGCGTTGTCTGTGATCGAGGCGGCCGTGCACGATCGCCAGGTAGCGCTTGGCGGTCTTGGAGGCGCCCAGGCGCTGTTGCCAGATCGGCACCAGGCTCTTTTTGCGCACGAAGACCAGCACGCCGGAGGTCTCGGCGTCGAGCTGGTGCACGGCCCAGATCATACGCCGATAGTGTTGCATCGCCAGATACTGCGCGCAGTCGGGGTCCTCGAGCGTGCGCCCCGTCGCCGCAAGGCCAGCCGGCTTGTCCCAGGCGATCACGCCGTCATGCTCGTACAAGATGCGCGTAGAAAACTCGAGCACGGCCTCGCTCACAGGCGCAAGTTGACGTTGCTCGCATACTCCACGCGGTAGCGAAACGTGCGCGTCAGAGTCTCGCGGGCGGCGAGCTTGAGCTTGATGTGCACAAAACCGTCGGTGTCGGGGCGGTAGCCATCATCGAGCACGTTGATCACGACATCGTCGATCTCGCTGACCGGGATGCGCTCAAGGAGTTCGAGCTGCTTGGGCTCGCCGCTCAAGTTGCTCACGAACAAATTGACCGTACGCGTGAGTAGATTCTTGCCCGTAATCTTGGTCGTCTCGTGTTTGTCGTCAACCCGGCGCGATACCCGAAGCGCGCTCTCGACGCCAAAGCCTATCTCAAAGGCCTCGCCGACACCGACGAACTCGATGCTCGATCGCCCGGCGAACTCGCCCTCACGCATCAGCGCGACCGGGCCCGCCAGCAGCGCATGCTCACCCTTCCAGGTCGCCCGAGCGCGCAGGTGGGGCACGCCGCTGAGCTCGGCAAAGGCCACGCGCTCGACCTCGCAGGCAAGCTCGGTGACCGAGATTTCCACGCGAAACGGCTCTCCGTTGCTTGGAATCGTCACCGGCCCCGAGGCCTCGAAGCAAAGCGGCTCGCCACCATCGTCGACGCCAGGCATCTCATCGACCGCGCGCGCACCACCCACGTACGTCGAGCCAATCGTCAAATCGCGCGCCTCGACGTTGACCACGCGCCGCTCCTCGTCGCTCTTGGCGCGAGCCGAGATCACGTCGTCGTCAAGGCGCGGCGGCTCGGCCGCCTTGCCCACACGCGCCGTCGAGAAGCGGCACGTCACACCCTCCCACTGCTCGCCCGTGGCCTGCCAGACGGTGGCCAGCGTCCCAATCTCGAGCCTCGCCATGGGCTCGCGCACCAGGCGAGCCAGATGCGACGGCCGCCACAGCGCGCACGGCGTAAAATAGTCCAGCTCGAGCTCGACGGTGCCGCCCGTCGTCACCTCGAGCTGCACTTCGATCAAGGCCAGGTATTCGGGATGTCGGGCGCGCGCCTGATCGAGCAGGAGCTGGGCGCGCTCATGGGCGCGCGTGGCCTCGCCGATGGCCTCTCTGGCTGCGTCCGCGCTCTCGTAGGTTTTAGCGATCGCGGCCTCGAGCTGGGCGAAGGCATCGTCCCAGTCGGCCGGCTTGGACGCCTCGGCGCTCGGAACGTAGCGCGCCTCCTTGAGCAGTCGCTTCTCGAGCTGTCGAAGCCGCGCGCGCTCGAGCTTGACCATCTTGAGCGCCATCTTTGCCCGGCGCACCTGCCCCTCGCACTCGCGCTCGCGCAGCTCGATCGCATCGACCTCGCCAGAACTCATCTCGTTGACCATACGCACCATGCGCCGAACGCGCGCCGCCGAAACCGCCACCGCCTCGGCTCCGGGCGCTCCAACCAAACGCGCGCGAACGCCCAGGCTGGGATCGTCGACGAGCACGGTGACGCCCTCGATCACGACGTTGTGGCTGCCCAGCCCGAGTTCAACGCGCGCGCTGCGCACGACCTGAGCGCGGTCCTCATAGAAGGTCACCGCCTGCGCACGGCTCGAAACTTCGACTCCCGTCTTCTCACTCACGGCGATTTCCTCCCCAAAGCTCGTCCTTGGCACGCAAGACGATGCGGTAACCATAGCGAATCGTCGATGTCGCGCCCGGCTTGAGCACGAGCTTCCAGCGCCTGCCGCCCCGCACGGGCGCGTCGTATTCTTTTTGATCGTAGGGCGCAGACGCCGGCTGACCCTCGATCATCTCCACTTGAACGTTGGCGTCGTCGGTCACCGGAATGCGGTCAATCACCTCGACCTCGGCCAAAAAGCCCAGGCTCGATCGAAACTCCATGTCGACCTCGTGCACCAGCGCGCGCTTGCCACCCAAAAGCCCGGAGGACTCCTCTTTCATGCGCGCGTTTCGCACCACCCGGATGCGCTCATCCACGCCCAGTCCAACCCGAATCTGGGCGCCCGCGTCGACCTTCTCCAGGCGCGTCTCGGCCAGAAAACGCCCATCGACATAGACGCTCATCTGGCTGGTCAAGAGCGGCGAGGAGAACGGATTGGTCAGCCGCGCCTCGCGGTAGACGGCGGCATCTTGACGGGGAACCGCGCGCCAGAACAGCGCGCTTTTGGCCTCGGCGCGCGTGACTTGAATGCGATGCGCGCGCGCATCGGAGGGCACATCGACGCGCGCATCGGTCTCATAGCGATAGTCAAACGAGCCGCTCGACGCCAGGGCCTCGTCGAGCCTCTGGCGCGAGGCCTGCGCCTGCGCTTCGCTCAACCAGATATCACCCGCCACCGCAGCGGCTGCGCCTGCTCGCACGCGCAGCCGGCCGCGGTTGGCGCTTTGCACGCCGCCCAAGACGAGCGAGTCGAAGTCGAGCCAGGCGTCGGCCGGCTCGATCGCGCCTGGCACTTCTGGCTCAGAGCGCGACTGCCAAGCGCCGCCGCCGCTGCCTGGAGCGGCGGCGGCCATGCTGCGTCGTTTGGCCGGTGAAGGCGGAGCCCCGAAGCTCGCTGACGGCGCCATCGCTGAGCGCGAGACGTGCTCCATCGCACTCCCTGCGCTCTCCATCTCATCAAATGCGCCGTCCTCGAGTTCAAAGCTCGCCAGCTCGGGCATCGGCGCCGCCGACGGCCTCGGCGCGGACCGCTTCATTTGCGCCGACGTTGGAGGGGGGCCTTGCGACGAATAGTCTGCGCCCAGCGTGCGGCTGCGGTGGTAGGGATCGAGCGCCTCGAGCGCACTGTCGTAATTGACAAAGAGTTTGTCCAGCCCTGCCGGCGCTTCACGGTATCCCTTGCTGCGCACGCCTTGGGCGCGACCAAGGCGCATCGACGCTAGCTTTGGCAGCCGTGCGTCATAGGCCAGGGTGGCCGTCGACAAGGCGATCGCCACCTCGCTCCAATCCTCGCCGCTGCACTGGGCGACGAGCGCCTCGATCGCCACCTCGGCACGCGCGCCACCCTCGCTCAAGTGCAGGCTGTACAGCGGCCACCACTGCGCCGCCTCGACCACGTAGCTCAGCTCGAAGTGCTCGAGCTCGCCCTCACCACCAAAGCGCACGATGAACTGCAAGCTGGGATGGCCCTCGCCCATGCGCTGCTCATCGGAGCTTTGCTGGTCGTCGAGCTGAGCCGCCTCGATTTGCTGGCGCAGCTCGCGCATCCGCTCTTCGAGCTCGAAGCGCCGCGCCACGAGCTGGTTCAACCGTGCCTGCACCACGGCGGTGATGTCGAGCGCCGCACGCGCGCGCGCTGCCGGCCCGAGCAGCTCGAGGGCCTTTTTGCCTTTGGGTTCGGCCTGCCAGCTCGCCAGCGCCTCCTCGCGTGCGCGCGCCTCCCCGTGCTCGTCCTCGCAACGCTTGAGCGCGGCCGCCAGCAGGCGCACACGCTCGACACTCGCGCCACGCGCCCCCGTCTGCTCCGGTACGTGCAACGACGAGCGCAGACTCACCAGACGCCGCGCGCCCGACGGCAAGATCACCCGTGCGCTGCCCGGATCGGCGCCCGGCGTAATCTGGGGCACGATGCACTCGACATCGCCCGTGGCGACCCCGGCCACGACCTCGACGCGCCGGGTCACCACGGCCCCGCGCGCGTGCACGACGACGCCGACGATATGGCTGGTGCAAAAGACGGCCGGGTAACGAATCGCGGGAATCGCAAGTTCAGTGGTCATTGGGGCATCTCATCATCAAGAGAAGGTGAAAGTGGCCGCAGTGTAATTCATGGCCCCTGAGGCGCGCAAGCGCAAGCCGAAGGCCAGGTTTTGGACCAATAGCGTCGGCAAGTGACTCAGGCACTTGAAATCACGGCGCGAGCCTGAAAGGATGCCCGCACCGTATCAGGACCGGACAAACCCGCCGACCACAAGGTGTAATCGTGATGGAAACTCTCAAGATCGCTCTGAAGTGCTTGCCCCACGCCCAAGGGCTCGAGCTGCCATCGCACGCCACCGCGCAAAGTGCGGGCATGGATCTGCGCGCGGCGATCCCTCAGGATGTGCCGATCGTGCTGGCGCCCGGCACGCGCATCCTCGTGCCCACAGGCCTGCAAATCGCGCTGCCGCCGGGCTACGACGCCCAGGTGCGCCCGCGCAGCGGACTGGCCTTTGCCCACGGCATCACCGTGCTCAATTCTCCCGGCACGATCGACGCCGACTACCGCGGCGAGATCAAGGTCTTGCTCGTCCACCTCGGGGAGGCGCCGTTTACCTTGCAGCGTGGCGACCGCATCGCACAGCTCGTGATTGCCCGCCATGCCCACGTGATCTGGGAGGAGCGCGAGTCGCTCGACGAGACCGATCGCGGTGAAAACGGCTTTGGCCACACCGGACGATGAGAGCCGATTTCATGCCAGATTTTTCTGACAATCATCGGCTCACTGCTGCCTTGCTCACCGTTTTGCTGAGCAGCGCCAGCTGCGCGACGACCAAGACCGGCGCCCAGACCATGACGGTCACGCTCACCCACGACGCGATCGAGCGCAGCTACCTGCTTGCCGCCCCCGAAGGCATCGCGGGTCGCGCGCCGCTGGTGCTCGTGCTGCACGGCGGCAACGGCAACGCCGCCAAGACCCAACGCGCCTTCGGTCTCAACGCCCTCGCTGCCCGCGAGGGTTTTGTCGTGGCCTATCCCGAGGCGATCAACCATCTTTGGAACGACGGGCGAGACGACGCCGAGTTTCAGGACATCACGATCGACGATGTCGGCTACCTGCTCGCGGTGGTCGAAGACGCCGCCAGCAAGCTGGCCATCGATCGCTCGCGCGTCTACGTCTTGGGTTTCTCCAACGGCGGCATGATGACCCAGCGCCTGGCCTGCGAGCAGACCGCGACCTTTGCCGGCTTCGCCACGCTCATCGCTCAGATGCCCGAGCCGCTGGCCGCGCGCTGCAAGCCCAGCGCACCGGCACCGATGATGTTCATCAATGGCACGGCCGATCCAATCATGCCCTTTGACGGCGGCACCGTGCTCAAAAAGCGCGGCCGCGTCACCTCCACGCGCGCATCAACCGCCTTTTGGCGCGAGCACAACGGCTGCCTCAACCAGACCACGCGCGCAACCCACGACCGCGATCCCGATGACGCGCTCCTCACCCATGTCGATACCTACGACCAGGCCTGTGCACAGGCCCCCGTCGTGCTGGTCACCGTCGAGGGCGGCGGCCACACTTGGCCCGGTGGCCCGCAGTACAGACTCCAACGCCGAATTGGCCCGGCCAGCAACGATCTCGACAGCCGCGAGCTTGTGTGGAGCTTCTTCGCGCCGCTGCGCCGCGCCGTCGAATAGCCCGACAAAGCGCTGGACTGGGCTTGCACCCGTGATTATCTGTGGGCAAATCTGGGCGGCCCGCGTGTTTTGCTGAACATCCCCTTATGACGAGTGGCTCCATGATACGAAAGACGGTCGATTACGTGGTCGTAGGCTCCGGTCCTGGCGGCGCAACCCTGGTGCGCGAACTCGCGCGAGCCGGCAAGCAGGTCCTGCTGCTCGAGCGCGGCCGCGACTGGCGCGGCCATCCGCTCTACGCCACCTATCCGGGCGCGCTGCTCTATGCCGACCGCTACGCCCTGCTCTTCTCGCGCGAAGGGCTCAACATCGTGCGCCCGCTCATGCTCGGCGGCGCCACCGGCATGTACTGCGGCTGCGCGGCGATGCCCTTGCCATTTTGGAAGCAAAAACACGGCATCGATCTCGATGCCCACGCCCGCGCAACCTACGACGAACTCAAGATCGCCCCTTTGCCCGCCCACCTTCGCGGCGAGGCCTCCACACGCATCGCCCACGCCGGCGCCGAGCTGGGCATGGACTGGCAGGCCCAGGACAAGTTCATGCAGCCCGCCCTCGCCAAGAGCTTTGATTGCAGCGCAACCTGCATGCTGGGCTGTCGCTGCGGCGCCAAGTGGAACGCCGCCCAGTACGTCGACGCCGCCGTCGTCGACGGCTGCGAGCTCTGGACCCGCGCCCGCGTCGACCGCGTCGACATCGTCCAAAACCGCGCCACCGGCGTCAGCGGCCACATCGGCAACAAGCCCTTCGAGATCACCGCCAACACCGTGATCCTCGCCGCCGGCGGCATCGGCACCACCCACATCCTGCAGGCCAGCGGCCTCGACGCCGCCGGCCAGGGCATGGCCATGGACACCACCGCCATGGTCTACGGCGTCGCCCCCACCAAGGGCATCGGCGCCGATCCCCCCATGACCTGGAGCTATGCCGACGACGATCTGGGCGTGCTCTACTCCACCCTCATCGACCCCTGGTTGATGTACCCACTGATCATGGCCACCAAGGGCCCCACCTATCCGCTGAGCTGGCGCAACTGGGGCCGCACCTATGGCATCATGATCAAGCTCAAAGACGACATCAGCGGCTCGATCGACAAAAGCGGCATCAGCAAGGGCCTGACCACCCGCGACCGCGCACGCCTCTCCAGCGCCGAGCAGATCGCCCGCGACATCCTCCAACGCGCCGGCTGCGACCCCACCAGCTTTCTCACCACCCCCCTTCGCGGCACCCACCCCTCGGCCACCGTACGCATCAGCGAGATGGTCACCACCGACCTCGAGACCTCCGTCGCCGACCTCTACGTCTGCGACGCCAGCGTCTTCCCCGAAGCCCTCGCTCGCCCCACCGTCATCACCATCATCGCCCTGGCCAAACGCCTCGCCCTGCACCTGACCACAGCCACCACCAAACCCGAAGATCTCCGTAGGCTCCGCGAGCTCGTCGGCTAGCGCCGCCTCGAACCGCTTCACCTACGACGAACGTGGCGAACGTGGCGAACGTGGCGCACCGATGCTTGTGATCCTGAATATCACCCCTCTCTTGATGCTCGCTTTTAATTGCGCTAGCCTCATCACCACTTGGTCAAACTCCTGGACATCTCCCCACAAATGGATTGGAAACGACAATCATGGTGATTGAAATGACTAGATGGAAACACCAACTGCTTCGAGCTCTAATCGTCTGTGTTGTCATGTTGAATGCAGCGAGCATGGCATTCGCCGTCGAACCCGAGGCGGGCAAGATCTATCCCGGTAAGACCGCAATCGAGGTGCCCACGCTCGGCGTCTCCTTCGTGATCCCCGACGGCTGGGAAGGCGTCTTGCCGCCCCAACAATCGGTCTTCATGATGGCCAAAGAGGGCATCGAGGTGCAGCTCTTCATCGCCGTCGACAAGATGACCATGGCCGAGGTTCAGGGCCACTTGAGCCAGCCCTCCCAGGTTTCCGAAGGTGTGTTCATGGAGCCAACGGCTGCTCCCTTGGTCAAGGGCAACAAAGTCTCGGGCACCTTCCAAGTCACCGGTTCGCCGCAGGAACTCTCGGCCAAGGCGTTTGCGATCGTCGGTGAGCACGGCGTCAGCGTGATCATCATGGCGCTTCATACCGAGGCCGGCGCCGCACACGTCGGCCAGGTGACGGCACAAGTCGAGCAGTCGCTCAAGATCACGAAACTACAGCCGCTCAAGAGCTCGGGCTTCTGGCACGACCAGCTCAAGGGCAAACAGCTCGTGCGCTTCAACAACAAGAACGGCTCCTCCGACAAAGAGCAGTTTTACTTTTGCAGCGACGGCAGATTCAAGCGAACCTTCCACGGCGGCGCCTACTCCAACAGCGTCAACGGCACTTTGAGCATGGCCAGCCGCGACGGCAACGTCGGCCGCTGGGCAGCAACCGGTGGCGAAGCCGGCAGCGCCATCGTCCTTCAAAACGAAGACGGCACCCAGGGACAGCTAACGATTGCGCGTGTCGATGGCAAAGTCATGGTCAACGGCACGCGCTGGTTTATCGACACCAACGATATCTGTCAGTAGGTCTCAAGGGACCCGTCGGGGCCTGATCATCCATTTAACATTGAACACTCACGAAGGTGCTCCAACCCACTTGTCTTTCGATCCAATCAAAAAACAAGGTGTCCCAACCCACTTGTTCTTCGACCCGATTAAGAAACGAAGCGTCCCAACCCACCCGATCGCCGGCCCAATTAGAAAACCAGGTGCTCCAACCTGTTTTTTCGTCAACCCGAGTCCCCCGTAACCCGGGCATCCCCCGGGGCGGGCCAGGGCTGGACGCGCGACAACGGTTCGATAGGTGCCACTGGTGCAAAGGTCGGGTCCTGTGAGGCCACGACCTCTGGCGTCGTTGCTTGATGAGACGACGACCAGGAGCAAAATGCCCCTGTTACGGCACGAGCAAGGGCTACTCGGCCATTCCCGTAACTCGCCCCGCAAACCGCCCGTCGTTGGGCCGCACCTGACTGGTCGTTACGATATCAAACTGACCATAGTGTTGGCCCACCTGGGTTGGCGCAAAAACGATCGGGAACGACAGGCTCTCACTGGGGCCCACGAAAAACGGCACTTCGACGTCGAAGGCGGCGACAAAGTCCGAGTGAAAGTGCGCCGGGCCCGGTCGGAAACTGACATCCAAGACCTCGATCTCGACGAGGTCGTGGCAGTTGGTGAACACAAAGCTCTCGGTTCTCTCGCTACCCACGGCCACGCCGTCGAAGGCCGTCTGGGCCGGCTGATCGAGCCTACCGCAAATCTCGTTGCCCACGAGCCTGATGCTCGCCACGGGATTTCTCACCGCCGTGGTCTTGAGCTCGAGCGTGCCGTTGGCCTCGCGTGAGTGCGTTGGAGCAAAGATTACGTTCAACGCCACCGATTCGGCGTCCTCGAGTTGCAGCGGCAAGACCACCTCGGCATCGACGAACTCAAACGAAAAACCTTCGCCTGCGACATCCACCGCCTCGATGATCAGCGCCTCGTCGCCGAACGCCTTCAGCTCAACCACGTGCAACGCGTCCGTGCCACCCTCGACGCTCCCAAATTCGACCAAACCCCTCACGCTCACGATCAACGATGTCTCCCGCGCGCCGACTTCGTCCTCGTCGTAGGAATTGTTGGACGATTCATTGTTGTCGCGGTTGTGGTGCAGGTCGTCGTAGTGGTCACTTACGTCCGGATCCGCCTTGTTGCCCAAGTCCCCATCAGCCTCGTTCTGATCCGCGGCCGGCGAACCACACCCGACGGACAACGCCACAAGCGCTGTCATGACCTTCAAATACGTCGTCGCCATCGCATCTCCCTGAGCCAAACATTGACCTGCGCGCTCTAAGAGCCCGACTAGACCAGAACACCAAGCGCGTTTCAACGCATTGTTGGCGAGACGTCGTTACAAGGAGAATCGGGAGATCCCGTACGCGCCGGCGACCTCGAAGATGTCGTCGCCATCAAAGATGGCGTGGCCGTGCCAGCCATGGGTCGGAAAATAGTGTTTGGGATAGGGATTCTTCGGGTCGCTCGTGTCGAAGACGACCAAGCCGTCGCCGTTTTCGTCGGCCTCTCCAAACACGGCTCGCCCGGCGCTCGCCTGGTGCAACTTGTCCAGGTACGGGATGCCGATACGGGCATGTTCTCCAAAGGCTGCGTCCGAGACGTCGAGCACGGAGAGTTGAACGGGAGAATCGACGGGCGCTTGCCACCCATCAAAGAAGGAAGGGTGCGGGCCATGGGTCACAAGCATCAAGCCAGAAGGGTCGCTGCCGACCAATCGCACCTGGCGGCCGCGAAAGTGTCGACTGCCCTCGAGGACGGCTCGCTCCCCATCGATGCGAGCCCGGGCAACGAAGGTCTCGACAAACTTCTCGCCGTAGACCTCGCCCCGTGTGTAGACGACGTCGCCCTCGAGCGCGAGCAGGCGGCCGGCCACGTTGATCTCGGGCCCAAATAAAGGCGACGCCTCGCTCAAGTCGATCTGCTTGATGAAGTAGCGCACGAAGGCGCGCCCGTCGCCCTCCACCTCGGCAGGCCGCTTGTACGCGTAGTATAGCGAGCTACCACGGGCCAGCACATCGACGCCTTCATCCTGGGAGGGCATATCGAGCGCCTCGCGCAACACTGGCGAGGTCGGTGAGCTCAGATCGAGCACGCGAAAGCGGTACTGAGACCACTCACGTGCCAACTGGGCCTTGTGACAGGCGTGAGTCGTTTCGAGCTCGCCCACCGCGACCGCTTCGCATTGGCCGCCAAGGTTGTTCCAACGGCAATGTTCAATGGCGCCGTGACATGCCTCGGGCCCCTCGTCGAGGCGTTGGCAACGCACTTCGCCGATGGTCGTCCAGCATGAGGGGCCGGCCTCGGAGTCTTCGACGGGGTCGCAGCCAGTGTTCGGCACAGCGCTCGTGGTGCACGTCTCCAACGTGCCTTGATAGCCCGCGCGACGCACCTGCTCGACGAAGACCAGGCCGTGATCCAAGACCAACGGTGCAATTTGATAGTGCGTCAACCTCGAGCGTGGCGACAGGTGGGGCGTGATCCGGGTGGTCCGTGGCCTCGATGATCTCGAGTATCTTCGGCCCAAGCCCCGAGTAGGGGTACCTGTAATTGGGCGGCATGACACGCACACGGTGAGAGCCGAAGTTGATCAGATCCGTGTAGATGGGAACAAGCTCCAGGCTGCTCTCTGCTCGCGGTGCGTCGAGATCGGCCAGCGTGTGAATCGAGAGATTGGTCGGCGACAGACTCGTCGCCACATCGCCTGCGACAAGTAATCGGTGCGACAGTCCTCCCGTCCTGTGGACGATCACCCCGCGCGCGGTGAGCGTGTCCTTTGAAAAAGTGAAGATCTGTGCCGCGCTCTCCTCCACGCCGGTCACCTTGTTGTTGCCGAAAAAGGGCACCAAGAGAAGGCCCGTCTCTTCGACCTCAAAGCCGTCGCGCGCCACAACGGCTGCCTCTAGCACGACAGCATCCTTCTCGAACCACTGACTGACGTGCCACTGATCCACTTGCCACAGTGGACGCCGCGCGCTATCGAGTTTGACGATGAGAGGCTCAGGCGAGCCCAGACCACTTATGTCGTAGAGACTCACGGTCAGTGCTGCGTTTGGGGTGAAGGCGCCGCTGGCGGCGAGGCCGATCAAGCGCTCGGCGTCAAACACGCTGTGTACGCGATCATCGCCGATTGCCGCGGTCCCGGTCATCTCGGTGATCTCGCCCTCATCGGTGATGTCGAAAGCGAACAGGGGAAGCGTCGTGTCAGCCGACTTGAAAAACGCCCTGTTGGCTTGAAACAATCTGAAGCTGAAGGCCTCGCCATATCCAAAGTTCACCCTGTTGATGGCTTTGATGTTGGCCTTGCCACGTACATCGAAGCTCTCGATGTAACCGGCATCGTATCTGTAACCCGAGGCGACGCGCAGCACGCCGTTGTGCAGGTTGATGTTCTTGGGTGAAAAAACATGGCCCCGCAACTCGATCTCACGACCGGCGACCATCGAGCCGTCGCCGGCCGAGGTATCGATGATGCGCACCCGCGTGCGATCGAGCATTTGCCTCCAGTCAGGCGTTCCGAGCGCGACCAACAGGCTGTTGGCCCAGCGTGCTCAATCCGACAAAAAAACAGAACCTTCGATAGCCTTCAGGCATAGAGACTCGTCAAGGAATTCAACCGGGGAAGTGCTCGAAAACAAGTGGACAGAATTTCATCCATGACATGGCGCAACGCGCTCTGCAAGAGAATTTTCAAGGCGTTGAAACACCTGCACTTTCACCCTCTGGTTCGGCTGCTCGAGCCCCCCGCAAATCACGTTGCCAATGCTGTGTCATCGAGACGTCGTCGCACCATGGCACACGGTTGCAAGTCCAGGCACAACCACGCATGATTGCTCATCGCCTCTGATGACCATCGAGTCCAAGCCGAGAAGGCATCACAATGAACTGCCCGAATTGCAACGAGCGCAATCCCTCCACGGCCGCAGCCTGCCTGCACTGCAATGCCCTGCTCTCTACAGCCCCGGCCAAGGCGCCGTTGTACTCGACGCGGACCATGGGCGACGGCAGCGTTGAGGTCCGCGGGCCCCTGGCCACACTCGCCGCCACGGTCATCATCCTCGGCTTCGCTACCGTGGGCTACCTGCTCTTCACGGGCAAAATCGAGGTCACGCCCAGCACGACGATCTGTGTGGACAGCAAGGATCGCTCGAAGATCAAACGCCTTCAAGATCAAGGCTACCGCCTATCCCACCGCGACAACCTCGGCGCTTGCCCCCAGTCCTGCTTCAAGCCACCGGCCACCGAGACGGCCACCGAGACGGCTGGCAGCGAGGCTGCCCAGGACCCGGAAACGCCCGAAACAGAGTGATTGACGAGCCAAGGTCGGGTCCCTTGAGGCCCCGGCCTCTGGCGTCATTGCTTGAGGAGACGACAGTAAGGGGCAAGTTTCCCATGGCACCGGCCCTGGTCACTCTTCTTTGAGCAAATCCAGCGGCGTAGTAGGCTAAACGAAGCTTGCAACCATCCCCGAGCTGAGGAGTCCTGTCGTGCCAAGAAGTAATCTGCTGTCGTGCCTGTTAATCCTCGCCTTTTGTGTTGCCATGGCATTTTTCCCGGCCGCCACACAGGCCCAAGAGAGCAAGCGCCCAACCGGGGAGCGGGCGCGAGCGACGCCACCACCGGTGAGTTCTCCCGACGGCGCGACTCCGACCAAGGAGAGAGCCTTTGAGCCTTTCGACGCTGGGACGATGATGTTGCAGGGCCTCTTTGGCCTTGGAGTGGGGATGATTGTCATACTCATCACTGTCGTCGGGATCAAATCGAGCGCTAGCCTGACGGGCGCCCTCGAAACCGCGCTCTTTGGGGCCGTCGCACTCACGTTTGCCGTCCCCATTGGGATCGGCCTGGGCGGGCTCATTATGGGTGGTGATATGCGCTACTTGCCCACGCTGCTTGGGTCTTTGCTCGGCGCGATGCTCTTCGTACCTCTTGTCATCGTTGGCGGACCGGCAGCCGTCCCGCTCATCGCCCTTGGCAGCATCGGTGGCGGAGTCGTGGGCTACAACGTGGCGGCGAACATCTCGGCGAATCAGCGCGAAAGCGCCCTGCAGGTGGGCGCGATCACCGACTCTGCCGGGCGCTGGGACGGCGCACGCGTGAGTCTCACCCTCTCTTTCTAGCAGCGACGGTCGGCCCCCACAATTGTAGCCATGCGTTCAGGGCGCCGATTCGGTGTCGAAGACGATCTCGCCAAGGGTCGAGTATTGACGTTGGCGACGACGAGGTTCGCGCAGTTCGTAGGCGGCGGCGCGCTCCGCGATGAAGTCGGGGAAGACCACCATCATCGATTCCTGTTTACCAGCGTCGGCCAGGACGACGTCGGCGCCGAGCGCGGCCAGATCGAAGTTGTTGGTAGCTTGATCGACCTGAACGGCGCCCGTCGAGACATAGGCCTGCTCGATGAGCCGGAGAAAGGGTGCGCGTCTCCTGTCGCGATACCAGCTCACGATACGAAGGGGATGGACGGCGGCCAGCGCGACGACCAGATAGAGCCCCAGGCCCTGGCGGAAGACGGCGCCCACGCCGCCA
This sequence comes from Lujinxingiaceae bacterium, assembly GCA_013697635.1. Lineage (GTDB taxonomy): Bacteria > Myxococcota_A > Bradymonadia > Bradymonadales > Bradymonadaceae > JACCWM01. The sequence continues at coordinate 23,824 of JACCWM010000172.1, read as the reverse complement.
CGCTCGCTGTAATGGGCCAAGTCGGGGAAGAAGACCAGGGCCGGATGAATCGCGATGCATAAAATGGCGCTCGCGAGCACCGCGAAAAGCGCGACGTCTTTGCGCCGTTGCTCGTTCCAATAGCGCGCCGGCGCGACGCTTTGATAGGCCATGGTTACCTCGCGCGGGCGCCGGCCGTGCTCACCGACTTGCTCGATCTGATCGGGGAAATCGAAGAGCAAGACGCCCTCATCGCTAACGACTACATCGCCGCCTTAGGTGAAAAGCAAAGCCGTCAAGGCCTCTCCTGCCTGTTGGCGCGAGCAACCGAGAAAGGCGACGACGTCGCCGATCGTCAAGATACCTGAGCGCAGCACGATCAGATCGCCCCACTCGGCAGCCGAAACCCTGGGCCGCCCATTGAGCAGCGAGGGGCCGACGGCGAGCTCGACAAGCCCGTTCAGCACCATTCTCGCCCAGCCCGCCTGGCCAGATCGAATGAGCGAACCAAAGAACGCCCACCACGACTTGCCCAACCAGACGCCGATGGGCACGAGGCCAAACAAGATCGATACAAATGGCAGCACCAAAATCGCCACATGAAGCGGACCGCTCGAGAAGATCTTGATGATCCAATACAGGGGAAGCGCCGTACCCGCCACAATGAAGGCCACGGCCAGCAGCGGCATCAAGAGCTGCATGGTTCCAATCGCCACCAAGGCCAAAACGCCCAGGGCAAGAAACGTCGCCCAAAAGCCGAAAATCGCGAGGAAATTACGAGCCATGGACTGCGGGAAGAGCTCGAGTGCTTGCCATGGCGAGAGTAGATTGCCGAGCAGCCCACCCAAAAGCAGCGGGATGAGCAGCAACGTGGCCATGGCGAGCAGCGACTGGGCGTAGCGTTCGCCCAAGCGAAGCAGCTTGTCGAGCAACCAATTTTTTCGCCATCGCGACAGCGCCCGCGCGTGTGAGAACGTGTAGATGATCACGCCCTGCTCGGTGACACGGATACGAGCAGGCAGTTGGCTGGCTAGCGCCTGAAGAGCGTTGTCGACCAGTTCGAGGGGCACGCCCATGTCGGCGCTGAGGTCAGCGGCCGTCAGATCGCGTCCGCCCGCTCGCTGCACGGCCCGGCGCGCCGCTCTTTGTATGCGGCGAGGACAGGCGCTTGGGCGAGGAATGTGTACTAACTGGCTCAACGGTGCTCAATGGGGTGGAAGAAAAGATGACCGAGCAGTGGCACGATACGAGCCAGCGCTGCTTTGAGCAAATCCAGCGGCGCAGTAGCCTCTGATTCTAGCAGCGGGCGAGCTAGCATTGGGCCGCCAGCACCTCCAGGCGCCCGCGAATCTGATCGCGCGCAACCCGAAAATGCTCCAGGCGCTGCTCGTCGCTCAAGTCTTCGTGCTTGCGATCCGGGTCCTGTAGCGGCCAGTGCATGCGCGCCGCGCCGCTCAAAAATACCGGACACACCTCCTCGGCACACAGCGTGATCAGCAGGTCGACGCTGTCCGCGGCGATCGTGGCGACCGATGTCGAGCTCTGGTCCGAGAGCGCGATGCCTTGCTCGGCCATGGCCTTGACCGCAAACGGGTTGACCCGCGTGGGCTCCGAGCCCGCCGATTGCACGCGCACTGTGTCGCCAAAGATCTCGCGCGCCAGGCCCTCGGCCATCTGCGAGCGCGCCGAGTTGGCGACACAGAGAAACAAAATGCTGGTAAATCGTGGCTTGGTCATGCGCTTAACTCCGTGATGAAAAACAAATAATCCTGCTCAGCGTTCTCAGCTATCGGCAGCGATCAGGCGTCGAAGACTCTCGGCACCGCGGGGCTCTTCGGCCGACCAGGGCACCACAAAGATCGTCTCGGCGTAGGCGCGAATCGTCTCGATCTGATCGGCCTCCTCACGAGCGCGCGCACGCAGCAGCGGGTCGCGGGTGGGCGTCGCCGCCAGGCTTCGGTTGATCACCCAGGCGTAGGGCTCAATCGCGGCGCGGCGCAAATCCTCCTGCAGATGAGCGGCCTCTTGCACGGGCGTCGTCTCGGCCAGCGTCACGATCACCACGCGCGCGTGCGCCGGATCCTGAAGGCGCATCAAGGGCGTGGTGATATGCACGGCTGGCCCAGGCTGCTGGCGCAACATCTCGCGGTGGTAGGAGCCCGTCGCGTCCAGGAGCAGGAGCGTGTGGCCGGTGGGCGCCGTGTCGACGACCACGATCTCGCGCTTGGCCGAGAAGACGACACGCGAGAAGGCGTGAAACACTGCCACCTCCTCGGTGCATGGCGAGCGCAGATCTTCTTCGAGCAGCGCGAGGCCCTCGGCGTCGAGGCCCTCGCGTGAGCGCTCGATCACCTTCTGGCGATAGGCCTCGGTCTCGGCCTGGGGATCGATGCGGCTGACCCGCAAATTCTCCACCTCCTGTTGCAGCGTGCCCTCGATGTGCGCGGCCGGATCGGTGGTCGTCAGATGCACGTGGTGTCCGCGGCTGGCGAGCTCGACGGCAAACGCCGCGGCCATCGTGGTCTTGCCCACACCGCCCTTCCCCATGAACATCACCAGCCCATGGCCTGCCGCTTCGACCTCGTCCGCGAGTTTGACCAGCCGGGGGAGCTCGGCGACCACGCGCGTCTGCTCGGCGACGCCCGCGGTCGAGCCCACCTCGGCGCTGAAAAAGTCACGCAAGGCCTCGAGCCCCACGACATTGTAGGATTTCAGCGGCACCACAAGCGAGGGCAAGGCTCGAAGACCCTCGCTCATCGCTTCCAAAGAGGCCCTGCTGCGCGTTTGCATCTGCATGGCCACCTCGTCGTCGCGGTCGCTGGCCCGAAAAACTCCGTTGACGATCAAAAACTGATTGGCAATGCCCTGCTTGGTCAACTCGGCGCGGGTGCGCTCGGCCTCGGCTAAGGCACCAAGCTCCGGGCGCGTCACCAACACCAGCGTTGTCTGCTCGCCATCGCCGAGCACCGCCAAGGCCTCCGCATAGCGCGCCTGTTGGTTCTTGAGCCCCGACAGTGGCCCCAAACACGACGCGCCGCCCGCGTTGCTCTCGATAAAGCTCGACCAGGCCGCCGGCAGCTGTAACAAGCGCAGAGTATGGCCCGTGGGCGCAGTATCAAAGATCACGTGGTCGAACGACTCGGCCGTGCTCTGCTTGCTCATCAGACCTGTGAACTCGTCAAAGGCGGCGATCTCGACCGTGCAGGCCCCGGAGAGCTGCTCCTCGATCGCGGCGACCGAGTCGGCCGGCAGCACGTCGCGATAGGGCCCGGCCACCCGCTCGCGATAAGCCTGGGCTGACGCCTCCGGGTCGATGTTCAGCCCGAACAAGCCCTCGACGCCCACGATCGGCGTGGCCATACCCGCAAGCTTGGTTCCAAGCACAGAATCGAGATTCGACGCCGGATCGGTGCTCACGATCAACACCCGCTTGCCCTGCTCGGCCAGCGCGATCGCCTCGGCGCAAGCCGCCGAGGTCTTGCCCACGCCACCTTTGCCTGTAAAAAAAAGAAACCGTGTCGGGCGAGTCAGGCTGTTGATCATGAGCTTCCTGGCTTGAAGTATTTGTTTGACGCTTTCATCGGCCGCCCTACGCGCCGATGAGCCTAAATCGACTATCGCAATTAGACGATTGACCGCTAAAAAACAAGACTTCATTGAAATCGCTTCCCGCACATTTGGAAGATTTCGTGGTTGACTGCCGTTACTAAATCGCCTATCTGCGATGAGCGATTCAAGGGAAACGATGGAGCATAGAATGAGCACCGAAATAAACACCTGCTGTGGCCCCCCGAGCGAGCTCGACGGACGCGATCAACCCGAGGTCCTCGACGCCGAGCAATTTGCCACCTATGCCAAAGCCCTGGGCCATCCGGCCCGCGTGGCGATCCTGCAAATCTTGCTCAAGAAAGACGGCTGCATGTGCGGCGAGATTGTCGAGGAGTTGCCGCTCGCCCAGTCGACGGTCTCGCAGCACTTGAAGCAGCTCAAGGCCGCTGGCCTGATCCGCGGCGAGGTTGACGGCCCCAGGGTCTGTTACTGCATTGAGCCGGCCGCGATCGCGCACTTCAAAGCACTGACGCAATTGTTGAAATGATCTGGCCAGGAAATCGAGATGACGACCGAGCACGACGGCGCCAACAACGACATCAGCTTTTTTGCGCGTTATCTGACCGTCTGGGTGGCGCTGTGCATCGTCGCCGGCGTGGCGATCGGCCAATTGATCCCGGCCGTGCCCAATATTCTGGGCAAGATCAGCTATGCCGAGGTCAACCTGCCGATCGCTGTGCTGATCTGGGTGATGATTTTTCCCATGATGCTGCAGATCGACTTCAAGAGCATTTTGGGTGTGCGCAAGGAGCCCAAGGGCCTGACGATCACGCTCGTGGTGAACTGGCTCATCAAGCCCTTCTCGATGTTCGCCATCGCGTGGTTCTTCTTTAGCGTGGTCTTTGAGCCCTTCATCACCCCGGAGCTGCAAACCCAGTATCTGGCCGGCGCAGTGCTGCTTGGCGCCGCGCCGTGCACGGCCATGGTCTTTGTGTGGAGCTACCTGACCAAGGGCGACGCTGCCTACACGCTGGTGCAGGTGGCGATCAACGACCTGATCATGCTCTTTGCCTTTGCCCCGATCGTGATTTTGCTGCTGGGCATTGGCGACATCATCGTGCCCTGGCAGACCGTAATGCTCTCGGTGGTGCTCTACATCGTCATCCCGTTGCTCGCCGGCTTTTTGGTGCGCAACACGCTGATCAAACGCCGCGGGCTGCACTGGTTTACCCACGATTTCTTGCCGCTCTTTGGCCCGGTCACCATGATCGGCCTGCTCGCCACCCTCGTCTTGCTCTTCTCGTTTCAAGGCGAGGTGATCCTCGACAACCCGCTGCATATTGGATTGATCGCCATTCCGCTGGTCATCCAAACGGTCTTTATCTTCGTGCTCGCGTACGGCTGGGCGAAGCTCTGGAAGGTGCGCCACTGCATCGCCGCCCCCGCCGCCCTGATCGGCTCGAGCAATTTCTTCGAGCTCGCCGTCGCCGCAGCGATCGTGCTCTTCGGCCTGCACTCGGGTGCCGCCCTGGTCACCGTCGTCGGCGTGCTTGTTGAAGTACCCCTGATGCTGGCCCTGGTCCGCATCGCCAACGGCACGCGCCAGTACTTCCCCCAATAGCGCTTCGCCCACACCCCGCATGACCCCATTCAGTGCCTGCTATAGCTAATTGCGTGCAGACCGTGTACCCACACACCTGTGGCATTCCGCCATGGAATTCGAGCACTACCTGTTCCAAGACAAAAGGAAACACAATGACCGACAACCGCGCAAAGGGTGCTATCGAGAAGGCTGAAGAAAATCTCAAGGACGCTGCCAAGACCATCGCGGAGGGCGTAAGCGACGTCGCCGACAAGGCCCTCAAAAAAGGCAAAGATACCTACGAGGTCTTGAGCGAAAAAGCCGGCGACCTCGCTGACGATGCCAAAAAAGGCGTCAAGAAGGCCGGTCATGCGATCGACGACGCCTTCACCTCCGGCGCGCGCAAGGCCGAGGACGCCTCGACCGCGACCAAGCGCGCTGTTGAAGATCTCACCAAGAAACTGAAAGACTAAGTCGTATTCCTTGCCTCTGCGCTGCAGCGCGATTACGTGGTGCAACGCAGGGGCTGGCTCCCTCCGCCCCCTGGCACAAGCCGCTATGAACACAGAGCCCAGCGCTCAGGGCAGATAATGCGCGGGCATATTTGTGGTCTGCGTGCCGCCCCAGACGAGCATCTCGCTGCCGGTCCACGCCGCTGCGTGCGCACTGCGCACAGTGGCACCGAGCGTTGTGGTCGCCGCCCAGCTATTCAAGAGCGGATCGTAGAGCGCGCCGCTGTTCAGGACATCAGGGCTCGCCGATCGACCGCCCCAGATGATCGCGCGCGTGCCCGTCCACACCGCTGAAAAGTGGGAGCGCCCCTCGGGCGCCCCTGCCGTGTTTATCGGCGACCAGGCGTTCGTCGCCGGATTGTAGCGCGCGCCCGTCGACACCACGCCGCTGCTGCTGGCCCCGCCCCAGACGATCATGAGCTGGCCGGTCCAAAGAGCAGGCACTTGGCCGCGCGCCGAGGGTGCCCCGGTGGCGCTCACGGCCGACCAGCTGTCCGTGGATGGATTGTAACGCGCGCCGGACCCCAGCCACCCCCCTTCGCCATAGCCGCCCCAGACGATGAGCACCTCGCCGGTCCAGACGCAGCTTGCCTCTGAGCGCCCGGCCGGCGCCCCCACCAAGCTCATCGCGCTCCAGGTGTTTGTGCTCGGATCGTAGCGACCGCCGTCACTGAGGTAGCTCGTCACAGCCGAGCCCGCGACGACGGTGTAGCTCGTGCCGCCCCAGGCGATCATCTCGCTGCCCGTCCACACCGCGCAGGCGTTGGCCCGGCCACTGGGCGCATTGATCGTCGAGGTCGGTGTCCAGGCATCCTCTGAGGGACTGTAGCGCGCCCCGCTGTTGGTCGGCGTGGGATTGTTGTAGCCGCCCCACACGATCATCTCGCTGCCCGTCCACGCCGACGTCGTCTGGGTCCGAGCCGATGGCGAGCCGGCCGTGCTCATCGCGACAAGGTCCTGGGTCTGGGGGTTGTAGCGAAGCCCGTCGCGCGACTGGAGATTCCAGTGCACCAACTCGCTGCCTGTCCAAGCGCTCGGACCATCCCCATAGTTCATCGGCGCAGCCGAGGTCGCCGACCACAGCTGCGCGGTCGGTTCAAAGCGCACGCCGGCCTGGATCCACAAACCACCCCAGACGATCATCTCGAGCCCCGTCCAAACCGCCCCGTGGTAGGCGCGCCCAAACGACGCGCCCAACGTCGGTGTCAGGGCCCAGCTGTTCGTTACCGGGTCGTACTGCGATCCCGTGTTCTGTATTGCACTGCCGAAATTGCCGCCCCACACGATCATCCGGCTGCCCGTCCACACGGCGCTGTGGCCCGAGCGACCGCTCGGCGCGCCCAGGGTGTTCGTCGTCGTCCAGCTGTTTGTAAAAGGATTGTAGCGTCCCCCCGTGTTGAGGCTGGCCCCGCCTCCCCAGACAATCATCTCGTTGCCCGTCCACACCGCCGTGTGCCAACTGCGTGTGGTTGGCGCTCCTGTGGTCGACATCGGCGTCCAGAGACGCTCACGCGGGTTGTAGCGGCCTCCACCACCGGTGCCCCAGACGAGCATTTCGCTTCCCGTCCACACCGCCGTGTGTTTCGAGGATGCTTGCGGGGAGTCAAGCGAGGGCAACGCCTCCCAGCTGTCCGCCTCAGGATCATAGGCAAACCCATTCTTGTATGGCGTCGAGCCGTCTCGCCCACTCCACACGATCATCTGGCGGCCCGTCCAAACGGCGCTGTGCTCGGTGCGCCCTGCCGGCGCGCCGACGCGTGAGATCGGCGTCCACCGATCGAGCGCCGGATCATAGCGGGCGCCGCTGTCCTTGACTCCGCCGCTGTCCCAGCCACCCCAGACGATGTACTCGTGGCCCGTCCAAACCGCCGAATGACCATAGCGTGCATCGGGCGCGCCCTGTGCGCTCATCGACTCCCAACGATCGTCGTGCGGATTGTAGCGACCGCCCGTGTTCTTCAGCGTCCCGAAATTCTGGTCCGACATTCCGCCCCAGAAGATCGCTTCGCTTCCGGTCCAGACCGCGCTCGGATAATAGCGCCCCTCCGGCGGGCTCGGATGATTGAGCCAAACGTCCGCGCCACGCACCGTCACGGCGAAGCGATTGCTCAGCTGCGCGCTCGCTGTCTGGACCTCGAGATCGGTGGGGCCAGGCGGCGCGCTCATCGGGACCAAGAGCGCGATGGCCGTGTCCGTCCAGTCCTCGATCACGGCCGCTACCCCAGCGACGCTCACCGTGCCCGGCGTAGCACCAAAGGAGGTGCCGAACACCACCATCGCCTCACCCGGCGCAGGCCAGGCGACGTCTACTTCGCTGATCCAGGGCATCACATGGAAGTCGGCGAAGGCCGTCGTCACAGGCTTCACCGCCACCACGACCGGCCCGGCCGCCAATTCTTCAGGCACAATCACCACGATCGAGCTCTGCGTCCAACTCCTGACCGTGGCAATGACCCCGCCGATCTCGACCCGCGAGCCGCCCTGCACGCTGCCAAAACCAGCGCCATCGATGATCATCGGCGCGCCAACCGCGCCCCGCAGCGGCGTCACGGAATTGATGAAGGTGCTGCCGACCACCCAACGCCAGCTCGCCGGCGCGAGTTCGACGTTGCCCACCAGATCCGTCGCCTCGACCTCGAAGCGATGCACGCCCTCGGCCAGACCCTCGAGAGTCAAGGGCGACTCACAGCTCGCCCAGGCCAGTGCATCGACGCGACAGCGAAAGGTCGCGGGCTCATTGGCCGCAAAAGCAAAGCTCACCGAGCTCGCCGGCGAGTTGTTTGGCCCGTTCGTGAACGAGGTGCTCGGCGCGCTCCGGTCGATTGTCCATGCCTGCGTCACCGGCAGGCTCGTGTTCAATGCCGCGTCGGTCGCCGAAACTACGAAACTATGGTCCCCGTCCGCGAGCCCAGCGAAGCTGGCCGGCGACGCACACACGCTCGCTGCGGCGCCATCCAGGCTGCACTGAAACGTGCAAATCGCCTCGTCACACGCGAAGCCAAAGCTCGCCGAGCTGTCGGCCGTCAGCGTCGCTGGCGACTGCGTAAAGCTCACGTTCGGGGCCCGGCTATCGATGCGCCATCCATGCGTGCTCGCCACGCCCGCCACGCCGTTGGGCCCGGTCGCGATCACCTCAAAGCTGTGCTCGCCATCGCCCAGATCCGCATAGTTCAAGGGCGACGTGCACGCGCTCGCAACGCCGTCATCGAGGCGGCAGACGAAGCTGCAAACGCCCTGGTCACACGCGAAGCTAAAGTTTGCCGAAGTTTGTGCGCTGATCGCCGCCGGGGCGCTCGTCAGCGTGACCTTCGCCGGCGACAACGAGATTACCCAGTCGCGTGTCGCGCTCGGCCCTTCATTGCCAGCAGGGTCGCGCGCCGTCACCGCGAAGCGGCGCGCCCCCTCGCTCAAGCCCTGGTAGCTGACCGGCGATTCACAGGGCGCCGCCGCATCCTCGTCGAGGCGACAGGCAAACACACACGCCGCCTCGTCACACCCAAACTCAAAGCTCGCGCCGGTCTCGCTGACAAAGGCCGCGGGGCCGGCCGTGATCGTCACCTGCGGCGCCCGCGAGTCCACCGTCCAACGATGCGCGCTGGCCAACCCGAGCACCCCGGCGTTCACCGCCTGAACCTCAAATCCGTGAGCCCCTTCCGAAAGCCCCTCGTAGACGACCGGCGACGCGCAGGGCGCAGGCGTACCCTCATCGAGGCTGCACGAAAACACACAATCGGCGTGGCTGCACACAAAAGCAAAGCGGGCGATCAGCGAGCGCGACAGGGCCTCGGGCGCCTCGGTGAGACTTACCGATGGCGACGAGGCATCGATCGTCCAGGCATGCACCGCCGCAGGCCCGGTGTTTCCAGCCCGGTCCGTCGCCTCGACCGCAAAGGAGCGCGCCCCTTCGCTCAGCCCACTCAGCTCGACCGGCGCCACACAGGGCGTCGCAGCCGCCCCGTCGAAGCTGCACGCGAACTCACAATCGGCCTCGTCGCATTCAAACTCGAAGCGAGCTTCGAGGGCATTGCTCAACACCGGCGGCGCCACAAGAAAGCTCACCGTCGGCACCGTCGTATCGACGACCCAGGCATAAGCGGCCGGCGCCGCCGAGGCCCCTGCCACACGCGCTTCAAAGACATGGGACCCCTCGCCCAGTCCGCTGAGCGCGGTAGGCGATTCACACGGCGCAAAGTCCGCCACGTCGAGCCGGCACTCGATCAAACACCCCTCAACGCTGCACTCCATGACGAAGCGCGCTGTTGTCTCCTTGCTCAGCGCCGCCGGGCCCTCGAGGATGCGCACAACGCCAGGCTCAGGAACCTCCGGCTCAGGAACCTCCGGCTCAGGAGCTCCCTGCCCGCGCCGGTCCGGCGGCGCTTCCCCGCAACCCGACGCCAACAAAAAAACAATGCCGGCTAAACCTGCAAAAAAAGCGCAACGTCCCTCAAACCCACGCATGCGGAGCATTTTTTCTCCAAGCAATAACCAGCAATTGAACTCTTACAATCACCCTAGCCACACACCTTCCTTGAGATCAAGTAGCCCGCCCGTAGCCAAAGCCATCCGGCGATGCTATGAATGACAACATGAGCCTAGGACACCGCCCCCGCCTTGATTTCCCCATCGCCCTCTCGCCCGAGATGGCGCAGCGACGCATTGAGGCCGGCCTGCAGTCCACCGCGCAGCCGATCGCCGCTACGCACTTTCTGGCTCAGTGCGAGATCACCATTCGCAAAGAGGACCGCCATATCTGGTCGCCGCACATGAGCGTGATCTTCGAGTCGCGCCCAGACGGCACGCACGTCACCGGTCACGTCGGCCCCGGCCTGCCTGTTTGGAGTCTCTTCATTACGCTGTACGGCGCCTTTGGCGTCTTCGCAACGGCCGGCCTGATCTTTGGCTACTCCCAGCACACCCTCCAGCAAACGCCCTGGGGCCTGGGCCTGTTCGCCGCCGCCCTGCTGCTCACCATCCTGCTCTATGGCAGCGGAAAATTGGGCGAGCGTCTGGCCGATCCGCAAACCCAGATGCTCCACACTTTTTTGCGCGAGTGCCTGAGCGACACCCCCGAAGCCTGAGCTTTTTGTGCGCGCTTTCAGGGGATCGTGGCGAGCGCGCCCAGCGAGAGGTTTTGGTAGGTGCCGCTGAGGCTGGGCGTGCGCTTGACCGTGCGCACCATGTAGCGGGCACCCGAGGTGGTGACGACCGCCCCACCAAGCGCTACGCTCGTCGAGGTCCCGAGCACGGGCGTGGTCGTCAAGCGCGTCATCGGTCCGCCCTGGTCGCCGACTCGGTAGACATGGTAGCCGAGGATCGCGTCGTCGGCCGCCGGCGCCCAGGCAAACCTCAGGCTCGTCGCCCCGGGCGTCAGGACCAACGCCGACGGCCCTTCCACATAGTGCATGCGCAGCGATGGGTCGCCCATCAACCCAAGATGGATCGTGGTATAGCCCTGACCGTGCCAGCCGCCGTTTTGAGGCAAATACAGCGGCGCGGCCTGGCGGTTGTTCTGGGTCATGCGTGTGCTGTAGCCGATCGTATCGCCCAGCGCCATGTGATGGAAAAACCACGACGGAATGCCTGCCCAGGTGTTCGTCAGCGCCCGACCACTGGCGAGCATGGCGCGCATCACATTGTTTGTGCTGTCCCAATCACCAAAATAGCTGCCCAGCGTCATGTTGAAGATCGCGTTGTGCGCGGTCTGCACGAACGACGTCGTATTGCCCACCCCATCGATCGAGTTGTAGTAGCCGCCGCCCGAGCCGTAGCTCCAGAGCGCGCCCTTGTTCACCGTCGCCGCATAGCCCGGCGAGCTGTGGCTGTAGCCGAGTTGCACAATGTTGTTCGCGCCGGTGAGCGGCCCGAAGCTGCGCCACGAGGTCTCGGCCAGCGCATTTCCCACCCACTGCAGATTGTCCTGCACCACGGCGCGCCCCGGCGCGACGTGAATCCGGTGCTTGAACTCATGGGCTTTATTCAAGTAGTTGCGCATGAGCTCGACCTCGGTCTGCGCGAACGCCGGCAGGTCGTACAGATCGACGCGGCCCACCTGCAGCTCCACGTCCGAGGGCAAGCTGCTCTGATCGAACTTGCCATCGCCTGGCGTATTGCGGTTTTGCGTGCGCGAAGCCCCTGAGGAGTTCACGCTCGTGTCCGTCCATACGCCATCCATCTCCCCATAATAGCCGTCGCAGGGCCAGGCCCCCCGATGATCGTCGTGTCCGTCGGGCGCGATGTTGCCCGAATACGCCACCGCCAGATGCCCCAGAATGTAGACGGAGCGCACACGCTCGGGGTCAGCGTCGTAGGCCGCCTTGATTGCACCACGCACGCTCGCCACCGACGCGCTGCGCGCCAGGTTGACGCGCACCACGCCCCACCCATCGGCGGTCAAATCGTCGACCAGTTGCGCGATCTCCGTGCTCAACGCCACCGCGAAGGTCTCGTCGACGAGCAGCACCATCTTGCCCCGGTCGTCGATTGGCGCCAGATCGATCGCCGCGGCGACATAACCGTGGGCTGTGCCCGAGCCCGAAGCCCGGCTGACGCGGTACTCATAATAGGTGTTCGCAACAGCCGTCGTATCGACCCACTCCGTGGCTGTGGCGGCCGGGCTTGCCAGCGCCTCCCCCCAGGTGGTCGCCGACTTCTCCTTGCGATAGATCGTCAGCCCCGTCGGCGTCACGAACGAGGTCCAGCGCAAGGTGATCTGGTTTGGGTTTGTGGCGACGTCGGCACGCAGCAACAGCGCCACTCGCGTTGACGGGTTGTTCGAGGTGTTCGCGCTGTCATGCAGCGGGTTTTGGGCCGAGCCCAGAGCATCCAGCGCGAGCTGGCCGCTGGTCGGATTGTTCGTCGCGTTCGCGCTCACAAAAGCTGCCCCCGAGCTGCGCCCATTGAAGCCATAAGCGCGCACATGGTAGGTGACGCCAGCGGTCAGGCCGCTCACCGTCACCCCGCCCCCCGGGCCCACATAGACGGCCTGCTGCCCGGCCCCATTCCACGTAGAGTTTGCCACCGGGACGCTGCGGTCGGCCGGCGCAACAAAGTTCTCCGAGGTGCTCACATACACCACCCGAGAGGCGCCATTGCCTCGAGCCCAGCTCAGCGTCATGCTGGTTGGCGTAAACCCCGAGAGCTGAATCTCGGAGTCCTGAACGCTCGGCGCAACTGCAAGCGGCGGCGGTGGCTCCACGACATCGATCGACACCTCCACGTCGTCCGAATCCTCGATGTCCGCACCGCCAATGTCACCGCCCACAGTGTCAGCAGGTGCCACGTCAAGCTCGCCCACATCCGTCGGCCCTTCAACGACGTCATCGCGATCCGACGCATCGCCTTGCCCGGCGTCCGATCCCAGATCACCTCGCCATGCCGTGTCCCCGCCACCGGAGTCGAGCGCGCCCTGGCAACCGAGCGCCAACGCAAACACCAACATCAATGACAACCAACATCGGCGCGCCGCGTGCTGTCGCGAAGCCAGACGAACAATAAAGATCCAGAAGGAAATGACCACGCAGGCGCTCCAAACATTAAGTGAAAGCTACACCGTAGGTAGCATGATAACACCTAAACGATTTCGTGCTTTTGTGAAAATCCGGGCGTGGTGGACGCGAGAGTCGGTGGGCTAAACCTGGGGCGCGCTGGCGATCGGCACAGGGAGGGCGTCGAGCACCTCGGCGGCGCTCTGAAAGCGCCTTTTCGGGTCCCAGCTCAAGAGGCGATCGATGACCATGCGCAGGGTGGGATCGAGGACGAGGGTCTTGGGCAAGGTGATGTCGGCCTCGGTGATTTGCTGGGCGATGATGTGGTAGGTGTTCGACGCCTCGATGGCTGGCCTGCCGGTGAGCATCTCGAAGAGCACCAACCCCAGGCTGTAGAGATCGCTCGGTGGTCCCAGCGAATCGCCGCGCAGCTGCTCTGGTGACATGTAGCGCGGTGTGCCTACGGCCGTGCCCTCGGTGGTCAGGTCGGTGCGGGTGCCCGCGAGCACGCCGCTTACGACCTTGGCGATGCCAAAATCGATCACCCGCACATTGGTCATGCCATCGGCCTCGAGGATCATCAAATTGGAGGGCTTGATGTCGCGGTGCAAAATGCCCTGTTCGTGGGCTTCGGCGAGGCTGGCGAGGATCTGGCGAAGCAAAATCAGGGCGCGCTGCTCAGACAGCGCGCCTTCGCCTTGCAGCCACTCGGAGAGCACCTTGCCGTCGAGGTACTCGTAGACGTGGAACAAGAGGCCGTCGTCGGTCTCACCGAAATCGAGCAGCGAGATCGTGTACGGGCACTTGAGCAAGGCGACGATGCGGGCCTCACGCATGAAGCGGCGGCTGTGCTTGGCGGCGGTGGCGTCGCCGCCTTCGCTGTTGCGCGTGAGCACCTTGACGGCGACCCGATGCTGGTCCGATCGGCGCCGCGCAAAGTAGACGTGGCCAAATCCACCGGTGCCAAGGATCGTCTTGATTTCGTAGGCCTCAGCGAAGAAGTCGCCCGGCTCCGGGAAGGCCTGTGGCGATGAGTTCTCGATGAGCGTCGTCATGGGGGTGGACGGCTCCTCGAGCATGGGCTCGGAGTCGCTGTTGAGCGAGACGCGCACGGTCTCGACGGATTCGCGGGCAGCGAGCGCCTTTAAGACCAGGTCAAGGGCTTCGGTGAACTGCTCGGCCGAGCTGTGGCGCAAGGCGATCGACTTGCTCGTCGCCTGGCGCACAAGCTGCTGCAGCTCGGGCGGCAGGGTGGCAAGCTTGGCGAGCGCGAGGGGCTCGGCGCTTAGGTGTTGGCGCATCTGCGCGATCGGTTGTTCATCGGTGATCGCCGGCTCGCCGGTGAGCACCTCGTAGAGGATCAATCCCAGGCTGTAGAGGTCGCTGGCAAAGGTGCTCTCATCGCCGCGCAGCTGCTCGGGGCTCATGTAGCACAGGGTGCCGCTGTGTACTGGCAGCGGCGGCGGCGCGTTTTCGTCCGCGACGCTGCTGAATTGGGCTTCGTCGGCGCAGGCGATGCGAGCCATGCCAAAGTCCAAAATCTTGATGAAATCGCGCTCGGTTTCGGTGCTCATGACCTTGAAATTGGTCGGGCACAGGTCTTGATGCAATATGCCAAAGCCGTGGGCCTCGGTCAGCGCTCGGGCCGCCTGACCAATGAACATCAGGGCGCGCCTGGGCTTTTGTGCCCCCTCGCGACGCAACAACTCAGCGAGCGTCTCGCCCTCGACGAACTCCAGAACCATGTAGGCCACGCCGGCGGCGGACTCCCCGAAATCGTAGATCGTGCGTGTGTTGGGATGGCGCAGCTTGCTGATGATCTTGACTTCCCGCAGGAAGCGCTCGCGCGCAGCCGGCGCCTGGCCGCTCGTTCCCGGATCGAGCACCTTGAGCGCGACGCGGCGGCCCATGCTCTCCTGCAGGCTCAGGTAGATTATGCCCCGCTCGCTGCGACTGAGCTCGCGCAAGACGCGGTACTTGTCTTCAAACAAGGCCCCGGTTTGCAGGTGATAGTGGGGCAAATTCGAAGGCAAGATTTCAACTCCCGGCGTGGACCTGGCAAAACGTCATGCCAGCCAGAGGCGCGAGGCTATCAGCGCCGGGCCTTGAGAGCAAATGGCGCGGCCCGCGTTTGGGATGGCTCCTACATTTTCCTCCCTTTAAATACGCTAAGATACGCTAGGGCTGCTGGGCCAGCCAGCGGTCTAAGGCGTTGGCGAAGGCCTGGCGCTCGGCGTTGCCAAAGGGTGCGGGGCCGCCGGTCATGACGCCGGTGCTGCGCAGATCGTCTTGGAAGTCGCGGATGCTCAGGGCCTCGCGCACGTTTTGTTCGTCGAGCACGCGGCCGTAGGGCGTCACCACCTCGGCGCCGGCCTCGACGGCGCGGGCGGCGAGCGGGATGTCGGCGGTGATGACGAGATCGCCGGGCTGGCAGTGCTCGGCGATGTGGTCGTCGGCGACGTCGGCGCCGGCGGTGACCAAGACGGTGGTGACCTGGCGGGCCTTGGGCTTCTCCAACCAGCGGTTGGCTACGAGCACGACGTCGATCTGACGGCGAATTGATGCCTTGACGAGGATCTCTTTGACCGCGCGTGGAAGCGCGTCGGCGTCAACCCAGATGGTCATGCTTTATCCCGTGTGGAGGGCTCGCGGAGTAACAAAGGCGGCTTCTTGGTTTAGCTCGTGGCTGTCGTACCTCGGACGCTCGAGGTGAACAACCCCCATTGGACACACTGCACGGCTTCTGTTACAAAGTCGCGGCCTTACGAGGCGCTCATTCGGAGCGCCCCCTTTTACCCTTGGATTTGCTTTGACGACGTTTGAACAGCTCGAATTGATCGAGCCCCTTCTCCGGGCCCTTGCCGCCCAGAATTATGAACACCCAACACCGATTCAGACCCAGGCCATCCCCGTTCTCTTGCAGGGACGTGACCTCATTGGCTGCGCGCAGACAGGCACCGGCAAGACGGCCGCCTTCGCACTGCCAGTATTGCAGCACCTTGCCAACAATCCGCGCAAGGCCGGTCCGGCCAAGATCCGCGCCCTGGTGCTCTCGCCCACGCGCGAGCTCGCTGCCCAGATTGCCGAGAGCTTCGAGGCCTATTCGGCCCACTTGAACATCAACCATTTGGTGATGTTCGGCGGCGTCAACGAGAACCCGCAGATCACGGCCCTTCGCCGGGGCACGGACATCCTGGTGGCGACGCCCGGGCGTCTGCTCGACTTGATGGGACGCGGATTCGTCGACCTGGCCCAGGTCGAGTTCTTCATCCTCGACGAGGCCGACCGCATGCTCGACATGGGCTTTATCCATGACGTCAAGCGCGTGATCAAGGCCCTGCCGGCCAAGCGCCAGAACCTGCTCTTCTCGGCGACGATGCCGCCGGCCGTGGCCACCCTTGCGGCGACCTTCATCACCGATCCGGTGCGCGTCGAGGTCACCCCTCAGGCGACCACGGTCGAGGCGATCGAGCAGGTCGTGATGTACGTCGACAAGAACGACAAAGCCCGCCTGCTCGCTGACCTGCTGAGCCGCCTGAACATCGATCGCACGATCGTGTTCACGCGCACCAAGCACGGCGCCAACCGCCTCAGCCAGCAGCTCGAGAAGTCGGGCTTCACCGCCGCAGCGATTCACGGCAACAAGAGCCAAAACGCCCGCAATCGCGCGCTCGATGGCTTCAAAAACGGCGAGATGGCCGTGCTCGTGGCCACCGACATCGCCTCGCGCGGCATCGACGTTGACGATGTCACCCACGTCTTCAACTACGATCTGCCCAACGAGCCCGAGAGCTACGTGCATCGCATCGGGCGCACCGGGCGAGCCGGTCGTGCCGGCGCCGCGATCTCGTTTTGCGACGCCAGCGAGGGCGGCTTTTTGCGCGACATCGAGAAGCTCATCGGCATGCCAATCCCCGTCGACACCACTCACGCCTTCCATAGCGCAGCGGCCGTTGCCGCGCCCCGCGTCAGCGGTGGTCGCGGCGGCAGCGGCGGCGGCGGCAGCGGTGGCGGACGCTCCGGTGGCGGTGGTGGTGGCGGACGCTCCGGTGGCGGTGGTGGCGGAAACCGCTCACGCTCCGGCAGCGGCAGCGGCTCCAATACCCGCCGTGACAACGCACGTCCGGCCAACAACACCGCGCCTCGCAACCGTCGCACTGGCGGCTGAAGTCGCGACACCGCTCTTCTTGGCTCGCCGCCCTCCCAATACGAGGACGGCGGGCCAAGAGCCTGCCCCAAAGGGGCAACGCCATGACCAAACAGTACGCTCCAGCCTGCGAGCGAAACCAGGATCCGATCCTCGAGATTCTGCGCGAGGTGCTACCCGCTGAGGGCCTGGTCTTGGAGATCGGCTGCGGAACGGGCCAGCACGCCGTCTACTTTTCAGCCAAGCTGCCACACCTTGACTGGCAGCCCGTCGACCGCCCCAACACGCTTGAGAGCGCGCGCGCCTGGGTCGAAGAGGCACGCCAGCCCAACCTGTGCGAGCCGCGTGCCTTCGATCTCTTCGATCCCTGCGCGCCGATTGCACGCGCCCAGGCGATCGTCAGCATCAACGTCATCCACATCGCTGCGCTCGAGGCCGCAGAACGTCTGTTCTTTCACGCCGCGACCATCCTCGACGTCGGCGGCGTCGTCTATCTCTACGGCCCGTTTCGCTACGCCGATCGCCCGCTCGAGCCCAGCAACGAGAGCTTTGACGCGTGGCTCAGCGCGCGCGACCCAGCGAGCGGCGTTCGCGACTTCGAGGCGATCGACGCCGTCGCCACGTCGCACGGCTTCGCGCTTGGCGGCGACGTGGCCATGCCGGCCAACAACCGCTCGATCTGGTGGCACAAACGCTGACGGCCGCTTCGTCGCCCAAAGCAGCCTTTCGATACCGTCAGGTGCCATCTTCACGAGGGCGCGACACACTCGGCCAACACCTTTTCGCCCGTTCGCCGCCGAAAAACACACTCGGCCGGCAATTCGGCGCCCACGTTTCGCCAAAGTTGGTGAAAGGCGACCGATAAATTGCCCCGATCTCACCAACTTTGGTTAGTCGGAGGCCACGAATTCTGTGACCCGTTGCATGGCCCCATGGACGCCGACGTTGGCGATATGAGGGCGTTGCATGGCCTTTTTTTTGACTCGGTTAGCGATCTGAGGGCGGCAAACGGGTGCCAGAGCGCCGGCGGCGTGTGTTTAGCGCCCGGGCATGGGGTCCAGGTCAGCCTCGTTGAGCGCATTACGAAAGTTTACAACGTGGCGCTGTCCCTGCGCGGGGCGGCTGATTAACTTGGGCGGCGGGGTAGAAGCCACGGCATGGGGCATAGTCCGTACAGACCATGTGTTGTCTGGCACGACGACCGACACCGCGTCGACTGGCCCTCGGCCCGACAAGTCGCGTCTTAATTCCATGACGATTCGCACGATCCAATCCATGGTTCCAGTGAGGGTTTCAAAATGACGAAGACCGCAATTGTCTACACGAGGGAATCACAGAGCCTGGCCGCAGGCCGCGATCTGGGCGAACAGATCAATGCCCAGCTCGGTGAGGCTCGGGCCGACGCCGTGGTGGTGTTTGCCTCGGCCTGCTTTGACTACGCCGTCTTGCTCGAAGCGCTCGAGGCGAGCTGTCGGCCCGGGGTGATCATCGGCTCCTCGTCAGCCGGTGAGTTTGCCGGCACCGATCGCGGCGAGGGCACAGCCTGCGCGATGGCCATCAGCTCCACGGATCTGAAGTTCGCCGCCGCCCTGGGTCAGGGCGTCGGTCAAGACCGTGCTCAGGCCGCCTCGCAACTTGTCGGCGGCTTTCAGGGCCTCACCCAACACGAGTTCCCCTTCCGCGCGGCGCTGGTCATGGCCGACGCGCTGGCCGGCCACATCGACGAGCTCGTCGAGGAGTTGACCCTGCAGACCAGCGCCCACTATCAGTTCGCAGGCGGCGGCGCCGGAGACGACGCGTGCTTCTCTCAAACTCACGTCTTTTGTGGCACCCGGGCCTATACGGATTCGGTCGTCGCGCTGGAGATCTTGAGTCGCAAGCCTATCGACGTCGGCGTCAGCCACGGCTGGCAGCCCGCCACCATGCCCTACCGGGTGACCGAGGCCCGGGGCACGCGGCTGATCAGCCTCAACGGCTTGCCCGCCATCGAGGCCTTCGAGGCCCACGCCGAAGAGAGCGGGCAACACTTCGATCCCCGAGCCCCCCTGCCCTTCTTTTTGCACAACATCTTGGGCATCGCGACGGCCGACGGCGACCGGCTGCGCGTGCCGCTATCGATCGAGGCCGACGGCTCGATCAACTTCGCCGCCGAGGTTCCGCCCGGCGCACGCGTCTACATCATGAAGACGACCAACCAATCTGCGGTCAATGCGGCTGCGCTGGCCACCCGCTCTGCGCTCGAGGCGATCGGCACCGAGACGCCCGGTGCGGCGTTTTTCTTTGACTGCGTGGCCACGCGCCTTCGTCTGGGCGACGTCTTTGGATTTGAGCTCGACACCGTGGCCCAGGTCCTCGAGACGACCAACATCGTCGGCTGCAACACCTACGGTCAGATCGCGCGCGGCGCCGGCCAGTTCAACGGCTTTCACAATTGCACGGCCGTGGTGCTCGTCCTACCATCATGACACCTCTCGAACGCCCCATCTTAGAGCTGGTTGCAGGGCTCGCCGAACCCGATTCCCGTGAACGGGCAGCAACGGAGCTGGCTCGCTACTTTGGTGCGAAGAAGCTCTTTGCCTTCATGGCCGATGCACAGCTCGACGGCGCGCTGGTGCCCGCGCCCGGCTTTGCCGCAACCCTGCCCGGTGGCAAGTGCTGGCGCGAGTTTCTCACCCGCGCCCGCGCGCCGGGGTTTCACGAAGGCGCGCTCGTGCTTTCAAAGAGCGCCACGACACTCGAGCATGCGACCGCCTTCACGCAAGGCGACCTCACGCTGGTCTTTGTGGGCGCGGCGATTGAGGCGGAGCGCCTCGAGGCCGTGGTCACCACCGCGCCGCTGCTTTGCGCCATCCTGCGCGCCGAGTACGCCCGCTTCGTCACCAAAGGCGAGCTTGACGTCGTGCGCCAGGCGGCCAAGCAATCCGCAGCGCTTGCCCGCGCGCTCGAGGGAACCCGGCTGGCCTACGAGCGCACCCTCACCGAGCTCGAAGAGCAGGCGAGCCATCTCGAGCGCGCACGGGCCGCAGCCGAGTCCGCCGGCCAGGCCAAAGACGATTTCTTGGCCATGCTCGGCCATGAGCTGCGTAATCCGCTGACACCGATCGTCATCGCGCTCGAGCTCTTGGATCTCAAAGAGATCGAGGCGCCCGAGATCGACATCATCGCGCGCCAGGTCGCCCACATTCGCCGCCTGATCGACGACCTGCTCGACGTTTCGCGCATCACGCAGGGTAAAATCGAGCTTCGCAAGGTGCGCGCCGAGCTTGGCGAGATCATCGAGCGCGCCGTTGAGCTGGCCAGCCCGATCATCGAGAAGAAGCGCCAGCCGCTGAGCGTCTCGATACCCCCGAGCGGCTTGATGATCGACGCCGATCCCGCACGCTTGGCCCAGGTGCTCTCGAATCTGCTGATCAACGCCGCAAAGTATTCGCCGGCGGGCCAGCCGATCGCGATTTGTGCCGAGCGCGATGGCGCCACGGTCTGTATCCGGGTCAGCGACAAGGGTATCGGCCTTGCGCCCGAGCAGCTCACGCACATCTTCGAGCGCTTCGTCCAGAACAAACAGGCCGCCAACCGCTCCGAGGGCGGCCTGGGCCTGGGCCTGGCGATCGTCAACAGCCTGGTTCACATGCACGCCGGCACCGTCACCGCCCACAGCCTCGGGCTTGGCCACGGCAGCGAATTCGTCGTGACTCTTCCCGCTGCCAGCGAGCAGATCGCGCCCGTGCGAGACGCCCCCGCGAGCGCCAAGGCTGTTGAGGCCACGGCCTCGCTTCGCATCCTGGTCGTCGACGACAACGTCGATGCGGCAAGCCTGCTCTCGGAGTTCTTGAGAGCCGCCGGACATACGACGCGCACCTGCCACGATGGCCCCACGGCGTTGCGCGTTGCCGCGCATTTTCAACCCGACGTGGCTGTTCTCGATATCGGTCTGCCGGTCATGGATGGCTACGAGCTGGCCCAACGGCTTCGCGATCTCGATCTGGGCAGCGGCACGCGCCTGATCGCGGTTACAGGCTACGGCCAGGCCGCCGATCACCAGAACTCGCTCGATGCGGGCTTCGAGGCTCACTTCGTCAAGCCCGTCGAACTCGCCACGCTGCGCGCTCACATCGAGCGCGCCCAGGCCCCGGACTCGACCGTCGCGCAATGACGAAATCCGTGTTGGACCAACGCCCAAGGCGATCGTAGTATGTGGCGCGCCTCACCATATCCAAGACCGCGGTTTTTACGCCGACTAGAACAGCTCGCTGCTCGGGAGACCAGAAAATGACAACCAAACCGACCATCATCTACACCAAAACCGACGAAGGCCCGGCCTTGGCGACGTATTCGTTTCTGCCGATCGTCGAGTCGTATCTTGCGCCTGCCGGCATCATCGTCGAGATGCGCGACATCTCGCTCGCCGCGCGCATCCTCGCCCACTTTCCTGAGTACCTGACGGCCGAGCAGCACACCGGAGACGATCTCGCGGCGCTCGGGCTTCTGGCCAAAAAGCCCGAGGCCAACATCATCAAGCTGCCCAATATCAGCGCCTCGGTGCCCCAGCTCAAGGCCGCGATAAGCGAGCTGCAGGCCCAGGGCTACAACATTCCCAGCTACCCCGACGAGCCCAAGGACGACGCCGAGCGCGAGGTCATGGCCCGCTACGACAAGGTCAAGGGCAGCGCGGTCAACCCGGTGCTTCGTGAGGGCAACTCCGACAGGCGCGCACCGCGCGCGGTCAAGGAGTTCGCGCGCAACAACCCGCACTCGATGGGCGCCTGGTCCAAAGACTCCAAGTCCCACGTCACGACCATGTCCGGCGGCGACTTTCGAGCAAACGAGCTCTCGTTGACCGTCAGCGAGGCGACCAGCGCGGGCATCGAGCATGTCGCCACCGACGGCAGCGTCAGCCTTCTCAAGGGCGGCCTGCGGCTTCTGGCCGGCGAGGTGCTCGACGCCACCGTGATGCGCAAGGCCGCCCTGCTCACCTTTTTGGAGCAGCAGATCGATGAGGCCCGAGACTCGGGCGTGCTGTTTTCGCTGCATATGAAGGCGACGATGATGAAGGTCTCCGACCCGATCATCTTTGGCCACGCGGTGCGCGTCTACTTCAAGGATCTCTTCGCCAAGCACGGCGCGACCTTTGCCGAGCTGGGCGTCGACGTCAACAACGGCTTTGGCGATCTCGAGGCCAAGCTCGCCGGCCTGCCCGCCGAGCAGCGCGCCGAGATCGAGGCGGACATCCAAGCAGCGCTCGCAAACGGCCCTGCCCTGGCGATGGTCGACTCCGACAAGGGCATCACCAATCTGCACGTGCCAAGCGACGTGATCATCGACGCCTCGATGCCGGCCATGGTGCGAAGCTCCGGTCAGATGTGGAACGCCGCCGGAAAGCTCCAGGACACCAAGGCCGTGATCCCCGACAGCAGCTACGCCGGTGTTTACCAGGCGGTGATCGACTTTTGCCGCGAGCACGGCGCCTTCGATCCGGTGACCATGGGCAGCGTGCCCAACGTCGGCCTAATGGCCCAAAAGGCCGAGGAGTACGGCTCGCACGACAAGACCTTCCAGATCGCGGCCGCCGGCACCGTTCGCATCGTCGATGCCGCCGGCCAAACGCTCACCGAGCACACGGTCGAGCCCGGCGACATCTGGCGCGCCTGCCAGACCAAGGACGCCCCCGTACAAGACTGGGTGAAGCTCGCGGTCAACCGCGCCCGCGCCACCGGGATTCCGGCCGTCTTCTGGCTCGAGGCCGAGCGCGCCCATGATGCCCAGATCATCGCCAAGGTGAAAACCTACCTGGCCGACCACGATACGAGCGGCCTCGAGATCCTGATCTTGTCACCGGTCGAGGCGACGCGCTTTACCCTCGATCGTCTCAAGGCCGGCCAGGACACGATCTCGGTGACGGGCAACGTGCTTCGCGACTACCTCACGGACTTGTTTCCAATCCTCGAACTTGGTACCAGCGCCAAGATGCTCTCGATCGTGCCGCTGATGGACGGTGGCGGCCTCT
The DNA here is from genome assembly GCA_013697635.1 of Lujinxingiaceae bacterium. Classification (GTDB taxonomy): domain Bacteria; phylum Myxococcota_A; class Bradymonadia; order Bradymonadales; family Bradymonadaceae; genus JACCWM01. The sequence goes on along the minus strand of JACCWM010000172.1, from coordinate 567 downwards.
TCGAGACCGGCGCCGGCGGCTCGGCGCCCAAGCACGCCGCGCAGTTCGAGTCCGAAAACTATTTACGTTGGGACTCACTTGGCGAGTTTCTCGCGCTCGCAGTCTCGCTCGAGCATTTAGCCGACCGCTTTGAGAATCCACGCGCGCGCGTACTGGCCGCAGCGCTCGATGAGGCCACCACCCAGTACCTGCTCAACGACAAGTCCCCGGCTCGCCGAATCGGCCAGATCGACAACCGCGGCAGCCACTTCTATGTCGCCCTGTACTGGGCCCAAGCGCTGGCCAGCCAGAGCCTCGATGTCGAGCTCAAGGCGCGCTTTGCCACCATCGCCGAGGCGCTCTCCACCAACGAGGCAACGATCGTCAGCGAGCTGCTCGCTGTCCAGGGAGCGAAGCTCGACATCGGCGGCTACTACCACCCCAACGATGCGCTCGCTGCCGAGGCGATGCGCCCAAGCGCGACGCTCAACGCGATCATCACCAATGCCGCGCGCTTCGAAACGCGCTCGCCAGCATCCGTGTCCTAGCACCCGCGCCGGTGCGCTCGTGGCTGCCCGCTTTATGACC
>JACCWM010000157.1 GCA_013697635.1 Lujinxingiaceae bacterium | reverse complement strand
CGCCGCATCATCGCGCGCGGCTACGACGTCGATGGCAAGGAGATCGCCAAAAAGGAGATCTCGATTACGGTGACCGGCTTTGACGGCACGATCCCCGGCGGCCAGACCGAGCCGGGCAGCCCCGGTGCTGGCAACGTCAACGCCGCGCTCGCTGAGAAGATGGCCATCGAGGGCGGCAAGTGTTTGTCACCGCCTGAGGCTGCACGTTGCACCAACGGAACCGGCGGCTTCAGCACCGGAAACTGCTGGCGCTTCGTCAAGCGCGCCCTCGAGCGCGCCGGCATCAACTACAACAAGTTGCAAAACGCCGGGCCGTGCAGCAGCTTCGAGTTCCAAATCGCGGCGCGCGGGTTTCGCTGCAATGCCGACGCGAACCCGACGATTCTGGCCCAGATCGGACTCAAGAAGATCAACGTTCCCACGACCCAGGCGCCTCGCGGCGCGATCATCTCCTGGGAGAAGAACTGCCTGGGTTACAACGCGCGCTATGGACACATTGAGATTTCACAGGGCAACGGCACGGCGTGCTCGGATTATTGCGGTCGAATTCGGGGCGATGCCCCTTCATGTGCGAGTGTTTATGTCGCCATCGACTGAAAATATTGATCCGGTCAAGGCGCGTTTTTCTACGGCACGACGAGAGTACACTATGCGTAACTTATTGATTTTGCTCGCTGTAATTGCAACGGTTTTGGCCGCTGGCTGTGACAGCCAGACCATTACGCTCAACAACGCCAAGGGCAACAACTCCGAAAACAACGCCAAGGGCAACAACTCCGAAAACAACGACAACAACCCGGTCGAGAACAACGCGAACAACACCACCAACAACAACAACCACACCGATCACGAGGGCCACGGCAGTGACGACGACGCGGTGTTCATCGATACCGGCTTCTTGAGCGGATCATGGCGTGTTGCGCGCAGCGAGGACGACAAGCCGCTGGTTTACCTCGACTTCTTTCATGACACCGGTGCCAGCGAGGCTACGGGCGATTTCATGATGGGCGATGCGATCTCGGAGTGGCTCGATGGGCAGACCGGGGAGGTCGCGGCGACGAGCTGGCAAGACGGCAAGCTCGAGGTGCGCTGGAATCCCACCACCGATGACGAGGAGATGTACATCATCTCCGAGACGACGAAGGTGAGCGACGATCTGCTCACGGGAACCTTTAAGGGTACCCGTAATCCGGACACCTTCGAGGTGACGATCACGCGCCGAGTCTTTGAAGACGACGAGCCGACCGACGAGCAGTGATCATCTCACGGTGGTGGCGCAAGGCCGTTTGCCTTTGCGCCAGCGATGTGAATAATGTCTGGCAGCCCGTGCACTCGCACGCGACGGCTGAAAGGCGCGCCGTCGCGGGTGCAGGCAAAGCCCACCCCGTGCTTGGAGAGCTATGGTCGCCCCGATTCAATTCACCGTTTCTGCCCCCGATCCTCACAACCACCTTTTTCATGTACGCATGGAGATCTTCGGCCTGGCCGATCAGAGCCACGTCGACCTGGCGATGCCGGCCTGGAACCCGGGCAGCTATCTGTTGCGCGAGTACGCGCGCCACGTGCAGAACCTGCGCGCTTTGGGCACCGATGCCGAGCGTCGGAGCACACGAAAGCTCGACAAGTCAACCTGGCGCGTGGACTGCTCGCACACCGACCGGCTGACGCTCGAGTACGAGGTCTTCTCCCACGACCTGACGGTGCGCACCAATCATCTGGATGACTCGCACGGCTTCTTCAACGGTGTCGCGCTTTTCTTGTATCCCACCGAGCGCCTCCACGACGCCGTCGACCTGCACGTCTTGGCGCCACCAGACTGGAAGATATTTTGTGCACTCCCGGCGATCGAGGGTGCTCCAGACCGCTTTCACGCCAAAGATTTCGACGAGCTCTTCGATTCACCCGTCGAGATGGGCGATCACGATCCGATCGACTTCGAGGTCGAAGGCAAGCCGCACCGGATGGTCATCTGGGGACGTGGCAATTACGGGCGAGCTCGCTTGGCCGAGGATATCCCGCGCGTGGTCGCGAGCAACGCGAAGATGTTTGGAGGGCTTCCTTACGAAAATTACCTGTTCATCGTGCACTTGACCGACAACGGCTACGGCGGCCTCGAACACCGCAATTCGACGGTGATGCTCTATGCGCGCCAGGGCTTTGCCGACGCCTGGACCAAGCGTCCGCCGGAGTCACAGCCCGATGGCAAATACGTCGATTTCTTGCGACTGACCTCTCACGAGCACTTCCACGTCTGGAACGTCAAACGCATCCGACCGGCGGTGCTCGGCCCGTTTGACTACCAGCGCGAGAACTATACCCGCGAGCTTTGGTCGGTCGAAGGTGTCACAAGCTACTACGACACGTTACTTTTGCTTCGCGGTGGGATCCTCGATGCGGCCAAGTACCTCGAGATGACCGCAAAGCGCATCAAGCTCTTTAGCGAGGTGCCCGGTAGAAAGCTGCACTCGCTCGAGCAGGCGAGCTTCGAGGCTTGGACCAAGCTCTACCGGCCCGACGAGCACACCAACAACTCCAGCGTCTCCTACTATCTCAAGGGCGAGCTCGTCAGTTGGATGCTCGATCTGTGGATGCGTGACGTCAGCGATGGCCACAAGAGCCTCGACGACGTGTTGCGCTTTCTCTGGGAGCAGCACCTGGCAGGGCCCGAGGTGGGCTATGCCGAGGGTGCTTATGAGAAGATCGTCTCGCGGCTGATCGATGCCGACGTGGCCGAGTTTTTCGATCGCTATGTGCGCGGCACCGACGAGATCGACTGGCAGCAGTTTCTCGAGCCCGTCGGTCTGCGCCTCGAGACCAGCCACGACGAGGGCCGTCCTCGGCCCTGGATGGGCGTGAACACGCGCAGCGACGGCGATCGTCTGGTGGTGACCTTCGTGCCCACGGGAAGTCCCGCACACCGCTGCGGGTTGTACGTCGGCGACGAAATTGTCGCCATGAGCGGCTTGAAGGCCTCGTCGACGAACTTTGGTGAGCTGCTCAAGTGCCAGACACCGGGCGACGTGATTGACGTGCACGTCTTTCGCCGCGGCGAGCTGCTCTTGCGCTCGGTTACCCTTGGCGAGTCCTCACCGGATAGCTACAAGCTTTTGCGCAACGAAGACGCCTCCGATCGAGCCCGCGGCTTGCTCAAGGGCTGGCTTGGTACCGAAGACGTTGCCTCCACATCGCAATTAGCCCAGCCCAAAGACAACGGATGAAACAAATGCGTTCTCTCATGCATGTCGCGCTAGTTCTTGGCCTGGCGATATTCTTCGTCGTCGGCCTGAGCATCTCTGGGATAGCTTTGGCCCAGGATGTCGCGCGCACGCCCGACGAGGTCTCGCGCATGACGCGTGAGATCAGCCAGGAGGTCTTGAGCCCCTATTGCCCTGGAAAAACACTGGCGATGTGTCCCTCCGGCGCCGCCGGTGACACGCGCCGCGAGATTCAGGAGCTTGCGCGCGGCGGCATGGACAAGGAAGCGATCAAAGACGAGCTGATCGCGCGCTTTGGCGAGGAGTTTCGCATGCACGAAGCCCCTCCTGAGGACAACCTCAAGCTTTTGGGCGCGCTGGTCGTCGGCCTGGGCCTCTCCATTGGGGCCGTGGCCGTGCTTGTTCGTAGGCGACGCGGCGATGCGCCTCGCGCGGCCGACGACGGCGTCGACGGCCAGTCGGCCGAAGACGATGCCTACCTCAAAGAGTTGCGAAGCGAATACCAGGACTAGTCGGCGCTCGGCTCGTCACCGGCGGCGAGCTCTTCGCTGGACTGGATGCCGAGCCGATCGCGCAAGATGTCGCCCAGTGTGGCCGTGGCGCCGTCGTTGTCGTTGTATTCGCGGGCGCCTTCGTCGTCGCCAAGCGTGTCGCGCTTGAGCGAGAGGCTGATGCGTTGGGCGGCGCGATCGAAGGTGAGCACGAGGGCCTTGTGGACCTGGCCGGGGCGTGCAACCTCGGAGACCTTCTCGACGCGCTCCTCGCGAAGCTCGGAGATGTGAATGAGGCCTTCGACGCCTTCGACGATGGTGGCAAAGGCGCCAAAATCAGTGATGCGCGCGATCGTGACGTCGATCTTCTGGCCGGGCTTGGCGATGTCGGCGGCGCGCTGCCAGGGATCGTCGACGAGCTGCTTGATGCCCAAAGCGGCGCGCTCGGCCTCGACGTCGATGTCGAGCACGACGACCTCAACCGTCTCACCCACCTTGTAGTGCGCGCGGGGGTCTTCGATCTTCTCGGTCCAGGACAGGTCGCTGACGTGCACGAGGCCCTCGATCGATGGGGCGATCTCGACGAAGAGGCCGAAATCGGTGATGTTGCGGATCGTGCCCTCGACGCGTGAGCCGCTGGGGAACTGATCGGTGAGCTTGGCCCAGGGACTCTCCTCGAGCTGCTTGATGCTCAGGCTGAGGCGACGGTTCTCGGTGTCGATGCTGAGCACCTTGACGTCGACCTGCTGGTTGATGTCGAGCACGTCCTTGGGGTGATTGATGCGGCCCGTCCAGGCAAGCTCGGTGACGTGGACCAGGCCCTCGAGGCCGGGTTGAATCTCGATGAAGGCGCCAAAATCGGCCAGGCTGACGACCTTGCCGTTGATCCGATCGCCCTCGCTGACCGTCTGACCAAGCTCGGTCCAGGGATCGTCGAGCAACTGCTTGCGCCCCAGACTCAGGCGCTTTTTCTTCTTGTCGTACTCGAGCACGACGACCTGGAGCTTGTCGCCCGGGCGAACGAGTTCGGAGGGATGATCGACGCGGCCCCAGCTCATGTTCGAGACATGAAGCAGTCCGTCGATGCCGCCGATGTCGACAAAGGCGCCAAAGTTGGTGATGTTGCGCACCACGCCCTCGAATTGCTGGCCGGCGGTGAGCTCGCCCAGCGCCTCCTGGCGGTCGGAGTCGCGGCCCTTCTCGAGCAGATTGCGCCGACTGACGACGACGTCGGCCTTCTCCTTGTCGAACTTGATCACCTGAAACTTGTCTTGGCGACCGATGTAGGGCGAGGTGTCGTTGACGCGGTGCAGATCGACCTGGCTCATCGGCATGAAGGCGCGAAGCCCGATGTCGACCGACATGCCGCCCTTATTCTCGTTCAAGATGATGCCGCGAATGGCCTCGCCACTTTTGACGAGCTCCTCGAGCTTGTCCCACACATCGAGCTTCTCAGCCTTTTGCACCGAGCCATTCCAGCCATCGCTCAATGGATTCTCCACAAGCACGCGCACCTTTGCGCCTTGCTCGAAGGGCAGGGTCGCGCCGAACTCGTCGCGCGCGACGAAGGCGGTATCGCCGCTGGGCAGCTCGAAGCTCAGACGCGTGGCGTCCTCGCGGGCAAAGGTGGCCTCGACGACGCGGTTCTCGAGCGTATCGGGGGCCTTGGAGTCGTGTGTCTGGGATGCTGCCTTGTCTGCCATGGTATGCAACTCGACGCGGGATTCGTGGATTGTGGCTGCGGACCTGACGGAGCCCGAGCAAAGACGCCCTCTTGTAGTTCTAATCATTGAAGAATGTCAAATGAACATCGCCGCCACCATACCCAGCACGAGCGTGGGGATCATGGCCATTGCCACCAGGGCGCCAAGGCGCGCTGTGCCAAGAAGCGCCGACAAGGCGGCCTTGACAAAACTGTTGGCGAGCACGGCGATGACGATCGAGCGGCCGGCGACCTGGGAGGTGATCTCGCCGACGTTTTGCATGCGCGCGAGCGCGAGCGCAATGGCATCGACGTCGGCCAGGCCGCTGATCAGCGCGGCGACATAGGTGCCCATGCTGCCAAGGTAGCCCTGGGCGATGTGGACCAGCGCGATGATCACCACAAAGACCAGTCCGAACTTGATCGCCGGCACGAGGCGAAACGGGTTCTTGAGGTGAACGTGCGAATCGTCCTCGCCGGGCAGCGGTGGCCTCGGCGCGTCGTCGGCGTCGAGCGCGTCTGTCGCGATCGCCACGCCAGCATCATCGGACACGGCGCTGCGCACCTCGGCGGCGAGCTTGGTCCAAAGCCAAAGCGCGGATCCCAGACCGCCGACGGCCATGGCGAGCAGGGGCAGCCAGAGCTCGACCAGCAGCCGTGGGTTGATCACGGCGACCTCGATGCCCACGCGCCCGATCATGATCGCGTTGGCGATCAAGATGGCAAAGCTTGCACCGAAGAGGACGCGGCGCGAGCCACGCTCGTCGCGCATCTGCTGGGCCATGGCGAGCGTGACGGCCGTGCTCGAGGCCAATCCTCCGATCAAGCCCGTTACCAGTATGCCGCGCTGCGAGCCCAAAAAGCGCATCGCGAAGTAGCCCAAAAAGCTGATCCCGCTGATCAGCACGACGAGAAACCAGAGCTCGCGCGGGTTGTAGATTTGCCAGGGATCGACGGGATGATTAGGCAACAGCGGCAAGAGCACCACGGTCACGAGCAAGAACTTCAGCGTGTCGAAGATCTCGCGCTGGGTGAGCCGGCCTACCCAGCGGTGCGTAAATGTCTTGATCGAGAGAATCAGCGCAACGATCACCGCGATGCTTGCCGAGAGCACGGGTTGAACCGGAACGAGCGCGCCAAGCAAGAAGACGAGCAGGGCGGCGACCTCGGTCGTAATGCCGGTCTTGCGGTTTGAGGCGCGCAACTCCGAGACCAAAAAGGTGCCGATCAGCAGCAGAAAACCCATGCCGGCGATCCAGGTCAGCGCCGGGGCAACATCGTGGGCGAGCACGGCCAGCGTGCCCAGAAGGCTGACGAGCGCAAAGGTGCGAACGCCCATGCTCTCGTGCTCGGCGACGTCGCCGTGGCTTTGACGCTCCAATCCGACGATCGCACCCAGCGCAAGGCTGGTCGCGATGCTCTGGATGAGATGCCACTCCAGGGTGATGTTCACATCCACAGCGGGGCCGCCGGTTTCGGGTCAGGTGTCGGAGCGCTTGCGAATGAAGACGTTGCTCTCGAGCTTGGCCTTGTCCTGCAAACGCTCCTTTGCAGGCACTTCCTGGTCGCTGAAGCAGCGGTTGCACTGGTAGGTGCGCGAGGCCATGGGCGCGAACTTGAGATAATCCTCGCGGCCGCAGTCGTCGCAGATAAACGCCCACTCCGTGCGCGCCTCGCTCTCTTTGGCGCGGCTGACTTCGGCCCAGTGCGAGGCGTCGCCGAAGCGCTTGGCCGCGCAATCGTTGCACAACATCTCGTTCATCGGCGTGCCTTTGGGCACGTAGTCGAGTTCGTCGTGCTTTCCACACTCGCTGCAGTCGATGAACAAGCTCACGCGCGTGCCATGCTGTGTTCTGGGCACGTGTTTTTTGGGTGGGCCTGCGGGCTTGGGCTGCGCCTTGAAGCATTTGCGGCACAGCACCGACGAGCCTTCCCGGGGCTGGAAAGGGACGTCTTCTTCGGCGTTGCACAGCGAACAATTGATAATGGCCATGACTACTACTCCGGCGCTCTTGCGATGATAGATGGTGCAAAAAACGGTATGGAAAACATGGACACCGCGTCGATCAGCCCAAGCACGAGACTCAAACGAGGCGGTGTCCGGCGCTCAGGGGCGCGGATTGTCACGCCCTGGCGTGGGCGACATCAAGTAAAAGTCGGCGCGGTTGTTGTTGGTGTCGGGCTTGGCATTGGCGTCGGAGAGCGGCCAGCGACCCAGCGCCTTGCCCGCATCCGTGCTTCGATAGGCAGCCGCGCTTCCTTCCCCAACAAACGTATGGTTGGCCTCAAACGTTCCGTAGCCGATGGCATCGATGCGCCGGCCCTGGTACTCGAGCACGAAGTTGTCCGGGCCCACGTAGAAGGGCACGCCCTCGTAGGGCACCGCGCAGCGGCCCTTCAAAGGCTCGATGGCGGCCGTGTTGCAGATCACGACGTAGCCCTCGGTGCTGCCGGCATCGTTGAGGCTCACCCCGGACAGGCTGATGCCCGGGCTTGCCGCCGTGAACAGATAATCCTGGCCGTTGTGGCCGGCTACGGCGCGAAGCACGTAGCCGTGCAGCGGCAAGGTCTCCCAGCCAAGGATCGGGGCAGCGAGCTCGACGAAGGTCTCCTTGCCATTGTTCTGGCCGGGCTGGTTGACATAGACCTCATTGATCATCAGATCCTGATTGGGCAGTCCCGGCGTAGGATAGTAGGTCAAGAAATCCGCCGCATTGTTGTCGCTGTTGGCCCGCCCCGGGATGCGCCCCACGCTTCGCCCGGCGGTCGCCGCGGGCGCCGACTGGCCGCGGCCGCGAAAGTGTTGGATCAGCGCAAAAACACCATAGCCGACGGCGTCGAGCTCGTTGCCGGCGCCATTCTTGAGCACGACGCTGTCCGGGCCGTTTTGCATCGCATCCTGGCCCGGCGCCGAGCTCTCCAAGATATAATAGACGTTGGTGTAAAAGGGCGCAGCAAAGCTCAAGAAGCTGTCCGGCTCGTCCATGGCCAGCACGGCGTAGCCCTGGCCGTCGAGCTTGGCTGCGGCGGGCAAGGTCGCGCTGTTGTAGATCTTGCCGTCGGCGCCGTTGACCATCTCGAGCTTATAGCCGGCGATCGAGAGGCCGGCCGGGCCGAACAGCTCGATGAAGGTGGGCGAGGAGCATGAGGTGGAGCTCGCGGTGCAGTTGCCGCCGCCCGCAGCACGCAGATCGACGCCGACGGCGTCGTAGAAGATCTCGTTGATCACGACGCTGCCCGAGGTCGGCGCGGCCCGACACGAGCTGACCTCGCCGATGCGCTGGCAGCTATGGCCGCTGGTCGGGCAGGCGCTTGGATCGTTGAACTCGACGCATCCGTCGCCATTGTGATCGCCACAGGTGGCCAGGTCGTTGCCGATGCAGACTGCCTCGCCGGCGATACACTTGTCCTCGCAGCGGCTCTTCAAGACGCAGTCGTCGTTTCGGCACTCTTCGTTGGGCTCACAATCGATCGCCTCGGAGAACTCGAAGCAGCCGTCACTGTTCCAGTCGCCGCAAAGGCGCACACCGCCAGTGAGCGCGCAGGCCGAGTCATTGTCGCGGCATTCGTCCTGGCAGCCTGAGCCACCCTGGCAGGCGTTGTCGAGGCAGCTCTGGCCCTGCGGACACTCCTTGGCGCCGGCAAAGCTGAGGCAGCCCTGGCCGTCTTCACGACACGTTGCAAGGCGGTGCAGCTCGCAGCTCGTTTGACCCTCGGTGCAGGCGTCGGTGCAACTCGACGGCGCGCACTGACCCAACGCCGGATCGCAGAACTCGCCGGCAGCGCAGCTTGTGGCGGCGCCGAAGGTGCGACAGCCATCGTGATTGTGGTCGGCGCAGGTCTCGCGCCGTCCGCTGTTATTGCAACGCGCAGGCGTGCCCTGGGTGCACTCGTCGCTGCAATCGCCGCCTTCTTCGACGCAGGTCCCGTTGACGCAGACCTGTGTGCCCGCGCAGATGCTGGCACCGGCGTATTCGAGGCAGCCACTCTCGGTGCGGATGCAGTTGAGCACCGTGATGTCGTCCAAACACGTGCGCTCACCGGACAAACAGCGATCGGTGCAATTGGGCGCGTTGTTTTTGTTGTTCGCGCTGTTGTTTTCATTGGTGGTGTTGTTGGCCGTGATCACTGGCGGATCGGTGCAGGCTGCGCACAGACTGATGGTGACGAGCAGGGCAAGCAAGCCGGTGGTGCGAAAAAGATTTATCGTGTGCATCTTGGCCTCGTTGCCGTGCGTTTGTCGTGTGCCGCAAACGTCGATTTAGCTCATCCATCATAGCGGGGCAGGGCGTCCAAACACAATTGCTCAGATTCGAAGCGCGCAGCACGCGCGCAGCGAGCGGGCAGCCAAAAGTTGTTGGAGTCGCGTCCGTATCTACCTTGGAGAGGGAATCGGCGATGCCTGGCTGGCTCGCTATACCCCGCAAACCCCCCGATGACCAGTGCGTGCATGATCGAAAATCAATCTAAGATTGCTCGACCCACGCTGTCTCGGCGCACGTTTCTTGCGGGCATGGGCGGTGGCGTGATCGCGGCCGCAGCGATCACCTCGCTGCATGGGTTCGTCTTCGAGCCAAAATGGCTCGAGGTCAGCGTGCACGAGGTCAAGATCGCCGGCCTGGACCAAAAGCTCGACGGCTTTGTGATCGCGCATCTCACGGATCTGCATCTTCGCCGGTTTGGCTACCTCGAGGCCGAGGTTTTGGCCACCCTGAAGGCCTATGCGCCCGATCTCGTGGTGATGACCGGCGACATGGTCGAAACGCTCGCGGGAATGGGGGCGCTGGCGCGCTTTGTCCGGGGACTGGCAGGCATCGAGGCGCCCATGATTGCGACTTTGGGCAACTGGGAGCACGGCGCCGACGGGCTGATCGACGCGGTGAGCGCGCTCTATGAGGCCCACGGGATCCGGCTGTTGGTCAACGAACACGTCACGTTGCCATGCGGGCTCACCGTCGCGGGAACCGATGACGGCTCGACGGGTCACGCCGATCTAGCGCGCACTCTGGCCGGCTTGCCCTTGAAGCCGGGGCGCCTGTTCTTGACCCACGCGCCGGGTATCTTCGACAACTTCGCCGTCTATGACATGCCTTTCGACCTCGCGCTGGCCGGCCACACCCACGGCGGCCAGGTGCGCCTGGGGAGCTGGGTGCCCGTGCTGCCGGTGTCGTCGGGCCACTATGTCTCGGGCTTTTATGACACCGTACTTGGGCGCGCCTATGTCAGCCGAGGCCTTGGCACGACAATGATTCCGGTGCGCTTTATGTGCCGCCCGGAGCTGCCGATCTTTCGACTCGTGGCCACCTGAGATTGGCCTACTCGGCTCCGCTGACGCGCAAGATGCGATCGTCGTCGGCACCCGGTGAGCCTCGCCCGTCGCGGTTGTTGGTGAGCACCCACAAAGAGCCGTCAGGCGCCTGGGTGACGTGGCGAAGTCGACCATATTCGCCCGAGAGCATGGCTTGATGCTCGGTGAGATCACCCGTGGCCGAGAAGGCAAAGCGCCACAGGCGCTCGCCGCGCAAGGCGGCGACGAAGAGATGATCCTCCCACTGGGGGATGGCGCCACCGACCAAAAAGCCCGCGCCGCTCCAGGAAGCGACGCGCGGCTGGCGCACGACCACGGCGTCGACAAACTCGCTTCGCTTTGAGGTGCCGGTGACCTCGGGCCAGCCGTAGTTCTCGTCAGGCTGGATGCGGTTGATTTCGTCGTCGACCTGGGGGCCGAAGTCGGTGGCGTAGAGCTCGCCAGCGGCGTTCCAGGCCAGTCCCTGGGCGTTTCGAATCCCCAACGCGAAGACCAGCGAGCCCGAGCGCGGGTTGTCGTCGGGCACGCTGCCATCGGGGTTCATGCGCAAGATCTTGCCGGCCAGCGATGTAGGGTCTTGGGAGATGCGCGCATCGCCGCTGTCGCCGGTCGCGGCGTAGAGCAGCCCGTCAGGTCCAAAGGCGATGCGCCCACCGTTGTGGATGCGCCCCGAGGGGATTCCCGTCAAGACCGACTCGGGCGCGGTGTCGAGGCCAAAGCGCACGATGCGGTTGTCACGGCGCGTGGTGTAGTAGACGTAGAGCAGGCCGTCGCTCTCGAAGTCCGGCGAGGCGGCCAGACCCATCAAGCCACCTTCGCCAGCCGAGTCGATCTCGAAGCTTCGGACCTCGACGCGCTCGCCTTTGCCCCCATCGCGAAGCTCGCTGACGACGCCGCGATCGCGCTCGGTGACAAAGACACGGCCATCGGGCGTAAAGGCCACGTCCCAAGGCGCCTCGAGACCCGTGGCGATCACTTCGACGATCGGGCGAGGGCCCTCGTTGTTGTTGGGAGTCTGGTTGTTCGCCGGGGGCGCGGTGGTTTGACGCGAGCAAGACGGTGCGCCGGCGGCGGTGAGCAGCAAGACGCCAAGCAAGAAGTGCAAGGCGCGAGGGCCACGGGAGAGTAAGCCACGATCGACTAAGCGAGACAGGGACATCGCGAATACTCCGGGAGCGTGAAGTGATTTATCATCAGGGCATGGGCCCACCGAGCTTAAGCACGCGCTGACAAAGTCCACTGCCGAGCCCCAACGCAAAAGGCCAAATCCCAGGAGCCACACGTGTGCACGTTGATCATCGCAGTCCAGGTCCTAAAAGATTGCCCGCTTTGGATCGCGGCCAACCGCGACGAGGTGCTTGAGCGCCCGGCCGCGCCGCCCAGCATCGACTCCAGCGGTGCTGTGGCCTTGCTCGCTCCGCGTGATCTCGAGGCCGGCGGCACCTGGCTTGGGCTCAACGCCTGCGGACTGTTTGCGGGAATCACCAACCGCTTTGCCATGGTCCGACAGCCCGGCCATCGCTCGCGCGGGCTGATCGTGCTCGACGCGCTGGCCGAGCGAAGCGCCGCGGCCGCCGCCGATCGAATCGCCGCCAGCGGGCCCGGCGATCACAACGGCTTTCATCTGGTCGTCGCCGACGAAAAAGAGGCCTTTCTGGTATGGAATGACGGCTTGCGCCTGCAAAGGCGCCGCCTTTCGCCGGGCGTGCACGTGATCACCGAGCGCAGCCTGGGCGCCGGCGAGTCGCGGCGCATCACCCGCCTCGAAGAGGACGTGCAACGCTGGGCTCTCCAGAGCGCATCTGACACAGCGGCGCTGGTGGGCTTTCTGGCGCGCCACGATGAGCACGACGAGCCGCTCGAGAGCACCTGCGTGCATTTTGCGGCGCTCAATTACGGCACGCGCTCCTCGAGTATCGTCAGCCTGGGGGCCCAGACGCGCTTTTTGCACGCCGACGGGCCGCCTTGCAAGACGCCTTATGTCGACTTCAGTGAGCAGGCAGAAGCGCTGATGAAAACCGGCTGCTGAGCGCTAGGTAGCCAGGCCGTGGGCAAACTCCACACGCGATTCAGCGGGCTCTTTGCCCTCGCCAAAGGCGATCGGCGCCGAAAGGCAGTTGTCCGGGATGCCAAAGGCGTTGACCAGCGGCACGGCCTGCGAGCGCACCTCGGAGCAGAGCTTGTTGACGAGATCGCGGATGGCAGCGGCCTTGGCGCTCTGGATGTAGTTGTTCTCCAGAAACCAACCCAGATCCTTCTCCATGTGCCACATCGCATAGAGATCGCACATGTTCTTGAGTTGGGTCTTGATCGCCTCGTCGGTGCAGCGCTCGACGGCCGCAACGAAGTCCTCGAGGATCACGCGCTCGATGTGGGCCTGGGCCAGGGCGACGACGTGGTCCTGGCACTCGTTGAAGGCCTCAAAGGAGTCCTTGCCCTCATCGATGCGCCGCTTGATGCGTCGTGCCACGCCGATGAGCAAATCGTTCTCGCGGTAGCGAAAGGCGTTTTGCTGGAAGCCGGCGTCGCGCAGGTGGCTCTCGTCGGTGTTGCGCGTGATCACCAGGTTGGTCTCGGAGAGCTTGGAGGCCGCCTGGCGAGCCAAATAGCGCGCCAGGGTGAAGAAATTGGCATCGGAGAGCTCGTGGCGGTACTCGGTGAGCCGAGCCTTGGCCACTTGCTGCATCATGACCATGTTGGCGCCCTCAAAGGTGACGAAGACGTCGACGTCGGTGCGAAGCCCGGGTAGGCGGTTGAGCGCCAGATAACCCTGGCCGCCGCAGCACTCGCGACAGGCCTGGATGGTGTCCACCGCGTGCCAGGAGCCAAAAGCCTTGAGTCCGGCGGCGTGGGCCTCAACCTCGCGGCGGTTGTCCAGGGAGGCGTCGTTGTAGCGCGCACTGAGCGCCTCGAGCGCAAAACTCAAAGCGTAGCTCGTGGCCAGGCGCGGCATCAACTGGCGCTGGTGCATGCGGTAATCGAGGATCGGGATCTCGGGCTCGCCGGCCGGTCCGAACTGGCGGCGCATCGCGCCGTAGCGAATGGCGATCGCAAGCCCGGCCTTCGAGGCGCTCAAGCCGGCCGCCGCGATACCCAGGCGTCCGGCGACGAGCGTGCTCAACATGGTGAAAAAGCGCTTGTTCGAGCTGGGAATCGAGCTCTGGTAGGCGCCGCTCTCGTCGACGTCGCCAAAGCGATTGAGCAGATTGGCGCGCGGAATGCGCACCTGGTCAAACCACAGCCGGCCATTGTCGATGCCGTTCAGTCCCATCTTGAGGCCCTGGTCCTCGATGCGAACGCCGGCCATGGGCTTGCCGGCCTCGTCGCGAATCGGCACCAAAAAGGCGTGCACGCCGTAGTGCTCGCCGGCGACCTCGAGCTGGGCGAAGACGGTGGCCATCGTGGCGTAGCGCCCCGCGCCGCCGATCCATTCTTTTCGCGCGGACTCGCTGGGCGTGTGGATCACGAACTCGCCGGTTTCGGCGTCGTAGCGCGCCAGCGTCTCGAGATCGCGCACGTTGGAGCCGCGGCCCATCTCGGTCATTGCATAGCAGCCCTGCAACTCGAGCGTGGCGACACGCCCAAGGTAGTCGGTGTGGTGGCGCTCGCTGCCCAGAAAATAGATGCTGCCGCCGAAGAGGCCGAACTGAACGCCGAACTTGATCGGCAAGTTCAAATCGAAGAAGCCCAGCATCTCGAAGATCGCCAAGAACTCGCCCATGTCGCGGTCCTGGCCATTGGAGCCGATCGAGGGAAAGCAGCGCTTGCCAAAGCCGGCGTCTGCCAGCGCCTGCACCCAGCCGAGCACGTGTGCGCGGTGAGCGGAGAGCTCGAGGCCATAGGCGTACTCGAATTTGGGTCCAGCCAGGAGCTCACGAATCTCATCGCGCACGCCCACATACTTGCCGTCGAGCACACGGGTCAGCGCGGCCACGTCAAAGGCGGCCGGCTGCTCGTGGGCGGTGCCGGCCTTGCGCGGGGTGATCTCCGAGAGCAGATCGCGCGCGGCTTCGGCGCCGACCAGACCGAGCGCGGCTTCGAGGCGAGTGAGGGCCTCGGTGACGCCTTTGGGGTCGAGCGTGGTGTCTTGGGCAAGGCTGCTGTTGCGCGCCAGCGCGAGGCCCAGATTGGAGAGCGATGCGCGCTCATGGGCCGTGAGCGAGGGGCTGGCCTGCTCGATGGCAGCCAGGATGGTTTGCAGCTCGGTGGCCGTCGGTGGGCTGTCAGGATTGAGCCAGTCGCCGAGCACCTGGGCCAGATTCGCGTCGATCCAATCGTGGCGCCGCGCTTCGGCCAGCACACTGGTAACCTCGAGCTCGGCCAACTCGCCGTCGGCCCAGGCCACATAGATCATGGGCAACAGTGGTAGCAATTCTTTTTGCCCAAGCAGGCGCTCGATATTTTTTTCACGACCCAATTCGGTCTGTGACATGATCATATCCCCGTAATGAAAGGTTCCGACAGTTAGACGACCTCTCGTGTGTAATCGGAAATCGGGGCCGAGGCAACCTGTATCGAATGTGCTTTTGCGCGAGTTTCTCCGTGACATGGCCGCGCTGATCGTCAAGAATACGAGTTCCGGCGATTCTTCCCTCCGAATAGGACGTATAGGGCTGTAGATGAGTGATTCTCCCACGCACGACGAGCTCAACGGCTATCGCCAGCTCTATGAGTTCTCTCAAAAAGTGCTCTCGAAGTACGATCTCAGCGAGCTCTTGGAGACGCTCGTCGACAGCATCATCGGCATCACCGGTGCGGACAACGTCATGCTGTTCTTGCTCGAGGATGGCCGACCCGTCGTGCGCGTGGCGCGCAACCTCGAGGGCAAGAATCTGGCGGCCAGCGAACAGCAGTTCTCCGAATCGCTGGTCCAAAAGGTGTTGAGTACACGCCAGGCGCTGATGCTCAGCGACGCGGTCAACGACATCGATCTGGGCAAGGTACCCTCGGTCTTCGATCTCTCGATTCGCAGCGTGTTGTGCGTCCCGATGTTCGACCATGGCAGCTTGCTTGGCCTGTTGTACGTTTGTAACCAGACCTATCCCGACCTCTTCAACGAGCGCCATCTCAAGTTGGTGAGCATCTTCGGCCTTCAGGCAAGCTTGCTCATCGCCGAGGCGCTCCGGGTCAATTCCCTAACAGAGAGCGAGCAGCGCCACCGCTCGCTCGTCGAGCTGTTTCCCGAGGCGATTGCGGTTTACCAAGGTGAGCGCATCGTGTTCGTAAACTCGGCCGGCGTGAGTCTGCTCGCTGGCGAGTCATCGGCGGGCGTGATCGACCACGGACTGCTGGCGTTTTTGCCCGACCCTCAGAGCCTGGGCATCCCCGAGTGGCTGGTGGGACTGGGCGCGCACGAGGCGCTTCAGGCCGTTGAGATCGAGCTGCGCCGCCTCGACGGTGAGCTCATCGCCGTCGAGATATCGGCCGCCCCGATCAATTACCGCGGCGAGCAGGCCATGCAACTCGTGATGCGCGATGTCACCCATCGCACCGCGATGCTGGCCGAGCGCATGCGCATGGATCGACTCGTCACGATGGGGACCCTGGCCGCCGGCATGGGCCACGAGATCAACAACCCGCTGTCCTACGTGCACACCAATATGGACTTCGCGCAGAATACACTCACCGAGACCATCGAGACCCTGGAGAAGGTGCACGCCGGTGAAAAGGCGCTGAGCAAGCATGAGATGGCCACGCTGATCGAGAGCCTTCGCGAGTCGCGTATGGGCCTGGACTCGGGGCTCGAGGGCACCGCGCGTATTCGCGACGTGGTGCGCAGCATTCAATCGTTTTCCAGGCTCGACGAGGGTGAAAGTGCGCTGGTGCGCATAGAAAAGCCCCTGGAGTTCTCGATCAAGATCGCGCAAAGCGAGATGCGCTACCGGGCGCGTTTGGTTCGCGATCTGCAGGTGACGCCGCTCGTTGAAGCCAACGAGTCGCGCCTGGGTCAGGTCTTCTTGAATTTGCTGATCAACGCCGCGCATGCCATCCCTGAGGGCGATCCCGATGCCAACGAGATTTGTGTCAGCAGCCGGATAGCGAACGGCTGGATCGTCGTCGAGGTGCGTGATTCGGGCTCGGGAATCCCCAATCATCTGATGCGCCGTGTCTTCGAGCCCTTCGTTACCACCAAGTCCAACGGCCAGGGCACGGGCCTTGGCCTGGCGATCTCGAAGAGCATCATCGAGGGCCTGGGCGGACGCATCGAGGTCGAGAGCGAGCTTGGAAAAGGTACCTGCTTTCGGGTTCTCTTACCCGAGGCTCGAGCCAAAAACAGCGACAAGCAGGTCAAAAAGGACACGGCGCCCAGGGCTGGACGCGCGCGCGTTCTCGTGGTCGACGACGAACTGCGCGTGGGCGCCTCGCTGCGCCGTGTTCTCAGCGGCGAGTACGAGGTCGAGGTCGCGACCAGCGGGCAAAGCGCGCTCGAGATGCTCAAAGCGGGACCGGCCTACGATGTGATCATCTGCGATTTGATGATGCCCGAGATGAGCGGTATTGACTTGCACAACCGACTTGAAAAATCAGGCTCACCCTACGTGCAGCGCATGATTTTTATGACCGGTGGCGTATTCAGCACCCATGAGCAACTGTTTTTGCGTGGCCTCAAGCAGTCCTGGCTCTCAAAGCCTATCGATATTGGCGAGCTCAAACATCAAATCTCACGCCGGGCAGCCAAGGGCTGAGTGCCTCGATCAGAGGTAGATCGGCATGCAGCAGCCCAGCGAGCAGTAGGCGTTGCCTTCGCAGTCGGCCGTCGTCGCGCACGGGGCCATGTGCGACGGGCAGCTCGCCTCACCGCCGCAGCTCTCGGGCAGGTCGCTGGGAAGCTGACCTGGACACAGCGCACACTGCTCGGGGTCGCACGGCGTCGAGCAGCCCTCGTTGAGCGTGCACGGTGGGCACTTGGCCGGATCGTCGAGCGCCTCGAGCGTGCAGTTCGGCGCGAGCTGGGCGTTGACGACGACCGTCTTACACATGGTCTTGTTGCAGATCGTGCAGCACCCGAAGCAATCGCAACCCTGGCGGGTCATCGGCTTGCAGCTGTCGATACAGCGCTGAGTTTGCTCGCAGCCCGTGGTCTGGGTGCCCAGAATGCAGCCGTTGGGGATGCGGCAGCCGTCGTTGCCGCTGCCGCTGTTGCCGTCGAAGAAACAATCTTGAAAGCCGCTGTTGGAGACGTTGTCGCCGGGGATGCCGGTCGCAAAGCTCGACTCGTTGTCATCGTAGGGCGAGATGCAGTGCGGGTCGAAGCCGTCAATCAGGCCATCGCCGTCGTCGTCCTTGCAGTTGTTGCACTGGGGACCGAGGGGATCACAGCCCTCAAAACCTGGGAATACCGCCACGTCGGGCACGACCACAACGTCGGAATCGGCGTTGTTTGTGGCGTTGTTTGTGGTGGTATTGTTTGCGGCGTTGTTTGTGGCCGTGCCCGCGGTCTCGTCGCTGCAGGCCACCAGGCCGAGCGCGCTCAAAGAGATGGTCAAGCCGAGGACGAGCAGGATCAGATGGAAGGTCGCGCGCATGGGGCTTCTCCAAAGTCGTTGCCGCAAACACTCTGCAGGCTCAATTCAATCACTGGCGGCCAGCATAACATCAGCGAGCGGCTGTGGAAAATTCGACGATGATTGCGCGCGATCTTAGCCGGCGCGCTTGAGCGTGATGCGCGTGATCTCCGAGGGGGCACCGATGCGCATCGGCGGACCCCAGTAGCCGGTGCCGCGGCTGACGTAAATCCACGTCTTTTCGAGGCGATCAAGGCCGACCGAGAAGGGGTGGACCAGGCCGACGACGTGATTCCAAGGCCAGAACTGGCCGCCGTGGGTGTGCCCGGAGATCTGCAGATCGAAGCCGGCGCGCACGGCGGCAAAAATGCTGCGCGGTTGGTGGGCCATCAAGATGCTGACGTTGTGCTCGGGCGCGCCGGCGATCGCCGCTTGCGGGTCGGAGGCGTGCTCCTTGATGTGCCCGCCAGCGCTGTAATCGGTGCAGCCGGCGATGAGCAACCCTGCGCCGTTGTGTTCGATCAGGCGATGCGCGTTGTTGAGCACGTAAAGGCCGTTGGCTTCGAGTTTCTTGCACCAGGCCAGCGCGTCCCAGTAATACTCGTGGTTTCCCGTGGCAAAGAAGACGCCGTGGCGCGCGCGCAAATCGGCGATTGGCGCGACCTCCGGCCAGAGCGAGGGGACCAGGCCGTCGACCAAATCTCCGGTGATCGCGATCAGGTCGGGGGCGAGCGCATTGCTCGCCTCGACGATCGCGCGCACCATCTCGCCACGGATCGTCGGGCCGACGTGAATATCGCTCAGTTGCACGATGCGAAAGCCGTCGAGGCGAGGATCTAGGCCGTCGATCGGGATCTGGACTTCGACGATCGCGGGTAGTTTTCGGGCCTCATAAAAGCCGTATTTGGTGCCGACGGCGGCCGCCGTCACCACGCTTGCGTTGAGCGTGTTGGTCATGAAGGCGCGACGCGCAGGATCGGCTAGCTCGCCGCCCTGGCGAGCGCGCGCCGAGCGGGCCTTTTGCGTGGCGCGCCGGGTGGCTAGGTAGCTCAGCCAGCCCAGATCCTTGATCACCATGAGCACGAACAGCAAGCAAAACGCCCCCATGCCGATGTAGGTCACCCACTGCAGCAGATCGAAGACCAGCCCCGGCTCCATGGCGCGGCGTGCGAGCATGCCGAGCGGACCGATGATCGCGTGAGCGCCGATGATGCCATAGACCAGCCGGATCAGGGACTTTTTGTGGCGTATCGCGCTCACAAGCCGGCGAGCGATGTAGTAGTGGGCAAATCCCCACACGGCTATCGCAAGGGTGAAGAAGACGATCATTCGCCACATGACGTTGTGCTCTCTTGGGCGGGCGGGTTTGAACTAGGGGGCCTCTTCACCCTCGTCTTCGATGACGATGGTGTGGCTGACCGATTCGTTACTGCCGTCATTTCGACTGTACGTAACAACGTAGCGCCCCGGTTCCATTTCCCGCATCCCGCCCAGCGGCGCGACCGACTCGATCTCGAGTGAATCCTGATGCTCGAGCACTTGAAGATCGAGGTCGTCGAGCGCGCGGCGCATCACCAGCTCGCCGTTTCTGCGCACTTCGACCGTCCAGATCATCGGGTTGCCAAAGGCGCCAGCCGGGCTGCGCACCACGGTCGCGATCTGGGGGCGATACTCCTGATCGTCGCGCATGCCCGTGGGGTGCGGGCTCGAGACCAGGCAGGTGCGAAAGACGATTCGCCCGGCGAGCATCTGGTCTTGAACGCAGTTCTGGTCGGAGACCTCGGCCAGCGCCGGGCGCGGGGCGTTGGGGGGCGCGCAGGCGGCGAGCAGCGATAGTGTGAGCAGGCATAGTGTGAGCAAGGCGGGCAGGGTGGAGTACTTCATACGGCGGCTCCGGTTTGGCGAGCGTGCACGAGGTCGCGCACGGCGTGAATCTCGCCAAAATGCTGCGCACCACGGATCGCCAGACAAGCAAAACCGTCGATTGTGGGGCGCGCCAATCACTCCAACGGTATGGAGCTGCCCAGATTGGCAATCTCGAAGCCCTCGGGCGACACGCCAAAGGAGACTCCCACGGCGGCCGCTGAGGTGACCATGAAGGAGTTTTCGGGAACCAGGCGCGTCTTGTCCGCCACGTCGATTAGTGGAACGCTGGTCATGTGGTTGTCCTTGAGCGCGACCATGCGACCGAACTGTTTCTTGGCGATCAGCGAGGCGGCAAAGCAGCCAAAGTTCGTCGAGAGCACGCGGTCAAAGGCCGTGGGCGTGCCGCCGCGCTGGACGTGGCCCAAGATCGTGGTGCGAATCTCGCTGTCGACCAGGGGCTTGAGCTGCTCGCGTAAGAGGTTTCCGATGCCGCCAAGGCGCAGCGGATCGGGGCTGCTCTCGTCGCGCTCGCGCACGACCATTTCGCCGTCTTTGGCCGTGGCGCCCTCGGCCACGGCGATGATCGTAAAGCGTTGGCGGCCTTCGCGCTCGCGGCAGACGCGGGCGACCTCCTCGAGGTCGTAGGGAAACTCGGGCAACAAGATCACGTCGGCGCCACCGGCGATCCCGGCGTGCAGCGCGATCCAGCCCGTGTAGCGGCCCATGGTCTCGACGATCATGATGCGCCCGTGGCTCTGGCCGGTGGTCTGCAGACGGTCGATCGCCTCGGAGGCTATCGCCACGGCCGTATCAAATCCAAAGGTGCGATCGGTCTCCATGAGATCGTTGTCGATCGTCTTGGGAACGCCGACGATGTTGACGCCCATCTGTTGCATGCGGTAGGCCATCGACATCGTGCCGTCGCCGCCGATCACCACGATCGCGTCGAGGCCGAGCTCCTTGTACAGACCGAGCACGCGATCGGAGACGTCGGCGCCGCCTTCGAGATAATAGTTGAAGGGATTGGCCCGGTTGTGGGTGCCGAGGATCGTGCCGCCCTGGGCCAGGATGCCGCTGACGTCGCGGTAGTCGAGCTTGCGGTAGCGACGCTCGATCAGGCCCAAAAAGCCCTCTTCGAAGCCAATCACCTCGGCCCCACACTGCACCATCAAGCTCTTGGCAACGGCCCGAATCACGGCGTTTAGCCCCGGGCAATCTCCCCCTCCGGTCAACACTCCAATGCGCATCGTCTAGCTCCCTTGTCGAAAAATTCAGGTAGGTCCGGCGCCGGCACGATAGCACAAAAATCAAAGCATGAAACAATCCTGACGACAGACGTGCGCGCGTAAGTATACGGCCTCAAATGAAGCTGCTATATCAGCGCCCGGCGTCGGGTTTTGGCGGCGACGAAATGCGCCGTGACGACCAGCGGTTGAACGCCTGCGTGCTACCCATTGAACACCACCGAGAGAACACGGGTTTATGAGCGACGAAGCAAGTCCTGAGAAGAGTGAAAAGAGCGAGACGGCCAAGAAAAAAGAGAAGAGCGGCCATGGCCCGGTGATCGTGCGCGAGATGGAGCTCGAGGACCTCTCAGCGGTCTTCGCGCTGGGCGAGCGGCTGTTTACCGCCGATCTGTGGCCCAACCTCTACCGCACCTGGGACGAGTACGAGCTGGTTCAAACATTTGCCTCCGACAGCGAGACCTGCCTTGTGGCCGAGGTCGAGGGCCGCGTCGCAGGCTTTGCGCTCGGTACGCTGATCGACAAGCGGCGAAGCGCCTGGACCTACGGCTATCTGGTCTGGTTGGGCGTCGATCCGACGCTTGCGCGCCAGGGCGTGGGTAAAAAGCTCGTCAACCGGCTCACCGAGCTCTTCATCGCCCAGGGCGCGCGCATGATGCTCGTCGATACCGACGCCGAGAACATGGCGGCCGTGAACTTTTTTCGACGCCACGGCTTTGGCAACGAGTCGCGCCACGTCTACATGAACAAAAATCTGTCGAATCACCCGGAGTACATCCGGCGCAAGAAGCTTGCGGCCGCAGCCGCTCATCCCCACAAGGAGAGCGCGGCGCGCACGCCGGTA
Organism: Lujinxingiaceae bacterium; assembly: GCA_013697635.1. Lineage (GTDB taxonomy): Bacteria > Myxococcota_A > Bradymonadia > Bradymonadales > Bradymonadaceae > JACCWM01. The sequence goes on along the minus strand of JACCWM010000157.1, from coordinate 1,408 downwards.
AGTGAGCCGCCCCACAACCACGTCGTACCCGGAATAGATGATGAGTCCAATTGAAGCGATCCTGAACCAAATCGATTCAGCGCGAATCAACAGCCTGTTGATCGAAGCCGTCAACCACTACAGCCCTTCGTATGCCGAAGGTCCGGTCATCGCCGTGTTCGTCGAGGCGCTCGAGCGCGCCGGCGTACCCTACCGAAAGCAGCGCGTGCCTGCCTCGCCGGGTGACGGCCAGCGCGCCAACCTCTTGATCGAGATTGGTCCGATGCCGCCCGAGTTGATGCTCGTGGGCCACGTCGACACGATCCCGTTTTGGGGCGACGACGAGGACGACCACGCCTCGATGCTCGAGGGCGACGTGCTCTGGGGTTTGGGAACGGCCGACATGAAATCGGGCTGCGTGGCCATGGTCGAGGCCGTGAGCGCTGCCGTTCAGGCCGGCGTCACCTTTGAGCGTGGGCTGTGTCTCGCCCTGGTCGTCGGCGAGGAGGACTATGGCGACGGCTCTGAGGCGCTGCTCGAGCACATGACCGCGCCCTTGACGATCATCGGCGAGCCGACCGGACTGATTCCGTGCACCGAGCACTACGCGTATTTGGAGAGCCGGCTGATGAGCACCGGCACGCGCGCCCACGCCGCGCTGCCCGACATCGGTGCCAACGCGATCCACGCCATGCTCAGCTGGATCCTCCAGATCCTCGAACAAGCCACGGAGCTGCCTTTTGCCGATCAGATCGCCTTTAATCCGCGTGAGATCACCGGCGGCGGCAGCCTGTTTGTGATCGCCGAGCGCTGCGAGGCCCTGCTCGACATGCACCTTGGTCCGGCCGTCGACCACAAGCTCGTGATCGAGCTTATCGAGACCGCGCGCCTCAAGGCACTGGAGAGCCACCAGGCCTGCACGCTCGACCATGAGGAGCTCTACTTCGCGCCCGGATACTCGGTAAGCTCGGAAAACCCTCGACTGGCGCCCGTGATCCGCGCTTTTGAGAGCCTCGAGATGGGCTGGAATCCGGTGGCCTTTCGCTCCCACTCCGATGGCAACCTCTTCTACCAAAAGGGCGTCATCCCGATCGTCTGCGGCCCCGGCCAGCTCGAGGTCGCCCACACCCGCCACGAGCACGTCCACCTCTCCGAGGTCGAGCGCGCCGCGCGCCTGTACGCCTCGATCATCTACGAGACCTGCGTAGCCAAGGCCTAGGGTTTTTCCGTACCCTGGGCATCCTGCCTGTCGATATAACACAAGTCGTTGTAAGACTGGTTGATTGCGGAGCATCGCCAGACTTTAGTTTTTGGGATGATCGCGGGCGTCCTTGAAGCCTGCCTCAAAGGCCAAAAACGTCTCGTAGCCACGCCCGAGCACAAGGATTCCTGGCGGGCCATTGGTCGAGATATGGCCTCCCAACTGTGC
>JACCWM010000153.1 GCA_013697635.1 Lujinxingiaceae bacterium | reverse complement strand
CGCTCGTAGATCGCGTCGCGCGTCGACGGGTAGACCTGGGCCTCTTCTAGGATCTCGGCCAGCGCCTCGACGTCGACCGTGCCGGCGGCGAGCTCGGCATACAGTGAGTAGATGAAAGCATCTTGTTCGGCGTCGTCGCCAAAGAGCGTCTCGGGCGCCGGCGGTGCGTGGCCGCGCACGCGAAGCAGCGTGTCGAGCTTGTAGCCGACCTGGCCGCGCACGGCGCGAAAGCGACCCTTGAGGATGTTTTGCAAGGTCGGCTTGAGCACGAAGATGTCCGGCTCGATGCCGTCGAGCGCGAATTTGGCCTCCAGTCGCGAGCGCATCTGCGTGGGGCTGCCCGAGATAAAGGTCACCATGGCGCGGCCCTCCGGCGAGGGGCGCATCAGCTCCTTGAGCAGCGTAACCACGCCGGGCACGTTGACCTTCTCCTCGGGCTTTTGCATGGCCGTGCGGATCAGATCGCGCACCGAATCAAAGTCGGTGCGCAAATAGGTCTTGTCCAGATCCCAGCGGTAGATGTGTTTTATTGGGCTTTCGACCAGCGTCACGGCGAGGATCCGAAGCGGAGAGGTGCAATCAGCGGCAGTCAGCGGCTGTTGTCTTCAATAAGCTCTGCGATCGCTTTCGGCAACTCTGCCCGAACGTTTTTGATCGCGACCTTGAGGGCATTGGCGATGGCCTTTTGCTGAGAGCGCGGGTGGGCCAAGATGATCACGCGGTCGAGGCCAAGCAGAGGCGCTCCGCCGTATTCTTCGAAGTCGGTGAGCTGCTTGAGCTGGCGCAGGCCGCCCGAGAGCAGCTTGAGGCCCATGCGCCAGGCCACCTTGCTGTTGTAGGCCGAGCGCGCAAGCTCGAAGGCCGCCTCGCTAACGCCCTCGAGGATCTTGATCGCGACGTCGCCGGCAAACCCTTCGCAGACGATCACGTCGGCCAGGCCGCGCGGAATCTCGTTGCCCTCGATGCTGCCGTAGAAGTTGACGCTGGGGTGCTCGCTCAGGCGCTGGTAAGCCGTGACGACTTCGCGCGGGCCAATGGTGCTCTCGCGCGAGTTGGACAAGAGCGCGACCTTGGGCAGCGGATTCTTGCTCACGATGCGTGCATAGGCCGAGCCCATCACCGCAAAATTGACCAGATCGTCGGCATCGGCGTGCAGCGTGGCGCCGACGTCGAGGATCAAACTAAAAGGATCTTCCTTCTCGCCGCGAAGCCGGGGCGTGGGATAGACGGCCGCGAGCGCGGCGCGGCGCACGTGGGGCACGAGATTGAAGTAGGTCAGCGCCGTGAGCACCGCCGCGCCCGGATTGCCGGCCGTGACCACTGCGTCGGCCTCGCCGTTTGCCACAAGCCGGCAGGCCACCGAGATCGAGGCGTCCTTTTTTCCGTCGACGGCCACGCGCGGGATCTCCGACATGCCGACCACGCTCGAGGCGTGGCAGATGTTGATGCGCTCGGAGTTGTGATTGAGCTCGCTGAGCGCCTCAGTCAGCTTGACCTCGTCGCCCACCAGCGTAAAAAACACCGGGCGTTGCGGATCGCTGTGCAGGCTGGCCTGGGCGACGGCCGCGACCACTTCCTGCGGGGCGTTGTAGCCGCCCGCGGCATCCACCGCCAGGGTTATGGGGGGTTGTTTGGCCAACGTGAGATCCTCCAGCAATCATCAGGTACGCATAAGTGTCTAACGCCGGGGAATGTACACTGCGACCTCCACAAGGTCAAAGCACACAATCGTTGCTTCACACCATGACAACGGGCAAGATGCACTGCGCAACCGAGCATCGTCCGCCAACCCAACAGGCAACGCCGAGTCCCTCAATGATCTTTTGGCCCCGCGTTCTTACCGCTGCCGTCTGTCTGAGCCTGATGGCCTGTGGTCCCAGCGAGGTCACCGGGCGCGACGTGCTCCCCACCCCCAAAAAGGTGCGCGAGCCCGGTATTTACATGCCCCAGCCGCCGGTGGCGTTTGAGACCAGCCGCGAGGTGCTCGGCGTGCGCTGCGACAGCGAGCTCAACGGCGAATCGTCGCCACTTGGGCCACACTACAGGTTCAAGTTTACCCTGGACGAGCGGGCCACAAGCTTCGTGATGGTGCCCTTTGTAACCAGGGGCCGCGTCTCGGCCGTCTCCATGCAAACTCCCACACGCCCGGTCAACCTCGTCACCTATTACCGCCACCACAACCTGCGCGTCGCTGAGCTGGCGTCCTACGACTACGGCGGCGTTGGAACCTATGGCGAGATCACCTTCGATTGGCCGATCCTCGTGCCCTACGCACCCCAGCATAGCCTGCTGGTCGTCGGCGGTGGCGACTATGAGCTGGTCGTGAGCACCGATCAGGAGGCGCCGTGTCTTTACGTGATGCCCGGCTACAAAGGCGACACGCTCGACTTGAACTTTCACTTCGTTGGCACCGAGGACATCAACGCCAAACGAGCGCCCGACGACGCGGACTTGCAGGCCGTCTTGAACCGCGTTCGTGAGATCTACGCCCAGGCCGGCGTCAAGCTTGGCAAAGTGCGCTACTATGATCTGCCCGACGAGCCGGCCGAGCTGTACACGGTGCTGCGCTCGCTCAACGACATCAACGCGCTCACCGCCTACGGCGCTGCACCAGCGGCCAGCCTTGATGGCCACCTCTCGCTCGACGTTTTCCTGGTCAGTGACCTGCAACTCGACGAAGACGCCAGCGTACTGGGTTATTCACCGAGCTTGCCCGGCGCGCCTGGCATGCATGGTCACGCCAAAAACGGCGTGGTATTCAGCACCCTTGACCTGGGTCGCTTCAACAACAACGTCGCCCACATCATGGCCCACGAGATCGGCCACTACCTGGGGCTTCGCCACACGACGGAGCTCGTCTACGGCCTCGAAGGCCAGCTTGCCGACCAGGTGGACGCCATGTTCGGGCTCCTCGATCCGATCGAAGACACCCCGGATTGCCCGCTGATACTGACCCATACGCTCGAGTGCGCCGACTTTGAGAATCTGATGTTTCCCTTCGCTCCAATGGCTGCCTTCAACTTCACCCCGTTCATCAGCAGCGAGCAGAGCCAGGTGCTGCGGGCCAATCCGTTGGTGAAATAGCCTACGCTCGCATTTAGGCCCTTGACCCTCCGCGAAAGGTGCCATATTAGCCTAGGTGTCCTACGGAGGACGGTCGACATTCACTCCCCCCAGGCCGTTAGTCAGGTGTATGCCCTATGACTAGACTACCTCCTCCGAGGGCATTTTCTTTTCTTGCTTCAAACGACGCTCCCCTGCACATCCCCCTCTGAGCGTCTGATTCTCATTCCAAAATCCCCCATCATTGTGGCATGGTAGCGGCGCTCGGCTTGCCCGAGGACGTGATTCGATAAGCTTTTATCAGTCGGATGATCAAACCATGCATCAATTATTCAATGGTCTACGAGCCGGATTGTTCAGCGCGCTGGCGCTGACTTTGTGGAGCTTTGGCAACATTGTCGGCGCGATGGAAGACGCCGCAACTTCGACGGGATTCATGTACGTGGCCACAGCCTTTGGCCTCGTCGGATTCCCCCAGATTATCTACGGCTTGGCGCTTGGCCTGCTCGTCGCCGTTTGGACGCGCGCGCTCGCACCGCGCAGCGAGCCCTCGCTGCGCGAGCGACTCGAACAACCGGAATGGGATCTGCGCGTTGCCACGCTCTTGCTCGCGACGCCCATCGCCATCGCCACCGCTGCATCGCTCGTCGCCGGCGTGCACCTGGCGGTCACCGCAAAGTTTGTACGGCCGCTCTTTCAGGCGATTGGCCTTGGCGCCGCTACGGCCGTCGTCCTTGTGGCGATCGTAGCCTGCGCGCCGCTTCTGTACGCGGCGATCGCCCGAGCCCTCTCTTTTGCCCCCAAACGTCCCAGCGCGAAGCGCCCACCGTTGACCACGGCCGTGTTGGCCATCTACGCCGTGGGTATCGTGGCTGTGGTTGTCGCAGCCTACGGTTACGCAGCGAGCTTGCATGTCTGGACGCCCACTCTGCTGCGCATGGGCGTGGCCGGCGTACTCTTCACCCCGGCCATCTTCATCGCGATGGCGCGCTTTCCGCTCAACAGCATCTTCTGGCGCTACGGACTGCCCCTGGCCGGCGTGTTGGCCGGGCTGGTGTGTTTTGTGGGCGCCCGCGACTGGGCCGTCTCCAGCCCAGAGATGCGTCAGGCGGCTTTTCGCGATAGTCAACTGCTCGCCGCTACCGCACGCCTGCTCGTCCCTTTACCCGCACTCGGAGACAACGTCTTCGCCTTTGACGACTGCGACGACGACGATCCCAACTGCGGCAACGAGAGCAAGGCGATCGCGTTGAGCTCGAGCGAGCACCCCGCGCGGCGCAGCATGGCTCTGGCCATCGAGGCCGGCCACCAGGCCGGCGTCAACAAGTTTCAGCAGATCCCCGCTCCGCCCAAAAACCTGGTCTTCATCCTGATCGACACCCTGCGACAGGACCACCTCGGCTACGCCGGTTATGCCCGCAACACCAGCCCCAACATCGACGCGATCGCCAACGAGGCCGTCGTCTTTCTCGACACCTATGCCACCTCCCCGCATACCCCGCGCTCGATTCCTCCGATGCTCTTCAGCCAGTACGCCAGCCGCATGAAGTGGGCCGGCGCACAGTACAACTATCCGCGCGTTCGCCCCGAAAACCTGGGCATGTTCGAGGTGCTCGAAGAGCGCGGCTACCACAACATCGGCATGACCAGCCACTTTTACTTCTCCGAGCGCCAGGGCATTCGCCAGGGCTTCGAGACCTGGGACAACGAGGGTGCGGGCACAATCGCCGAGTCCAACGACGACATCGCCGCCCCGCGCATCTGGGCCAAGCTCGAGCCGGTGATCACCGAACTCGGCCAGCATCGCCGCGACAAGGGCGACGACGCCCGCCCGTTCTCCTTGTTCGTTCACCTCTTCGAGCCCCACGCGCGCTGGATTCCCCACGCCGAATTCGACTTCGGAAAAGGCGAAACCGTGCGCGAGCGCCACATCAACTCCTACGACTCCGAGATCGCCTACACCGATTCCTATATCGCCAAGATCGTTGCCAAGCTCAAAGCCGAAGGGCTCTACGACGACGCGATCTTCGTGATCACCTCCGATCACGGCGAGGCCTTCAACGAGCACGGCCACTACTTTCACGGCAATACGCTCTACAACGAGGTGATCAAGGTGCCCCTGATCGTGCGCGTACCGGGCTGGTTCAGCCGCCGCGTCGAGGGCCCGGTCTCGATCATCGACATCGCCCCGACGCTGCTCGACTTGTTCAAGGCCACGATCCCCGCCGAGTTCGAGGGCGTCAGCCTCACCGACGTGATGCTCGGGCGCAGCGCACCGCCGCTTCGACCGCTCTTCGCCGAACTATTGCCCTACACCCACTTCCAGGAGCATCACCGCACGGTGATCTATGGCCACGAAAAGTTCATCCAGAACTTCACGCTGGGCATCGAGGAGTACTACGATCTCGGCCAAGATCCCGGTGAGCAGACCAACCTGCGCGCCAGAGAGCCCGAGCGCGCCAACAAGCTCAAGGAGATGCTGCGCGAGTTCATGGAACGTCCGTAGCCCATCGGCCATGCAAGTCAGAATCTTTCAGGGTCACACCCCGGCGCTACCTGCCGCCGACGTCAACGTCGTGATCGACGTGATCCGCGCCTTTACGACCGCCTGGGTGGCGCTCGAGCGCGGTGTCTTGGAGATCCTGCTGGTCGCCGAGATCGACCAAGCCTTCGCGCTGCGAAAACGCTTCCCGGACTATCTGCTCGTGGGCGAGCGCGGCGCACTCAAGATCGAAGGCTTCGACTTTGGCAACTCACCCTACGACCTCTCACAGGCCCCAATCGCCGGGCGCGGGCTGATTTTCACAACGACCAACGGTGTTCGCGCCACCATTCATGCGCTCCACGACGGTGAATTGCTCGTCACCGGTTTTGCCAGCGCTGCGCGCACGGTCGAGCGCATTCGCCAAATAGTTGCCGGCCGGCAGGCCGCTGCAGTCAACATCATCGCCTCGCATCCGAGCGGCGATGAAGACCTGGCATGCGCAACGTGGATACGCGCGCGCCTGCTGGGCTTCGATTCGCCCGGTGATGCCGAAGTCGTCGCGCGCATTTGCGCCAGTGACGCAGCTCAAAAGTTCTACGATCCATCGCGAGTGCACTTTCGCGCTGAGGACATCGACTTTTGCGCACGAGTGATGGCCGACGCACCGGCGATGCGTGCCAGTGAACAAGCCGGGCTGGTCCAGATTTCGGCTATCAGGGCTTAATATCCTTGGTTTGGGGTTAGCGAAACGTATGCAAGAAGACGCAACGCTGCCTTGAACCTCCACGCAGTTTCTTCTTGCGAAAAGGAGCTGTAAGGCGCGCCCGCCCAGCCTTTGTCGTCTTTTGTGTTTCTACAGCCCACAACCCTACAGCATTTGCCGACTCGTCCCGCTGTGGGCACGTCGCTTGAAAGTCATCTGCGACGTGCCCACAGCAGGACGAGTCCGCCCTCGGGTTTTGGAGCCCCTGCTAGAATTGCAGTGGGTACGTCACATACGGCGTACTGCTCCGCACTCAATCCATTTCGCCGCCCTCTGGAGAGAAAGCAACGCGCCGGTCCTAACCCTTGTTTGACCGCCCGAGCCGCCCCGCTGGCCTACAAACCTGCAACCAGACCAGCAGAACGACCCTTAGGTCACGGACTTTTGAGGACCCGAGGAAACCCACCGCCGATCGGCAGCCGTCCCGCCAGACTCAATGCCCCGAAGTGCAACCAGCCGCGCTTGCTGTTGGGGCACAGAAACGACACTGCGCCCTTCGAGCTGTGCAAAGGATTCAACCGCTCAACCCTCGTCCAATCGCAGATCCCTGTGCCAAAAAATGCTACGGCCAAAAACGGCACCAGGGTTTCAAACGCGACAGGCTGTCCTTCCGCTGATGAAGTGACGTCCTCGCTGCTCACTGACGCGCGCGACGGCAACGGCGACCAACCCTTAGGGCCCCTCAAGGCCGGTCCACCGAAGCTCGTCATCCGCCACGCTCGCAGTACGAAGAGCAGGAGGATCATCAAACCATCGTATCTGTTATCGGTCGTTCGAGGCGTTTTGTTGCCAACTATTTGAAAAAAAATTTGGCTGGCCGACGGATCACATGGGCAGAAGAATGTCTGAACCCGAGCGCGCGTTTCACCCGGCGCGGCGCACCAAGCCTGACGCTGCTTGCAGACGGCGTCTGGGCTTGGTAAAGGCGTGCACACTTACAATGTCCACGTGCCCCGGGGCGCGTGGCCGCCATTTTTGCCCCTTATCTCCCTGAGCATCTCGCATGGAAATCAGTCGTGAACAGGTCCTGCACATCGCTCGACTCGCCAGGCTTCGCCTGGGCGAGGACGAGGTCGCAGGCTTTCAAAAAGATCTCAATTCCATTTTGGGCTACGTCGACAAGTTACGTGAGCTCGATACCACGGGTGTTGAACCGACCACGCATGCCGTGCCAATCGACGGCGTGTTGCGCGAGGATGTCGCCGATCAGCGCCTGAGCCCGGATGCCATTTTGGGCAACGCCCCCCAGAAACAAGAGGGTTACTTTCGGGTGCCCAAAGTGGTCGAGGATTAAGCCTGATGAAGCTCAACGAACTGACAATGACGCAATTGAAGGCCAAGTTCGACGACGGCCAGGCGACAGCCAGCGCGGCTGTGGCCGATGTGCTCTCGGCGATCGAGGCCGGCCAGAAATACAACGCCTACATCACGGTGTGCGAGGCCGACACGCTCTTTGCGCGCGCCGAACGCATCGACAAGGCGCGAATCAGCGGTGCGCCGCTCGGGGCGCTGGCGGGCGTGCCGATAGCGATCAAGGACAATATGTGTATGAAGGGCGTGCGCACCACGGCCGGCAGTCGCATGCTGGAGAATTTCATCGCGCCCTATGACGCGACCGTGGTCGAGCGCCTCGAGGCGGCCGGCGCGATCATCGTGGGCAAGACCAATCTCGACGAGTTCGCGATGGGATCATCCAACGAAACCTCGTTTTTTGGCCCGGTCAAGAATCCGCGCGATAGCGAGACCATTCCGGGCGGCTCCTCGGGCGGCTCGGCAGCGGCGGTTGCCGCAAACCTTTGCTCGGCGGCCTTGGGCTCGGATACGGGCGGCAGCGTGCGCCAGCCGGCGAGCCATACGGGCACCGTCGGGCTCAAGCCAACCTACGGGCGGGTGAGTCGCTTCGGGCTGATCGCGTTTGCTTCCAGCCTCGATCAAATCGGGCCGATGACCAAAAGCGTCGAGGATGCCGCGCTGCTGCTCGAGGCCATTGCCGGCCACGATCCCAGAGATGCGACCAGCGTCGATCGGGCGGTGCCGGCCTTTCAAAGCTTCGTTGCGATGGGCGTCGAGGGCATGCGTCTTGGCATTCCGCGCGAGTATTTTGAGGCCGAGGCCGGCGTCGATCCCGACGTGCTGGCCAATGTGCGAGGTGCGATCCAAAAGCTCGAAGAGGCCGGCGCGACGATTGTCGACATCTCGCTGCCGCATACCGAGTACGCGGTCGCCACCTACTATTTGATTGCAACCGCCGAGGCTTCGAGCAACCTGGCGCGCTACGACGGCGTGCGCTACGGCTACCGTGCCGACGAGGCCAAGACCCTGCTCGAGATGTACGAGCGCACGCGCGCCGAGGGCTTTGGTGACGAGATCAAGCGACGCATCATGCTTGGCACCTTCGTGCTCTCCACGGGCTACTACGACGCCTACTATCGCAAGGCGCAGCAGGTGCGCACCTTGATCAGCCAAGACTTCGATCGCGCCTTTTCGAAGGTGGATGCGATCGTCACGCCGACGGCGCCCTCGGCGGCGTTTCGCTTCGGTCAAAAAAGCGCCGACCCGTTGCAGATGTACCTCGAAGACATTTATACGATTTCGTGCAATTTGGCTGGTCTTCCGGGCATCAGCGTTCCTTGCGGAACGAACAAGGCCGGGCTTCCCACCGGCCTGCAAATGCTCGCGCCACGCTTTGAAGAGGCGACGCTCTTTCGCGTCGCGGGTCAGTGTGAAAGGAGCCTCGCGTGAGCGTCTACGACAAATACGAAGTGGTCATCGGACTGGAAGTGCACTGCCAGCTTTTGACCGACTCCAAGATCTTCAGCTCCGCGCCGACCACCTTTGGCGCCGCGCCCAACACACAGGTCTGCGAGGTCGATCTGGGACTGCCCGGCGCGCTGCCCGTGCTCAACAAGCAGGCCGTGGAGTTCGCCATCCGTGCCGGGCTTGCACTGGGCTGTGAGATTCGGCCGACCAGCCAGTTCGCGCGCAAGAACTACTTTTACCCCGATCTGCCCAAGGGCTATCAGATAAGCCAGCATGTGCACCCGATCTGCGAGCACGGCTCGCTCACCGTCGAGCTCGAAAGTTTGAGCAGGCGCGTGCGCGTGATGCGCATTCACATGGAAGAGGACGCGGGCAAGTCCTCGCACCTCGAGGGCAAGCCGGTGAGCCTGGTCGATCTCAACCGCGCTGGCGTGCCGCTCATTGAGATCGTCAGCGAACCCGATCTGCGCTCGTCCGATGAGGCCGTGGCCTATCTCAAGGAGCTGCACAGCATCGTCGTTTATCTGGGCGTGTGCGATGGCAACATGGAGGAGGGCAGCTTTCGCTGCGATGCCAATGTCTCGGTGCGCCTCCACGGCCAGGCCGAGCTGGGAACGCGCGCCGAGCTCAAGAACATCAACTCCTTTAAGTTCATCAAGGACGCGATCAACTACGAGGTGCGCCGCCAGATCGATCTGATCGAGGCGGGCCAAAAAATCGTGCAGGAGACCAGGCTCTACAATCCGAACAAGGGCGTCACCTTCAGCATGCGCTCCAAGGAGGAGTCACACGACTACCGCTACTTTCCAGAGCCCGATCTGCCGCTGCTCGTGATCGATTCGGCCTGGCTCGAGCGCGTGCGAGCGGCGATGCCCGAGCTGCCGGCTAAAAAACGCGCGCGCTTTGTCGAGGCCTACGATCTCGGTGCCCACGACGCCGAGGTGCTCTGCGCCTCGGCACCTGTGGCCGATTACTTCGAGGCGGCGATCGAGGGGTATGCCAAAAACCCCAAGGTGCTCGCCAACTGGGTGATCAACGAGCTCCTGCGTGAGGTCAGCGGTGATCAAACCATCGACACCGTGCCCGTTCGCCCGCCCCAGCTCGCTCGCCTCGTCGAGCTCATCGACACGGGCGTGTTGAGTGGAAAGCTTGCCAAGCAGGTGTTCGAGGCGATGGTCGAAAGCGGTCAAGAGGCCGACGCAATCGTCGAAGAGAAGGGTCTCGTCCAGGTCAGCGACGAGGGCGCGATCACCCAGATCATCGACGAGATCTTCGAGCAAAACCCCGGCCAGGTGAGCGCTTTTCGCGAAGGCAAAACCACGCTCATCGGTTGGTTCGTCGGCCAGGTCATGAAGCAATCGCGTGGCAAAGCCAACCCCCAGATCGTCAACGATTTGCTTCGTGCAAAGCTCGAAGGTCAATAGCATGGACACCCAATTAGAGAGACGCGTCGTACCGATTCGCTGGATCGGCAACGTGATTCACGGCCACCTCGAGATGCTCGACCAACGCCTGCTTCCGGTAAGCGAGGTGTGGCATCGCATGGCAACCGCCGAGGATGTGGCCGCCGGTATTCGCGACATGGTGATCCGGGGCGCGCCGGCGATCGGCATCGCGGCCGCCTACGGCCTGGCGCTCGGCATGCGCGAGTACGTCGGACGAGACCAGGGTGAGCAGGTCGCCAGCGAGTTTGAACGCCTTGCGCTGATGCTGGCCAAGACGCGGCCCACGGCGGTCAATCTGTTCTGGGCGATCGAGCGCTGTCAGATGCTCGCTGCGAGCTTTGAAGGCAGCTCACGCGAGCTGGTCGTGGCGCTGTTCGCCGAAGCCGACGCGATCCTCCATGAGGACTGCGAGAACAACCTTCGCATGGGCCGCTTTGGCGCCGAGCTCTTCAATCCAGGCGCCAGAATCTTGACCCACTGCAACACCGGCGGGCTGGCCACAGGTGGCTATGGCACGGCGCTGGGTATCATTCGTGCCTGTCACGCCGCCGGAAAGCTCGCCCACGTGTGGGTCGACGAGACGCGGCCCTACTTGCAGGGTGCTCGGCTGACGGCCTGGGAGTGTCTGCAGGAAGGGCTGCCGGCGACCTTGATCACCGACAACATGGCCGCGCATTTTATGAAGCTTGGCCAGGTCGACGCCGTGATCGTGGGCACCGACCGTGTCGTCGCCAACGGCGACGTCGCCAACAAGATCGGCACGTACGGGCTGGCCGTGTTGTGCAAACACCACGCCATCCCCTTCTATGTGGCCGCGCCCATCTCGACGATTGACCTGGCCACCGCCCACGGCGACGACATCGTCATCGAGCAGCGCCCCGCCCAGGAGGTCACCCACATCGGCGATCGCCGCCTGGCGCCCGAAGGCATCGGCGTGGCCCATCCGGCCTTTGACGTCACTCCGGCCGATCTGGTCACGGCGATAATCACCGAGCTGGGCGTGGCCAGGGCGCCTTACGCCAAGAGCCTTGTCGAGCTTATAGAAAGCGCCTGATCCCAGCTTTGACAAGTTGGTTCATTGTTCCCCTGCCAGAGCGTTGTTATATTTGTTTCAACGTCAGCAGGCCGACTGGTAGGTCATGGAACAATGTCTTCTTCCTCGTGCATAAATCCGCAGCGAACATCTTTGGGCCTTTGGCTCACACTCACGGCTTTGTTGATCGCATCATTGGGCGCAGCCCTGCCCTTGATGGCCCAGACGCCCACCCAAATACCGGCCCAGATACCGGCGCTCACCCAGGAGCAATCGGGCCTCTTGGCGCAAAAAGCAGCCCCTCTTGACACCCTTTCCGATGCGACGGCGCCAAACCAGGCCGTCACTGAGGCCCCTACGATGGTCGCCGCCGGAACTTTGTTCTCCTCGGTCTTGTGGATCTACCTGATTCCATTGACGCTGGTCTTGATGCTGCTTGGCCTGCTCGTGGTGCGCGCGATGCGCCGGCGCCAGCTCGTCTTTAACGAGGGTGCGGCGATGCTGGCCACAAGCGAGCAATCGGCCACACCGGCCTTGAGCCTCGAGCAGGCCCACGTCGTCCCGGCCGTGGCGCGCGAAACTTCGGCCATGATCAGCGGCAACGTCGTCGCCCAGGCGGCGGCCACCCAGATGGTGTTCTCGGCCAACCCCCAGGCCTCCAAGCGCGAGTGTCCGCGCTGCCATCGCCTCTTTCATGCCCACTTCGAGCTCTGCCCCTACGACGCCAGTGCGCTGCGTGCCGCGCCGCGCAACCCGCACGCGCTCGTCAGTCGTACCAAAAGCCCGATTCAGCGCTCGCAGTGCACGAACTGTGGCCGCCGCTACGAGAACGGCGCGCGCTACTGCTACATCGACGGGCTGCCTCTGATTCCTGACACGCGCGAGGACGCCGCCACGGCCAACGCCATTCGGGTCTGTCGCAGCTGCGGCGTCGAGGCCAAGCCCAAAGAAGTGCTCTGCCGCCACGACGGCACGGAGCTGACGATCATCGAGCCCAGCGACAGCACCCAGGTCGCCCCGACCATCCCGCTGCTCGTCTGCAAGAAGTGCCGCGATTACGCCATGCCCGGCACCGCCTTTTGCCCCAACGACGGCGAGCTGCTCACCCCCATTCTCAACGCCCGCATCACCGCGCTGCCCGCCAGCGGCTTCGGCCCACGGCGCAAGCTGTGCCGAAAGTGCGGCACCCGCTACTCCGACGTCTGCCGCTTCTGCAGCCAGGACGGCACGCGGCTGACGCCAATCAACTGAGCCCCCACAGGGGGCCTTTTTGTCGGTCGCGAAACCTTGACAAGCAGGGGGCCAGGGGCACAAAGTTTTGGCCACATTGGTTGCAGAACAGAGCCACTTTTGAAACGGTGAGTCGCAATGAAATTCGTCAGTACTCGAAACGCTTCGCCGTCCGTGACCTTGTCGCAGGCTCTGTCCGACGGCCTCGCGCCCGATGGCGGCCTCTATGTGCCCGAGGCGCTGCCGCGCTTTGCCGTCGAAGATTTTGTGGGGCTTGAGCGCGTCGACGAGATCGGCGCGCGCCTGCTGGCGCCCTTCTTCGAGGGCGATGCGCTCGCCGACTCGCTCGCCCAGATCTGCAAAGAAGCGTTGAACTTCGCGCTGCCGCTCAAACGCCTTGACGAGCAGACCTCGATCCTCGAGCTGTTTCACGGCCCGACAGCCGCCTTCAAGGACGTCGGCGCACGCTTTCTGGCGAGCTGCTTGAGCCGCCTGGCGGCTGGCGACGCGCGGCCCTTGACGATCCTGGTGGCGACCTCGGGCGATACGGGCGGGGCGGTTGCGTCGGCCTTTCATCAAAAGCCCAACATCGAAGTTCAGGTGCTCTACCCGCTTGGCAAGGTCTCGCCGCGCCAGGAACACCAGCTCACTTGTTGGGGCGACAATGTGCGCGCCTTTGCCGTGCGCGGCGTCTTCGACGATTGCCAACGCCTGGTCAAGGACGCGTTTGCCGACCCCTGGTGGCGCGAGAACAAGCGTTTGTCGTCGGCCAACAGCATCAATATCGGGCGCGTGCTTCCCCAGATGATCTACTATGCGTGTGCAAGCCTGTGGCACTTTCGCCAGAGCGGACAGAACGCGGGCTTTGTCATCCCTACGGGCAATCTGGGTAACGCATTGGCCTGCATGTGGGCCCACGAGATGGGTCTGCCGATTCGCGAGATCATGCTCGCGACCAACGCCAATCGCCCGATCGTCGATTTTCTCGGCGGCAGCGGCTGGCAGCCGCGGCCATCGGTCTCAACACTGGCTTCGGCCATGGATGTCGGCGATCCAAGTAACATGGAGCGCGTGCGCCACCTCTTTGCCGACGACGACGCGCTTCGCACAGCGATCCGCGCGCTCAGTGTTGATGATGCCATGATTGAGGAGACGATCCGCGACGGCCTGGAGCGCTACCGTGAGGTTTTTTGCCCACATACGGCCGTTGCCATGTGCGTGCGCGAGCAATTGCCTGCCACACCCTGGATCGTCGTCGCCACCGCCCACCCTGCCAAGTTCGAACAGATCGTCGAGCCGCTGATCGGCCGCCCCGTGGAGATCCCACCCGCGCTGGCAAGCCTCTTCGAGCGGCCTGCACATCATGTCGAGATCGCAGCCCAACTCAACGCGCTCACTGGCGAGCAGTAGTCCGGCGCTAGCCTGCCACCCAGACCACCCGGCCTGACACCAAACCGCGGTGCATTCTGAGGCCAAACACCTGGCTGACGCGCTGCTCATCGAGCACATCGTCGGGCGGGCCGATGGCGACGATGCGGTTGGCGTCGAGAATCGCGACCTGGTCGAAGAATTGGTGGACCAGGGCGAGGTCGTGGAGGATCGCGATCGCGCTGCCGCCCTGTTGGCAGTGGTGGCGAAGCTCTTCGAGCAGGGTGAGTTGGTGTTTGAGATCGAGGCTTGCGGTGGGCTCGTCGAGCAGCCAGATCGGCGCTTCGCTGACCATCGCACGAGCCATCAGGGTGCGCTGCAACTCGCCGCCGCTCAAGAGCGAGGCGGCCTGGTTTGCGAGCGAAGCGATGCCCAGCCTGTCCATGGTGGCGAGCGCCTGGGTCTGTTGCGCCAATGACGGCAGCGAGAAGCGCGCGCTGCGGGCGTGAAAGCCCATCAAGACGAGCTCGAGAGCGCTGAAGTCGAAGACCTGTGGGCGTGCCTGAGGGACGACGGCCAGGTGGTGGGCGATCTCGCGCCGGCTCAGCGAGGAGACTGCACGCTCGCCCAGGCTTACCTGGCCGCTGGCCGCGGTAAGCAGGCCCGACAGGATGCGAAGCAAGGTTGTCTTGCCGGCGCCGTTGGGGCCGACGATCGCGAGCGATTGGCCGGGCGAGGTGGCAAGGCTGACGTCTTGGAGGATCGTGTGCGCTGCGAAGCGGTGGCCGATGCCCTGGCATGACAGGGATGTGGGGTTCATCGCATGGCTCCCTGGGATTTGAGCGAGCGCCACAAAAAGACCATGAAGAGCGGGGCGCCGATCATCGACGTGATCACGCCGACGGGCAAGGTGGTCGAGAACAAGCCAAAGGCCGATCTGGCGAGCAAGTCGGCCAGCGTCAAAAATGCCGCGCCGCCCAGCGCGCAGGTGGGCAGTAGCACGCGGTGATCGGGGCCGACGAGCAGGCGGATGCCGTGGGGCACGACCAGGCCGACGAAGCCGATGATCCCCGAATAAGCCACGGCCACGGCCACAGCGATGCTCGATAAGATCACGCAAACCAGGCGCGTGCGCGCCACGTCCACGCCGAGCGAGGCGGCCTCGTCGTCGCCGAGCGTCATCAAGTTGAGGTCACGGGCAAGCCAGAGCAGCCCGAGGATGCAGGCCGAGATGACCACGGCGACACCGGCCATCGCCAGAGTGCTCGTGCCCTCGACGGCCAGCGAGCCCATCAGGTAGAAGAGCAGCTCTTGGGCTTTTTGGGCCGAAACGATACTCTTCAAGAACATGATGACCGAGGCGGCGAAGGCGTTGACGATCACACCGGTCAACAAGAGCACGTAGGTGCCCGAGTGGCCGGGCGGCGTCCAGCCAGCCACCGTAAAGATGATGCCGAGCGCGCCGAGCGCGCCCAAAAAGGCCGCGAGTGGAACGCCGATCATGACGCCGCCAAGGCTCACCGCGCCAAAGGTCAAGAGCAAGGTGCCGCCGAGCGCGGCGCCGCCGGAGACGCCCAGAATGTAGGGATCGGCCAGAGGGTTTCGAAGCACGGCCTGGAAGACCGCCCCGGCCGTGGCGAGCGCTGCGCCGACAAAGCCCGCAAAAAAGACGCGGGGCAGGCGCGCGTGCAACAAGATGGCCCGTTGGGTGTCGTCGAGCCCTGCGCCAAACAGCGTTTGAACGAGATCGACAGGCCCGAAGCCGGAGCTGCCGTGCACGAGCGCGGCGGTGGCGGCAAGCGCCCAGGCAACGCCGGCAACAGCGAGCGCGAGCAACAGCCGCGGCATGCGAAGGGGAGCTCTCAAGGCGCCAAATCCCGGGTTGCAGTGGCTGTGGCCACGATCTTGAGCGCCTCAGGCAGCCGGGGGCCGGCGCGAAGGAGCACGGGGTCGGGAAAACGCACGATCGCGCCCTCGCGCACCGCGCGAAGCGAGCCATGTTGGTGCCAGAAACCCATCATATGTTCTTCGGAGCGCGACATCGTGGCGTCGATCAGGCGGTCGGGGTCGAGCTCGAAGACCTTTTCAATGTCGAGCACGGGGTAGGGGTTATCGATCGAGGCCGCAGCGTTTCTCAGCCCGGCGAGCTCAATGAGCTCATGGCCAAAGCTGCCCGGGCCGGCGGCCACGACGGGTTGGTGGTCATAGACCATGAGCACGCTGGGCCGGGCCGCGTCGCCGAGCGGCGCAAGCTCTCGGGCAAGTTCGAAGAGCTCTTGTCGAAGTGTGGCAGCAAGCGCGCGGCCGCCGTCTGCGTCGCCGGCCAACTCCCCGAGCTGTTCGATGCCGGCAAAGGTCTGGGCGATCGTGTCCATCTGCAAAAAAGCGTACGGAATCTTGGCGCGCTCGAGACGCGGGCCGATGCGGCTGTCGCCGCCGCCGAGCACGCCGATGACCAGATCGGGGCGCGCGGCGACGATCGCCTCGAAGTCTGGATCGAGCATACCGCCCATGCGTGGCAAGTCGAGTGCTGCCGCCGGATAATCGCAGTAGCGCGTCGCGCCCACAAGCTTGTCGCCCAGGCCCAGCGCGAAGATAATCTCGGTGACGTTGGGCGCAAGCGAGACGATGCGCGCCGCAGACCCGGGCAGCTGGGCGCTGGCCACGACACGCGCTTTTGCGTCCGGCTCGCCGGGGGTTGCCGGCTCGGCGGCTGTCGGCGCGCTGGGCGACAGCTGGCAGGCGCCTGCCAGGGCGGCAAACAAGATCGCGATGGCCAAGAAGATGTGCGTTCGCATGTTGATCGTGGTCGCTTTTTTGTCATGCGTAGAAGTTTGAAATCAGCATTTGTGCTGATAGACTGCACTGGTCATACCAAATCTTGGCCAAAGGTCGAAGGACGTCATCATGGCTCGACTGGAAAATGCATCAATCAGTGAAATCGACGCCGCGCTCAGCGAGCTCGAGCAGAAGATGGACCGGCTGCGCGTCAACTACGAGCGCTACTTCATGGGCGTCGACCGGCTGCCACCGGACTTTCTGCGCAAGGAAGTCGTGCGTCTGATGCACGACCTCGAGCAGACCTTCATCCGCAATACGGCGCAGAAGTTCAGGCTTCGTACGGTGGTGCAAAAATTCAGCACCTACAGCACCTATTGGAACCGCATTCTTCGCCAGATCGAGGAGGGCACCTACAAGCGCGACCTGCGAAAGGCCAGCCGCAATCAGGAGCGGCGCGCGCGCCGCGCCGATCGCGAAGAGGAGGATGTCTACGAGCTCGATTTCGACGCCGATATGGTCGAAGATCTGGGCGAGCTACAACGTGAATTCGAGGACATGGACAAGCGCGGCGACTTCGACAAAAAGCCCGAGCCCGCCGTAGCCCGCGCCCCCGAGATCAGCAACGAAGAACGCGAGCGGCTCAAACGTGAGCGCCTTGAGGAGATTCGCCGCCAGCTCGAGGTGCTCGAAGATCCGGCAACGGATCGCCCGACCTCCTCGCCGCGCGTATCTGCACCGGCGCCGGCAAGCGCGGCGCCCGCCCCCGATGAGCGCCAGAGCAAGCTCGACGAGATGCGCCGCCGCCTCGAGGAGCGCGCCGGCCCGCGTGCGGCGCCCGTGGCCAGCGCCTTCGAGCGCGGCAACGAGGGCACCACGCAAAAGGTCACCAACGAGGTGCCGGGCATGCCCACGGGCGGCGCGGACTACGACAAGCTTCGCAAGCTGCGCCAGATGAAAGAGAAGCTCACCCGCGATGGCGAAGCGCCGCGCTCGGTACAGCGCTCTGAGCCGGCAAGCCCGACGGCGCCGGCTGCATCCGCGCCCGCCGCGGCCCCGCGTGCAACGGGAATCAACCGCGTGATCCAGCGGCGCACCGAGGCGCCAGCCAGCGCAGGCGGCGACGACGACAACGCTCGCCAGGTCTACAACAAGCTCGTCGAGGCCAAGCAGCGCTGCAACGAGCCCACGGCCAACTTGAGCTACGAGGGCGTCAAGAAATCGATGGAGCAGCAGCGCGAGCACCTGCGCAACACACGCGGCTCGAACAACGTCGACTTCCAGGTCGTGATCAAAGACGGCAAGGCCTACCTCAAGCCCGATCCCAAAGACTGATTTCGGCCTTAGTTCACTTGTCCAGCGCGGCGCAGATCGCGTCCTCAAGCTGCTCGGAGAGCAGGCTGAGGTTGCCGTAGAGCAGCGCCGTTTTGGCGTAGGTGCGAAGAAATGTCTCGGTCGCCTCATCCAGGCTGGCGCTCTCGCTCAACAGCACGATGCGCCCGGCAGCGGCCGCCGTGACTCCCACGGAGAGGTCGTCCTTGTTCACAAAGATCACCTCATTGAAGATCGGGCCGCTCAGCGCAGCATAATTTGCAAAGGCCGCCGAGTAGGCGATCGAGCCGCGCTGGCCCGGTACACGCGTTGGGCCAGGCAGCGCGCTCAACGTGCCATCGGAGATCACCGAGCTATCGCCCAGGGCGATGGTCGTATTGATGCCATGGCTGCTCAAATATGCGCTGGTGCTGTCGGGAACGTGGTCTTGTCTGACGACCAACATGGGCTGACCACGCGCGGCAGCCACACCGCCGGCGTTGACCGACATGAGCAGCTGATCCCAGGCCAAAACGAAGGCGCGCTGCTGACCGGGATCGAGGCGATTGGCGACCTCGATGGCGGTCTCGACGCGTGTTTCACCGGCCAGGCGGATCACGTTGTAGCCTTCGTCGATAAGCCAGCTCTCGAGCGCGGCGTCGATGACGACATCTCCACCGAGGATGAAGACGTTTTCGACGCCCAGACGATCCAGAGCCTGTTTGGTCACCGGCATCAAGCGGTTACCCTGTGAAAACAGGATCGGACCCTTGGACTGATAGGCCAGCGGCCCGGCAACCATCGCATCGACGGGCGAATCGTGATTGCCCAGATTGGATACCCAGGGACCGGTGTACCGCGCCAAGATCGCTGTTTTGGCGCCGTTATGAAAGCGCTTCAAGGCGAAGTTGGCCGCCGCCGTATGACGAAGCTCGAGCAGAGTTGGCGCAACGCCATAGACGCGATCGACCTGGGCGCAGCGACGGCAGGTGCCATCCTCACACACGGGGCGAGCGGAGGGGCACACGATGTTCGTACAGTCGTTGGGCTGGCAAAAACCGTTGGGTTGGCAGCGTGAGTCATCCGGGCAGTCGCGCGTGCGCTCGCAGGCAACCGCCTCACACAGGCTCGTTTCTTGGTTACAACGCGAGCCGGCAGCGCAGGGCACGGCCGGGCAACCCGAGCTCACACAATCGCCTCGATAGCACTCACCCTGTGGGCAAACGACGTTGACACACAGCGATGGCGTGCACAGTCCGGCGATACAGTCCTGGCCGGGAGCACACTGGGAGTCCTTCTGGCAGCCCTGCAGGCAAAAACCATCGTCACACACCTGGCTGCCCTGACAATAGTCCTCGATGCAGCCCTCGAGCGGCAGGCAAACATTATCGGGCAGCAGGCAGCTCGCATTGGGACCACAAGGTTCTTCTTCATTTTCGCACTCGGGAAAGCACAAGCCCTGGTAGCAATTATGCGCTGTAGAGCATGTGCCGCCTGCTCCACAGATCTCGCGCTCGGTGGGTTTGCAGTAGCCCCGGCGGCAAAAATGACCGCTCGGGCAATCCGTGCTCTGCTCGCATAGACCGGGATAGCAGATGCCACCATCGCAGACGTCGGTGCCCTGGCAGTAGCCCTCGTCACAGCCATCGAGCGGCAAACAGATTTGTTGATCGGCATAACAGCGCGAGCCGCCAGGGCAGCTGCCGCCCGCTGGGCATTCAGAAAAGCACAGGCCCTCATAGCATTGGTGTGCGCTCGCGCATGTGCCATTTGCCCCGCAGACTTCGCGGCCGGTGGCCGCGCAAAATCCCCGGCTGCAGAAATGGCCGTCCGGGCAGTCGATGCTGCCCTCGCAGGCTTTGCGATCGTCGAGCGTGCAGCGGCCTTGCTCGCAGACCTGCTCACCGGGACAATCGTCGCTGCGCTCGCAGGCTTCGTGGCAGATGCCGCGAAAGCACACCTCGCCGTCTCGGCAGGGCGCAAGCGAGCAGTCCGCCGCCGCGCAGCGTTGCTCGGTGCAGATCAGGCCGGCGCCACACTGCGCATCGTCCTCACAGGAGGCATGGCAGACGCCGCGATAGCAAACCTCGCCCGTTTCACACTCCACGTCCTCGCAGCTATCACACGCGCTGCCCGTGCACTCGCCCTTGTCGTTGTTGACGGGTTTGAGCAAGATCTTCGTATCCGAGCACGACGACCAGGCTAAGCTCAGCGCGATCATGGCCATGATCAGGCTCGTCCAGACAAATGTGTGGCGCGAATTCGGTACGGTTTTGCGCAGCATCGATAATTCTCAAGAACGCGACGATCGCTTGAATCTCAATAGGAACTTCAGCCTTACATGACGAACGTGAGTTTACCAGTTTCTGCGCCCAGATTGCCAATCGCGCATGCCTTGCCAGCGTTGACCTCAACGGCAGGAAAGTCCATGCTCATGATCATGGAAACGATCGCCAAAATGACGTATTGGACGACGAACCAAAGTCGATTCAGGTCTCGATGAAGTCAAACGACCCTATCAAATCGCAGGCAGGTTTTGGCGAGCTTCCAAGCGTCGGCCAGATCTTGGAGGGACGCTACGAGATTGTGCG
This sequence comes from Lujinxingiaceae bacterium, assembly GCA_013697635.1. GTDB lineage: Bacteria > Myxococcota_A > Bradymonadia > Bradymonadales > Bradymonadaceae > JACCWM01. The sequence continues at coordinate 16,219 of JACCWM010000153.1, read as the reverse complement.
CCTGATCGGCAAAGGTGGCATGGGCGTGGTCGTCGAGGCGCACGATCTGCGGCTCAAACGTGCGGTGGCGATCAAGCTGATGCACGCCGAGTTGGCGAGCGACCCGACCTTCTCCCAGCGCTTCGAGCGCGAAGTCCTGATCGCCAAAGACCTCTCCCATCCCAACAACGTGCGCATCTACGACGTCGGCCAGATCAGCGCCGGCGCCATCTACCTGGTCATGGAGTTTTTGCAGGGCCGCGAGCTCAAAGCACTGATCAAAGAGGGGCCGATGCGCATCGATCGCGTCGTCGATCTCGGCATACAGCTGCTCGATGGCCTGGCCGAGGCGCACATGATGAACGTGGTCCATCGCGATCTCAAGCCGAGCAACATCTTCGTCACCGCCGGCCGGCGTGAGCGCGAGGTCATCAAGATCCTCGACTTCGGGATTGCAAAATCGTTGGGCAGCGCACAGCAAAACCTGACCAAGACCGGCAATATCGTCGGCACCTTTCGCTATATCGCGCCCGAGCTCTGCGTCGAGGGCAATTGCACGCAGGCGGCCGACGTCTATTCGATCGGCTTGATACTCTTGGAGATGCTCTTTGGCGGCCCGATGGTCGATGCGAACACGCTGGCCGAGATGATCATGCGCCAGATGCGCATGCCGCTCGTGCTGCCGGCGACGCTTTTGCGCCATCCCCTGGGGCCAATTCTGACCCAATCGGTCGAAAAGGACCCGAGGCTACGCTACCCGAACGCCGAAGCAATGCTCGAGGCGCTCCAGGCCATCGATCTCAAAAGCTGCCACGGCGATGCCGTGCCGAAGGCCGAGCTCGCTCAAGCAACAAAGGCCATGCTCACCCTCTACGAGGCCTCCTTCGCCTCGCCGGGTGAGGCTGCCGCGGCCCTCGACGAGAATCCGACGATGATGGATCTCATCGACACGGGGCAAACTCTGGTGACCCCGGTCGGGCAACATCACTGGGCGATGGCCGCCGCAACGCCCGACGCCCAGGTTGACACGCACGTCAGCCACCCAACGCCGGTACCCGCGCGCGCGAGGATCTCACGTCTTTTGATTGGCGCGATCCTGGCGTTGTTTGTGGTCATCGTCGGCGCGGCCACCATTCTCTTGAAATCCGCCGGCCAGCCCGACACCATCGAGCCATCTGCTCCGGTGCAAAGCGCTGCGCCGGTCGAGGCGCCCACGCCAGAGGTCGAGCCGGCGGCGATCGTCGAGCCGGTCGACGAAATCGCGTTGGAGCCGCTCCCCGAGGCGTTGCCCGAGCCCGTCGAAGAGGTCGTCGTCGATCGCCGCGCACAGCCCAAGCGCACGCTCGAGATCATGCGCCCCACTCCACGAGAGCCTCAGAAAGCCCCGCAGGAGCCGTCTGCGAGCAAGGCTTTGCCCAATCCTTCCAAACAAGCGACATCCAAGAAGCCGGCGGATTCGTTTGAGAACATCCTCGAGCAGTATCTAGGCGAATGAAGAGACTTCTAACGACAAGCGTTTTCCTTTTTGCCCATCTGTTGCTGCCCACGGGCGTGTTTGCCCAGTCGCCGGAGACCATCGAGCGCTTCGAGGAGCTCGTGCGCCAGGGCCAGGAACACTTTAGCCAGGGCCAGTATGAGCAGGCGCTCGAAGCCTTCGACGAGGCCGAGACGATCTTTGCGCACCCGCTCTTGAGCTTTCGCATCACGGAGTCTAACGTCGCCATGGGCCGGTGCGCGGCCGCCCAGGAGCGCTTGAGCATGCTGCGCCAACGCGAGCTTGCGCCCGGCGTTGAGCAACGCGTCGATGCTCTCGAGGAGGCCGTCAATGCCTGCGTTTCGACCGCTGAGGCCAAAACCGAGCCTGTGGTGATCGAACAGCCCGACACGAGCAGCGTGCAGGTTGAGTCGCACGCCCCGTTTCCTTATCGCCCGGTGGCTGTGGCAGCAACGCTTGTGGGCGTGGGGTTGACGGGCGCGGGCTTTTGGCTCGATTACGGCGCGATCGAGCGCCAGCACGAGCTCGAAGCGGCCGCCGGTGCCGGCAATTTCAATCGCATCGGCGAGCTCGAACAAGAGGCACAAACACGGCGTTTTCAGGCGACCATGCTCTACGCCACCGGCGCGCTGGCGATCAGCGCTGGCATCGTAACCTACCTGTTCGCGGGCCCGCCCAGGCCGCAGTCCAACACCGACAATCTGGCGATCACCGGGTCTTTGGGGCGCATCGATCTGATCGTACGCTGGTAGACAAATGAAAACTCTCCCCCCCATAATCTGTGCTGCACTGCTCGCTGCCGCCATGGTGTTCGCCGGCTGCGGCAGCGATGCCTGCCAGGACGACGCCGGCTGCGAGTCCGGCTATCGGTGCGCAGATCCGGGCGGCATCTTCTTTGCGAAGAGCGTCTGCATTTTGGCAAGCGCGCTGCCCGATGCCGGCCCAGACTCGGGCGGCCCAGACTCGGGCGGCCCAGACTCGGACGCCAATGCCGACGTCAGCCATGACATCGTCGACACCGAGGACGCAGGTGACGACGTCTTCGAAGCCGGCTGCACGGGGGGCAGCTGCCCCACGCATTGTGACGACGGGCTGCTCAATGGTGACGAGACCGACATCGACTGCGGCGGAGGGCTGTGCGAGCCCTGTGCCGACGAGCAAAAGTGCAGCACCCATGCCGACTGCGCGAGCGCGTCGTGCTTTTTTGGTGTTTGCACACCCGACCGCTGCGGCTATGCCTGGACGCCGATCAGCTCGACAAGACAGCCCTCCGGCAGGCGGGGCCACCAGATGGCCTACGACGCCCGCCGAGAGCGCGTCGTGCTCTTTGGTGGCAACGACGGCTTGCTGCTCGCCGATACCTGGGAGTGGGATGGCAAAGACTGGACTTTGGTGGCCAACTCCGGGCCACCGGCCCGGTTCAATCATGCGATGGCCTACGATCCCGTCCTCGAGCGCGTCGTGCTCTTTGGCGGAGAATCCACCGAGCTGCATGGCGACACATGGCTATGGGACGGAGAACGGTGGACGTCGGCCCCCATAGCACCCGAGCCGCGGCGAAACGCTGCGTTGGTCTACGATGCCGAGAGCGGCGGCGTCATCCTCTTTGGCGGCATTGGTGGCGACGACGACGTGGTTTACGGCGACACCTGGCTCCTGGCCGCAGGGTCGTGGTCGCAGGTCTCCAATAGCGGGCCAAGCCCACGCTGGAATCACGCGATGGCCGCCGATTCCGCCCGCGACCAGATCGTCCTCTTTGGCGGCAGCGACCTGAACACGGCCTACGCCGACACCTGGCAGTGGGGCCGCGCAGGATGGACGCCAAGAGCGATAGCCGGGCCACCGGCGCGCGCCTCGGCGGCGATGGCCTTTGACCCGACGCTTGGACAAAGCGTGCTCTTTGGCGGCTTTAGCAGCGTGCGACTTGGCGATAGCTGGATATACGACGGCGTCGATTGGAAAGAGTCCGCCGGCGCCTCGCCCTCGCCGCGCAGCCAGATGAGCATGGTCTATGACGCGGCACGGCGCCACACGTTGCTCTTCGGGGGCTGGAATGGCTCGCAAATCTTTCGAGAGACCTGGGCCTTCGTGCCGCGCGCTGATTGCCCCTGAGCTGGGCTAGATGTGCGTGGGCTCGGAGGCCTGCTGGGCGCGAGCCTGGCGAAAGAGGCGAGCCTCGAGCACTTCGACAAGCGCACGGGTGGACTGACGCTGGGTGGCGCAGATCGGTGTCGCGGCGTAGCTGCGCGCCATGAGTTCGGCCTCATCCTCGTCATCGAGCAGGTCCATCTTGTTGAAGACGAGCAGCTGCTCTTTGTCGCCCAGGCCGATCTCGCTCAAGATGCGGTTGACGGCGCGCATCTTCGCCTCCAAATCCTCGTCGGCCATGTCGACCACGTGCAGCAAGATGTCGGCCTCGTCGAGCTCCTCGAGCGTGGCCTTGAAGGCGGCGACCAGATCCGGCGGCAGGTCGTGGATGAAGCCGACCGTGTCGGTAAAGATGATCTCACGATCGTCGGGAAAGCGCAGCCGCCTGGAGGTGGGCTGCAAGGTGGCAAAGAGCTTGTCTTCGCTGAGCACCTCGGAGTGGGTCAAGGTGTTGAGCAGCGTCGACTTGCCGGCGTTGGTGTAGCCAACGATGCCCACCACCGGAAGCCGGTTTTGCTGGCGGCGCTCACGACGAAGCCCGCGCTGTTTGCCCAGAGTCTCGATCTGGCCCTCGAGCATGCGGATGCGATCGCGGGCACGGCGGCGGTTGATCTCGAGCTTGGTCTCACCCGGTCCACGGCCGCCGATGCCGCCGGTCAGCCGGCTCATGCCCGTGCTCTTGCTGTGCAGTCGAGGCAGGCTGTACTTGAGCTGGGCCAGCTCGACTTGCACCTTACCGTCGCTGGAGGTGGCTCGCTGAGCAAAGATGTCCAAAATCAGCTGGGTGCGATCGAGCACCTTGATCTCGGTCATCTCGGTGATGCCACGAAGCTGATTGGGGCTGAGATCCTGGGCAAAGATGATCAGCTCGGCGTCGAGCTGCAGGGCGCGAAGCGTGAGTTCTTCGAGCTTTCCCTTGCCGATCGCGTACTTGGGGTGCGTATCGGCGCGGTTTTGCACCACCGTGTCGACGATCGAGACGCCGGCCGTGCGGCAGAGTTCGTGCATCTCGGCCAGCTCGATCTCCTCGCTGCGCCCGGCGGGTGTAGCGACATAGACGAGCATCGCGGGCTGTCCGCCCGTGGTCATTGCGCGGCTGGTCTTTCGCTGAAACTCGCTCTCGAGCTCGCCGATGAAGTGCGTGAAGTGAAAGTTCACCTCACTGGGGTTGGCCGCCACGCTGATCTGCCACAGATCGTTGGCCGGGTTCTCGGGAACCAAACTGGCCCAGGCCACCGAGCCCGGATAGCCGGCCGCACCCACCGCGATCGTCATGACCAGATCGAGCTTGAGCCGTGAGAGATCGGTCAAATCATCGCGTGTCAGCTCGACTTGGCGATTCTTGGCCGTGGTGGTCAGATTGGTGCGGATCAGACGTATGCCACGAAAGCGGCTGGCGCCTGCGCGCTCGCGGCCGATGTCTGGCAGATAGACCCGATCGCTGTCGCCGACCATCACCTCCTCGACGCGCCCAGCGCGATCAACGAGCACGGCGACGACGCGGTTGAGCTCCTCGGAGATAAAGGTCAATTGTGTGGCAAACTCCTGAGTTATCGCTTCAAAGGAGTTGATGCGCCGCTTGAACAGCCTCTCGAGGCTCTTTTTTTGACTGGATTTGAGACCTGACAGGTCGCCGTGAATGTTTCGTCCGATGATCGCTCTCCTGCTCGGAAACGTCTGCTTGAAGGGCGCCCTGGCAGGCGCTCTTTCAAAACGATCGGGCGCCGGGCGTCATTCCGCACGCTTTGGGCTCAGGAGCAGCCCATCTTCGTCATCTGGCTCTCGATGCCGCCCGCGTTGGAGGGGCCGGTGCGCAGGTAGAGACGGTAATGATTGCAGGCCTTGTCGTTGTCGTTGATCTGGCCGTAGGCGACGCCGAGGATACGATGGCAGGCCAAGTGTCCGCCGCGCAGACCTTCCTGACAGTCGGCGATTGCGCCGCGAGGATCGCCACTGGCCACCTTGCGCGCGGCGCTGGTGAAGAGCTCGCGGGCAGCGCCCGGGTCGATCGCGGCCTTCTTGGTGGCTGGCTCGCGCTTGGTGGCGACGGTGGTCGCCGTCGTGTCGCTCTCGCGAGGCGCAGTGACGGTCTTTCGGGTAGCGTCGGTCGGCCGGGTGGCGACCATGACGCTGGCCTGACGATCTTGCTGATCGAGGCGCGCCAAAAGCCGGATAGCCGGCTCAAAGTTGGCATCGAAAGCCACGACACGCTCCACGGAGCTGCGAGCCGCACGGGCATCACCGCCATCGAGCTGTTTTTGGGCCTGCGCGACGGCGCCATCGAGCGCTTGATTGGACAGCCCCTCCTTGGCGAGCATCTTGTGAAAGAGCGAGTGCGAGGGGATCGTCTCGATGCGACGCAGCGCCTCGACGTGATTGCCCTCTTGGATTAGCTCGGTGGCCTGGCCATACGCACGCTGAAAGGGTTGTTCGTTGCGTGCCTGCGAGAGCAACTCGCTGATCTCGGTGCGCTGCTCTGCCGAGGGCTCGAAGAGATCGCGCACGGACTCCAGTGAGCCAATCGCACGCTGAAGCTGGCCGTCGTTGATGTCGGCGCGCGCCTTGGCAAGCGCGCTGGCCAGCCGGTCATCGCCCGGCGCGCTGTCGCTCTCGCCAGGCTTGGCCGGCGGATCGAGCGCGACGTTGGCTACGGCCCCAAGCTCTGATGCGCCCGACGGATCCGATGTGCCTTGTGAGAGCATGAAAATGATACCGCCCACCAGCAATGCCGCGCAGAGTCCACCGACGATCGCCAGGGGCTTGACGCCGCCCTTGGCCGGCGGAGCGTCATATTCGTCGTCGAAGCCCGCCGCTTGAGGCGTAAAGACGTAGTTCTCGCCAGGCTCGACAAAGCGAAACTTCACGTGACCAAGCTCAACGACGTCACCGCGTTTGAGGTGGGTTGCACGGTAGTCGTCGCCACTGACCTTGACACCATTTTTGCTGTTGAGGTCGACGATCTTGTAGGTGGTGTTGTCTTCGCGCACGATCTTGGCGTGCTTGGTCGAGATCGAGCGATGGTCGATGATGATGTGGCAGTCGTCGCCGCGACCAATGACCATCTCCTGGCGATTCAAGGGAAACTCTTGGCCGGCAAAATTGCTCGAGATCACCACGAGTTTTGCGGGCATCGCCGGGATCACGGCCGTGCGCTCGCGCGGGGCGCCCTCGAGTTCGCCAAGGCTGGTGATCTGGGTGGAGGCGTCGTTGAAGCCGCCGCGCGCGGGGGCGGCAGCCGGCGGCGCTTTGATCCCCGGCGCAGCCTTCTTCTCGACCTGTAAGGTCAGCCGATAGTCGCCGATGACGAGCACGTCGCCCTCGCGAAACTCCTCGCGCTTGCCCAGCCGCTTGCCGTTTTTCTTGAGGCCATAGCGCGCCGAGAGCTCTTCGACGAAGAGTTTACCATCCTCACGAAACAGCCGGCCATGACGCCGGGAGACGTTGCGCTCGGTCAAGCGGATGGTGTTCCCTTCTTGCCGGCCAATCGTGATCTCGTCACGAATGATGGGAACTACCTTTTTGCCGCCTTCGTCATCCTCAATCAGGAGCTTGAACATGCAGATTTCCTTGGAGCAGGTCTCTGGCTCGCCTAACAGCTAGGATAACGCATGAGTGCATTGGCGCAACCGCAAAGTGAAGTTCCCAAGACGCCCGTTTGGCCAAGCTGATGACGTCATTGACCGAAATTGTCTGGGTCACCTGCATTCATAGTTAGCACAGCCAATTTGATTGTTCAATTTCCTTCACGCCTTGCTCGGGCTCGAACGCTGCTTTCTTCGCTCGCGCCATCCCTCCACACCGTTATAGATCACGGGAATGATCAGCAATGAAATCGCGCCGGAGACGAACAGGCCGCCGACGACCGCGCGCGCCAGCGGCGCTTGCGAGTCGCCGCCCTCGCCCAATCCCAGGGCAACCGGCGTCAGGGCAAGGATCGTGGTGGCCGTGGTCATCAGGATCGGGCGAAGCCGGCGACGCGCGCTCATGCTCACCGCTTCGCGCACGGCCATGCCGTGCTCGTTTCGCAAGAGATTGATGTAGTCGACGAGCACGATCGCGTTGTTGACGACTATTCCTGTGAGCATGATACAGCCCATGAAGGACTGGATGTTGAAGGTCGTGCCCGTGGCAACGAGCATGACGATGACGCCAATGGCGGCAAAGGGAATCGAGAACATGATGAAAAGCGGGTGCAAGAAGCTCTCGAACTGGGCGGCCATGACCATGTAGACGAGCAAGACGGCCAGCAAAATGCCGATGAGCAGGGCCGCGAAGGTCTTCTCCTGCTCCTCGGTCTCGCCTTTGAGCAAGACGCTGAAGTCGCCCGGAACCTCGATATCGGTCAGCCGCTCCCGCAGCTCGGCGGTCATCACGCCCAGATTGCGCTCGCCGGTCATGAAGGCGCGCACTTTGACCACGCGGCTCTGGTTCTCGCGCTCGATGGTCAGTGGGCCTTCGGCCTCGACGAGGGTGGCGACGTCACCGAGGATCGTCGAGCCCACACCGGGGATGATGATCGGCACGTTCAAGAGGGCATCGGTGCCCACGCGCTCCGAGCGAGGCAGGCGCACGATCACGTCGAACTCGTCGCCCTCCGAGCGCAGCACCGTGGCGCGTGTGCCTTGCATGTAGGTCTGCAACTGGCGCGCGACCACCGAGGGCTGAAGGCCCAGGCTGGCCAGGCGCTCACGGTCGGGGATGACGCGCACCTCGCTGCCGCCGGCCTTGCGGCTGATGTCGGCACCGCTGATGCCCTCGATGCCGACCATGCGATCACGCACCTCGATGGCAAGTCTGTCGGCCGTGGCCAGATCGAAGCCCAAGACTTGCACCTCGAGACGTTCCCCGCCACCGCGCAAGACGCGCATGATCCACAGGCCGCCCCCGGCGCGAACGCGCACGATCGCGCCCGGCACCAGGCTGGTGACCAGGGGCGAAACCGCCAGCGCGATCTCCTCGCTGCTGCGCGTGCGCCGGTGCGGAGGCACGAGTTTGGCGCTGATGCTGGCCGTCTCACCACCCGAGGTCGACCAGAAGCCGGGCGTGCCCACGATCGTCTGCATGTTGACCATCTCGGGGATTGCCTCGGGGATCAGAGCTTCGAGCTTTTGGATCTCCTGCTCGGTGACCTCGACGCGCGTACCCACGGGCAACTCGAAGCTTATCGCAACCTCGCTCATGTCCTCCTCGGGCAAGAGCTCGGTGCCCACCATCGGCACCAGGGCCAGCGCGCCGCCGAGCAGCGCCAGGGCCACCGAAAGCGTGATCTTGGGGTGCGACATGCACCAGTCCACCAGGTTGCCATAGGTCTTCTCGATGGCGGACAAGAAGCGCCCGATGACGTCGCGATCTTTGCTGTTGGCCGTCTCCAAAATGCGCGCCGGGCGCAAAAAGCGCGACGAGAGCATCGGAATCAGGGTCAGGGCCACGGCCAACGAGCAGATCAGCGCAAAGCTGACCACGAAGGCCATCTGGCCAAAGAAGATCGCCGCAAAACCGGTCAAGAAGATCACGGGCAAGAAGACGACCAACGTGGTGATCGTCGAGGCAATGATCGCCGCCGAGACCTCGCGCGAGCCCTCGATCGCCGCCTCCTTGGCCTCGATACCGTCTTCGAGTTTTCTGTAGATGTTCTCGAGGATGACGATCGCGTTGTCGACGAGCAGGCCGACGCCCAGCGCCACGCCGCCAAAGCTGACCAGGTTGAGCGTGATGTCGAAATAATACATCAGCGTAAAGATGCCGATGATCGAGATCGGGATGCCCAGGGCGATGATCAAGGTCGAGCGCACATTGCGAAGAAAGAAGAGCAGCACAAAGATCGCGAGCACCGCGCCGGCCAAGACCGAGTCCTGCACGTTGGAGATCGAGTTCTCGATATACTCCGACGTGTCGTTGATCAGGGCCAGGTGGGCGCGCCCTTCGTAGTCGCGGTTGATGAAGACGAGCTCGTTTCGCACGCGTTCGGCGACCTCGACAGTGTTCACGCCGCTTTGCTTGGAGACGCTGACGCGGATGCCCGGCACGCCGTTGATGCGCACGATGTTGTTGGGATCCTCGAAGGTGTCGACCACGCGCGCCACGTCGCGTAAGAAGACGGGCACCTGGCGGCCGCCCTCGTCGCGCTTGGTGGCGACGATGATGTCGTGCAGATCGAGCGGATCGACGTTCTCGCCCAGGATACGGATCAGCACGTTCTCGTCGTATTGCTCGAGCTGGCCGGCCGGCACGTTCTGGTTCTCGGTGCGCAGCGCGTCGACCACGCTGACCGCGGCCAGGTTGTAGGCGCGCAGCCGCTCGCTATCGAGCAGCACGTGGATCTGGCGCTTGACGCCGCCGCGCACGTTGACCGACGCCACACCCTCAACGCGCTCGAGGCGCGGGGCAAGCTGGCGCTCGGCCAACTGGCGCAGCTCCGGCTCGCTCATCTCGCCGGAGAGGGCCAAGAATATGATCGGAAAGCTGTTCAGATCGAACTTGAAGACGACCGGATCGTCGGCCTCATCGGGCAGGCGCATCTTGACGCGCTCGATCGCTGCGCGCACGTCGTTGAGCGCCGAGTCGAGGTTGGTTCCCCAGACAAAGCGCAGCGCCACGCGGCTGCGCCCTTCGGCCGAAAAGCCCTCCAGACTCTCGATACCCTCCACGGTGCTCACGGCCTGCTCGATCGGGCGCGTGATCAAGGTCTCGATCTCTTCGGGTCCGGCACCGGTGTAGGTGGTCGTCACCGAGAGGCTTGGGAAATCGATCTCGGGCAGCAGATCGACCTGCAAACGGGTAAAGGAGACGGCACCGAGGATCAGGATCACCAAGAAGACCATCGTGGTAAATATCGGCCGATAGACGGCAAACTTTGACAGATTCATGGCGTCCTCGGAGCGCTCTTGGCCGGCGTCGCCGGTTGCGCCAGGTCGCGCACGCTGGCGCCCGGGCGCAGGCGCTCCTGGCCGCGCAACACGATCAGGTCACCGGGCGCGAGGCCCTCGACGATCTCGGTGCGCTCGCGCCCGATCAAATCGGGAACGACCGTGACCTTTTCGGCCTTTTCGTCTTGCACGCGCCAGACAAAGGGCGTGCCATCGCGCTCCTTGAGCAGGGCCTGATTGGGAAGCGACATGGCCCGCTCGCGCGCACCGAGCTCGAATTGGACGCGCGCAAACATACCCGGCTTGAGCGCCGGATGATCCTCGTCGAGCGTGATATCAACGCGCAGGCTTCGCGTAGCCGGATCGAGGGCGGGCGCAATGCGCTTGACCCGTCCAGCCTGTGGTCGGCTGCCCAGCGCGGCGACGCGTATGTCGACCGTCATATCCTTGCTCACCCGCCCGGCGTCGCGCTCGGGCAGGCGCACGGTCAAATAGATATCGCTGTCGTCGATCACCCGAAACACCGGCTGATTGGGCGTGACGTAGGTGCCCCGGTCGACGAAACGCTCGGCGATGCGCCCGTCAAAGGGCGACTTGATCTTGGTGTTTCGAAGGTCTTCCTGGGCCGAGAGCAGGCGCGCACGGCTTTGCTCGATCGTGGCCTGAGCCACAGCCACGCGCTGCTCGGCGGCGGCCACGCCGGCCTCGAGGTTTTCGATCTCGCGGGCGGTGATCATCTGGCGATCGAGCAGCGGTTGGCGCCGGGCCAGATCGGATTTGAGATTGGCCAACTGAACCCGGCTCTCGGCCAGGCCGGCCGTGGCCATCTGCACGGAGGCCTGATACTCGCGGATGCGCTGCTGGTGGGGTAGCGGATCGATCTCGGCCAGGACTTGCCCGCGCGTGACGGTATCGCCCACGTGAGCATCCACGGCGATCACGCGCCCGGCCGTATCGGCCGACAGCTGTGACATGCCCTCGGATTGGAACTCGCCGGCGTAGTCGCCCACCACGGAAAAAGGCCCGACCTCGACGGCGATCGTCTGCACAACGGTGATCGAGTTCGACGGCCCGCCGCGCTTCTTGCCGGCGCCGCCACCAGCCTTGCCCTCCGCGCTATCAGCCGAGCATCCCACGGTGGCGACGAGCAAGCCGGCGGCGATCAAATAAAGGCATTTTCGAATCATGAGCGTACTTTGGGTTGCGGGTCATCATTGTAGGTCGATCGCTTCCAGATAACGGTAGCGCGAGGTGGCCAACAAGGCGCGAAGCTGTGTTTGATTGCGCGCCATCTCGGCGCGAAACAAGGCTTGTGAAGCGTCGATCACCTCGATGCTCGTCGCAAGGCCAGACTCGAAGCGGGCCTGAGCGACCTCGTAGGCTTCGGTGGCGGCCAGAATCTGCTCGTTGGCCACAGCGATCGAGGCCACAGCGAGCTGCCAGTCGCGAAGCGCCGTGGTGAGCTCGGCGTTTGCCCGGCGCACGCTTCGCTCGAGCACGAGCGTGCGCTCGCGGATCTCGACCTGGGCTGCGTCGGCGCGCGCATAACGCGCACCACCGTCATAGAGCAACCAGGTCAGCGCCAGCGTCATCGACCAGGCGGTGCCCTCAGGGTTGAAGACCGAGGCCTGGCCCACGCGCCAGTCAGCCCGAAGATCCAGGCGCGGCAGTAGCCCCCACCAGATGGCATCATGGGCGTAGCGCGCAGCCGCGATCGCGTGGCTCTGCGCAACGAAATCGGCGCGATCGGCGAGCTGGCCCCGGGCCACATCGGGTGGCGTCTGTGCGGCGAACTCGGGCAAGCGTGCCACCAGCGCACGTGAATCGGCATGGCCGATGAGCACCGAGAGCGAGTCGGAGGCGTTGCCAAGGTTGGCGCGCGCTTCGAGCACGCGCTGTTGGGCTTCGAGCAACTCCGTGCGCGCGCGGGCAACATCGAGTCCGATCGCCATGTCCGCGGCAAGCATCGCCTCGGCTCGCTCCAGGTACGCCTGGCGAAGCTCGACGGCCTGCTGGGCGATCTCGACCTCACGTTGCGAGGCCGCCAACACGTAGAAGGTCTGCTCGGTCTCCAGGCGCAGCACGTGGCGGCGCCAACTCGCCTCCACCCGCGAGAGCTCCACGAGCTCGCCGCTTCGCGAATACAGCGGATAGCGCGGCCCATCGAAGAGCACGATCGAGGCGCTCAAGCCGGTGCCCCAATCGTAGCGCTGGCGCACGATCTGGCCGGCGACCACGGACTCTTCGACGCCACCGTTTCGCGTCACGCTGGCCGAGGCGCTCAGCTGGGGCAGCAGCGCTGCCCGGGCCTCGCGGCGCGCCGCCTGGCTGCGGCGAATCTGCAGCTCGGTCAACTCCCACTCCTCGTTGTGTGCCTCGACGAGCACGAGCGCTTCGGACAGGGTTAGAGAAGTCGCCGATTGGGTTGAAACTTCCTGGGCAAACGCGACAGGAGCCAACAAAATGGCGGTGGCAACAGTGATGAGAACATGACTCAACACAACGGGATTTGTACGTCCAGACATCGATTCCCTGCATGGCAGCTTGATTTGACGGGTGTTTCAACACCACGACTTTCGAAAATATTCAGCATCCGGCTTTTTTGCGCGCAAGCGGCCTGCCTTCGAAGTGTCGGCTGTTGTCAGGTTGCATTGAAAGCTCAATTACGCCAAACTGACGCTAGAGACCCCCTTCAGAGTTCATACCTAACACCCGGGAAGCTGCATGTCCGATCAAGATTACAGCCGCAGCGCCAAACATCTTCAGGCCAACGAGACGCTCAGCGACGCCCCCACGCTTCAGCGGCCCGCGGTGTCTGAGCATGATGACAGTGACACACAGCGCATGCCAGCGCTCGATATTCGTGCGATGATCGACGACGAGCCGACCTTGAATGGCGAGCCCGATGATCACTGGGGCGGCGAGGAGCATGGACTTAAGACCAAGTCCGAGGCCATCGCCGAAGATCCCACCGAGGTGATCAATCGCACCTCGGTGCTCGCCCACGCACGCGCCGAGTTCGATGCCCGCCACACCGGCAAGCCGACCGAGATTCTTTCGGCCATCAACGCCACCCGGCCCGAGCTGATCGTCAACGACGCCCATACCAAAGTACTCAATACGAACTCGCTCAATGCCCAATTGAGCGACAGCCGCACGCACGAGGTCTCACGCAAAGCCTTGCAGGCTCAGACCCTTCGTGTTGCGGGCCTCGATCTTGGCGCCGATGGATGGCTCGAGTTCGTCGTTGAAGTGGACCACCAGAGCTGCCTGATCGTTCCGATCGAAGTCGCGCGCTCTGGACTGCTCAAGCCCGGCATGCGCCTGGCCGTGCGTATGCGCGTCCAAGAAGAAGAGTAGCGGCTTGCTCGGAGGCGGCTTTTGTTGCCACTTTGAGCGGCAACTCCACTAGCCACACACCATCTTTGTCGTCGCAAAGACCCGCCAAAAATCTGGTGTTGGCCGAGTTGCACGTGCTGGCCCGAATATTGAAGTGCATCGCGCCTGTGATGATTTTGCCTGTTTTACCCGCCCGACGCTTTTTGGAGCTTCACGATGAAAAACTTTCACCGCTTTCTTCTTCTCGTACTTGTCGCCTGTATCGCCTGCGCTACCGCTGCCTGCGCCGGCGAGGAGGCTGTGCTCGAGGATGAGACGGCGTTGAGCGTGCTCGGCCCCAACGACAAGGCCGACAACTTTCGAAGCGAGACGGCCCAGGAGTACTACGTGCGTGGGCAGGCAACGATCACGCTGGAGAGCACGTATCTCGGGCGCACCGAAGCCGAGCGCGTGGCGCGTGTCCAGGAGTTGATTCCCTACCAGCAGGTCGTCATCGGCTATTTTCTCAACACCTATTTGATCGACAAGTCCAACGATGCCTCCAACGCCAACTACGGCGGACTCAAGGCCTTGACCAAGAATGGCTCCTACGAAGACCTCGAGATCGAGCACATCGAAGGTCTGACCTACAGCTTTGGCTTTGTCCAAGAGATTGGCGGTCAGTTCGACCTGTTGCGCGCCTTGCAGGCCGAAGCACAAGAGGACGGCAGCCACCGCTTCCAGCTCGCCGTGGGCAAGCTGAGCAACGCCGAGATGGAGCGCCTCGACCATGAAAACGAGTGGTATCGCCGCGCGCCCTGGTCGAGTTTTTCGACCACCTCGGTGGACGCTTCGCGCTGGTATCTTCAAGACTTGTTCGTCGTCGCCCAGCCCCGCTCCAACGATGCCTGGATCGACTATGCGCGCCTCTTCGCCGACGGAAAGCTCAGCATCGGGGCGTTTTTTGGCTGGGATTATCACGGCGACTACCACCAGAAACACGCCAAGACCACCTACGAGTGGCTGCTTCGAAACGGCTTCCGCACGCCGGTGGCGAACTGGGGCGAGTATGCGAGCCGGCGCGCGCCCCTGACGCGCACGATCAAGGCCAACGGCAAGTCGGTCGAGGTCAGCATCACCCTGTGGTGGGGCGAGCCCGGCACCAGCACCGATCCGGACACCGATGCCGGCGGCCGCGTGCTCGAAGAGGCGATGCGCGCGAGCTTTCGCGACCACGACGTGACCATGTTCAGCGGCCACTCCGGCCCCTGGTACGGCTTCGCCCTGGCCAACTGGAAGAAGACCTCCGAGGGCGATCTCGACGACTCCGAGATCCCCACCCTCAACATGCCCGCCGATCGCTACCAGGTCGTGCTCGCTGAAGGCTGCGACACCTACGCGCTCGGCCAGGCATTTTGGGCCAACCCGGCAAAATCAAACCGCCAGAACCTCGACATCATCACCACGACGAGCTTCTCCAACGCCGCGACCAGCAAGGTCGTCACCGACTTTTTGGGCGCGCTTGTTGGCACCGACACCCAGGCCAACCACACCCCGATGCGCTACAGCAAGCTGCTTCGCTCCATGGACTCGGCCAGCACCTGGTTCAAGACCATGTACGGCGTGCACGGCATCGACAACAACCCCCAGGGCCACCCCTACGCCAACACGGCCGCGCTTTGCGACTCCTGCAGCCGTAATACCGACTGCGGCGGCGTCGGCAATCGCTGCCTCGATCTGCAAGGCGCCAAGGTCTGCTCCTTCGAGTGCACGAGCGACGCCGGCTGCCCCACCGGCTACATCTGCCGCGAGACCTCGACCGGCAGCTGGCTTGCCGACAGCTACTGCGTACCGGCGACCTACACCTGCGAGGACGTCGTCATCGAAGACGAGCCCACCGTGCTCATCAACGAGGTCATGGCCGATCCCCGCACCGACCTCAACGGCGACGGACGCCGCGACTCCCGCGAAGACGAGTACATCGAGCTCTACAATCCTTCTTCAAAACCCATCGATCTGGCCGGCTGGAAGCTCAGCGACAACGTGACCGTGCGCTTTACCTTTCCCTACGACAGCATCATCGAGCCCGGTGGCTACCTGCTCGTCTTCGGCGGCGCCGACACCGCCACCTTCACCGGCCTTCCCAACGTCCGCGTTTTCAGCTCGCAAGGCCTGTTTTTGAACAATACCGGCGACGCCGTAACCCTGGCAGGCCGTGACGGCAAAGTCGTCGACCACGTCAGCTACGCCACCGAAGGCGGCCGCGGCAAGACCCTCAATCGCCGCAGCCTCAACGAAGCCCCCCTGCTCGAAATGGGGACTAACCCCACCCCCGGCACCGTTAACTAAAACGAAAACGAAAACGAAAACGAAAACGAAAACGAAAACGAAAACGAAAACGAAAACGAAAACG
>JACCWM010000151.1 GCA_013697635.1 Lujinxingiaceae bacterium | reverse complement strand
GTATAGATGATGTTCTGGGTGCCCATGCTCTCGCACATTTGGCGCAGCGGCGCGACGATCCCGGCGGAGGCCACGAACTTTCGGTCCTTGAAGACGCGGTAGCCATAGGCCTCGCGCGCCTGCGCATAGCTGTGGCGCACCTCGGCCGAGAGCGTCGAGGCGTAGAGCGCGCCCAGCGGATCGTTGTTTTGATTCTGGGTCACGTCGCTTGCGGCCGTGTCGAGCGCGAATACGGCGACAAAGCCTTGCGGCTCGTGGGCGAGCAAGCTTGCGATAGGCTCGGGCGCCGGGCTGTCGCCCCAGTAAATCGGCCCCACCGTGCCTTTGAGCACGCGCTCGACCGAGAGGCCCTCGAGCGCGGTGAGCTTGGCAAAGGTGAACTCGGCGTCGAGCGAGCTGAACTGATAGATCAGGGCCTTGAACTCCTCGGTGTGGCGCGCGGTCTCCTCGTTGAGCACCACGGCAGGTGTCCCCCAGACCGACGAGCGCTGGGCCAGATCGATCGAGTAGCGCACGAACACGCCCGAGGCGTCGAGCTTGTCGAAGACCACATGAAAGTGCGCCGTGCGCTGGGCGGCCTCGATGCGGCGAAGGGCAATCTGCATGCCATCGAGCGGGGCCAGCGCCAGGCGGGCGATCTCGGAGTAGTAGTCGAACTTGGCGAGCTGCTTGTGGTGGATGTCCACGCCGGCGGCGCTGTTTTGGGCGCGCGCTGCGAGGGCGGCGCGCGCGCCAAGCTGGTTGAGCTGATCGGCGGCGATCGTCACGTCGGTCTGCACGCGCGTCCACTCGCGGTAGGTGGGCAGCCCGCTTTGCGAGTTGACCTGCAAGCTCTCGTAAAGCCCGCGGTGCACGCGCGGTCCCATCGCTCCGACGTGGGCGCTCATGCGCCGGCTTTCCGGGTACTGGCTGTTCAGTCGGGCGGCGCGCAAGATCGCCGCGAAGCGATCGACGTACTCGGCCTCGGCCCGACCGCTGAGTGTGCGCGAGGCAACCGCGCCGAGCACACCTGGTGTATTCGATGACATCTGCCCACTCTCCGCTATTTGGCCTCGACCTCGGCCAGGGCCTCGATCTGGCGCGCCAGGTTGTCGGACATGGCGTCGCTGACGCGCATGTCCTCGACGACCTCATTGAAGGTGATGTTCTGGTCGAAGACCATGATCGTCTGCTCGTCGTAGAGCTCGAGCTCGTCGACCATCTTGTCGACGTTCTTGCGAAAGTAGGTCTGGGTCTCGGAGACAAAGCGCGTGGTGTGGTTGATCGCCTCGGTCATCGCTTCGAGTGAGTGCTTGAGCTCGAGCATGACGACGGCGGCGTCGGCGGCGGCGCCGATCGCCTGGATCTGGCCGGCGACCACGTCGAGCTTCTCGCTTGCCGCGGTGACGTACAAATTGATGTCGCTTCGCAGATAGGCGATCGTCTCGGCCAACTGGTGGGTGTTCTCCTTGAGCTTGTCGAGGCGCTCCTCGGCCGTGGCATAGAGGCGAAGCAAGCTGGAGTGCTCAACGAGCAGGCGGCGAGCCTGGTCGATCTTGGCCTGCACCTCGCGCGCCTCGGCGGTGGAATCACCGGCCATGCGCCGTCGCACCTCGAGTTGGGCACGCAGCTTCTCGATCGAATTGATGTAGGCTGCGGCAACCTCCTCGTTTCTGGCCGAGACGATGATGCGCGCGTTGAGCCGCTCGATTTCGTCGAAGAGATTGGAGCGCGCCACTTCCAGGCGATCGGCAAACTCGGCGGCCTCTTTGAGCCGGCGCGCGCTGAGTTCGTACTGGGCGCGCAGCAGCTGCTCGATCGAGTTGCGCGTGATGATGCGTCCCTGAAACCACGGCAGCTTGGAGAACACGTCGCGAAGGCTTGACGAGAACGCACCGCGGTTTTGGGCGCGGTGCAGATGCTCGGAGATCTCGCGCAGCTTGCCCATCTCGTCGCTCAGCGCGCGCTGCAAGTCGTCGTTTCGCCCGCGCAGGCCGCCAAGCTCGGCGACCTGCTCGTTTTGCAAGGCGCGCTCGTCGTAGATGGTCACCTCGAGCTGGCGCACCGAGATGCCCTCTCCGACATAGAGGGGAGGGTTATCGAGTAGGTCTAGATTCAAGTCGTGCATGCGTATCCTGGCTGGCCGTTGAACTTGGCCGCAGATTAACATGGTGCCCGGGCCGCGTCTATGCCTCCCGGCGCCAAATGCGGTGCTCTCCTGGCTGTCTTGGCGACCAAGAAAGCAACGAGGGCCTCCAAATCGAGGCCCTCGTTGTTTACCTGGTGGTCACGCAGCGCGCTCACGCTCAGCGCGTGCCAAGCTCGAGGTGAAACAGGATCTCGAGGAGCACAGATGCCTGGGAATCGGAGTCGAGCAGCTCATCGACGAGCTCGTCGAGTTCGGCCACGACGGCGCTGTGAAAGTCGGCGACAAGGGCGACACTCGCCATGGCCGTGGCCGAGGTGTCCGAGCTCGCCTCGAGGCCGGCGATTCCCTCGGCATAGACCGCGCTGGCCGCCGAGACATCGATGCCCGTATAGACCAACAACTGGTTGGGACCGAGCTCGGCCTCGACGCTCTCGCGGTACTGCTGCCAGGCACTGCGTGCAGCCTGTTGACCGTCGGAGGCGTCAAGGCTTGCCTCGAGGCTGGCTCCGGCACTGATGATTGCCTCCATCTGACTCGACTCGTCGGCAAATCCAAGCGCCTCGAAGTAGAGCGCGATGGCCTCGGTGACAAAGCGGGCACGGTAAGCCTCAGCATCCGCCTCGGCGCGGCCTCGCAGCTCAGCGCTGAGCTCGCCGGCGTAGACCAACATGCCCTCGGAAGCGGCGTGCGAGGCCTGAGCCTGGGTCTCGATCGTTATGCCAGCCTGCGCGTAGGCATGCCGGGTGCTGGCGCGGTAATCGTCGCGGGCCTGTTCAGCGGGCTGACCTGCGTGCAGATACGCGTCGTGCTCGGCGCGGGCCTCGGCCTGAGCTGCAAAGGTGGCCTGCAAATCAGCCTCGCTGGCCGCGCTTTGCGCGACGATGAATCCCGACCAGGCCTTCATCGCCGAGGTCGATGCCTGAGACATTGTGGCAACGGAGGCCTTGTAGTGCTCCCCGCTTTGAGCATGCAGGCCAGCAGCGAGGCGCGAGGAGATAAACTCGCGATGCTGGCTCACCGAGCAATGGTTATCCCATTGCCCACTGACGCGCGCCTCGACGTAGGCATCGGATTCGATGCTGGTCTTCGTCGAGATCGGCGCCGCCATCACCGTCTGGCCGGCCGCAATGGAGTTCTTGACGAGCACCGAGCCAATCGCTGCCGACTCGCGCGAGGCCTCGACGATCAGGTCTCCCTGAAGCTCGGCCGACAAATCGATGGTGATCGTATAGCGCCCGTCTGCCTCAACCGCGGTTTCGGACGCGGAGACTTGCGTGACCGAGCCATCGGCCATCACGCGGTAGGCGGTGACCACCGTGTTCGAGAATTGGGCATCGCCCTCGGCCTCGCCGGATGCCTGGGATTCGAGTCGGCCTTCGATCACGGCCGTATCGCCGTCTTGGCCGTTGTTTGCATTGTTGGTATCGCCATCGGCGCTCTCACCGCAGGCCACCGAGCTGGCGAGCAGCGAAACGAGCAGGAGAAAGAGCCATTTGGTAGGGATCAGATGCTTGGTATTCATATGCTACCTCCATCATCAGTTGCGATTTGAGGGCAGATTCCAGAGACCTGACGAAACGTGCGTTGTTAGGAGGTCACTGCCTGCCCCGCGACTCGGAGTCATAGCGAAGTGCATGCCAACCCAACACGGATTCAAAAAACACCTTCAATATCAATCGCTTGCCAGGCAAGGGGCCGCGCACTGGGCTGATTTATGCGCTGGGGTAGACGTTATCGAACCCCGACATCGATGTCCGGATCGCAGCCCACCCAGGCGTCGTGACACGAAAAGGGGATTTTTTCGTTGTAAATTGGAACGCTCGTGTGTTTAGCTCATGACTTGATCGTTGCCCCCTCCCTTGCTCTCACAGGGTCGAGGGGGATTGCAGGCAGGTGATCATTCTGATCATCGCCCACGACACACCAACTAGATACATGTAGCCCCCCCAGCAGATGAGCAAAAAGAGAAGCCGCGGCAAACGTCGTCAATCGAGCGCAGGCCAAAAAGAAGACTTGTCGGCCTTGGCCGGGCGACTCTCCGATTATACGGCCATTCAGCCCTCCGAGCGTCTGCGCATCGAGACTGAGCCCACCGAGTACACCGGGCGCGTAATCGACATCATCACGCCGATTGCCCGTGGGCAGCGCTGCTTAATCACGAGCCCTCCCAAGGCCGGCAAGACGATGATCTTGCAGACGATCGGCAAGGCGATCGCGCTCAATCATCCAGACATCTACCAGATTGCGTTGCTCATCGACGAGCGCCCGGAGGAGGCCACCGACTTTGCGCGCAACATGCCCTTTGACGTGGTGGCCTCGACGACGGACAAGCCGGCTCGCAACCACATCAAGGCCGCCGAGCAGGTGTTCACCGAAGCGATCAAGCGCATGTTGCGTGGCGAGGACGTGGTGATCCTGCTCGACTCGATCACGCGTCTGGCGCGCGCCTACAACAACTTTGCCGACTCGTCGGGCAAGACGCTCTCGGGCGGCGTGACGGCTGGCGCGCTCGATATCCCGCGCCAGCTCTTTGGCGCCGCGCGAAATCTCGAGGAAGGAGGCAGCCTGACGATCGTGGGCACGGCCCTGATCGACACGGGCAGCCGGATGGACGAGGTGATCTTTCAAGAGTTCAAGGGCACGGGCAACATGGAGCTGGTGCTCAACCGTGAGCTCGCCGTCAAGCGGCTTTGGCCGGCGGTCGACATTGCCAACTCCGGCACGCGCCGCGAGGCCGATATGCTCGACGAGCTCGAGAACGAGCGCGTGCCGATCTTGCGCCGCAAGCTCTCGGACATGAGCCCGCCCGACGGGC
Organism: Lujinxingiaceae bacterium; assembly: GCA_013697635.1. Taxonomy (GTDB): domain Bacteria; phylum Myxococcota_A; class Bradymonadia; order Bradymonadales; family Bradymonadaceae; genus JACCWM01. The sequence continues at coordinate 1,348 of JACCWM010000151.1, read as the reverse complement.
TGTCCTGGATGCTCAAGCGCCTCAAGGACACCAAGACCAACGCCGGATTCTTGCGCTCGGTCAACGCTTAAGCGTGGGCCAGCGACGTCGCGTTGAGCCGAACATGAAGCGACGCAGTTGCCCGACCCCGGACGTCGACCCCGGTGCCTGCCACTGTCGTGGCGGGCACGGGCTCTTTGTCCGGGGCTACGCAACAGCCTGGATCGCCTCTTTCAGAGGCTCGCGGTGCGTGGTGCCGTTGGATTTGACGATTGCGGCGGTGCTCGCGCTCGAAGGTGTGAACAGGATCAATGGCTCAAACAGCTGCGAGCCTCGTAGAGGCGTTCCAGGCCGTTGGCTAGCCCTGGACACAGGCGTGTTTGCGCGACCCGAAGGGGCGCGCCACGCCGACGTCCGGGGTGGGGCGTCGCGTTAGGCGCTGCTCTAGTCAATGGCGCGACAGCCAGGCGATCGTCTGGGCTTCGACGCCAGGCTCTTGGCCCATGCCCAAATTGAGGTCGGGGCGAAAGTAGACGTGGCCGCCGCCGCGCACCCAGCGCACCTCGAGGCAGGCCGGGGCACACGCGATCGCCGGAAACAGCGTCTTGGCCGGGATCATCGGGTCGTGCTGGCTGGCGATGATCAGGGCCGGACAGTCCAGACGCGCGATATGGGTCGAGACGCTGGCGCGTGTGTAATAGTCATCGACGTCATGAAAGTCAAAGCGGGGCACCACCGTCAAGCGGTCCCACTCGCGAAGCGTGGTGGCCATGCGCACGCGCTCGATGGGCGTGGGCACCGGTCGGCGCGCCGCTACGGCGGCGTACATCTCGTTGAGCCCGGCGATCACGTGGCGTCGATAGATCCAGCTCGAAGGCGCATCGATCGCGCGCTGTCCGGCCGCCAGATCGAGCGGCGGGCAAATCGCCGCTACGGCCACAATGCGCTGGTCGACCTTTTCAATGGCGGCGCGAAGCGCGATGTGTCCGCCCATCGAATAGCCCACCACGAAGACGCGCCGATAATGTGCCAGCTGCGCCGAGGCCAGCGCTGCGCGCACGTCGTCGACCATGCCGGCGTGGTGGAAATCCTCTCCTAAGCGGTCGGCCCCGCGAAGCGCTAAGCGAAGGCATGAGTAGCCTGCCCGGCTTGCCGCGCTCGCTGCCCCGATGCAATAGCCCGCCGTTGTCGCGCCGCCCAGGCCGTGGACGACCAAAACGACCGTATCCGAGCCCGGCGCGCGGCAGTATGCACCGCTGAGGCGCACCTCGCCTGTCAAACGACATCAAGAATTGACCCCTCTGCGACACGAAGAATTGACCCCCTTGGTTGATTTTAGGTGGTTGAGACGGAGGTCTCCTCCACCGGT
>JACCWM010000146.1 GCA_013697635.1 Lujinxingiaceae bacterium | reverse complement strand
ACCACACACGGGCCGGCTCGAGCCGGTAAGCTCATGGGCCCAACCATCGCCCGACACGGCTCGAGCCGTGATCAAAATGCACTTTTTGATTTGGTGCTCGGCTCGAGCCGACCTCACCATGCACTTTTGCATGGTGAGGTCGGCTTGAGCTTCGCGAGCGGACCACTGGCCAACTCAAACCAGAGCTCGAGCCGACCTCTTAGGCAAAATTTGGCCTGCCATGCCAGCTCGAGCCTGTCGGGCAATTGTTTGCAACCATAGCTCGGACGGCGCGAGCTGACGCCTGTCCGGTTGGGTGAACTTTTGGGTCGGCTCGAGCCGTCTTCTCGAAGCGCGAAAGGCGAAGCGCGAAAGGCGAAGCGCGAAAGGCGAAGCGCGAAAGGCGAAGCGCGAAAGGCGAAGCGCGAAAGATGCCGCGAAATTTCGCGAATTCGCGAAGAGGGTGGGGGGCTGGGGGGGCTGGGGGGATATGGTTGGTGGGGTGTGTGAGGATGGCTTGGGGGTGTGATGTTATTGAGAAGGTTTGTGTTGTGAGACCGCCAGCGCCTTGCGCATCGCGCCGATCGTCTCGGCGTAGGACGGCGAGCCGAAGATCGCGCTGCCTGCGACGAACACGTTGGCCCCGGCGTCGCGGATCTGGGCGATGTTGTTGACGCCCACGCCGCCATCGACCTCGACATCGATCGAGAGCCCGCGCTGATCGAGCAGCGCTTGCAGCTCGCGCAGCTTGCGCAGGCTCGACTCGACGAACTTCTGGCCGCCAAAGCCCGGGTTGACGCTCATCACGAGCACCAGATCGATGTCCTCGATCAGGTAATCGATCGTCTCCAGGGCGGTGCCAGGATTGATCGCAAGCCCGGCACGCGCGCCGGCGGCCTGAATGCGCTGGATCGCGCGGTGGGGGTGGTGGGAGACCTCGGGGTGAAACGAGACGAGGTTTGCGCCGGCCTCGACGAAGGGCTCGATGAATTGATCCGGGTTAGAGATCATCAGGTGGACGTCGAGATAGGCGTTGGGAAAACGCTTGCGCAGCGCCTGGACCACGGGCAAACCGATCGTGATGTTGGGCACGTAGTGGCCGTCCATGACGTCGATGTGCAGCCAGTCGACGCCGGCCTCGAGCACGGCCTGGCATTCGTCGCCAAGACGCGTGAAATCAGAGGCCAAGATCGAGGGAGCGATCAGAAAATTTGAGGACTTTGTCATGCCAATTCCTAATTAAAGCAAACCTAGTTTCCACCGGAGAAAGCAAAAGCCCCCTCCCCACTTGTGGGGAGGATCAAGGAGGGGGCCCTTCACGAATGTCTCAGTCACGTTGGCACACAGGGTGTCGTCTTTGTACGCCCATCCAATCGTGCCCAAGATCCCATCGAACAAACCCTATCAATTGCCACGCCTGTCAAAGGCCCCCTCCTTGATCCTCCCCACAAGTGGGGAGGCGCCTGTACGCCTTCCCATCAGTGAGGAGGCGCCTGTACGCCTTCCCATCAGTGAGGAGGCGCCTGTGCGCCGCGCCGAATACCAGGGCAAAACCTGCGTTTTCAAAGTAGTTTTGCTTTAGTCAGGCCTTGCGGCGCAGGCGCGCCGCGTAAAAAGCGTCAGCGTCGTGGTCGAGCGGGTTGAGCGCCATATCACTGTTCTCGTCGAGATAGCGCGGCCAGGCAATCTGCGCGGAGTTGGCGTGCTTGGGCGCACCGGCGCGCTCGAACTCGGGGTGGTTTTTGAGAAAGTGCGCGACCTGATCGGGGCCTTCCTCGCCGCTGAAGGTGCAGACGCTGTAGACGAGCACGCCACCGGGCTTGACCAGGCCCGCGGCCGCCTCGAGCAGCTCGCGCTGGATCGTGACGAGCTCGACGATGTCGTCCTCGCTTCGCCGCCAGCGCATCTCGGGGTGGCGGCGCATCACGCCCAGGCCCGTGCAGGGCGCATCGACGAGCACGATGTCAAAGCTGCGATCGCCACTTTTTGCAAAGTCTTGCAACATGGCCTGGTGGACGCCGACGCGGCCGGCGAGTTTCGTGGCAGCGAGCGCCTGCTGCAGTTTTTCGACCTTGCCAAGATTGGGCTCGACGGCCTCGACGCGGCCCTCGGAGCCGACAACTTCGGCCAGCGCCAGCGTCTTGCCGCCGAGGCCTGCGCAGGCATCAAGCACGCTCTGGCCGCGCTCGGCGTCAGCAAACCAGCCGACGAGCTGGCTGCCCAGGTCTTGGACGACCCAGCTATAATCCTCGAGGCCGCTGCGAAGCGCATCGCTCAACCCTGCGGCCACAAACGCGCCGGGCAGGCCCTCGACCACGCTCACACCCTCGGGCAGCTTGTCGACGATGCCGGGCTCGTCGCCCAGATAGCGCAAAAACAGCGCGGGGCGCTTTGTAAACGCCTCGGCCATCGCCAGGGCGCGCTCAAAACCGTGGCGGCTCAAGAATCGCTCGGCCAGCCAGTCGGGCAGCGAGTAGCGCTGGGCCAGATAGCGCGCCGGCTGCTTGTCGCGGTCGGCCTCGTCCCAGCCCTTCAAATCAGCGCGGCTTCGCAAGATGCTTCGCAACACGCCGTTGACCAGCCCGCCCGCTCCCTTGCCGCTCTCCTCTTTGGCCAGGTTGACGGCCTCGTCGACAATCGCGTGCTCGGGGATGCGGTCCAAGAAAACGAGCTGGTAGATCGCCAGGCGCAGATCGATCAAGATCGGCACGTCCAGGCTCTCCACGCCGCGGCGCACGAAACAATCGAGCATGCGATCGATCGTGCGCTGCCAGGTGAGCGTGCCGTAGACGAGCTCGGTGGCGAGGCCCCGATCGCGCTCGCTCAAAAGATGCGCGCCAAAGGCATTGGCCAGCGCGATGTGACTGTATGCATGATCAAGCTCGACGCGCTTGAGTACGTCGAGCGCTGTTCGTCGCGGCATCGCAACTCTCCTCTCAGATATGGTCGTCGCTCGCTCGGCCGACAAAACGCGAGCCGACGGCGATCGTAAAGCCGCGCAAGAAATCGGCAGCCTTCATGGCCTTTTTTCCCGGTGCCTGCAGCTCGATGGCCTCGATCGCACCCTGCCCGCAGGCGATCACGAGCCGGCCACGCGATGCATCGGCCTCGAGCACCTCGCCGGGCACACCCCGGCCCTCGACCGGGCGCGAGCGATGAAATTTGATACGCTCGCCAGCCGCTGCTGGGCCAAAAAACGCGTAGGCCCCCGGCCAGGGATTGAAGCCACGAATGTGGTCGTGCACCTCGCGTGCAGGCTTTTGCCAGTCGATGAGCCCCACCTCTTTGGTGAGCATCGGCGCATAGCTCGACAGGCTGTCATCTTGCGCCTCGGCCACAAGCTCGCCGCGGCTCAAGCCCTCGATCACCTCGACGATCATCTCGGCGCCAAGCGCTGCGAGCACGTCGTGAAGCTCCTGTGAGCTCTGGTCGATTGCGATCGCGACGGCGCGCCTGGCGAGCATCGGGCCGGTATCAAGGCCGCGCTCCATCTCCATGATCGTGATGCCGCTTTGCGCCTCACCGCGCACGATACACCAGTTGATCGGCGCCGCGCCTCGGTAGCCGGGCAGCAAGGAGGCATGGATGTTGATGCAGCCGTGGCGAGGCAAATCGAGCATGCGCTGGCGAAGGATCTGGCCGTAGGCGGCGATCACCATCACGTCGGGGCGCCAGGCGGCGATGTGCGCGTAGGCCTCGTCGTCGCGCAGGCGCTCGGGCTGATAAACCTCGAGGCCTGCCTGCTCGGCCACGACCTTGACCGGCGGTGGTGCCAGACGCTTGCCCCGGCCGCTGGGCCGGTCGGGATTGGTGACCACGCCGACGACCTCGTGGCGGCTGGCGATCAGCGCCTGCAGCGCCGGCACGGCAAAGTCCGGCGTCCCCATGTACACGATGCGAAGCGGTGCTGAGTCAGCCATCAACCCCGATCCTCTTCGGCTTGCTCGTCGTCGTCTTCTTCGTCGGCGCGCAGCAGCAGCTTCTTGTAGCGCTTGATCGCCAGGCGGCGCTTGAGATGGCTGAGGCGATCGAGAAACATCACCCCGTCGAGGTGGTCGAGCTCGTGCTGAATCGCCACGGCAAAGAGCTCCTCGGCCTCGACCTCAAAAGGATTGCCGTCCTCGTCGAGCGCCTTGACGACGACCTTGGCCGCGCGCGCGACCTTCTCGTAGATGCCCGGCAAGCTCAAGCAGCCCTCCTCCCACATGATCTTGCCCTCGCGGTGCACGATCTCGGGGTTGATGAACACATAGAGCTGTCCGGTCTCATCGCGCGCCGAGACGTCGATCACGGTCACCCGCTTGAGCACGCCGACCTGGGGCGCGGCAAGGCCCACGCCGGGGGCGTCGTACATGGTCTCGATCATGTCGTCGACGAGCTGGCGCACCTCGGCGTCGATCGTGCGCACGGCCTCGGCCTTGGTGGCCAAAACGTCGTTGGGGAACATAACGATGGGTCGAATCGCCATAATCTTTCGCTCTTGTTGCGCAGCGCGCCTGGAAATTCAGCGCACGCCGCAGCTTACCGGGTGTCAAACGACGCCGCTGTATTAGCCTGAACAGGTGAATTGGGCAATCACTTCCGAACCGTGTGCGCCAGGTAGGGATCGCGCAGATCGGGGTCACCCAGCACGGCCCAGGCGTCCTCGAGCGCATCGCGGATCTCGCTGAGCTCGGTCTGGTAGCGGTGCGAGAGCTCGAATTCGAGCGCCTGGGGGTCAAAGCGCGCATAGAGGCGATGAAACGCCTCGCGCACCGTCTGGCTCTCAGCCCCTCGCCGAATTTCGAGCACGGCGTAGTAATCTTCGTGGCGCACGGACTTGAGCTTTCGAAGGATCGTCTCGGCGTCGAGTCCCTCGTCAAAGCCAGAAGTCTGGCGCGATGGAAACATCGATCGGCGCTCGACGAGCGGTCCGCGCTCGGGCTCCTCGAGCGGCTCGAGCAAATAATGGGCGCTTGGCTCGGGCGCGCCTTGTGCCCCAAGGCTTGGCCGCGGGCTCTCTATGGTTGGATCGCGATTGACGCTGCCGGCTGGCAGAGCCGCCTTCGGGGCCAAGTCAGCTGAGAGCGCGACGTCGAGGCTCTTCTCGATCAGGCGCACCATCTCGCGCGACGATGCCTCCACGGGCAACCAGCCGGCAAGCTCGAGCGCCTCGATCTTTTCGACCACTTCGGCCGCCGAAGGCTGCGGACACAACAAGATCAGCGGCAAGAGCTGGCCGATGGGCCGGTTGCGAATGGCCGCAACCAGGGTCTCGACGCGTTGGCCGCCGGCATCGTCGGCGATCACGATCAGATCCGGCGGCGTCAGCTCGAGCTGGCGAATGCCCGCCGACGGCAAACGCGCCACGTCGAGCTCGAGCCCTTCACCGACCGCCTCCCCGAGACGTTGCGCCCAAACGCTTGCCGGTCGCCCAATGATCAACACGCGGATCAACGCTTCGCTCAAAGCGCCCTCCTTCGTGTCACCAACCAATCGTTGAGCCACGCATAATCGAGCGGACTGCGCGCCAGCGCCACGGCCTGATCGACCTCGAGCGCGGCGTGCAGACGCTGTGCGCACGTCGCCAATTGAGCCCTGAAACCGGTGCCAGGATCGGTGCTGCCAGGATCGGTGCCAGGATCGGTGCCAGGATCGGTGCCAGGCAGACCCTCAAGACTTTCAAAACATTGCCGAATCTCGGAGTCCGCGTGGTCTGCGAGCAGGGTCGGCAGGTGCAAACACACGTGAGCCTCGCGAGCCAGGGTGTGCCCGGTCAACAGGTTTCGAAACAGATCATGAACCCAGGCCGTCTCAGCGTTGAGCGCCGATTCAGTGGCCACCAGGCGTTGTACGCCCGAGCGCGTCACGTCGCGGTAGTGAAGCACGATCTCGCGCGTGATCGCTGCGCGCACCAGCGCGCGGGTATCGAGAGGCTCGCTGCTCAACGGGTCGCGCGAGTAAACCACGGCCGGGCTTGCCAGGATCTCGAGCGCCAGACCACTCTGGCGCAGCATCATGCGAATCAGCTTTTCGGCATCGAAGAGCACCCAGGGTCTGGGAGTATGCCCGCCCTCGAAGGTGCCCTCGAAGGCGTCCTCCCAGGCACGAAGCCCGAGCACGACCTCGGCTGGTTGCACGACCATGCCGCCGATGCGATCCGAGCAGGCGAAGCCGTTGACCGCCGATCCGGCGTAGCGATTGACGTGAACGGGCGTTGGCGCGTGGGCCGTGGCCCAGCTTGTGAGCTGTCCATCGTCCTCGTTCGCCCCGCCTGCCGCACAAAACGTCACCGACACCACGCCAAAGCCTCGAGCACGCCCTACTTGCGCGTCCTGTACACGTAGCCGTCCTTGTGAAGGGCGTAGCCCGCCGGAAGCGTCTTGCCCAGCGGCTCGCGCTCGTCCGCTCCAAAGGTCCACTGCGGGCGGTCGGCAAAAATCTCGGCTAGCTTTTGCACGATGCGAAGCGAATCCTCCTCGACCAGGCGCCGCTTGAGCGGCTCCTCGACCATCGCGTCGCGCTGCTGGGCGACGGCCGAATCGACCGCCAAAAAGCGCAGCGTCTCGTTGTCGTCATCGAGAAAGCGCAGCACCTGGCGGGCGAGCTCGTCGCTCTTGAACTCGGCGGCGCGCAGGATCAACTCCTGCTTCTTCTCCGGGTTGCGCTGGTAGTCGGTCGTGCAGCCCGCGAGCAGCTCCTCGACCACGCGCGCCATCTCCTCGTAGCCAAGCACGTCGCTGAGCACACGCAGACGCCAGTTGACCTTCTCCTCGGACTTGTGCAGCGATTCGATGATGATCTCGGGGATGTTCAGCGCGCTGGTTTTGGTCAGCTCGACGAGCAAATGGTAGGTGTACTCTTTTTCTTCGGCGTCGGTCGTGGTGTTTGGCGCATTCTCGTTGAAGCGCGCCAGCATGGCACGAATGGCCTCGGGCGTGCCGACATCGCGAAGCTGCTGGATGGCAAACTGGCGCTCGGCGGCCTGGACGTACATATGCGTGGCCGTTTTCTTGAGCTTGGCGATCTTGCGCTCCTCGCCCTTCTCTTTATTGAAATAATCCATGAAACCCATTTGACGACCTCCAAAACCCGACTATACCACCGAAGCGTTCGTGACTCGATTACACGTGCATCGCCCTACCACAGATGCTAACGCACAGCAATCCGTTGCTCTTTCCCGCTTCGCTGTTGTTGAATTTGCACTTGCGCTGGCCCTTGCACCAACTTGCCCAAGCCCTGCATTACGGTTAATCTGCTTTCCGTGCGCCATGTCGTTTTGGCACCAGACTCCCAAGCATCGCGATGCCCTTAGCCGTCTCTACATTGAACCCCGGAGACATCATCTCCGGCAAGTACCGACTCGTCGAAGAGTTGGGCCGCGGCTCCTATGGGGTGGTATTTCGGGCCATTCAGCTCGGCATCGAGCGCGAGGTGGCCCTCAAGACCCTGCTGCCCAAGGCGGTCGTTCAGGGCGACGAAGGCCAGCGCTTTGAGCGCGAAGCACGCCTGGTCAGCCGGCTGACCCACCCCAACATCATCACCCTCTTCGACTACGGCGAGCACGAGGGCGTGCTCTACATGGTCATGGAGTTCATCGAGGGACGAAGCCTCGGTGAGCTGATCAAGCAGGAGGCGCCGCTTCCCGCGCCCAAAGTGCGCGCGCTGGTCTACCAGATGCTCGACGCCTTGCAGTACGCCCACGATCAGGGTGTGGTCCACCGCGACCTCAAGCCTGAAAATATCTGGATCATCCGCAGTCACTCAATGCAACACGGCACCGAAGAGCTCGTCAAGATCCTCGACTTCGGCATCGCCAAGGTCATGCAGCGCGACGCCCACAACGGCTCGCCGCTCGATACCTTGACCCAAACCGGCTTCGTGCTCGGCACGCCTCAGTACATGAGCCCGGAGAACATCACCGGTGATCCGGTCACCCATCAGGCCGATCTCTACGCCATGGGCCTGATGATCTTTGAGATGCTCACCGGCAAACATGCCTTTGTTGGCGCCACACCCAACGCCGTGATGGTCAGCCATCTGTGCGATGATCCGCCAACGCTTGCCCCGGAGTTGGGCGCCGCGGCGTGGCAGCGCGGCATCGACATGTGTCTGGTCAAGCAACCCGACGAGCGCGTGGAGTCGGCGCGCGAGCTTCGCGCGATCCTCGAGCACGATGAGACCAACACGGCGCGCCCCCCGGTGGTCGCCGAGCACGATGCCACCAGGCGCCCGGCGACGTGGGCCATTGCCCTGGCCCTATTTTTGATCGCCTCTTTGCTCATCGTGATGATCGTCAAAGACGAGCCCACACGGCCAGTAAGCGAGCCGATCGCTTCGGTCGTGCCCAGCGCGCCCATCGCCGCACAACCCGTCGAGCCGATCGTGGTCGAGGAGCCCGACGAAATGCACTTCGAGGATGAGGATGTGGCCGTGCGCCTTGATGCGACAAAACTCAAACGCGACCCGAGTGCGAGCGAGGACGGCGAGCAAAGCGACACCCAGACGCGTCCAGCAACGCGTGAGCCTGATGCGGTCACCACGCGCCGCCCCGACAAGCTTGACGAGACCGCCGCAGCCCCGCGCGAGCGCGTCAAGCTGTCGATCACGAGCCTGCCCGAGAGCGCTCGCGTCACCCTCGATGGCCGCCCGATCGGCACCACCCCGCTGGTGTACTCTGTGGCGCGCAGTGAGGCGGGACTCAAGGTCGGCTTCTCGCTGATCGGCTACCGCGACGCCGACACCGACGTCGTTCCCAGCGAAGACCGCAGCATCGAGGTGCGCCTGGAAAAGGGTCGTTTGCAGTTGCGCCCCTGACTCAACATGGTATGGATCGGGCAGGTCGTTATAATCGCGGGCATTTTCGTACTCCAATCAGGCTGTCATGTTCAGGTATTGCTCGCTCCTCGTGGTGGCCGTGGCCTTGCTCTTGCTGGCAAGTGCGGCAAACGCCCAGCAAGGCGACCCCCACGCGCCGCTCGAGTATGCCGAGAGCCACTACCAGCTTGCCGTGCGCTTTTTTGGCGAAGGCCGATACCGCGAAGCCGTCGCCGAGTTCGATCGCGCCATCGCCCTCTCGCCCGAGCCCATCTTCTACTGCAACCGTGCCGTCGTTTTGCTCCAGCTCAAGGAGGCCGACGAGGCGCTCAAGAGCCTTCAAACCTGCCGCGACACCTTCGTTGGCGACAACGAAGAGCTCCGCCAGATCGACGCCCAGACCGGCGCCATCGCCGTCTTCGTTGGCCACCTTCGCCCCAACGCCATGCGCCTGGGCGCGGCGATCGCCGATCGCGCCCTGGCCCTGCCCGTCGAGCCTCCAGCCTCGCGCGATGCCCAGTGGGGGGCCTCCGATTACGGCTATCTCAGCCTCGCCACCGGCGCGGCCTTGCTCGCAAGCGCAGCCACCCTCGATTGGCTCAGCGCCGATTTGCGTGAAGAGTTCTTGCTCCAAAGCAACGGCGGCGCCAATACCTCGTCTGAGCGCCACGCCCAACTCGAAGAGCAAATTCATGACCGCCAGCGTGTGTTCTTGGGCCTGACCATCGGCGGCGCCGTCTTCAGCGCCCTGGGAATAGGCTTGGTCGGCTACCACTTCTTAGCCGGCGAGCCGCTCGAGCCCGCAGCTTCACTCTCGCTGACGCCTGTTTTCGGCATCGGCTTGATGCAGTGGCGTCTGGGCTTAAACTTTTAATTCCAATAACTTATCGCTACTAATTTGTAAAAACCCACGCTCCGGGCTTAGTCCCATTGACGTTGGGCGCTGGCATCTCTACACTGGCCCTCACTAATTAGTAGATTAATCCAGTAAATCTGTCCGACACATGTGGAAGATGATTAAACGACACGGCATACGCCTGGCCCAAATTCTCCTGCTCGCCGTCGCCTGCACCTGGACGCCACACCCGAGCGCGCTCGAGGCGCACGAAGGTCTGATGACCAAGGCACCCGCCGCGCTGCGCCTGGCCGTCATGGGCGTGGGGCCGTTTCCCGTCTCGACGGTATACTCGCCGATGGCGCTCGAGCGAATCGCCGACGAGATCAGCCGTATGCGCTGGGCCCTGCCGGGCGAAACCGTCTGGCCCGTGGTCGAGGACATACCCTTGGTCGAGACGCGCCAGAAAGAAGAGTTCTGGCACACGGCAGCTCGCGGCCACACACTGCAACGCCTGCGTCAGATGTACCACCTCAACACGGCCGCGCTCGAGGCGCTCAACCCTGAGCTCGACCTCAACAATCTGCAAGAAGGTGATCGCGTCCTGATCTGGAAGCGCCAGCCTGAACGTTTTGCCAAGAGCGTCGGCGCCGCCAATGGCGGCCGCATCATCGACGCCGAGCCGCTACCGCGCGGCGAGAGCTACATCGTTTTGTACCCGCACCGAGCCTGGGGCACCTTCTACACGGTCAGCGAGATCGTGCGCTCGATGGACGCCTATGCCCAGCGCTTTCCAGGCTCCGACCCGTTGATCGTCGGCGATATCAGCTTTCGAAACGGCCGCGCGATCCACCCTCACCGCTCACATCAGGCCGGGCGCGACGTCGACATCACCTATCCTCGCCATCGCCCGCCGCCCAATTACAACCGCTTCCACCACGTGCGCCGCGACGAACTCGACGTCGAAAAGACCCTCTGGCTGCTCAAGCAATTCATCGCTGGCGGCCAGATCGAGTACATGTTCATCGACCGCTACCACCAGCGCACCCTCTACTACGAAGCCCGGCGCCAGGGTGCACCCCAGGAGTGGCTCGAGGCCGTCTTCCAGTACCCCAACCACACCGGCGGCACCGCCACCATCCGCCACGCCCGCGGCCACCGCAAGCACTTCCACGTGCGCTTCAAGTGCCAGCCTACCGACCACCGCTGCCAGTAAAACGCTATAAATTGATCGCCTCGACCACCCAGCCTGCCTCGCGGGCATGATGCCACAGCTCGGGGTAGATCTTGGCGATCACCCAGGGCCGCTCGATGATCAGGGGTACGCCCTGGCTCGTCAGCAAGAGGCCGGCCATCACCAGGCGGTGGTCGTCGTGGGTGTTCCAGACGCCGTCGCGCCGGGGTTGCTGGATGCCGGGCGCAATACGCAGGCCGTCTGCAATCAGGTTCACGTCCAGACCGACGGCTGCAAGCGAGCCGGCAAAGTCCTCGATGCAGCTCGACTCGTGGGCCCGGTGGGCGGCGCCGACGAGGTGCACCTCGCAGGTGCTGGCGAGCGCGGCGATCGTGAGCAGGGGCGCAAGATCCGGGCAATCGCTCAAATCGAGGATCACCGGCGCGCGCGTGTGGGCAGCAGCCATTTGGGCCAGGTAGCGGCCGATGGCGGCGTCGGGTTGGAGCCGATCGAGCGGCGCCGCGATCGGGGCGAGCTCGGGGCGAAGATAGCTCGCCACGGCCCAAAACGCCGCGCTGCTCGCATCGGGCGCGACCACGAGATCCGTGGGACCATAGAGCTCGGGACGCGGACCAAAATAATACAGGTCTCCCTCGCGCCTGACCGCAACGCCGGCGTGCTCGAGCAGTGCCAGGGTCATCTTGAAATAGGGCTCACTGGCGATCGCGCGATGCTCGCTCGAAGTCGTCAGGCGAAGCGAGAAGCGCTGGCCGCTGGCCGCAAGCAGCGCCAGCGCCGAGGCATACTGCGAGGAATGCTCGGCGCTGACCTCGAGCGCATCGGGCGCGACAGCCCAGCCCTCGACCTCGAAGCCGCTGCCCACCGTGTCGGCGAAGGGGCGCACGCCGGCGCCGGCTCTTTGCAACGCCTCGATCAGCGGCTCGTGGGGCCGCTCGAGCAGACGATGATCGGCGTAGAGCCGAGTCACAGCCGGGCGCTGGGCGGCGGCGGCCATCAAAAACCTCAAGGTCGTCGCGCCCAGGCCGCAGTCCAGGTCACAGCGCGTGGTGGCGCTGCTAGCCCGCAGCCGCTCGGTGCACTCGCGCATCGTCGCGACGTCCTCGCTGCCGCTCTCGCCCACCAGGCGCGTCTTGCCTGGACGCAGCAATGCGATGATCTGGAGGCGATTGAACTCCGACTTGCTCGCATCCAGCCCGGGTTGAATTGCGCGTGGCCGCGCCATGCACGCGCGCACCGGCGAGGTCTGCCAGGCGTCGACGCTCAGGCGCAGCGCGCGAAACCAGTCGTGCTCGGTGGCGGCCTTGGAGATCATGGGCTTGCCTGGGCCGCGCAGCACCACCGAGCGCAGATGCCCGTCGATACGCTTTTTGTCGCGGCCGAGCAGCGAGGCGAACTGGCTTGCTTGCCCAAAGCCTATGAGCGCGCGCCAGTGGCGAAGCAGCGGGTAGGCATGGCCAAGCAGGCGCCGGGCATCGTCGCCCGAGAGGCCGCCATGCTCGGTCGAGACCTGAGCGGCCGCAGCCAGGCCCCAGGCCACAGCGTGGCCGTGGCTCATGTTGCATTGCAGCTCGATCGCGTGGGCGAGCGTGTGCCCCAGCTCGAGCACCGCTCTGAGGCCCTCATCTCCGAGCGGATCGCGGGCGACGAGAGCGCACTTGACCGCGATCGCACGGTCGATAAGCTCGACCAGGCGTGCCTCAATGCTCTCAAACGGGGCCCGCGCAAGCTCACCCACCCCGCCATCGGCCTCAAGCAGACTCAATGCGCCCGGATCACCGAGCCACAAAGCCTTGATCAGTTCGGCCAACCCCTCCTCGCGCATGGTGGGTGGCATAGCCGCCAAGATCTCGTCGACCAGATAGATCTCCTCGGCGCCGTACAAGCTGCCGATCTGGTCTTTGGCCATTCCCAGGTTGAGCGCCCTTTGACCTCCATGGGCGGAGTCGACCATGGCGAGCAAGCTCGTGGGCACATGCCACAGCCCCACGCCGCCCCACAGCACACGCGCCAGAAATCCCACGGAATCGCCCACCGAGCCGCCGCCAATTGCCACCAGCGTCAGCGGACGGCTCGAGCGCCGCTTCAGCACGCTCTCGGCCATCTGCTCGATGCTGGCCAGCGTCTTCAAGCCTTCACCGGCCTCGACGAGAATGGGAAAATCCAGCCTCGAGAGCACCGCCTGAGGCAACGCCCGGTCAGCGATAATGACGCCGTCTCGAGGAAACGCGATGTCAGCCAACGCCGCCGTACGATGAATTGCCATGAATCGATTCCTTTATGCCATCTTGCGCACTGCTCTAAAGTAGTGGGCTCAACAGCCGTGCCCCTCCTTCCAAGAGGCGCTCACGCTTGGAGCGCTTTTGAAATTCCGCCAGATGAATCTCCTGGCTTTGCTTGAGCGTATCCAAAAAGAGCTGACTCATCGCGCGATTGACCTCCAAGGAGTCGAGCACGACGTTGGTCTCAAAGTTGAAGCGAAAGCTGCGAATGTCCATGTTGGCGCTGCCCACGAAGGTGAAGTTGCGGTCGAAGACGAGTAACTTGGCGTGGAGCACGCACTTTGTGTACTCGAAGACGCGAACGCCCACCTCGAGCAGTGACTCGAAATAGGAGCGGCCAGCATGCTGGGTGATCGGCACGTCGCTCTTGGCCGGCACCAGGATGCGCACGTCGACGCCGCGCATCGCCGCGGTCTGCAGGGCCGTGATGATCGCATGATCGGGCACAAAATAGGGCGTGATGATGTAGAGGCGCTCCTTGGCGCTCGTGATCGCCAAGAAGAACATCTTGTGGATCGTCGAGAGCGGATCGTCGGGGCCGCTGGCCACCACACGTGCGTTGATGTCCCGGCACGTCAAGGGCGCCTGGGCGCCCGTATCCACGCTGACGATCTCCGATGCCTGCTCGGGGGGCGGCTCAGGTGCCGGCTCGGGTGCGCTCGCTTCGACCAACGCTCGAAAATAGCGGGGATCGGCCAGGTCTTCTTTGGTTGCAAAAAACCAGTCCTCGGCGAAGACCTCCTGGAGTTGGAAGGTGATCGGTCCGTCGAGCCGATAGGCCATGTCCATCCAATCGGTGTAATCGTCGGCGATGTTGATGCCCCCGGTAAAGGCGACCTCGCCGTCAATCACGATGATCTTGCGGTGGTTTCGAAAGTTGACCTGCAAACGGCGCTCGAGCAGACGCACCGGCAAAAAAGAGCAAGCCTTGCCTCCGGCACGGCGAATCTTGTCGATGAAATCGCCATCGATCGCGGAGCTGCCGATGGCGTCGTAGAGCACACGCACCTCGACACCCTCGCGCGCCTTCTCGACGAGCAGATCACGAAAACGACGCCCCGTGGTGTCGCGCTTCCAGATGTAGAACTGAAAGTGAATGTGGTGCTTGGCCTCGCGAATCGCCTTTTCAAAGGCGTCATAGGCCACATGGGCTTCGGTGTAGACGGTGATTCCGTTGGCCTGGGTCGGCGGAAAGATGCCGTGCTCGTCGTGCAGGACCATGGTCTGGGCGCGTGAAGCGTTCTGGCTGCCGGCACGATGGTTCGAGTCCGCCCAGCGCCCCTCGGGAACCTCGATGCTGCGCGCCATCGACATAAAACTCTTGGAGATGCGCGCCTGCGAGCGCGAACGCCGTCGCTTGCGCCGCTCCACATAGTTTCGTCCCAGCCCCCACCACAAAAACACCCCCAAAAAGGGAATGGTCAAGAGGCACAGAATCCAGGCCAGCGCCGCCATCGGGCGCGTTCCTCGCTGCAGCAATACCGAGGGGATCACCGCAACCCCCAACACCTTGCCCGTCCACCCAAGCACGGTCCACCATGTCAGCTCCCACTGAAGCGACGCGGGATCAAAACCTGGCAATAGCTCCATACCCAAATTCTCCGAGTGAACGAGGCAACGCTGGATTGATTATTCCCACGCGCCGTCACCATTCAAGCTGCCATTGGCCAATCAGCAACACCAATTTTTTTTATTCATCAGCACCCTCATGCCCGCGCGATGCCCATAACAATGGCGGTTGCTCCAGATACAGACTCTGCGGTAAGCTCCATCCTATCGAGGATGTTTTGCGCAGCATGGATCGCTGCGCTATTGCGGTCATTGCACCAACCAAGGCAACTTCCTATGATCGACTATCAGGATCGCACGAACGCTCCCATCGACTGCCCTCTCAAGAAGAGCATGATCGCCTGGGCGCGTTGCAAGGAATACCGAAAGACCTACAAGTGTCTGTGCAAGGAGGCACGCGAGCGCCTTCGCCTAAAAGGCGAGGGACAAGAGGTCTTCGAGCAAAAGCTCCAGGAGATCCGCAAGCCTGCCGCAGATCGTCCCGAAGGCTGGAGCGTCGACCGGCTCACCCGCTTTTACGTGATTCACAACGAGCACGGCGAGCTGATTCACCGCGCCACCAACCAGGCCGAGTGCGACGACTATCTCAAGCTTGCTGCGATGGTCAAAAACCTCGAAGACGAGAACCGCCTGCTCTGGAAGCTGCTCGAAGGCGAGCTCGTCGAGGTCGACGATCCCTGGGATCAAGTCGACCAAATCCTCGCCACGGCCGCCGACGCCGCCGAAAGGGCTGAGGAATCGGAAGCCGAAGCCGATTTTTGACCGCCCCGAGACGACTCGGGCGAAACATACCCATTGCCGTGCCCAAATTCATTCGCTCCATTGGCCTCGCAGCCTCGCTCTGCGCCGCGCTGACGCTCGCCATGCTTCAGACTTCCTGCAGTACGACATGCCCTCGCCTGCAAAGCGATTACACCGAGGCGCTTGCCCAAGAGCCCACTTTAATTCAGGGCGCGATCAACCGCGAAGGCCCGGTGCAATTTGCCCTGGCGGTCAAGACCGACTTTTTGAGCCGGCTTGGCCAAAAGGCGCTCGAGCAGGCTTTTGAAAAAGCGCTCTCGACGACGCGCCCCGTCGAGGTGGCCGCCGGTCGCCTGCTCGACATGCGCCTGGACGCGCGCGTGCTCGATCTGCGCCTGTCCGCCGACGCCGCGTGCAGCCGCTGCCTGCGCGTAGACGCCACGCTCGATGGCAAAGTCTTTGTCGACGTACCCGTGCTCGGTCCACAAATGGCCAGCCTTGCCGGCACGCTCTCCACCGTCGCGCCGCTGCTCATCGAGCCTGGCGAGAACGGCTCCCTGATCCTCAAGCTCGACACGCGCGAGGCCAGTCGACTCGCTGGCGTGCGCGCCTCGACTCAACTCGATCAGCTGCCGCCCAGTTGGGCGCGCGCGCTACAATCGAGCGTCTCAAGGCTCGTCGAGACGGCGCTGAGCGAGCGGCTGGCGTCCGTGAGCTTGACCCACATCCAGGCACCCGATCTGGGCATCAAAGACTTTCGCCTCGTGCCGACGAGCTTCGTTACCGATCCGGGCTCGCAGAGCGTGATCATCGCCTTTACCAGCAACCTGCCCTTTCGCGGGGGCAGCGCGATTGATCCTTTGACGCTGCCCCGCCCGGCAGACGGACAGGACATCACCCTGGCGGTTCGCCCGGCGATCTTGGGCGAGGCCCTGGCCGTGCGCATGCAACAGGGCACGATCGCGCGACGCTACACCCTCAGCGGCGAGGCCCAGCCCACCGGCGCCGCGCACATCACGCTCAATCACTTCAACATCGTGGCGATGAACGATCCCCACGATCCCAACCGCCACGGCCTCGACTTGGGCTTTCGCGTCTGGACACTGGGCAGCACGGGCAGCTGCTTTGCGCTCAATGGCAAAGCCAACGGACGCATCGCCCTCAAAAATGGCCAGCTTGACACGGTGCTCAGTGACCTCAGCTTCTCGGACTCGGTGCTCGCCAACCCGGCCAACTGGCTCAGCTCGCAGTTTCTCAGCGAAGGCAAAACGATCGCCCAGCGGCCCTTTGATCGAAATGTCCTGCTCGCACCAGGCGTTGCTTTCCAGCTCAAGGGCCAGAGCCTGCGCGTCGAAAACGACTTCGTCGTGCTCAGCGCCACGGCTGGCAACTGAGCCGAGCAATTAGCAATTGCTCTCACCCATTGCCTGTGTTAGGCACGGAACGCCAAATTCGCACGCCTCCGGACGGATGCCCCGCGTGCCCGGCTTTTCACCCATCGAGGGTGGAGCAGGGTGGGGACAAACGGTTGAGGGGGGCGGAAGAACAACAAATCACGTTTCAAAGGACAAAGACATGACAACGCAAGTAACCATGCGCGACCTGCTCGAAGCCGGTGTTCACTTCGGTCACCAGACCAATCGCTGGGATCCCAAGATGCGCCCCTACATCTTTGGCGCCCGCAACGGCATCCACATTGTCGACCTGAGCCAGACGGTTCGCATGTTCGCCGAGGCCTACGACTTTCTCGTGCACGTCGCCTCCAAAGGCAACGGCGTGATGTTCGTCGGCACCAAGAAGCAGGCCCAGGACGCGATCAAAGAGCAAGCCGATCGCGCCGGTCAGTTCTACGTGGTCAATCGCTGGCTCGGTGGCACGCTCACCAACCTGCGCACGATCAAAAACTCGACCGATCGCCTCAAAGAGCTCGACAGAATGCAGGCTGAAGGCTCCTTCGCGCGCTACACCAAGAAGGAGGTCCTGATGTTCGCTCGCGAGCGCGAGCGCCTCGAGAACAACGTCGGCGGTATCCGCGACATGGATAACCTGCCCGGCGCCCTGTTCATCGTCGACCCGAAGAAAGAAGACATCGCCGTCAAGGAGGCTAACAAGCTTGGCATCCCGATCGTCGCCGTCTGCGATACGAACTGCGATCCGACCAACATCGACTACGTCATCCCCGGCAACGACGACGCGATCCGCGCCATTCGTCTGTTCGCAACGGCCGTGGCTGAGGCTTGCCTCGAAGGCGCCAAGGCTTCCAGCGCCCGCCGCGAAGAGAGTGCGCGAGAGTCGGCACGCAACGCCGCCGATTTCAATGCACCGGCCAAGCGCGAGGCCAAGCCCGAGCCCGAGGTCCAGCGCGTCTCGCGTCCCGAGCAGCCCCGCACCGACACTGGCGAAGCCGAGGCCTGATCTGGCTTGCCCCTTTGCCAGCTTGGCAAAGGGGCTTGCACGTCAACTGCCGAAACGAACCCAAATTAGCGATCGAAGATCTTGTAAGGAGCACATACCATGGCGATTTCCGCCCAACAGGTTAAGCAGCTTCGGGAAATGACCGGTGCTGGAATGATGGACTGCAAGAAAGCCCTCGAGGAGACTGGCGGCGATATGGACGGCGCCGTCGAGATCCTTCAGAAAAAGGGTGCTGCTGCTGCCGCCAAGAAAGCTGGCCGCATCGCCGCCGAAGGCATGATCAGCACCTGGCTGTCCGCCGACCGCACGAGCGGTGTGATGACCGAGGTCAACTGCGAGACCGACTTTGTTGCCCGAAACGACCAGTTCCAGGCTTTCGTCAACACGATCAGCCGCACGATCGGTGAGTCCAGCGTGACGACCCTCGAAGAGCTCGAGGGCCTCTCGGCTGCCGGCATCGGCAAGAGTGTCACCGAGTTTACCGGTGAGACGATCAACACCATCGGCGAGAAGATTTCGACGCGCCGCTTCACGCGCTTTACGGCTGAGAATGGCCTGGTCGCCGACTACATTCATGCCGGCGGCCAGATTGGCGTGCTCGTGCACGTCGAAGGCGGCGGCGGCGACAAGGTCGACGAGTTTGCTCGCGACGTCGCCATGCACATCGCCGCGATGAACCCACCCTACCTCACCTCGGACGACATCCCGGCCGATGCCCAGGCCTACCAGGAGCGCTTCTTCTCCGAGCGTGCCAAGGAGAGCGGAAAGCCCGACGCGATCATTCCCAAGATTGTCGCGGGTCAGTTGGACAAGTGGCGCGCTGAGAGCAGCCTGCTCAATCAGCCCTTCGTCAAAGACAGCGACGTCACCGTCGGTGAGCTTCAGGCTCGCCTCGAGGGCCCGCGTATCGTCGCCTTTGCTCGCTTCGAGGTCGGAGAAGGCATTGAAAAACGCCAGGAAAAAAGCCTGAGCGAAGAGGTTGCCGAGCAGTTGCGCGGCAGCAAGTAAGACCGCCTTTAAAAAAGAGCGCCCGGCCGGGCGCTCTTTTTTTGTACCGCGTTGACCCAAACAAGGCTCGAAACCATGTCCCAACCCCGATTCAAGCGCGTTTTGATCAAACTCTCTGGAGAAGCACTCCAGGGCGACCGAGGCTTTGGCATCTCGCCGGAGCGCCTGACGACCTTTGCCGCCGAGATCGCTGAGATTCAACGCCTGGGCGTCGAAGTTGCCATCGTCATTGGTGGTGGCAACATCTTTCGCGGCGTCGCCGGCAGCACGGCCGGCATGGATCGCGCCTCGGCTGACTACATGGGCATGCTCGCCACGGTGATCAATGCCCTCGCCCTCCAAGACGCCATCGAGCGCCTCGAGGTGCAGACCCGCGTACAAACGGCCATCGAGATCCAGGAGGTCGCCGAGCCCTACATTCGCCGACGCGCCACCCGCCATCTCGAGCGCGGACGCGTGGTGATCTTTGCCGCCGGCACCGGAAACCCGTATTTTACCACCGACACGGCCGCCGCCCTGCGCGCCATGGAGATCCATGCCGAGGTGATTATCAAGGCAACCAACGTCGATGGCGTCTACGACAGCGACCCCCACAAGAATCCCGACGCTGTAAAGTTCGAGCAGTTGACTTATATTGATGTCTTGGCAAAGAATCTCAAAGTTATGGATTCGACAGCGATCAGCCTCTGCATGGATAATCGGCTCCCGATCATTGTCTTCGATCTTCACCAGGCAGGTAACATGAAGCGCGTCATCATGGGCGAGAAGCTGGGCACCCTTATCTACGCCAGCGAGGCCCGATAAGCCAGCCATAGCCAGCCGCTTCATTAAGCCGCGCTACTCAATTGCAAGGAAATGTCATGCTCCCGGAAATCCTGAATGACCTGAAAACTTCGTATGAAACGACGATCAACGATCTGCGCCGCGAACTTGGCAAGATCCGCACCGGTCGCGCCAACCTCGGTATGCTCGACAGTGTGCGCGTCGATTATTACGGCCAGCCGACCCCGCTCAGCCAGGTCGCCACGATGCGTGTCGCCGAGCCCAGACTGATCACCATTCAGCCCTGGGAGCGCAACATCATCTCCGACATCGAGCGCGCAATCATGTCCTCAGACCTCGGGCTCAACCCCTCCAACGACGGCATCCTGATTCGCGTGCCCGTGCCGGCGCTCACCGGCGAGCGCCGCCTTGAGCTCGTCAAGGTCTCCAAGCGCATCGGCGAGGACCACAAGGTGGCCCTTCGCAACCTGCGCCGTGAGGCCAACGACATGCTCAAAGAGCTCGAAAAGGGCTCGGAGATCTCCGAAGACGATATGCACAAGGGTTTTGAGAAGATCAACTCCTTGACCGAGGAGTTCACCAACAAGATCGACTCGATCCTCAAGGCCAAAGAAGAAGAGATCCTGGAGGTCTGATCGCGGCTCAGAACACCTCCAAGACCAGCAACAGCATGAACAGCACGCCGAGCATCAAGGCGGCGCTGATCGCCATCAGAGCCAGCTCGAGCGACCCATAGGGAGCGCTCGCTGCCAGGTCTTGCGCGCCTGGGCCTTTCACATCGCCTGAGCGCGCTCGATCCGGCTGTGGCAAAGGGCCTGCAAGCAGCGCGCTGGCCACCGGCTCATCGAGCTCGTCAAGATAGCCCTCGAGCGGGTCAACGAAGATCAAGACCGTGGTGGCGATTGCGATGTGGTCATGGCTTCGCAACACCTGGCCGGACAGGCACGGCACGCCGTTGATCGTGATGGCGATCGCCCCCGAAACGGACTCGAGGGCGAACCGATCGCCCTGGCGCTTGATGCAGATCGCGCGCGGCTCGAGGTGCAAGATGGCCAGCGGAACCAGGCAATCTGGATCGGCGCCTATCCAGCCCTCGTCGAGCTCGTCGGCTACCCCAAAGCGCTGCCCAGATCCCGCACCGCTCAGGATCTCGATGAAAGCCTGGCCCAACGCCTTGTCCTGATTGGCTTGAAGCGCCTGGACGAGCAGCTTTCGCACCATGGTCGCCGAATCGGCCAGGGTGAAACCATCCGAGAGCGCCTGATCGACATCGAGGCGGATCGTCAGATCGAGGATCTTGAGCTCCATTCCCGAGACGACAGGCACGTAGACGTTGGGGATGAGCCGCGTCTTGCCAAGGAGCGTGCCATTGGTCGACCCCAGATCGGCGACCTTATAGCGACCCTCCTCGAACAAGAAGCCAAGGTGTTGGCTCGAAATGATCCGGAAGGGCAATCGAATGTCACAGTTGGAGCCTCGCCCCAGCGTTACCTGCGGTTGTTCGAAGCTCAACGAACTCTGTGCGCCACCATCTGGCGGCCGAATGGTCAGTCGGAGTGCCCCCACGGTTCTCTCGGTTCTCAATGTTGGAGGTGTGTGCTCTCTTCGAGCCCCCGACTCAAAGAATGCCAAAAAAGATCAGCAACAACACGATGACAACGAAAAACACCGCCGCCATGATACTGCGCATGTACATACTTCCCAGCGCACTGGAAACACGCTTGCGCTCTGCGGGACGAAGATCTTCGGCGCCGGCCTCACCACGCACGACCTTCTCTGCGCAGCGCGCCTCCATGCGCCAAAAGCCGCGGTCGGCGTCGCTCAAGCGCTGGCCCTTGACGTCGACGACATAGGACAGGCGCACGCCACTCTCGTCGCTGAGCACTTCGAGCTCGGTGAAGAGCTCGGTCATCTCCGAGCTGTACCAACCGGCGCCTGGTTTGCCGCGCACCAGGCGTATCGATCCAGCGTCCTCGCCCTCTTGCACGGCAATTACCGCGTGCTCGTAGCCATTGATCGCGTAAAAGCCGAGCAACGCCTCGAGCGCATCGCTATCGGGCGCCGACTCCATTCGAATGTCATGGTCTTCTTTGAGCGTGCTCAACAGCGTTCTCCCGCTCTATAGGAATTCCGTCATCGTTTCAGAACCCTTCGACAACTCTGTACTTACAAAGAGTGCTCAATTGGTAGCACACTCATTTGAAGTTTTGCAAATGCTTGTCTGGCCCGCGCGATCAGCCCGTCAGCGCTCATGGAAACTTGGTCGCCCGGCTGAATGTGGATCGCGCTTCGAGCAGGTCGAGCCATCCGTACAGCGTTCTTTGAAAATCGCGCAGGCTGCGGTGCTCGCCGTCGACCTCGACGCCACTAAGAGAGCGGCGCTGCTCGGGATCAGTGGCGAGGTCATAGAGCCATTGGCGCTGTGTGATGCGATCGTACATATAGCGCGTGCTGCCCTCGATGAGCAGGCTTTGTTGGTAGGCGGCACGCCCATCCACGCCCAGCACGAGCGCCTGTGAGATCACCGGAAAGCGGCGAGGCTGGCCGGCGACCAGCGCCCGCAAATCCTCACCTTGAAAGCTCGCCGGGGGCTGCAGGCCAGCGACAGCGAGCGCGGTCACGGACACGTCGATGAGCGAGACGGGCTCGGCAAACGTGCGGGCGTGGTCTTGCCCTCCGGCCGCCTTGAGCAAGAGCGGTATGCGCACGAACTCCTCAAAGGAGTCGACGCCGTGGTGGCGCAAGCCGTGCTCGCCCAGTGCCTCGCCGTGATCGGAGGTGATGATCACGGCCGAGTTATCCCAGCGTCCCAGCTCGCCGAGCCTGGCAGCGAGCTCGCCGATCAGCGCGTCGACCTCGAAGATCGTGTCGCGGTAGCATCCCAGCCCGGTGGTTGGGCCAAACTGACGACAGGGTGGAAACGCCGCATGGGGATCGTAGTAGTGGATCCAGACCAGGCTGCCCGGGGCAATGTCGTCAAACAGCGCCAACGCACTGTCTGTCACCGTGCGCGAGTTCCAGTCGGGATGACCCGGGCCTTCCGGCACATTGGGGTAAAAGAAGGTATCAAAGCCCTTCTCATAGCCCAGTCCCTTCTGAAAGACGGAATCAGGACCATCGTCGACCAGGCCAAAGGTGCGCCGCCCGGCCGCGGCGAACACGCCGGCCACGGTGGGGTGGTTATCCGAGCGCGGCGAGGTAAAGACGCGATTGACCACGTCATCGGCCTCGATCGCGTCGGCGAGCCGGTAGCGCATCGCGACGGTGCGATAGATCGGCTCGAAATCGAGCGCGAGCGGTATGCGACCGGACAACATACTTGGCAATCCAAGCGTCGTGATGCCCCCGGAGGTATAGGCCATCTCAAAGCGCGTCCACTCAGCGGCTGTGCGCGACAGAAACGGCGTCGTCTGCTCGTCGAAGCCATAAACCCCCATGAAATCAGGGCGAAGCATGTCGATCGTGATGATGATCGTCAGATCGGCGGGCTTGCTCGCGACGATTTGAGGAGGCGTCAACGCCTGCAGGGCGCGCTCTGCGTCGAGATCGCTGCCCGAGCAGCTCTCATCGACGCCGTTGGCGGCGATCTCACGGCCCAGAGGATAGGCACTGGACTGCGAGTCGTCGCAGTCGACGTCACCCATACGCCGCGCCATGTAGCCATCGCCGTCGCGATCAAAGAGCCACACCCAGGGTCGGGCGAACATCGAAGCCGAATAGTCGACGCGCCGCGGGGCAACCCGTTGTGGGTCGGCCCAAAAGGTGAACAGCGCCACGAAACTGCACAATGCAAAGGCGCCCACCGCTTTGAGCAACCACCGGTGCTCGGACACAGCTTGCTCGAAGCTCTGATGCCAGCGAGGCCATAACCAGCGCAACGTGCCGGCCAAGATCAGCAACTCCAGGCAGGCCAGCGCCTCGTGCAGGTCAGGATAGAGCCTGGGAACGAGCGTCGTGCGATTCCAGATGACGATCGCCACCCACAACACGACGCTCGCCAGACCGGCAACCCGATAGAAACGCCGGCCAGCAAGCGTTGGCCCCTGGTCCGTGCGCTCAAACCAGGGCGCCATGGCCACTCCGGCCACGCCCAGCAAGCCCAACAACGCGAGCAGCATCATCGCGTTGGCGTCCATGAACCTGTCAGACATGGCCGCGATCAGCCGGTAGCGATGCTCGGTATCGACCACCAGCGGCAGAGCGACGAACCA
This sequence comes from Lujinxingiaceae bacterium, assembly GCA_013697635.1. Taxonomy (GTDB): domain Bacteria; phylum Myxococcota_A; class Bradymonadia; order Bradymonadales; family Bradymonadaceae; genus JACCWM01. The sequence continues at coordinate 21,480 of JACCWM010000146.1, read as the reverse complement.
ACAGAGCGCGCAGCCCAGCAAGGCCTCCAGGCGCTCGATGTGTCTCAAGACAAACCAGCTCAACGCCCCCAAAACCAGCGACGCCCCCATCAGCGCAAAGACGAGAAAGCCCTCAATGCTGAGCACCCGCCCGACCAGGTAAAAGCAGGAAGTGACCAGTGAAAAGCCAACAAGCAGCCAGCCGCCAAGCAACACCGGGCGCGCCAGGCGCGTCAGCCTTGCCACCACGGCGCGTCCGGCCGCGATCGACAAGCCGACGACCACCGTCGTTGTGAGCGCATAGGCCAGCGACTGATAGATGCTCAGCATCACCACTGGATACCACCCCTCAACGAGCTGAAAGACCGTCGAGGCGAACAGCGTCTGGATGATCGCCGCGACCAGGAGCAACAATAAATCAGCGGGGGAGAGGATTCGCACGCTAAGAATCTTTAAGAGGGGGATGTTCGCCAGCGACCCGTAATCGGGGCATTATCTGCCCTGAGCCGGGCCAAGGCAAGTCCGGCCTCGGCGGTTCAAACGTGCGGCAGTGCGCGGGTGCAAGAGGCCACGAGATCGTCCCCCAAGATCAAGTACGCGATCTCATTCGATATGGATCACGCCGACGAAGTCCGACGCACGAAACGGAATATCCAAAATCCCTTTGCGCTCATGGAGCTTGAGATACAGGCCGGGCCGCTTCGCAAAGCGCGTGGGGAAATAGTTCAAGTGAAATAAGACGTCGGCCGCGCGTTGGGCCGGGTCTTCGACCGCCCCAAGCTCGGCGCGAAGCTGTGGATCGAAGCAGGAGGCAATCGCCTCGGCCACGGCCTGCGCGTCCCACGCAGCGGGCTCGAATGCCTCCTCGTCGCCAGCGCCGTGATCGGGCAGCGGATCGTTGCCCGCGCGCCACAGCGCGACCTCGCCAGCGCGCGCGAAGGGATCGACGGGCTCGCCGTTGAGCCAGACGTTGAAATGCACGTGCGGCACGGTCCAGGGAAAGCCTGCCACCATGTCGACGCCGCTGGCACCAGCGAGCGCTATCGGCTGAGCACGCTCCACACGCTGGCCGGCCTCGACCAGAGCGCGGCCGAGATGATTGGACGTGGTGATCACGCCGCTGCCGTGGTCGATGAGCACCTTGAGGCCGCCGCGGTGAAATTCGCTGCACACGCGCAAGACCTCGCCAGCTGCCGGCGCAACGACGATCGTGCCCACCGGGATGGCAAAGTCGGTGCCGTTATGGCTGTCATAGGTGCGCTTTTTTCCGCGAAAGTCACGCACCTGGGTCACGCGCACCGACCAGCCATCTTCGGGCGGCGTCTGCGTGTGATTGAACAGATTGTAGAGCGGAATGCGTTTGTCGGCGCGCGTGAGGCCTAGCCAGGTGCGAATGCTCAACTTTGGCTGCAAAATCGCCAGGCTCGAGACTCCAAAGCGCGAGGAAGGCGTGTAGGGGTCGCCGCGCAAGACCATGGCCACCTCGCCAAGGCGCTTTCGCAGCGGCAGCAGCCCGAATATCTCTCCAAGCCCCATCGCCTCGCCATCTCGCTGCTCTCCACCGTATGCCATGCCGCTACTCCGTTCGTTGGCTTCCCTGGCGCGCCGCGCCTGTGTTAGGCTGCGGCGCCATCGATCATTCATCGTGTGGGTACATTATCGAGTTCGTCGTTTGCAGTCGACCCTGGAATGGAGGACATCCGCCATGATTGAAAAGATCGATCACATCGGCATCGCCGTGCGCTCCATCGAGGAGCGACTGCCGCTCTACCGCGACGTGCTCGGCCTCGAGTACCTCGGCGAGGAGATTGTCGCCGAGCAGGGCGTGCGCGTGGCATTCTTGAAGATCGGTGAGGCGATGATCGAGCTGCTCGAGCCGCTCGACGAGACCGGTCCCATCGCCCGATTCCTGGCAAAAAATGGCGAAGGAATTCATCACCTTGCGGCGCGCTGCACCGAGATTGGCGCCGGGCGCAACGCGATCGAGGCGGCCGGATTGCGCCTGCTCAGCGACCGGCCACTCGACGGCGCGCATGGCAAGCTCATCTCTTTTGTACACCCCAAAGACACCGGGGGCGTGCTGCTCGAGTTGACTCAGCGACGCGCCAAAGAAACCGATCAAGACGAATAAATCCCACTTTCAGGTTTGCTTCACGCCTGCTCGTGCACATCGTCTCCTCACGTTTTTGAACCGTGTTCAAGACCATGTAGGCAGTCTCGCGCGACAGGGCAATTGGGGCAATCGGGCTGGCGCGCATGGCAGACTTTTCGGCCATGTCCAACGAGCACCACATGGGCTGCAAAGCGCTCTGCGGGCGCGATCAGCGGCTCGAATTGGGTATGCGCCGCAGCATCACTGGTCGAGTCATCAAGCCAGCCGAAGCGGCGAAAAATGCGCAAGATGTGTGTGTCCATCGGAAAGAGCGGCATCTCGGCGGCGGCCATCAGCGTGTAGGCCGCCGTCTTTGGGCCAACGCCCTTGAATGCGCACAGATAGTCGCGAGCCTCATCGGGGGAGCGCTCGTGAAGGAACTCGAGGCTGTGCTCGCCGGTCTCGGAATAGATTGCATGCAAGAGCGTTTGGATTCGTGAAGCTTTCTGGCGCGCGAGCCCGGCGATCGCGACCGCTTCGACCACACAATCGAGCGGAGCATCGGCGATCGCTTGCCAGTCGCCTTCAAAGCAGTCAACAAGCTGTCCAAAGGCCTTTGAAGCGCTGGCTGAGGTCGTCTGCTGGCTCAAGATCGTGCGCACCAGCGTGCCCAGTACGTCATCCGGACCATCGGATTGTGGGCGCCCGTGATGGAGATAGAGCGCTTCGAGCAAGTGGGCAAGCGTTGAACTGGAAGGAAGCGTTGCCATGAGCCGTATCCAAACCTGTTGAGAAAGTCGCTTTCGACACGCTCGGCCAAATTTGGTCGAGGAAATAGACTGACGCTGGACGAATGTTCACAACCAGGATCAACGGTGCCACGGCGACAAACATTTTCGGAGATCGGCCATTGTGTCCATTCTCCGCTGCGGTAGTATAAGAAAACGCTTGGATTCGCGTAAGCAAACATTTGGCATACCTTCGGCCGGTCAAGAGACCAGCGTCATGGCATATCCATAAATTCGTCGCGCAGCCCCGATCAAGAGCTTGGGCCATGTGACATTCCATCAGGACATATTTCGTGAAGTCAGGAGAGAAAAAATCTATGAGTGCCAAAGAGAGCGTGACCCATAAGATCGGCCGCCATCACGACATCGATGAATACCGCGAGCTGAATTGGGAAGGCAGTTTTGAGGACTATCTCAACCTGATTCGCGAAGAGCCCACGATTACGCGAAACGCCTACCAGCGTATCTTCGACATGGTCACCTCCTATGGGACCGAGGAGTACATCGACAACAAGAAGAAGGTGGTTCGCTACAACTTCTTCAAGGACGAGGCCAACAACGGCGCCGACGCCGTCTACGGCCTCGACATCCCGCTGATGCGCCTGGTCAACGTGTTCAAGGCGGCCGCCAACGAGTACGGCACCGAGAAGCGCATCATCTTGTTGCACGGCCCGGTCGGCAGCTCCAAGTCGACGATCGCTCGCCTGCTCAAGAAGGGTCTGGAGGACTACACCAAGACCGATGCGGGCAAGCTCTACACCTTCTCCTGGCAGATGCCCGAGAACCTGCTCCACCTCACCGGCGGCCAAGAGATCTTGCCCGATCCGATGAACGAGGAGCCGCTCAAGCTGATCCCCTCGGAGTGGCGCAAAGAGGCGATCGAGGATCTCGGTCTGGGCGATTCCAGCTACGACGTGCGCATCCGCGGCGACTTGAACCCGGCCAGCCGCTTCATCTTTCGCGAGCTGATGCGCCACTACAACGGCGACTGGGCACGCGCCATGGAGCATGTGCGCGTTCGCCGCATGATCTTCAGCGAGAAGGACCGCATCGGCATTGGCACCTTCCAGCCCAAAGACGAGAAGAACCAGGATTCCACCGAGCTGACCGGTGACATCAACTACCGCAAGATCGCGATCTACGGCTCGGACTCCGACCCGCGCGCCTTCAACTTCGACGGCGAGTTCTGCGTGGCCAACCGCGGGCTGATCGAGTTCGTCGAGATCCTCAAGCTCGACGTGGCCTTCCTCTACGATCTGCTCGGCGCCACCCAGGAGCGCAAGATCAAGCCCAAGAAGTTCGCACAGACGGACATCGACGAGGTGATCATCGGGCACACCAACGAGCCCGAGTACCGCAAACTGCTTGGAAACGAGTACATGGAGGCCCTTCGCGACCGTACGGTCAAGATCGACATCCCCTACATCACCAAGTACGCCGAAGAGATCCGCATCTATAAAAAGGATTTCAACAACGAGAAGGTCAAGGGAAAGCACATCGCCCCGCACACCATCGAGGTGGCCGCGATGTGGGCCGTGCTCACGCGTCTCGAGGACCCCAAGAAGCACGATCTGACGCTGCTCCAAAAGCTCAAACTTTACGACGGAAAGAGTCTGACCGGCTACACCCAGGACAACGTCAAGGAGCTTCGCAAGGAGACCGTGCGTGAGGGTTTGACCGGCGTCAGCCCGCGCTACATCCAGGACAAGCTCTCCAACGCCCTGGTCTCGGACAAGACCGAGAGCTCGATCAACCCCTTCCTCGTGCTCAACGAGCTCGAGGGCGGCCTCAAGAACCACGGCCTGATCAGCTCCGAGGACGAGCGCAGCCGCTACCGCGAGCTCTTGGCCGTGGTCAAACAAGAGTACGAAGACATCGTCAAAAACGAAGTCCAGCGTGCGATCTCGGCCGACGAAGAGGCGATCAGCAAGGTGTGCGCCAACTACATCGACAGCATCAAGGCCTACACCCAAAAAGAGAAGGTGCGAAACAAGTACACCGGCCAGTACGAGGAGCCCGACGAGCGCATGATGCGCTCGATCGAGGAGAAGATCGACATCCCCGACAGCCGCAAAGACGACTTTCGCCGTGAGATCATGAACTACATCGGCGCGCTGGCGATCGATGGCAAGACCTTCACCTACCAGACCAACGAGCGGCTTCGAAAGGCGCTCGAGCTCAAGCTCTTCGAAGACCAGAAGGACTCGATCAAGCTTGCCAGCGTGGTCTCCAACGTCGTCGATCGCGAGACCCAGGAGAAGATCGACATCGTCAAGCAGCGCCTGATCCGCGACTACGGCTACAATGACGAGTCGGCCACCGACGTGCTCAACTTCGTTGCAAGCATCTTCGCGCGCGGCGACTCCAAGCAACAGTAAGCGCCTGAAACAGCTGCGGTTTTGAGCACTCCCTCTAAAGGCCGCCCGCTTCTGGGCGGCCTTTGGCGGCCCGGTCCGTTTATCTCTCATAAGTGATTAAGAGCATGACTGAGCTGAATAAAATCAAACAAGATCATCGCCGCTTCAAGCAGATCGTGCGCGGCAAGATCAAGCGCAACCTGCGCAAGTACATGAGCCAGGGCGAGATCACCGGGCGCCAGGGCAAAGATCTGGTGAAGGTGCCGCTGCCGCGCATCGACATCCCGCGCTTTCGCTTCAGCCAGAAACAACAAGGCGGTGTCGGCCAAGGTGATGGCGACGTGGGCGACTCACTGGGCTCCGGCGAGCAGTCGCCGGGCCAGGCCGGCCCGGCCGGCAACCAGGAAGGCCAGCACGGCGTCGAGGTCGACATCAGCCTCGAGGAGCTCGCCCAGATCATGGGCGAGGAGCTCGAGCTTCCCAACATCGAGCCCAAGGGTGTCAAGCGCATCGAGACGATGCGCGATCGCTATTCGGGCATTCGCTCAACCGGCCCCGAGAGCCTTCGCCACTTCAAGCGCACCTACAAGGCCGCCTTGCAGCGCATGATCTCGACCGACGAGTACGATCTGGACAACCCGATCGTCATCCCGACCAAGGAAGACCGGCGCTACCGCTCCTGGAAGGAGACCTCGATCCCCGAGTCCAACGCGCTGATCGTCTACATGATGGACGTCTCCGGCTCGATGGGTGATGAACAAAAGGAGATCGTGCGCATCGAGTCCTTCTGGATCGATACCTGGCTTCGCAGCCAGTACAAGGGCATCGATAGCCGCTACATCATCCATGATGCCACGGCCAAAGAGGTCGACCGCGACACCTTCTTTCGCACGCGCGAGTCCGGCGGCACGATGATCTCGAGCGCCTACAAGCTGGCCATGGGCATCATCGAGGAGGAGTACGCCACCGACGAGTGGAACATCTACCTGTTTCATTTCTCCGACGGCGACAACTGGTCGGTCGACGACACCGGTGAGTGCATGCGCATCCTGACCCACGGGCTGCTCCCGCGCGCCAACATGTTTTGCTACGGGCAGGTCGAGTCGCCCTATGGCTCCGGGCAGTTCATCAAGGACATCAACGAGCACTTCGGCAACCACGACCGAGTGACCGTCTCCGAGATCAAGAACCGCGACGCGATCTACGACTCCATCAAAGAATTTCTCGGCAAGGGTCTGTAAGCAGCCCCACCCAGACGTGTTTTTCTCTACAGGCAGCCAATCGAGTTATGAAATTCATACCGCACCACCTGCAGACAATCATCGATGGCATCCGCGACATCGCGCAAGACTACGGGCTCGATTTCTTCGAGACGATCTTCGAGATGGTCGACTACCAGCAGATGAACGAGATCGCCGCCTTTGGCGGCTTTCCAACGCGCTACCCGCACTGGCGCTTTGGCATGGAGTACGAGCAGCTCGCCAAGAGCTACGAGTACGGACTCTCGAAGATCTACGAGATGGTGATCAACAACGACCCCTCCTACGCCTATTTGCTCGAGGGCAACAATCTCGTCGATCAAAAGACCGTGATCGCCCACGTCTATGCCCACGTCGATTTCTTCAAAAACAACTACTACTTCTCCAAGACCAACCGGCGCATGGTCGACGAGATGGCCAACCACGGCGCGCGCATTCGCCGCTACGTCGATCGCCACGGCATCGAGGCCGTCGAGAACTTCATCGACACCTGCCTGTCGATCGACAACTTGATCGACTACTACAGCCCGTTCATCGAGCGACGCAGCAAGCCGATGAGCGAGGAGGAGATGCGCAACCGCGAGGTGCCCAAGTTCAAAGCCAAAGACTACATGGACGAGTTCATCAATCCTCAAGAGTTCATCGATTCGCAGAAACGAAAGATGGCTGAGGAAGCGGAGCAGGCCAAGAATTTCCCCCGTGAGCCTCAGCGCGACATCATGTTGTTTTTGGTCGAGAACGGCACGCTCGAAGCCTGGGAGTCGGACATCCTCTCGATGATCCGCGAGGAGGCCTACTACTTTGCCCCCCAGGGCCAGACCAAGATCATGAACGAGGGCTGGGCCTCCTACTGGCACTCCAAAATCTTGACCTCCAAGGTGCTCGACGACTCCGAGATCATCGACTTTGCCGACATCAACTCGCGGGTCATGTCCAGCGCCCCAGGCCAGCTCAACCCCTACAAGCTCGGCGTCGCGCTCTACCGCGACATCGAGGATCGCTGGAACAGAGGCCGCTTTGGAAAGGAGTGGGAGGATGTCGACGATCTCGAACGCCGCTACAACTGGGACAAGGAGCTCGGCCTGGGAAAAGAGCAGATCTTTCGCGTGCGCAAACTCTACAACGACGTGACCTTCATCGATGAGTTTCTCACCGAAGACTTCGCCCGCGAAAACCAGATGTTCACCTTTGGCTACAACCGAAAGAGCGGCAACTGGGAGATCGAGAGCCGCGAGTTCAAGGAGATCAAAGAGAAGCTGCTCAACTCACTGACCAACTTCGGCCAGCCCTTCATCTATGTGCGCGATGGAAACTATCGCAACCGCAGCGAGCTCTTGTTGCACCACAAGTACGAGGGCACTGAGCTTCGCGTCGATTATGCGCGCGGCGTGCTCGAGGCGCTCTACCGCATCTGGAAGCGACCGGTGAACATCGAGACGATCATGGACGACAAGGGCCAACTGCTCTCCTATGACGGCAGCGAGCACAAAGAGAAGTCGATCACCTACAAGCCTATCTGAGCCGGACGGTCCTGCTCCCAACGACGTTGTATTCACACCCATGTACCGTCTAATCCGCCCTATCCTCTTCGCCCTCGACGCCGAGCTCGTGCACCGGTTGGCCATGGGCCTGTTGGGCTTCGTGCTCCGCTTTGGCCTTTTGCGCGCCCTCTTTCGTCGCCGCTACCGCGTGCGCTGCACCGTGCTCGAGCAAAGCCTGTGGGGGATCAACTTCGACAATCCCGTAGGCCTTGGCGCGGGCTTTGACAAGAATGCCGAGCACTTCAACGCGCTGGCGACCCTGGGCTTTGGATTTGTCGAGATCGGCACCGTCACCGGCCTTGCCCAGGACGGCAACCCGCGCCCGCGGCTGTTTCGCTTTCCCAAAGACCGCGCCCTTCTCAACCGCATGGGCTTTAACAACGAGGGCGCCGACGTGGTCGCCGCGCGCCTGCGAGGGTGCGAGGTTGAGACGCTTTTGGGCGTCAACATCGGAAAGAGCAAGCTCGTCGCGCTCGAGGACGCCGCGCTCGACTACGAGGCGAGCTTTCGCGCGCTCTATGATTATGGCCGCTATTTTGTGGTCAACGTCAGCTCACCGAATACGCCGGGGCTTCGCCAACTCCAAGAGCGCGAGCCGCTCGAGCAACTCTTGGGCCGACTTCAAGCACTCAATACCGATCTGGGGCGCGAGCGCGGCTGCGATCCTCGCCCTCTGCTGCTCAAGATCTCGCCCGACATCACCGATGAGGCGCTCGACGATATCCTCGACGTCGTCAAACGGTGCAAGCTTGACGGCATCGTCGCCACCAACACCACGCTCGATCGCGGCGGCCTTCGTGCACCGGCCCAGGCCGACGATCTTGGCAGCGGCGGGCTCTCTGGAAGGCCCGTGCGAGAGCGCTCGCTGGCGCTGATCCGCAAGATCTACCAGCGCACCGAGGGCCGCCTGCCGATCATCGGCGTCGGCGGCATCTTCACGGCCGACGATGCCCTTCAGACCCTGGAGGCCGGCGCGAGCCTCATTCAAGTCTGGACGGGCTTTGTCTACGAAGGCCCGGCCACCGCCCGGCGCATCAACCGGGGCCTGATTCGCCTGTGCGACGAGCGCGGCTACGCGCACATCAGCGAAGCCGTCGGCACACGCTCAGCGCCGCTTCAGCTCGAAGCCTGAGCTGTACAAAGCTTCTGTATGGCATTCGCAATTGGCGCGCGCACATTGTACTATCTTATCCAGACCTTGTTACACACCGCTTGCTTGCCCGTCTGAATAGCCTGGCAAGCGAGGCGTCCAAGGATGGAAGCCAATCTTCCAAAAAAGCCGCAACGCGATAGCCCGAGGATGTCCAAGATGAAGTCCCTGCGAGAATACCGCCGTTTTCACAATGTTCGCGGGATCTTGTCCACAACGGCATCGGTGGCGATCGCGCTTTGTTTGCTGGTCGCCTTCGAGAGCAGCGCCGAGGCCCGCGACCCCGATGGCACGCGCATGCAGGCGCGCAAGGTCGCGCTGGGTGCAACGCACGCCACGACGCTTGCGCCGCCCACAGACGCCGCCGACTGGCGCTACATCCAACTCAAAGAAGGCGTGGAGTTGACGATCGAGGTCAGCTCCGAGCCCAAGACTCAGGTGGTCAAGGTCACCTTGACTACAGCCACAGGCGACGAACTTACGGCTGCGAGCTCGCAAGGTGGTCGGCTCAAGATCACGCGCAACCTCGACCCGGGCATCTATTACATCAGTATTCAGTCGGGCGATGCCGTCAGCTACCGCATGACCATTCGCTAGACCCACCGCTCTTGGAGCCATAATGAACGACGCGCAATTTCTGGGGCCACTAACCGACGAAGAACGCGCTATTCTCACCGAAAACCACTTCCAAATTGCAGATTTCCTCGAGCTTCGCCGCCGCTATCTCGACGGCGAGCTCAGCCCGGCCAAAAACCGGGTCAGCGGCGTGGTCAGCGCGCCGCTGACCGGTGAGCTTCGCCCCATGGCCAGCCGCTACAGCGAAGCCGGCGAGCGCTACATTCGCCTGGGCCGCTCGGCTCTGGAGCGTGGCGAGGTCGGCGCCTTGATCCTCAACGGCGGCATGGCCACCCGCTTTGGCGGCGCGGTCAAGGGCTGCGTCGAAGTCTTCGATGGGCTCTCTTTTCTGGGCCTCAAGCTGCACGAAGCGCGCCGCCGCGGCCCTCGGGTGCCCGTGCTCTTGATGAACAGCTTCGCCACCCACGACCAGACGATCGCCCACCTCGAACAGCACGACTACTTTGGCTTCGAGCCTGAGAATTTGTTGGCCTTTCGCCAAAACGTCAGCATTCGCCTCACCCCCGATGGTCAAATCTTTCGCAAAGCCGACGCCACCGAGACCCTCTATGCCCCCGGCCACGGCGACCTGCCCGACGCCGTAGGCCGCGGCGCGCTCGAGCAGTTTCGCGCCCGTGGCGGCAAATACCTGCTGATGTCCAACGTCGACAACATACTGGCGACCCTCGATCCGCTGATCATCGGCATGCACATCGACGCCCAGCAGCGCGGCATCGAGATGACCGTCGAATCCGTCGAAAAAGATCCGGGCGACACCGGAGGCATGCCGGCGCGTGTCGACGGCCATCTGCAGGTCGTGGAAGCCTTTCGCTTCCCGGCCAGCTTCGATCTCGACATGATCCCCGTCTTCAACACAAACACCTTCATCTTCAACGCTGACGCGCTCGACCAAGACTTCGAGCTGACCTGGTTCGTCGTCGAAAAAAAGGTCGACGATCAAGGCGTCATCCAGTTCGAGCGCCTCGCCGGCGAGCTCTCCACCTATCTGAAGACCGAGTTCCTCGTCGTTCCAAGACGCGACGAAGAGTCGCGCTTTTTGCCGATCAAGACGCGCGAGGATCTCGACCAACACCGCGCCTTCATCAAATCCCAGGTCCAGAGCTGGCAGGGATAGCCCCTCTCCACGCTACTCGTGGTCGTGGTCATGGTCGTGGTCGTGGTCGTGGTCGTGACCGCCCTTCTCCTCGGCGACGCCAGCGCCCCGCTTGTGCGTCAAAAACATGTTGCACAGCGGGCACTTGTTGTCGCCCTTCTCGGCGCGCGCGTAGTGCACCGTGCCCATGTCACAGTAAAAGACGCCGTCTGGGAGCTGCTCGGGGCGAATCGCCGGGTCGAAAGCGTTACCCACGGGCGTAACCTCGACCATGGCGTCGAGGTTCTCGGCTGCAACCGGCTCCACGGCGACGGGCGCTTGCTTGGCGTCACAGCCAATAAAGCTCACGGCTGCGAGCACCACAAATACCAGACTTTTCATGTTCATCCTCTCTTGGAAGGGTCGATTGTTCACGATCGCAAAACAAAGACTCGCCGGTTTTCTTACCACGAACCGCCCGATACCGGAATGCTCAGCCTAGCTCCAGCGATTGACCATTGATCGCAACGACGACGTCGCCCGCTTCGACCACGGCCGCCAAAGCTTTGCGCAGCCGATACAAATCGCTCTTTGGCCCGTGCACCAGCACGACCTTGCGCGGGCTGAGCGCGCGAACGGTTTCGACGATCTGCCATCTGGGTGCATGGGTGGGCAGCCGGTAGTGCTCGACTTGCGCTCGCTGGCCGGCCTGGCGGGCCAGGAGCTTGCCGGCAGGCGTTTGCGCATAGACGCGGTTGGTCAGCGTGATCTGAGCCTGTGGGTTTTCGACGAGTTCGCCGGCAAGCTCGCCCGCCATGGTCGTGGGCTGCAGCTGGTCACCGGCGGCGATGACCAGGCCGTGGGCCTCGAGCATCTGGCGGCACAGACGGGCATCGCCAAAGCGAGGCGGCTTGCTAAAGGCTTGCGGCCGGTGGCGCCCATAGACCTCGAAGAGTGGGCGAAGGTAGTCGTGCACGATCAGATCGACGCCCTGGCCAGCCAGCGCTGCCGTGATCTCACACGATTCGCCAAGCGCGGCCACGGCGACGAGGCGAGGCCCCTGGTGGCCGTTGCAGGCAGTGCTTAGGCGAGCCATCTCCACTTCGTAGTCGACAACGTCAGCTGCACCGTCGCCCGAGAGCACGCCCTCGCAGATAAAGACGTCGACCTGAAAGTCGGCCGTCGGTCGCGGGATCGAGGCGCCGGCCACGATCGGCTGGTCGTGTGTGCAGAAATCGCCGCTGTAGAGCACGCGAAAAGGGGGCTGCTCGGGCCGGTCGATCTCGATGAGCAGCATCGCCGCACCGAGCATGTGCCCGGCCTCAAAAGCCATTAACCGCATGCTGGGAACTTTTTGGCCGCGCACGATGTCGGACAACTCATAGTAGGTGCGAGGTGCCATGGGTCGCAGACAACGGGCCATCGCCTGGGCTCGGGCCAAAGCTTTGTTGCGAAGCCCCAGGGCGCTGGCCAGGGCAAGGGGGGCAAGCTCGACCGTTGCCGCCGTGGCCAGCGCAGGCAGCGGACCAAAGCGCTCGAGAACATGGGGCAGCGCGCCGAGGTGGTCCCAGTGCACATGGCTTATCCAGAGCAGGCTGGGCCTGGCGAGCTGCGCAAGCCAGCCCGGCGCCTTGGCCGAGGTTGCGCCCAGATCGAGCAGGATGTCGCAGCCGTCGACGCGCAGAACAAAAGCATTCGCGCCCATTTGCGCGGCGCCCGAGAGCGGAATGAAATCGATACGGGTCAAAGTTTATGCCTTGTGCTCGAGCAGCCACGACACTAGTTTGGTGCTAAGAGACGAGCCTACGAACCAGGAGCGCGACACGATGGAAGACAGACGGCGACGAGGCCTTCAAATCGACTGGCGAAGAGGCCTCATTCCATTGTCTCTGCTGGCCATGATCATCTTGTTTGCCACGGGCGCGCCGGTTTGGGTGCTGGGCCTCTACGTGCTCTGGATTCCCCTCTACTACCTGGCCTACCCGATGTACATGGCGCACAGCTGGAAGAGCTTCGACAAGGAGTTCACCATGCGCTTTCAAAAGGGCGACTACAAAGGCCTGCTCGAGCAGTACAAAGGCCAGTGGTTCTTGCGCCGTTTCGGGCCCCGCAGCGAAATGCTGGGTAAATTGGGCCTGATCCATGCGGCCATGGAGCGCTACCGTGAGGCCGAACATGCCTTTGAGTGTGCGATCGACGCCGCGCGCCTCGATCCCTCCGACCAGCTCTACTTCAACCTCGCCAACATCAAGTATGAGCTGGGAAAGTACGACGACGCCATGCAGATCTACAAATCCCTGCGCTCCAATTCACCCTATCAACAGTCGGTTCGCACCCAACTCGCCCTGATCGATCTGCACAAGGGCGAGCACGGTGACCAGGCTCGCCAGTTCCTCGAGCGCGAGCGCGAGCGCGCCAGCGGCGTCTTGCGCACGCGCATCGACGACGCGCTCGCTCGCCATAGCTGAGGCGCGCGGCTTGTCATCTGTAAAATTGCGCCTATAGTGCCCCGGTAGCCAGCCAGCCGGCGGTTTCTTTAACAAATCGCATCACCCATCAGTCCAACGGAGTAGTTATGGCAACGCAAAAAGACAGGCTTTATGACGTACGCACGATCGAGCGCAACCGGGAGCAGGGCTTGATCTCGGCTGCCGAGTACGAGAAGTACATGCAAGCCCTGCCCGATACGAGCGACAAGTCCGCGCCCATCGAGGCGCAGTTTGTCGAGGGCGTGCTCGAGCGCGACGAAGATCAGTAAGACTTTTCTTTGTAAGACGTTTGGATCAGCCACTGCTATGGGAGCGCACATGAACGACGATTCTACGCCGACCAATGGAGCAGCCAAGAATTCGCGCGATGGTGCCGGCCAACCCGCGCCTGGCGCTGGCAATGAGCGCGCGCGCCCTCTGGGTGACAACGCGGGCGTCTACATCCCCTCGGAGCCGGAGCCGGCCTTGCCCCCGAACTCGCGGGGCCGCGAGCTCGAGGTCGATTTCGGCGGCTTTGTGATCAGCCTGAGCACGAGCGGCATGATCAATCTGGGCACCTTCGAGAACCCGGAGACGGGAAAAATCGAGCGTGACATGGCGGCGGCGCGAAACATCATTCAAATCCTGGTGATGCTCGAGCAGAAGACACGCGGCAACCTCGAGGCCGAAGAGCAGCGCTTGATTCAAAGCCTGATCTACGACTTGAAGCTCGCCTACGTCGAAGCCAACAAGGGCAAACAATAGCGATTTTCTTTATGTGGTGGGCAAGCGCGATGCGTTCGAAGTGCATGCTGCAACGATGGAAAACATTGGTCGTCCTGGCCGCTACAATGAGCCTTACAACGCTTGTTGGCTGTGAACAGGCATCCAATGGTGGGCCGCTCAACGACACGGTCATCGATACCGCCCCGGATCAAGAGGTGCCCGCAGCAAAAGAGCCTGTCGTAGCCGTCGAGCCGACGCCTGTTGCCGTCTTTCCTGATTTCGCCGACGTCGTCGAGCGTGCGCATCCGGCCGTGGTCAACATCTACACACGCACCACGGTCGTCACTCGCCCGAGCCGGGCACCGAGCTTGTTTCATCCCGACCTCGTGCCGCGCGAACGCGTCCAGCAGAGCCTGGGCTCGGGCTTTCTGATCGCGGCCGACGGGCTGGTGCTGACCAACGAGCACGTCATTCGAAACGCCAACGAGATTGCGGTGCGCCTGCTCGATGAGCGCTGGTTTCACGCCGAGGTCGTGGGCAAAGACCCCAAAACCGACATCGCCCTGTTGCGCCTTCGTGAGGCCGACGACCTGCCCTTTTTGGAGTTGGGTGACTCCGACGGCCTGCGCGTTGGCAGCTGGGTGATAGCGATCGGCAACCCGCTCGGCCTCACGAGCACGGTCACGGTAGGTATCGCCAGCGCCGTAGGCCGGCGCGCGCTGCCCGTGGGCGGCGAGCTGCACTACCAGGACTTCATCCAGACCGACGCGAGCATCAATCCGGGCAACTCCGGCGGCCCGCTGCTCGACATCCGCGGCAAGGTCATCGGCATCAACACGGCCGTGATCGCCGGCGGCCAGGGCCTGGGCTTCTCGATCCCTATCAACATGGTGCGCGATATCCTGCCCAGCCTGCAGGCCGAAGGCCGCGTTCGGCGAAGCTGGCTTGGCATCTACGTGGGCGATGTTCCCCAGCGGCTGCGTGAAGCGATCGGACTTGGCGCACCGGGCGGCGCGCTGGTCACGCGCGTCGTCGTCGGTGGTCCCGCCGATCGCGCCGGCATGCGCGCAGGCGACGTCGTCTTGCGCATCGATCAAAAAGACGTCGCCGACGCGTCGCGCCTGACCTGGATCGCCGCCAACCTGGGAATCGGCCGCACCGTGCCGGTCGAAATCCGCCGCGGCGACGAGGCGGTCAACGTCGAGCTCACCCTGGCTGCGCTGCCCGAATGACCCATGCGTTGGATGTTTACTCGCCAGGCACGCGCTGGCCGGGGCTCCAAAGCCCTTAATGTCGACAAATACGCGTTCGGCGCTTGAGTCCAAGACTCGTTTCACTATGATAGGGACCGGATCGGATTCGATGAATTGATTAGTGATCACTGTATTGAAGGTAGACAATGAGTAAAGCCGCACTTGATAACGCTCAACAAACGCGCAAGTGGCGCCCTTCGCTGCTGCTGGGCGTGGCCCTTTTGATCGGGGCCTTGTTGCTCGTATCGACCGCGTCGGCGACCGTCGTTCGTTTTGCCGACACCACCCGGCTCATCGAGATCTCCGATGTGATCGTGCAGGGCAAGGTCGCCGGTCAGAACACGTATTTCGACCAGGAGCGCGGCTTCGTGGTCACGGATACGACGATCAGCCTCAGTCACGTCTTCTTTGGCAAGGCCGAGGGCCGCGTGACCTTTTCGCAGTGGGGCGGCCCTTACGACGACCAGATTCGCTTTATCCCGGGCGATGCCCAATTTGAGGCCGACGAGGAGGTCGTGCTTTTCTTGCGTCGCGGCGAGGACGGCGACAACCGCCTTTATTTGTCCGCACTCTCGCAGTCCAAATACAAAGTGTATCGCACCGACGCCGGCCAGGAGTTCGTCAGCCGTGACTTGAGCAACCTGGCCTTTTTGATCGAAGAAGGCGGCGCGAGCCGCATCGATCACGTCAAGGAGCGCCCGGTCAGCGTCAAATCCTTTCACGCCACGCTGCGCAGCCTGATCTTTGGCGTCAAAGGAGGGGCTCAGTGAAGACGTTTTTTCTCAAAACCTTCGCGGCATTGCTCTTTTTGCTGCCGCTCTGCTTTGCCTCCAGCCAGGCCAGCGCCTACCAGTACCTCTATACCTGTGGGCCGACTTGGTCGCAGCTGCCGGTCACGTACCTGATCAATGAGCGCGGCACCAAGCGCGTGCCCAACTTTGCCACCGTCGAATCGGTGTTCGCCGACTCGTTCAAGGCCTGGGAGCAGCCGTGCTGCTCGAAGTTTGCGGCGACCTACCAGGGAAAGACCACGCTGACGGCCCAAAACAACCAGAACCGCATCGTCTTGTCGTTTGAGGACGAGAGCTGGCCGCGCGATTTTGGCGGCCGCGATACGATCGCGGTGACGCTCGTCTCGGTGTGGAACAATTGCTCAATCGCCGAAGCGCCCATTCTCTTCAATGCCTTTCACCACAACTTTACCACCAACGGCAGCGGCACCGATCTTCAGTCGGTCGCAACCCACGAGATCGGCCATATGCTGGGCCTGGGGCACTCCCAGATCTCACAGGCGACCATGTACTTCCAGTACTCGGGAGGCACGAGCGCTCGCCAGATTCACACCGATGACGTCGATGGAGTCTGCTCGCTCTACACGCGCTCATGCACCTGCACCTCGGCGGCGGAGTGCCCAAGCGGCGAGTCCTGTGTGGGCGGGCGCTGCGAGAAGGTGCGTTGCACGTCGAACAACCAGTGTGACGCCGGTCTGGCCTGCGTCGATGGCGACTGCATCGTGCCGCCTTGTTTGAGCAGCGCCGACTGCGACGATCACTTCGAGTGCCGCGCGACCAAGTGCGTCTCGACCTGCCCGGTGTGCCGTGACTGTGAGACGCAGGCCGACTGCGGAGGTAATGGCCACTGCATCGAGTTCGAAAGCGGAAACAAGTGCATCGTCTTTTGCGGCCAGGGCAATCTTTGCCCCGGCGATTCTCAGTGCTTCGACGTGCCCACCGACAGCGGCAGGCTGAACCTTTGCCTCAATGCCAACGTCAGCACCGCCGGTCTGTGCCCCGACTCCTACGTGTGCAAGAATGCTCCAACCACCTCCGACCCCTGCGCCAACGTCACCTGCGCCACCGGCCAGCGATGCAACAGCAACGGCCAGTGCGTGGCCACCCAGACGCCCGTTGACCCGGACCCGACCGACCCCACGCCTGACGCCGGCCACGTCGCAGACATTGGCTCATCGACGCCCGATACCACAGTTGGCGGCACACCAGGCCCCGGCGGCAATTTACCAAACGATGAGATCATCATTCACGACCAGCGTCGCCGCGATGCGGGCTGCATGTGCGCCTCGAGCGGTGGCTCCGGGCCGCCCCTGGGCACCCTGGCGCTGGTCGTCGCGGGCCTGTGGCTCGTGCGACGTCGCTACCGCTAGAGCTTTCATCGGTTTATTCGGCTCTCGAAAGGCGCCCCCGAGAATTCGGGGGCGCCTTTTTAGGTTGATTTGACGCCGCAGGCTCTCGCCCATTGACAGAAAGGCCGCCAAAGGCAAGATTCGACGACTTCGATTGTTTATCCCGGCTGTTGGGCCGGTTTGTCTTTATGTTGGTCAATAAGTCAGCAGGTTTGAAGATGCCTCAGAAATTCGACCTCTCGCAATTTACCGCCAAAGCCCGCACCGCGCTCGAGCGCGCGCAAAGCCTGGCAGGCACGCTCAAGCATCAACACGTCGACATCGAGCACACCCTGCTCGCCACGCTCGAGCAGGACGACAGCATCGTCGTGGCGCTGCTCGAAAAGATCGGCGCCGACCCCAAGGCGATCGGCCGAAAGCTCATCGACGAGCTCGAGCTTATCCCCAAGTCTGTTCGCTCCGGCGAGCACGTCTTTGTCTCCAAGCCGCTTTTGGCGGCCTTGCAGGACGCCGGCGTCGAAGCCCGCAGCTTTGGTGACCAGTTCACCAACACCGAGCATCTGCTGATAGCCTTTGCCAAGCTCAACAACAGCTACGCCGGCCGCCTGCTACGCGAGATGAAAGCCGGTCCCGAAGATATCCGTCGCGCGCTCAAAGAGGGTCGCAGCAGCAACACTCTGGCCGCCCCTGGCGCGCCGGTCTCCGAAATTCTGGGCAAATACGCCGAAGACTGGACCGCGCTCGCTGCCGCCGGCAAGCTCGACCCAGTGATCGGGCGCGACGCCGAGATTCGACGCCTGATGCAGGTCTTGACCCGGCGCACCAAGAACAACCCGGTGCTCATCGGCAAGCCCGGCGTAGGAAAGACGGCGATCGTCTCGGCTTTGGCCCAGCGCCTGATGGCCGGTGACGTGCCCGAGAGCCTCAAAGGCAAGCGCGTCATGCGCCTGGACCTGGGCGCCCTGGTCGCAGGCACGAGCCTTCGCGGCCAGTTTGAGGAGCGCATCAAGACCGTGATCGGCGAGATCGTCAACAGCAAGGGCAACATCATCTTGTTCATCGACGAGCTCCACCAGCTCGTCGGCGCTGGCGGCGGCGACAGCTCGATGAACGCCTCCAACCTGCTCAAGCCCGCGCTCGCCCGCGGCGAGCTGAGCTGCATCGGCACGACGACCAACGACGAGTACCGCCAGTACATCGAGGCCGACAAGGCCCTCGAGCGCCGCTTCCAACCGATCCAGGTCGAGGAGGTCACCATCGAGGGCTGCGTCTCGATTCTGCGCGGCATCAAGCACCAGTACGAGATTCACCACGGCGTGCAGATCGAGGACGACGCGCTGATCGCCGCCGCCAAGATGACGGCGCGCTACATCATGGACCGCTCGCTGCCCGACAAGGCGATCGACGCGATCGACGAATGCGCCAGCAACCTGCGCCTGGAGATCGACTCCAAGCCTCACGAGCTCGACGCCGTCGAGCGGCGCATCCACAACCTCGAGGTCGAGCGTCAGACCCTCGCGGGCGCGACCAACCCTGAGACGATGGAGACGCGCTCCAAACTCGAGAACGACATCGAGAGCCTGCAAGAGGAGGCCGTGCGCCTGCGCGTGCGCTGGCAGCTCGAGAAACAGGTGCTCGACGAGATCACCGCCCGCAAAGAGGAACTCAGCGCCTCGGAGAAAGACGCGATCGAGGCCCAGCGACTGGGCGAGCTCGGTCGCGCCGCCGAAATCAAGTACGCTGTGCTTCCCCGCATCGAGCAGGAGCTTCAGCGCGCCCGTGCCCGCCTTGACGACGTGCAAAAAGGCGAGCGACTGCTCAAGGATTATGTCGACGAGAACGACATCGCGGCGGTGATCGCCGATTGGACCGGCATTCCCGTAAGCAAGATGCTCGAGAGCGAGCGCGAGAAACTCTTGCAGATGCCCGATCGCCTTCGCCAGCGCGTCGTCGGCCAGGATTCGGCCATCGAGCTTATCTGTGCGGCGATCTGGCGCTCGCGCGCCGGCCTGCAGGACAAGAACCGCCCGATCGGCAACTTCATGTTCGTCGGCCCCACCGGCGTGGGAAAAACCGAGCTCGCCAAGGCGCTCTCAGAGTTCCTCTTTGATAGTGAAGACTCGATCGTGCGCATCGACATGTCCGAGTACATGGAGCAATCCAAGGTCAACACCCTGATCGGCTCGGCGCGTGGCTACGTCGGCAGCGAGCAAGGCGGCATCTTGACCGAGGCCGTGCGCCTCAAGCCCTACAGCGTCGTGCTCTTCGACGAGGCCGAGAAGGCCCACCCCGACGTCTTCAACCTGCTCCTGCAGCTCATGGACGAGGGCCGCCTCTCCGACAGCCAGGGCCGGCGCGTCGACTTTACCAACACGCTCGTGATCTTGACCTCAAACGTCGGCAGCCGCCAGATCATGGAGCTGAGCGGCAAGGTCAGCGGCGAGGAGATGACCGACGAGGTCAAGCTGATCCTGCGCGACCACTTTCGCCCGGAGTTCCTCAACCGCCTCGACGCCCCGATCGTCTTCAACTCGCTCGACCGCGAGGCGATCCGCCAGATCGTCGACATCCTCAAGCGCGGCCTGCAAAAGCTTTTGCGCGAGCAGAAGATGACCATCGAAATCAGCGACGAGGCCAAGGCCTTTCTCACCGAAGCCGGCTACGAGCCCGAATACGGCGCGCGCCCCTTGAAGCGCGCGATCGGCACCTTCATCCAGGATCCGCTCTCGGTCGAGATCCTCGAGGGCAAATTCAAGGCTGGCGACCACATCCTGGTCAACGTCGCCGAAGGCGGCGCCCGCCTGACATTTACGGCCGGCTGACCTGCATGCGGCAGCTCGACGCGCGTGGCCGATTGCCATCTGACGTATTGATCGACATTTCCATTCTGGCCGAGGTGCTTTCCTTACTAAGCAACGAGCGCGACCGCGCCTATCGCCGGCGCGGCGCGCCAGAGGTTCGATCGTTTGTCGCCATTTAGGAGTAAGCCATGGCCTTTTACCTTGTAACCGCAACGCCGCGAAGCGAGCTGCTCGATGAGTTGGAGTTCGAGCTACGCGAAGATGCCTTCGCTGATCTGAGACCTTTTGGGCTGACCTTGACGCGCTCGCTCAAAAACGCGCGCCAGATCGAGAGCGGTCAGGTCGTCTGGGAGGAGGAGGACTATTGTCAGCCGCCGCTTGCCGAGGAGCGCGAGGCCGTGCTCGATCGCTATTTTGACGACATCAGCTTCGAGGTTGTCGATGCCGGCGAGGGTTGGATGCGCATCGAGAGGCTCGAGCCGCTGTTTCCGGCGCTGACCGCACCGCGGGTGCGCCACTTTCTGTTGACCCCTGGCCCGAACATCCCGAACAATCCCCGATTGCCGGTGCTCTACTATCCGAACGTGCTGCCTGGCGAGCGAGACGGTGAGCAGGCTTTTCGCACGCGGCTGGCAGCCCACGGCTGGAGCGGGGTCTGGATCGACGGCATCTACGACTATGTGCACTACCACGCCAGCGCCCACGAGTTCCTCGGCGTGATTCGCGGCCGCGCGCTGCTCGCGCTCGGCGGCCCGGGCGGCGTCGAGTTCGAGGTGCAAGCCGGCGACGCCCTGGTCTTGCCCGCCGGCACGGGCCACTGCAACATCGATTCGAGCAACGACTTTCTGGTGATCGGCGCCTATCCCAGAGGTCAGCAGTGGGATCTTTGCCGCGTGAAGCAAGACCAGGCACCGCAGGCTTCAAAAATAATCGCTGCGGTGGCGCTGCCTGCGAGTGACCCGCTCTTTGGCGAGGACGGCCCGCTCCTGGCGTTGTGGTCCGTGCAGCAGGACTAGCGGCGCGCCGGCCCCTCCGGCGCGCCGGCCCCTCAGGGCACCCGACCCTGGCGACCGGCTGCGCCCAAACGCACCTGGCGCCGCCCTCGTCGAGCCCGCCGATGCCTGACTCCACCCTCGCGCCGTTGCCGGTCAACGCCCCTCCGGCGCGCATCGACCCTCGCCGATTCATCGTCAACGCACAAACGCTGAGGGTCCATCC
>JACCWM010000145.1 GCA_013697635.1 Lujinxingiaceae bacterium | reverse complement strand
TGCCGGCCACGCTGGTCAACGCCACCGACGGGCCGCTCACGGCCCTGCTCGAGTCCAAGGCCAGCGGCGCGCTCAGCGTCGTCGGTGGCGAGCAGGCCGTCGAGCTCAAGCTCGCGCCGCGCAGCCGGCAGGTGATCGTGGTCTCGGTGCGCGCCCGGGGTGTCGGCGAAGGCACGCTCAGCGTCAGCGCATCTACCCAGGACAAGGTGCTGCTCGACGGCGAGCAGCGAAAGGTCAGCGTTGCCGCCAACGGGCGCACGCTCAGTGAAACCGTCTCAGGCATCGTTCAAGAGGGCGTGCGCCACGGCTTTGAAATCCCCGAGATGGCGATCGCCAAGACGTCGTCACTCGAGGTCATGATTTATCCAGGCAGCGTCGCCGACGCGCTCGAGGGCCTGCAAGGCATGTTGCGCATGCCCAACGGCTGTTTTGAGCAGACCTCCTCGATCAACTACCCCAACACGATGGTGCTGCAGGTGCTGGAGAAGACCAAGCCCCAGGACTGGCCCGGCGGCGCTGCTGCCTGGGAGCAGACTCGCAGCGAGGCGAAAAACTTCATTCATCTGGGCTATCAGCGCATGCTCACCTTTCAAAACCCCAACGGTGGTTTTGCGCTTTATCCCGGCCAGCAGCCCGAGGTGATGCTCACGGCCTACGGCGTCATCCAGCTCAAGGCCATGAGCGAGGTGCACCCGGTCGACGCGCAAGTGATCGCGCGCGCTGTGCAATGGCTGAGCCGTTTTCAGTCCCCCGACGGCTCCTGGACCAGCGAGCGGCAGCGTTGGAGCGGCAATGCGCTCGACGCGCGCGTGCGCACCACGGCCTTTGTCGCGCTGGCCATGGTACGCGCGGGCAGCGCGGGCGATCAGCGCACGCGCGCGCTCGGCTTTATTGCGCGCAGCCTCGACGCTGTGACCACTGAGAACACCCTGGCGCTGGTCGCCAATACCCTGGTCGAAGGCGAGCAAAAGCAGCCAGCCGCCGCAGCGCTCAAGCGTCTGGCCGACACGATCTCCGGCGTAGGCGACAAGGCCTTCTTCAAGGAGACCACCGGCACCTGGATGGGCAGCGGCGGCGAGTTTGCTCGCCTCGAGACCACGGCGATGGCGGCCAATGCCTTCTTGTTGGCCGGCGCAAACCGCGAGCTCTGGACGCCCATGCTCAACTACATCGCCGCCGGGCGCGCCTCCTGGGGCGGCTGGGGCTCGACCCAGGCCACCGTCTGGGCGCTCACGGCCATGCAACATCTGCGCAGCCCGGCGGGTATGACCGAGCTGCAGATTCGCCTGGGCGGCCAGCCGATGAGCCGCGCTCAGGGCGACGCCGCGCCGGGCAGCCTGCTGATCGACTCTGACGTTGGCCTGGTGAGCGCGTTTTATGAGGGCAGCCTTGGCAGCGGCAAGCTAGCCCTCGAGATCGCAAGCTCCGAGAACACCCCCACCCAGTTTCGCGCCACGACCGAGTACGCCATTCCCTGGAGCTCGCCGCTGGCCAAAAACGACGCGGATCTTGCGCTCACGCTCAAGGTCACAAACCGCACGATGGCGCTGCGCGGCATGCAAGCGGTAACTGTGCAGCTGCGCAACACCACCCGCGCGCGCCAGGACACGCTGATCTTCGAGCTGCCGATCGCCCCGGCGGCCTTTGTACCCCGCGACCAGTTCGAAGCCCTCGTCGCACGCCGCACGATCGACAGCTTCGAGATCTTGCCCACCCACGTGCGTCTGTACGTCAGTGGGCTCAACGCCGGCCAATCGTTGAGCATCGACTACGGCTTTGCGCCGATGATCGTCGGCGAGGTAGTATTGCCGCCGGTGCGCGCCTACCGTTTTTATACGCCGCGCCCGCTCTACGAGATCGATGGCGGGGCGTTGATCATGCGCTGAGCCTCGCCAGATGGTGCGACGCGTCGGCGCTACGGGCTGGGACTTCTTCTGGATGACTGGTGTTTTTCTCCATATAACGTTCCCCTCCCCACTTGTGGGGAGGATCAAGGAGGGGCGTAGTAGGCACGGTCAACCAGCGCTCATATCGCTCTATCGATGGATCGACAAGGGGATCGTTGGCGTTGGCGGTAGCCAGGCCATGTCGCGATCGTCACGATCTCTGGTCAATGTGATAATTTTTAGCGCCAAACACGAGCCGGCCCGTCCGGGGCGGGTCGGACAAGAAATAATCGGGCCCCGGACGGCCCGACGCGGGTCTGACAAGAAATAATCAAGCCCCGGACGGCCCGGGTCGTGTTTGGCGCCAGAAAAACTCGCCCCGGACGGCCCGACGCGGGTTTGGCGCCAGAAAAACTCGCCCCGGACGGCCCGACGCGGGTTTGAGGCTAGAAAGTGTCGCGCTGGCCGATGATCACAACGATCACGACGTAGGCTGGCGCGCGCCAACGGCAACGCCCGCCAGGCCAGCGATCGATAGAGCGGCATGAGCACTGGTTGACCGTGCCTACTACGCCCCTCCTTGATCCTCCCCACAAGTGGGGAGGGGAACGCTATCATCATGCGTTCACGCACCTAGGATTCGATCGTGGGCTTTGAGCATTTTTGGGGCGCATTAAGCTAGCGCATGATCAGCGCGCCTCCGTCGATCTCGTAGAGCGGGCGCGGCGTGTAGAAGCGGTAGGCGCGAGCGGGCGGCAAGGCCACCTCACCGACGATCATCGGTGCAAAGCCGTAGTCGATGCGCATCGACTGACCGGGGGCCAGCCCGCTCACGTACAGGCGTATGTGCGTGGGCAAGATCTCGAAGCTGTCGACTTTTCCCGCGGTGACGAGGGCTTCGAACTGGTCGCGGGGTACAAACGCCGCCGGGGCGATCGGCAGCTCGAGGATCAGCGTGTCCTGGCGCTCGGCCGTGGTGTTGCGAAGCTGCACGGAGACGGCCTGCATGGCGCGAAGGTCCATCGTGCGTTTGGCGACGGTGAGTGAGAGCGCAAACTCGGCGCCGTTTTTGGCCAAGGGCGAGCTCCAGGCTACGGCGTACTCGGCCGTGGCGCGAAACTGGGTAGGGGTGTTCTCGGAGCTGGCGATGTCCAGGGCGAGCTTGCCGCCCTCGAGGCCGGCCTCATAGAGCGTGCTGACCAGTCCGACATCGGAGTCGATCAGCAGGCTGCCGGGCGCGGCGTCGCCTTGAGCCCAGCTCATCGGCTTGTTGCCCAGGCGGATCTGCAGCTCGGTCATGCCGGCCGGAGCGCGAAGATGTTGCATGGCCGTGAGCGCCCAGACGGTGGCCTGGGTCGAGCCCCAGCCGCCCCAGGAGGCGCGGCCAGCGGCGATGTAGTTGAGCATCGGCGTCCAGAGCTCGTTGTGGCGCTGGGCGAGCAAGAAGGCGTTTGCGGCCATGGCCGTGGTCTCGAGGCGCGCATACTCGCCGCCGCTGCCCATCCAGGTGCCGGTCGTCTCCTTGAAAAAGGCCTTATCGCCCTCGCCGGAGATGCGCTCAGCGAGGCGTTTGAGCACCTGGCCGGCTTGAGCGCTCTTTGCTTCGACGAGCACATTGGCGACCAGCGCCATTGTATTCTCGGTCGTGTTGGCCACGAGGCTGCGCTCGATGAAGCCGAGCGCGCGCTTGAGCTGCTCGGCAGCGCTGTTCGCGCGCAACATGCCCAGCGCGACGAAGGCCGTGGTGCGCAGGCTGGCATCCGAGCCGTTGCCGCTCCAACGTTGCCGCTCGCTCGTCCAGGAGCCGTCGGCCGCCTGCAAGCCGCTCAACCATTGCACGGCGCGCGCGATCACCTGCTCGTCGACGGGGTGAACCTCGCTCATGGCCTTGAGCTGAATGACGCCGTAGGCCGTGAGCATCACCTCGGGCTCCTGGCCGGGATAGAGCGCAAAGCCGCCGTTGGGGTTTTGAAAGGTGAGCATGCGCTGGTAGCCCAGGTGAATGAAGTTTTTCGCCTCACTGCGGGTCTGCTCCCAGGCAGTAGCGCCGCCGGGCCAGTCCTGGGGCTTGGTCTTCTCCAGAACCTGCAGCACCATCGTGTTGGGGTAGTTGATCGAGGAGGTCTGCTCAAAACAGCCGTTGGGCATGCGCAACATGCCTTGCAGGCCCTCGATCGCGTCGGCCACGGTGCCTGGATAAATCATGACCTCGGCCGATGGGGTCTTGGCGATCGCTTGCGCGGGAATCTCAAAGACATGGCGCACGCCCTCTTGAACGATGCCCGAGAGCGTCTCGCTCAGGGTGCGCCCGTTGGCGGCGACGCTGACCTTTCGCTGCTCGCCGTCGAGCAGCACCTTGTCTTTGGTGAAGGCGCTGACGCTGAGCTTGCCTTCACCGACGCCCTGGGCGCGCACCGAGACCACGATCACCTGGCGGCTGCGCGGCGCGAGCTTGAGCTCGACGGCCTGCTCGCCACCGACGACGCTGAGCGCGCCGCTGGCCTTGGACTCGAGCAGGGCCGTGAGCGGCCCGTCGGTGGCGTTGACCAGCGTGGCCGGCA
>JACCWM010000132.1 GCA_013697635.1 Lujinxingiaceae bacterium | reverse complement strand
GCCCTTGGCCGCCAGGCCGTGCTCCAAGGCTACTCAGTGCTCTATGTCCAGGCCGCGCATCTGTTGGCCGCGCTCAAGCAGGCCCAGCTCGAGGGCCGCCTCGAAGAGAAGCTGAGCCACTTTACCAAGCCCAAACTGCTCATCGTCGACGAGCTCGGCTATCTGCCCTTCGAGCGTGAAGTGTCCCATCTGTTTTTCCAGCTCGTCGCCCGGCGCTACGAGCGCGGCAGCATGATGCTCACCAGCAATCGCGCTGCCAGTGAATGGGGCGACGTCTTCGGCGACCCGGTGCTCGCCACGGCGATCCTCGACCGCCTTTTGCACCACAGCCACATCGTTACGATCCGTGGCGAGAGCTATCGCCTCAAAGAGAAGCGCCGCGGTGGACTGTTCAAACCGGTGGAGGAGACCTCCGTCTCAACCACCTAAAATCAACCAAGGGGGTCAATTCTTCGTGTCGCAGAGGGGTCAATTCTTGATGTCGTTTGACATCCAGTATTGAGCGTGCAGATGCATGCCCTCGAATCATGGTCGTTTATGATACCAGCGATATCCCTTTGCGTTCAGCAGGTCCGGATCAGGGCTTCGATAAAATCGGGGATTACTATGGCCTCCGTCTGCATGTCGCCATGGCCTTTTGTGCGCAAAGCTGGCTGCCCCTTGGGCTCGTCGGGGCCAAGCGTGTGCGAGCTTCGCCCAATCGCACAAAGGGGCAAAGCTCGTATCAGGTATGGAGAGACCCGCAAAAGCCATCGCGGCGTTGGTTTGAGATGCCCCTTCAGATCGAGGCACGGCTCAAAGCCCCCTCATCGGCGCTGCATATCTGCGACCTTGAGGCTGATAGCTACGAGCTCTTCGATAAACTCAAGGACAGTCGCGTGCTCATCCGCCTCAAGAGCACACGCACAGGCCATCGGGCTCGCCTCTACGAGCAAGTCGCCCAGAGCCCGGTGCTCTTCGAACGCACGATCGAGCTCTCCACGCGCAGCAAATCCTCCTGGCCGGCCGCCAACAAGAAGCATCCACCGCGCCAGGGCCGCTCGGCTCATATCGAAGTACGCGCCCAAGCAGTCATGCTCGAGCGGCCCAAGTACTTACCGGCTAGCCTGCCGGCTACGCTCGAGTACAACCTCATTCACGCCTTCGAACCCAATCCACCGGCGGGTGAGGACCCGGTCAACTGGCACCTGTTGACTCGTGAGCCGATCGATACAGCTGAGCAAGTCGGTGAACTTGTCGATCTGTATCGCGGGCGCTGGAACATCGAGGACTTCTTCAAGTGCCTCAAGACCGGCTGTCAGCTCAACAAGCGGCTGCCGGAGTCGGGCGAATCGGCCGAGGCGATGCTCGCGCTCCTGCTTCCGATGGCCTGGCAACTTCTAACATTGCGCCAGATGGCCCGACTCGCTCCCAAAGCAGCTGCCGAGCAATTCTTTCCCAAAGAGCGTCTGGACGTACTTCGCGCGACGTCCGCGGGCAAGAAGCTTCCACCGCGCGCCAGCGTGCGTCATGTGATTTTGGCGCTGGCACAGTTGGGAGGCCATATCTCGACCAATGGCCCGCCAGGAATCCTTGTGCTCGGGCGTGGCTACGAGACGTTTTTGGCCTTTGAGGCAGGCTTCAAGGCCGCCCGCGATCATCCAAAACACTAAAGTCTGGCGATGCTCCGCAATCAACCAGTCTTACAACGACTTGTGTTATATCGACAGGCATCCCTGCCCGGCAAAAAGCCCCGGCTCGCATCACGCGAACCGGGGCTTTTTTAATCTCTCTTCGCTGGCTGCCTGATCGCTCAGGAGTTACGCAGCGCCTCGGCCTTGTCCGTGGCCTCCCAGGGGAACTGGGGGCGGCCGAAGTGACCGTAGGCGGCCGTGTCGCGGTAGATCGGACGCAGCAAGTCGAGCGCGCGGATGATGCCTGCCGGCTTGAGGTCGAAGAACTCCGGGATCAGCAGCTCGATCTCTTGCTCGTCGCGCGTGCCGGTGCCAAAGGTGTTGACCATGATGCTCACCGGCTCGGCCACGCCAATGGCGTACGAGATCTGCAGCTCACAGCGATCGGCCAGTCCGGCAGCGACGATATTCTTGGCGATGTAGCGCGCCATGTAGGTGGCCGATCGATCGACCTTGCTCGGATCCTTGCCGCTAAAGGCACCGCCGCCGTGGCGACCCATGCCGCCGTAGGTGTCGACGATGATCTTGCGACCGGTGAGGCCGGCATCGCCCATCGGGCCGCCGACGACAAAACGCCCGGTCGGATTGATGTGAAACTTCGTATCCTTGTGCAACAGGTGGGCCGGAAGCACAGGGCGAATCACCGTCTCCATGACGGCCTCGCGCACCTGCTCGATCGTGACCTCTTCGGCATGTTGGGTCGAGACGACCACGGCATCGATGAAGGCCGGCTTCCCGTCGATGTAGCGCACCGAGACCTGGCTCTTGGAGTCGGGACCAAAGAAGGTGACCTCGCGCGTCTTTCGCACCTTGGCCATATGCTCGACGAGCTTATGGGCGTACGTGATCGGCATGGGCATCAGCTCGGCGGTCTCGTTGCAGGCGTAGCCAAACATCAAACCCTGATCACCGGCGCCCTGCTCGGCGACCACGCCGTACTCGGTGCGAACGCCCTGGGCGATATCCGTGCTCTGCTCGTCGAGCGCGACCATCACCGAGCAGGTCTTGTGATCAAAACCGTGACCGATGCTGTCGTAGCCGATGCGCTCGATCGTATTGCGCGCAATCTTCGCATAATCGACGATCGCCGTGGTCGTGATCTCGCCGAACATCAGGCAAAGGCCCGTGTTGACGATCGTCTCACAGGCAACGCGCGCCGAGGAATCCTGGGCCAAGATGGCATCGAGCACGCCATCGGAGATCTGGTCGGCAACTTTGTCCGGGTGCCCTTCGGACACGGACTCGGAGGTAAAAAGGAAATTTCTGGACATCAGCGACGTACTCCTTGTCTCTACAGTCTTTCTACTCGGGGACGAATTACAACTTCAGGCGATCACCATCTGACCGCGCAGCGTATGGCTGGTGGCGTCGGTAATGCGCACATCAACAAGTTGACCTGGGGCCAACTCCATTCCTTCGATCAAATCGAAGACGGTCATCTTGAACGCGTCGGTGCGACCACAATACTGCGCCTGGTCGCGCTTGCTTGGGCCTTCGACGAGCACTTGATAGGTCTGGCCGATAAGCCCGGTAAAGATCTCCTGGCTGATCGCCTCTTGCACCTCGATCAGGTGGCGCAGCCGGCGGCCCTTTTCGTCCTCGAGCACGTCCTCGGGCAGCTTTCGCGCCGCATGGGTGCCCTCGCGCTCGGAGTATTTGAACAGGTAGGCAAAGTCGTAGCGCACGCTCTGGAGCAGCGCCAGGGTTTGCTCGTAGTCCTCTTCGCTCTCGCCGGGAAAGCCCACGATCACATCCGTCGACATCGCGATGCCCGGCATCGCCTCGCGGATCTGCTCGACCAGCGCGTGGTACTGGGCCACCGTATAGCCGCGGCGCATGCGCTCGAGCACCGCATCCGAGCCCGACTGCACCGGCAGATGCAGGTACTTGCAGATCTTGTCGGTGGTCGCCATCGTCTCGATGAGCTTGGGCGTAAAGTCGATCGGGTACGGCGACGTAAAGCGAATGCGCTCGAGTCCATCGACCTTGGCCACCTCCAAGAGCAGATCGGAGAAGTCCAGGCCCTCGTGCTTGTAGGAGTTGACCGTCTGCCCAAGCAGGGTGACTTCCTTGAACCCACGCTCGGCCAGCTCCTGGCACTGGCGCAAAATATCGCCCGGCGACACACCGCGCTCTCGGCCGCGCACAAAGGGCACGATACAAAAGCTGCAAAACTTGTCACAGCCGCGCTGCACCGTGATCCAGCCGCCTACACCGGCCTGGCGCGCATGCACCAGACCCTCATAGGTCTCTTCTTTGTCCAGGCGCACGTCGATGACCGGGTCGCTCTCCTCGAGCTGGCACTTCTCCAAGAGCTCGGGCAAGCGCCGATAAGCATCCGGGCCAATCACCAAATCGACATAGGGCGCGCGCGTGATGATGTCCTCGCGCATGCGCTCGGCCATGCAACCGGTCACGCCCAACACGATCTCCGGGCGCTCGTGCTTGTAGCGCAGCAGGTACGACAGCCGCCCGAACACACGCTCCTCGGCCCGCTCGCGCACCGCACACGTGTTGATCAGGATGACGTCAGCCTCCTCCAAAGAGCTCGCCGCGCCGTAACCACGCGTCGACAAGATGCCGCCCATCAGCTCGCTGTCCGCCAGGTTCATCTGGCAGCCGTAGGTCTCGATGAACACGCGCTTGCCCGGCCTGAGCCCAAGCGAAGGCATGCTGTTCACCTCACCGTCGTGGGCATTGGGATCGCGCGTTGAAAGATCGCTGGATGGGTTCATACGACAGACTGCAAGTGGCGAGTTAAGCTACGGAATTGAATCCGAAATAGGGGGCAAACCTTAGAGAAGTGCTCCCCTAACGTCAACCTACATTTCCCCGCCCATAAACTGGTGGATTCAGTGGCGAATTCCTGGCCGCAGCATCCTGACTATTGAAGTGGTACAGCCAGGTAGGCAGGATGCTCGGCGATCGACCATGTCACCGAATCGCGAAGGCCCGCCGCGTCACCGGCAACCTGATAGCTCGTCGGTCTGTGCAACACATCGACGCGCGCCTTGGTAAACAGAAAATCGCTGAGCTGCTCGGGCTTCACGTCCCCCTTCCAAAACGAGGGCAGGCTGGCCAACAAGGAGCTGATGTTGCCCTTGTAGGTGCGCAGCTCAAAGAAGCCCGGGCGCAGATTGGCATAGGGGAACATGCGGATCTTGAAGCCCCAAAAGGGGATCGTCGCCGAGCTGCAGATCTTCGACGGCCCGTCGTAGGCCACCTCGCCAGGGGCGAACTCGCGCACGATCTGGCCGTGCTCGTCGAGGCGGTAGCCGACCTCGCCAAGATTGGTGATCACGATCTGCGAGCCGCTGCGGCGCGCGGCCTTGGGGATGGTGCGACTGGCCAAAGAGACCGCGTAGCCGCCAAGGCCGGTGACGTAGTTCTCCCAGGCCGTGTCGCGCACCTGGTTTTTGACGTAGTCGTAGTCATTGAGGATATCGGCGTCCCAGCCAAAGCCCGCAAAGGGGAAGC
Source organism: Lujinxingiaceae bacterium (assembly GCA_013697635.1). Lineage (GTDB taxonomy): Bacteria > Myxococcota_A > Bradymonadia > Bradymonadales > Bradymonadaceae > JACCWM01. The sequence goes on along the minus strand of JACCWM010000132.1, from coordinate 19,199 downwards.
GATGCTCGCCGTCCCCAACCAGGCTGACCTGATGCACCTTCAAGGGGCTGCCGGCGTGCAGCGTGCGCAGATCTTCGATGATCGGGCCGGCGCCCACATAGGTCGCAATCGCGTTGCCGGTGCCCAGGCGCAAGACGCCGATTGGCGGCGCATCCTCGCGGCGAAGCTTGCCACTTTGGATGCGCTTCTCCAGCGCGTTGATCAAGTAGACCACGGTGCCGTCGCCGCCGCCGGTGAAGACCGCGTCGTAGCCTGCGCCCAAGATCTTCTCGACGGTCTGCTGGGCCTGGCGAAAGTCGTCGGTGAGAAACAAGTCCGCCGCCGGCACGAAGCGCTGCACGGCCTGATGGATCTCGCCCGTCCAGGCCTTGGCCCGCGCGTTGAGCAGCACGGCGTAGCGCCTGGGCGCGGGGATCACATGGATGCGCTGGGGATCGACGCCAGCGGGCCGCGATTCATCGGAGGCCAGCGTCTGAGCGATGCCGTCAACCATGTTGCAACGTGACGGCGCGGCCGCGGCGAGAGGCTTCGAGGTAGGCAAGCGTGAGCAAGAGGAGCTGGCGCGCCTCGTTGGGGCCGAGCAGTGGATCGTCCTCGCCAAGGCAGGCACCGATGAAGTTGCGCGTGGCGCGAACGAAGCTGTCCTCAAACGAGCTGCTCTTCTGCCCGTAGCAAACCTTGCGGCTGTCACGGCGAAGCTCGACGGGCGACTCGAGCTGGGTCGGATCGGAGCTGCGGATGATATGAATGTCGCCGCGGCTGCCACCGACGTTGATCGTCAATTCGAGGGGATGATGGCTGGTGCGCATCTTACGCTCGGGCGCATAAATCAAGTTGAGCGTGCCATAGCAGTCCTGCTGATAGTGCTTCCACATCGCGGCGGTCGGCGCGTCGATCTTGATGCCCTCGCGAATCGTCGTATCCGAGCGCCAGACCTCGACCTTCTCCACGTTGCCGATCAGAAAGAGCGCGATGCAAAACGCCTGGTAGCCCACATCGTAGAGCATCGGCGAGCCGCCCGAGAACTGTGGGTCAAAGCGCCAAAGCTGGTCGGAGGACTCCGCAAAGTTCCAGATATCGCTTTGCGACTGGCCAATCGTCGCCGACATGCGAATACTCGTGGGCTTGCCGATCTCGCCGGCGTCGATCAGGCTTCGCGCATCGAGCAGCGGCTTGTAAAACAGGCATGGCTCATAGACTTGCAACACCTTGCCGGACTGGCGAGCAACCTGGACGACCTGGTTGGCCTCCTCGATCGTCAACGCGATCGGCCGCTCCACCGAGACATGCTTTCCGGCCCGAAGCGCATCGATCACCATCGAGGCATGCAGATAGTGCGGCGTCAAGATCTCAACGGCCTCAATCGCCGGATTCTTGAGCATATCCGCGAAGTTGGTGTAGTAAGAGCTGGCACCCCAATCGAGCGCGCGCTTGATCGCACGGTCCTCGTCTCGGTCACACACCGCAATGATTTCGGCGCGGTCATCCTCTTCATAACCCTTGGCATGCAGGTCCGCGATACTACCCACACCGACAATGCCTACCTTCAGTCGCGCCATCTACTTCTCCACTGTATGCCGAAACCCAAAGCCCTGAATCATCGCACGTCTGCAACCTTATAAGTTAGCAAGGTGAGGATTGTCAAAACCCCTTGTGGATTAGCGCCCGCTACCCCACCCCGGACGTCGCTACCCCGCCCCGGACGTCGGCGTGGCGCGCCCCTTCGGGTCGCGCAAACACGCCTTTGTCCGCCACGCTTGTGGCGGGCACCAGGCTCGACGTCCGGGGCCGTTGATCACTTGACGGGGAACGAAAACGAACGCTTCTGTGGCTCATCAAAATCCGTGGGAGGCTTCGCAGGACGAGAGTCTATGGGTCTTTGAGGCGGCTTTGGTCGTTCAGAAGGCGGGGAGCGTGAAAGAAATCACGCAACGTTTTGCTCTTTGGTCTCGAAAACAAGATATCGGGCGATTTTGCCTCGATGAGACCATGAGCAAGGAGAGTCCATGCCCTATACGCGCCTGCGCTACCATATCGTAACCGCAACCCATGAACGCAAACCATTTATTTTTCCGGACATCGAGAGGTTCATATTCGCCGTCATGCGCGCCGAGGCGCGCAAGATGGGTTGCGAAATCATTGCTATTGGAGGAATCGAAGACCACTTGCACATGGTCAGCGCCATCCCTCCAAAGATTGCCGTTTCGATATTTATCCGTGAGGTCAAAACCGAGTCATCGCGGGCGGTCAAACGACAATTTGCCCACATGAATAAGTTCGCGTGGCAAGTGGGTTACAGCGCCTTTACGGTAAACCCATTCGACATGAAGAGGCTCATTCACTACGTAGAGAATCAAAGGGAACGTCACGCACGAGATGACCTTTGGACTGAATTTGAACGAATTGAGTGAGCGCACGTGCCCCGCCCCGGACGTCGGCGTGGCGCGCCCCTTCGGGTCGCGCAAACACGCCTGTGTCCGGGGCTAGCCAACTGCCTGGAGCGCCTCTACGAGGCTCGCAGCTGTTTGAGCCATTGATCCTGTTCACACCTTCGAGCGCGCGCACCGCCGCAATCGCCAAATCCAACGGCACCGCGCACCGCGAGCCTCTGAAAGAGGCGATCCAGGCTGTTGCATAGCCCCGGACAAAGAGCCCGTGCCCGCCACGCTAGTGGCGGGCACCAGGCTCGACGTCCGGGGTGGCCGTTGATCACATCGAGATCGAGCCCTTGCGAAACTCGTTGCCGGTGATGTGCACGTTGATGACGACGGGTCGGCCGGCCTTAGAGAGCGCCTTGGCCTTGTCGAGGGCCTTGTCGATCTGGCTGTGCTTGGTGACGAGGATGCCCTCGGCGCCGTAGCCCTGGGCGACCTTGTGGTAGTCGCTGCGCAGCAAGGTGGTGGCCACCGAGTCGTTGAGGATCTCGACCTGGTCGCGGGCGATCTGGGCCCAGGCGCCGTCGGTGCCGATCACGGCGATCGGGGCCAGGCCGTGGCGCACGCAGGTGTCGAATTCGGCCAGGCTGTAGGCGCTGGAGCCGTCGCCGTAGATCAGCCAGACCTCGGCGTCGGGGCGACAAAGCGCGGCACCGACGGCAAAACCGCCGCCTACGCCAAGCGTGCCGAAGACGCCCGGATCGAGCCAGGAGAGCGGGCCGCGCGGGCGCACGATGTAGGCCGCCGTGGCGACGAAATCGCCGCCGTCGACGACCATCACCGCATCGTCGCTCATCTTCTCTTCGAGGCGGCTGAGAAAGTGCAAGGAGTTGACGAGTTCGGTCTTCTCGGTGGCCTGCTCGGCGATCTCGGCATCGCGGGCCTGCTCACGAACGCGAAGGGTGTCGAACCAGCCATCCCAATCACCGCCGCCGCCGTGGGCCGCCGAGAGCTGCAAAATCAACTCGCCGGGGTGCATGAGCAGGCCGACGTCGGGCTTGCGGTTTTTGCGCAGATCCTCGGCGCTCAAGTTGGCCGAGATCACCCTGGTCTTCTTGCCAAAGGAGCGGCCGTAGCCGAGACGAAAATCAAAGGGAAAGCCCGCGACGATCGCCAGATCGGCCTCTTTGAGCGCTTTGCCGCGGGCATGGCGAAACTGCACGTCGCTGGTGCGCCCGAGCAGGCCGCGGCCCATGCCGCCCAAGAATGTCGGGATGCCCAGGTCGTTGATCGCGGCCGCGAGTTTTTCTGCGCGCGCAGGATCGAAGTTGACCAGGGCCTGGCTGCCGACGATGAGCACGGGGCGCTTGGCTTTGCGCACGGCCTCGAGCACCTCGGGCAGCTGGACGTGGGCGAGCAGCTCGTCGGCGGTGGTGTCGGCCACCTTGGGCATGCCGATCGGGATGTGGGGGGCGTGAAACTGGCGCAGCAGATGGCCCTGCAAATAGAGCTTCATGGCGCGCCCGCTCAGGCCCTTGGCGTTCTCGACGCCGCTCTCCTTCATGAACCACTGGCGCACGAGCTCTTCGGGGTAGAGCAGGTCGATGGGCACCTCGACGAACACCGGGCCGGGCACACCGTCGGCGGCAAGCGCGAGCGCGCGATCGATCGTCGGCCCAAGCTCGGCCACCGTCTTGCAAGAGACGGCCCACTTGGTGATCGGCTCGAGCAGCGAGATCTGGTCGATGTCCTGGAGTGAGCCGCGGCCCTTGAGCACGGTGGCCGCCGCGCCGCCAATCAGCAGCACGGGCGACTGGGCCATCTGGGCATTCTTGATGGCGGTGATCGTATTGGTCACGCCGGGGCCGGCCGTCACGGCTGCGACGCCGACCTTGCCCGTCATGCGCGCGACGGCGTCGGCGGCGAACACCGCGTTGGCCTCGTCGCGCACGTCGACGATGCGAATGCCACGGCCCTTGGCGCCGGTCAAAATGGGCGAGATATGGCCGCCACAAAGGGTGAACACAAACTCGACGCCGTGTTTCGCCAGACGATCGCCGATGATCGCTCCGCCATGCTCAAAGGACATGCACACCTCTCATCAAAAAGTCGCGGTACAATCAACAATCAACAATCAACAACCAACTCATTCACTCTCGCCGGGCTCGTCGTCTTTGCGCTTGGAGCGCAGCAGGTCGCCCAGGGTGCCAAACGATTCGCCGGGCTTGTCCTTGGGCGCGGTGTCGGCCGCAGGCCGCGAGTCGCGCTGGCCGCCGCGCGGGCGCCGTTCGCCGCCCCCGCTACCGCCGCCTTCGCGTGGGCCACGGGGGCGCTGACCGCCACCACCGCCACCTTGCTCGCCAGGCTTTCGCTGGCCACCACGGGGGCGGCGCTCGCGCGCTTTAGTCTCGCTCGGGGCCGGGGCCACATAGCCCTCGGGCACGGGCAGCATGGCCTTTCTCGAGAGGCTGACGCGCAGGCTGCCGTCGTCTTGGGCCTTGACCTCGATGATCTTGACCTCGAGCTCGTCACCGACCTTGATCACGCTCGCTGGATCTTCGACGTTCTCGTAGCCAAGCTCGGTCTTGTGGAGCAGACCGGTCTGCTTGCTGCTGATGCTCAAAAACGCGCCGTATTGCGTCAACGAGCGCACGCGGCCTTTGACCACGTCGTCGACCTGAGGCACGCGCACCTCTTTTTTCTCACGCGGCTCTTTTTTCTCACGCGGCTCACGCGCCTCTCTGGGCTCACGCGCCTCTTTTTTCTCACGCGGCTCGCGCGGCTCGCGCGGCTCGCGCGGCTCAGCAGGCAAGGTGGCAAGCTGAGCGTCGAGGCGGTCGAGCGTCTCGTGGATGTGCCGGCGCAGCACGACGCGCATGCCGTACTTGAGCGCGCGGCGCAGCAGGCTTCGCGCGTCGTTGAGCTTTCGGCGCGCAATCTTGGCATCGACGCCCTCTTGTGAGGCGGCGTCCATGATCACCTGGGCCACATTGTGCAAGATCAGCGCGCTGGTCGGCGCCGCTTCCAGGCCTCGCCGGTAGGCAGCTTCGGCCTTGCCCATGTCGCGCTCGGCCTCTTTGTACCAGGTGCCGCGCGCATTCCAGGTCGCCTCGGGCTCGCCCAACTCAATGGCACGCTCCCAGGCCGCTTCGCTGGCCTCGCGGTCTTGGTTCCAAAGCGCCTGAGCGAGCAAGGTGTAGAAGAACGGATCTTCGGCAAAGCGCGGCTCAATGGCGCGAAGGCCTTCGGCAACGTCAGCGGTGAACTGCGGCTGGCTTGCGACATCGCCCAGATCGAACATCACCACCGCAAAGCCCTGGCGCACCAGATGGAGCAGGCGAGCATCGCGGTCGGTGTTCGACTCCTGGCCGCTGGCGTATTCGCCAAGCGCCTCGCGCACGTGCTCGAGCACGTCTTGCGAGCGGCCCTCGCGCCGGGCAAGGTCGGCGGCCAAAAAGCGTGAATCGACGCCTTGCGGCCCACCGTCAATGGCCATCTGCAACAGCCGATCGGCGATATCGCGGTAGCCAAGCTTGATCGCAAGCTCAGCGAGCGGCGCGCCGATCTCCGGGTAGCGCGTGGTCAGCTCAGCCAGCCGACGCAGCTCGGAGAAGACGTTCTCCTGAGCCGGCGCATGGACCTTCTCGGGCGCTGCTTCGGCCTCGGGAGCGGGCGCTGCTTCGGCCTCGGGAGTGGGCGCTTCGGCCTCGGGAGCGGAGGTCTCGGAGGCTTCGTCGCGTTGTTCTTCAGAGTCGTGATTGGAGTTCATCGCCCTTCATCGCTTGAGTTTGGACCAGATAGTAGACCAGAAGGCTTATACCCGAATTTGGCAATTGTCCAAGGAGTATTGACATGGCACTGCCGACGACACCCTGGCCGAGCACACCCATTGAGCAGCCTAAGCCATTGATAACCTTGGTCAAAACAGAGTTCGTGCTTAATGTTTCGCATGTGGCTTTGTAAACGATGATCGCTGCAAAAAGGGAGCACACGGTGAAACGAGGCGAACCAGTAGTAGTGATAGACACAGAAGGCGTGGTGGGCATCTTGGAGCGCGAATCGAGCGCCCACAATGAGGCGGTTGTGCGCCTGGAGGACGGCACCCGCGTTCACCTCGCGGCCGACGTGCTGCAACGTGGCCAGGATGGCCAATACCGGCTCGCAACCCGCTTTGAGCAGATCGTGCGCCATGGAAACGGCGCCGACGACGGTGGAGAACGCCACGTGATCCCGGTCGTCGAGGAGCACCTCGACGTCAATAAACGCGTGGTCGAGACCGCCCGCTTGCGTGTGCACATCAACGTCAACGAGCAAGAAGAGATCATCGACGAGCCCTTGCTGCGCGAAGAGATCGAGGTCGAGCGTGTGACGATCGATCAGTATGTCGACGCCCCACAGGGGGTCAGGCAACAGGGGGAAACGACGATCATTCCTTTGTACGAAGAGGTGCTCGTCGTCCAAAAACGACTGCGGCTCAAGGAGGAGCTTCACCTGACCCGAAAGCGCACCACGGAGCACGAGCCTCAGCGCGTCGTCTTGCGACGCGAGCAGGCCGATGTGAATTTTCAAGACGCGCAGCCCGACCACAAAGGTGAGCCGGCCCCTTGATTTGCTTCAAGGTCCACTCAAAGGCTCTCGCATGAAAAGCGGTGCTGATACGATTCAACCCGCTACATAAAACAAATGAGGTAGAAGTCATGGCAAAGATAGGAGTCGCTTTATTCGACCAGTCAGAGAATGCCCGCAGCGCCTGCAACGCGCTGATCGACGAGGGCTTCGACCGCAATAACATCCACATGATCTCCGGACTCGAGCGCAACGTCGACGCGGGCGATATCTATCGCACGCTGACCCGTCACGGCGTGCCCGACGATGACGCCGGCATCTACGCCGAGGGCGTCAAGCGCGGCGGCGTGCTCGTGTATTTGAGAACCGACGACGAGCGCGCCGAGGAGGCCGCCGAGCTCATGGCCCGCTTCTCCTTTGTCGACATCGACGAGCGCTCCCGAACCTGGCAAAACGAAGGCTGGAGCGGCTTCGATCTCGACCAGAAGGACTTTGGCCAAGAACATGAACGCGGCCGGCGAACCCAGAGCGAAAGAACCCGCGATACCCAAGAGATCGGCGACCAGCACGTCCAGGGCGGCCAGAAATTCGAGGCCGTAGAAGAGGAGGTGCACATCGGCAAGCGTGAGGTCGAGACAGGCGGCGTGCGCGTGCGCAGCTATGTCACCGAAACCCCGATCGAGGAGGACATTCGCCTTCGCGAGGAGCGCGTCAAAGTCGACCGCAAGGCCGTCGACCGCCCGGTCAGCGGCGATTCGCAGGTCTTCAAGGAGCGCGAAATCGAGATCTCCGAGACGCGCGAGGAGCCCGTCGTCAGCAAGCGGACCCGCGTGATCGAGGAGATTATCGTCAGCAAAGACGTTGGCGAGCGCACCGAAACCGTGCGTGACAGCGTGCGCCGCCAAGATGTCGAGGTCGAAAAGCTCGGCGGACAGACCCATCAGAGCCGCAGCAGCGTACAGGACTTCGACAAAGATTTTCGAAGCCACTACGACCAGAACTATGCCGGCGGCGAGTACGCCTACGACGACTACGCGGTCGGCTACCGCTATGGCACCATGCTCAGCGAAGACCAGCGCCACAAGGACAAGGATTGGTCCGGCGTCGAGACCAGCGCGCGCACCCAGTGGGAGGACCGCAACAAGGGCACCTGGGACAAGTTCAAAGACGCCGTGCGCCATGGCTACGAAAAGGCCCGCGATAAAGACAGCAGCTACGGCTCGCGCGGCTCTCAGGCCGGACCGCCTCCGGGCTGATCGCTTTGAGGTAGTTTGAGAGAGTTTTAGGGCCACGGTCTCGTGATTTACGAGGCCGTGGCCCTTGTCGTTTCTTGAGATCCACAATAGAACCATTTTTTGGCGATCCAGCAGTCGATCATTTCACGAGGCGCGATGTTCGGCATAGTGCGGGCCTGGCGGCGACGAAAGATTCTGAGCCGGCCGTTTCCACCGACCTGGGAGGCGATCATCTTGCGCCGGCTGCCTTTTGCAAAGCTGATGGACGCGGCCGAGGCCCACCGTTTTCGCGCCCGCTTGCAGCTCTTCGTCTTCGAAAAACACTGGGTGGGCGCCGGTGGCCTCGCGATAAGCGAGGAGATGCAAGTCGTCATCGCCGGCGCCGCCGCCCGCATGGCGCGCAATCTGCCGCTCGATGTCTACAACCACTTGAGCGAGGTCGTCATCTACCCCAGCGACTTCGTCAACCCCGAGGACGAGGAGCGAAACGGCATGGCTGGCGAGGCCCACCACTTTGGCACGGTCGTGCTGAGTTGGGACGGCGTCAACGAAGGTCTGGCCTATCCCAACGAGGGCTTCGACCCGGCCTTGCACGAGTTCGCCCACGTGCTCGACGTCTCCAGCGGCTACTACGACGGCACACCCGTGCTGCACAGCGGCAAGGACTACGAGCCCTGGGCGGAGGTGATGACCCGGCGCTACCGCGAGCTTTGCGAGGCGCCCTACGACAGCTTTCTCGATGACTATGGCTGTGAGGACGAGGCGGAGTTCTTTGCCGTGGCGACCGAGGCCTTCTTTGAGATGCCCGACATCATGCGCGAGCAAGCGCCGGATCTCTACGCCCAGCTTCGCAACTACTATCGGCTCGATCCCCACCAGGTTGTCGACGAGAACGACCACGGGAATTGCGACGATCAGTGAAAGACGATCGCCGTGTTGTGGGCGATGCTCAGGCGCGCGGCCTCGAAGAGGGCGAACCAGACCAGGCGCTCGATCGCAAAGGGCGGACCGAGCGGGCGCTGCTCGCTGAGCCAGCGCACGGTTTCGCCGTTGATCTCGCCATCCGCGCTGAGGCTGATCTCGAGGGCTTCGGCGAGCTGAACGAGCTCGTCGCGAAGACGGTAGGAGGAGCCCAGCGCGCCACCGCGCAGCTTGTGGCTCTGATCGAAGAAGATCTTGTCGAACTCGATCGGGAAATAGTAGCCCTCGCTGTCGGAGTGACAGAGCAGATGCGATACCATCTGACGATACATCTGGTGCAACACGGGATCGGAGGCAGGATCTTCGTGGGGTTCGACCGGATAGGGCACCCACTTCGGATCGCGCATGACGTGGGCCGCAAACCGACGCAAATAGTGCAGCCAGGAGTAGGGAAACGAGGTCAACGAGGCGCGGGTGATCAACTGCTCTGCAAATTGGCGAGGCTCCTGGTGCGGCGCGAGGCCGGCCTCAGAAATGACCTGATTGATGTAAGCCAGCTCCCCCTCAATCTTTTTTGCGGCCGACGGATCGTCGTTGACCAGATCCGCCAGCACACCCACACCAATCGCCAAGCCCATCTCGACCCCCTTGCACTGCTCGTGGGTTCTCTAATCATTCGGTACTAAACAAGTCGCACGAAGTACTAAACAAGTCGCTCGGCTTGCGAAGTCCCTACTTCTGTAGGGTGCGCTCATCACTTGATTGAACTCGCCGGTGCCCGAGACTGTATGCACGTACTGTTAGCGCAGAAAAACAGGCTGCACAATAATTTCGCTGGGAAAAAGCTCTGGCCTCGTGGGTTGTTTTATCGCGCGCGGTGCCTAAGCTGGGGGGCGTTCGATGGCGCATCATACCGGCGAGCCCGACCCGCTGACCCTGGAAGCTGACTGCACTTGCAATCGCAGCCGGGATGTTGGATTAGTATGCCGCGTCAGCCATCCAAGAAACCTCAAAGGCCTTTGTATTTTACAGGCCTCCTCCAATAATCGTGTCTCTTCTCAAGGAGCAACTCATGGCTATCAAAATTGCAATCAACGGATTTGGTCGAATCGGACGCTGCGTGGGCCGCCTCGCCATGCAAGACCCCAACTTCGAGCTCGTCGGCGTCAACGATCTGACCAGCCCCGAGCAGCTGGCGTTTTTGTTCAAGTACGACTCCGTGCATGGGCGCTACCCCGGCGAGGTCAAGGTCAGCGCCAACGGCATCAGCGTCGACGGCAAGGAGATCCGGGTTACGGCTATTCGCAACCCCGCCGAGCTGCCCTGGGGCGAGCTGGGCGTCGATCTCGTGCTCGAGTGCACGGGCATCTTTCGAAAGCGCGATGAGGCCGCTCGCCATCTCGAGGCCGGCGCCAAGCTGGGCGTGATCATCTCGGCGCCAGGAAAGGGCGTGGACTTGAGCATGGCCATGGGCGTCAATCACGACAAGTTCGACGCCAGCATGAAGATCGTCGACGTGGCGAGCTGCACGACCAACTGTCTGGCGCCGGTGGCCAAGGTGCTCCACGACAGCTTCGGCATCGAGCACGGCTTGATGACCACGGTCCACAGCTACACCAACGACCAGTCGCTGCTCGATCTGGCCCACCCCCAGGACTTTCGCCGCGCGCGCGCAGCCGCCGTCAACTTGATCCCGACCTCGACGGGCGCCGCCGTGGCCGTGACCAGCGTGTTGCCCGAGCTCAAAGGCAAGCTCGACGGCATGGCGATCCGCGTGCCCACGCCCAACGTCAGCGTGGTCGATCTCACCGTCAACCTCTCCAAGAGCACGACCGTCGAGCAGATCAACGATGCCCTTCGCAAAGCGGCCAACGGCCCGCTCAAGGGAATCCTCGACGTCAGCGACGAGCTGCTCGTCTCCTCGGACTTCAACGGCAACCCGCACTCCTCGATCGTCGACGCGCAATCGACCATGATGATCGGCGACCGCATGGCCAAGGTGATCGCCTGGTACGACAACGAGTGGGGCTTCTCCAACCGTATGCTCGACGCCGCCAAGCACATGTACGCCACGGCGCGCTGAGCTTTGCCCCCCGCGCTCTTGAAGATTGAAACAAGCGCCGCTTTCGCCTCAATGGGTGAAACGCGGCGCTTGTTTGAGATGCCCACCGCTTTTTTGCCCCACAAAATCAGGAATCGATCATGGATATCACCGGCATCAAGTTCATCGACGAGCTGACGCTCGAGGACAAGCGCGTCTTTATTCGCGTCGACTTCAACGTTCCGATGGACGACAAGGGCAACATCACCGACGACACGCGCATCGTGGCTGCGATCCCGACGATCGCCTACGCGATCGAACAAGGCGCAAAGGTGATTTTGGCCAGCCACCTTGGCCGGCCCAAAGGCAAGCGCAACCCGTCGATGAGCCTCGAGCCGGTGGCCGCACGCCTTGCCGAGTTGATCGACACCAACACCTTGCTCCAGGACATCGAGGTGGTCTTCCCCGAGGACTGCATCGGCGAGCATGTGCGCGAGCTGGCCAACGATCTCAAGCCGCACCGCCAGATCATGCTGCTCGAAAACCTGCGCTACCACGACGAAGAAGAGGCCGGCGACGAGGACTTCGCCCGCCAGCTCGCCGCCCTGGCCGACATCTACATCAACGACGCCTTCGGCGCAGCGCACCGCGCCCATGCCTCGGTCTACACGATCGCCAAGTCCTTTGATCGCAACACCAAGGCGGCCGGCTTTTTGATGAAGGCCGAGATTTTGGGCCTGGGCGTCTTGCTCGGCCAGCCCAAGCGACCGTTTCTGGCGATCATGGGCGGCGCCAAGGTCTCCGACAAGATCGGCGTGCTCAAGAATCTCGTCGATCGCGTCGACGCGATCATCATCGGCGGCGCCATGGCCTACACCTTCCTCAAGGCGCGCGGCGTCGACGTGGGCGCCTCGCGCGTCGAAGAAGATTTTGTCGACAAGGCCGCCGAGATCTTGACCAAGGCCAAGCTTCGCGACGTCAGCATTCACCTGCCCGTCGACCACGTCGTCGCCCCCGGCCTTGCAGCCAGCGCCGAGACCATTGAGACCACCGCCGACGCCGCCATCCCGGCCGGCCTGATGGGACTCGACATCGGCCCCAAGACCCTCGACAGCTTCCGCGCAGCGATCACCAACGCCCAGACGATCTTTTGGAACGGCCCGATGGGCGTCTTCGAGCGCGAGGAGTTCGCCAAGGGCACCATGGCCATGGCCCACGCCGTGGCCGCCGCCGACGCCGTCGCCGTCATCGGCGGCGGTGACTCCGTCTCGGCCATCCAGATGGCCGGCGTCGCCGATCAGGTTACCCACGTCTCCACAGGCGGCGGCGCAAGCCTCGAGCTGCTCGAGGGCCGCGCCCTACCAGGCATCCAGGCGCTGCGCGCCAACTACCCAATCTAAAGTACCGCGCCATGGACATCCCGGCCCCTGGCTAACTTCGCTTCAGCCCTGGAGAGAATACGATGCGCGTCCCAATCATTGCTGGTAACTGGAAGATGAACCACACCGTCGAGACGGGCACCGCGCTCGCGCGCGCCGTCAGCGACAACGCACCCCGAAGCGGCGTTGAGGTGGTCGTCGCGCCCTCGCTCGTAAGCCTTGCCTCGGTCGTCGACGTGCTCGTCGCCGGCCCCGTTCACGTCGCCGCCCAGAACATGCACTGGGCCGACAATGGCGCCTACACGGGCGACGTTTCGGCCGAGATGCTGCTCGACGTGGGCTGTCGCTACGTGATCTTGGGGCACAGCGAGCGCCGCCAGATCTTCTTGGAGTCCGACGAGCTGATCAACCGCAAGATCATCTCGGCCCTGGCCGCAGGCCTCAAGCCGATCGTCTGTATCGGCGAGTCGCTCGAGGAGCGTGAGGCCGCCCACACGCGCCTCAAGGTGATCTTTCAGCTTCGCGCGGCGTTGACCGGCGTGCTGCGCGAGGACATGGCCAACGTCGTCATCGCCTACGAGCCGATCTGGGCCATTGGCACGGGCAAGACCGCCTCGCCGGAGCAAGCTCAGGAGGTGCACGCCCTGATCCGCGAGCAGCTCGGCGAGCTTTATAGCGCCGAGGTGGCCCAGGCCACGCGCCTGCTCTACGGCGGCAGCGTCAAGCCAAGCAACATCGATGAGCTGATCGCTCAGCCCGACATCGACGGCGCGCTCGTCGGTGGCGCAAGTCTCACGGCCGACAGCTTTTTGGCCCTGACCCGGGCCGCCGTCGCGTGAATTGTTTGAACTGGTGGGCATGTTTTTGGCTGGTGAAAGTAAACAACTCGCACAAAGACGGGCCATCATGTTCTTCAACTGCTATCGCGACTTCGAGGACGGCACCACGATCAGCGCCCTGGGCTACGATATCGTGCTCAGGCGCCGCTCGATTGGCTCCTTGCAGCTGACCTCGGGGCATCTGATCGCCTGCGATCCGCTCAGTTCGCTGGAGACCGAACCCTTCTCGCAGGCCTTCACGCCCGGCAGCTATCCGGTCTCTTTGCTCGTCGCCGAGCTGCGAGACGAGGAGCGCGCCGCCTATGCGGCCATTCGCCTGGGCAATGGCGAGGCGATCCGCTGGGAGGTGGCCTGCGTCCAGGGCGATGGCGGCGTGCTCGAGAGCTTTGAGGAGCTCGGCTACCAGGTGGAGTCCTCGACGGGCTGCTTCATGGACGCCGACACGGCCTTGACGCTGATCGACTACAACCAGATCGTGATGCCCGAGGACAACGAGTTCGATCGCCTCGTGCGCTCCCAGCTTCGCAAGCGGCGAAAACGCGGCCCGGGTGCCGCGACAATCGAGCTTGGCCGCGACCTCAAGCTACCCTACGATGACGGCAGAAACCTTGTCGTCTTCGACGCCGGCTACGGGCGCGGCGTCTACACGACCTACATCGGCCACAACGAGAACGACCAGATCGTGAGCGTGGTGACGGACTTTCAGGTGCTGGATTTCCGCTTTCCCTCGTTCTCGTTTCGCGGCAAATAGCGCGTCTGTCGTGGGACAGCCATCACCATGAAGAAGCTCGGCGCCCTGTTGCGCAACCCCAATTTGCACCGCGCAGCGATCGCGCTCTACGTCGTGTGCGTGGTCGGCGTGGTCGGCGCCTACATGGGGGTCTCGACGCTTGATGTGCGCCACTCGGTGTACTTTCAAGGCGCGAGCGTCTTGCAAAGCGGCCAGCCCAACGCCATGCGCGGCGTCTTCATGAACGCGCAGACCGGCGAGTTTTTGGGCCAAAGCGAGATAAAACTCACGCTGCTCGAAGCCAGCGAGGGCACGCCCGAGCGACGAACGGCCGCCCTTGGCAGCGGTCATGCCCGCTCGGGCGGCCTGGTGCACCTGCAGATCGAGGCGCCGCCCGACTGGCCTGCCGGCAAGCACGAATTGCTCGTCGAGGCCCAAAATGCCGCCAGCGGCGAGTTTGTCGTGCGCCGCGAGGTCGAGCTCGCCCACGGCCTCAGCCGTGAGCAAAGCGCCTGGCCGGCGCGCACCCCACGCGCCGAGCCCCAGAAGAAGGCCGCGCCCAGGCGACGAAAGGCCGGCGCCGACGGCGAAGCCAGCGCGCCCGAAGAGCCGCCCGCGATCCGCGTCGACGTGCTGCCCGGCGACAACGAACTCGTGCGCGGCCTGATGAACACGATCTACATTCGCACCACCGACGCCAAGACCCAGCGCCCGCTGCCCGCGCGCGTGCGCTTCAAAGAGGTCAAGGGCATCGTGCAAGACACGCTGCCCGGCGAGCTTCGCACCGACCGCCTCGGCCTCGCGCGCCTGCAGTTCGTGCCCGTGACCGACCAGGTCTGGAAGCTCGAAGTCGAGCAGATCGCCGCGCGCGGCGCGGCCCCGGCCGAGGCGCCGATCAAGGTCGAGGCTGACGTGCGCCTGAGCACGGTGGCCGCGCAGTTCTCCTTGCAGCTCAAGGAGCACGTCGCCGTCCCCGGCACCCAGATCGAGGGCGTGGTCTACAGCCTCTTTGAGTCCGGCGGCTACTTCGTCGATCTCTACGAGCAGCAGCGCTGGCTCGACGCCGCAGCCTTTGGCCTCTCTCCCGGCAGCAGCGGGCTGCGTGTGGCCGTGCCTCGCCAGCCCGGCGCCTCTGGCATCTACCGCGTGCAGGTCTATCAGAGCTTCTACAACCCGGCCAACGCCTGGGACGTGGCCTACGTCGCCCACGCCCGCGACACATCGACCGACGCCCTTCGCGAGGCCGCCGCCCACGTCTTGGGCTTTATCGCCGAGCACACCGAGGGCGTCGACCCCTACTTTGTCACCGTGCAGGGTGAACAGGCGCTGATCGGCGCAACCCACGCCGAGCTCTCCCGCTGGCTCGAGGCCTTCTTGCTCGCGATCCCGCGCCACTTCGTGCAACCGCCGGCGCTGATCAACACCCAGCAACAAGACCGCACCAGCCTCGAGCTGTGGAAGGTCGAGGTCAAACGCGGCCTCAAGCTGCTCGCCATCCTGATCTTCGTGATCGGGATGGCCGTCGTGCTCTACTTTGTTTTGCAGGGGATCTTGCGCGCCCGCGCGCAGTCGCGCCTGCTACGCGAGGTCGACTTCGAGCTCGACGGCTTCGACGATGCCGACTACGCCGGCCGCGAGCAGGCCGCGCGCCTCGAACAAATCGCCGTCGCCCTGCAGGGCTTCATCGTGCTAATGAGCGTCGCGTTGTTCGGGCTGGGGATCTTGATGCTGCTCAATTATTTGTAACCCTGCTCACCATCTGGGTGGCAAGGCTCTATTAGGACAGACCATGGCAAAAAAATCCGACAAACAGCTGAGCATCGACAACTGGCAAGACGCCCGCGAGAGCGAGCGCACCCAGTACGCCGGCAAGACCTTCTACATCGTCGACGGCTCCTACTACATCTACCGCGCCTTCTTCGCGATTCGCCACCTGTCCAACTCCAAGGGCATGCCGACCAACGCGATCTACGGCTTTTTGCAGATGCTCAAGAAGCTCATCGAGACCGAGAATCCCGACTATCTGGCGATGACCTTCGATGCTTTTGACGCCGACACGAACAACTTTCGAACCGACATGTACGCCGATTACAAGGCCACGCGAAGCGAGATGCCCGACGATCTGCGCGTGCAATTGCCCTACTTTCGAAAGCTCGTGCACGCGCTCAACATCCCGATCCTCGAGCAACCCCGCGTCGAGGCCGACGATCTGATCGCAACACTCAGCGAGCGCGCCCGCGAGCAGGGATTTGACGTGTGCATCATCAGCGCCGACAAGGATTTGATGCAGCTCATCGGCGATCGCGTGATCATGTACGACACGATGCGCGAGAAGAAATTTCGCACGGCCGACGTGCTCGAGCGCTTCGGCGTCGAGCCTGCCCGCGTGCGCTACGTGCTCGCCCTCGCTGGTGACACCAGCGACAACATTCCGGGCGTGCCGGGCATCGGCGAGAAGACCGGCGGCCAACTGATCGCCCAGTTTGGGGATCTGGAGAATCTGCTGGCCAACGTCGACAAGGTCTCCGGCAAGAAACGCCAGGAGAACCTCACCACCTATGCCGACCAGGCGCGCCTGTCTCTTGCGCTCGTCACCCTTCGCGAGGACTGCGAGATCGACTTTGATCTCGAGCATCTGCGCATGTCCTCGCCGCACCTAAACGAGCTCACCGCCCTGCTCTCCCACGAGCTCGAATTCGACAACGCCCTCAAGGAGCTTCGCGCCTGGATGCAAAAGCGCGGCTGGCTCGACAAAGCCGGACATATCGCCGACCCCAACGAGGGCCCGCGCAAGATCGTCGCCGCCGAGGGCAAAGAATACCACGCCGTCCACACGCTCGAGGAGCTCGACGCCGTGATCGCCGCCTGCGGGGCAGCCGAGCGCTTTGCCTTCGATCTGGAGACAACCAGCATCGATCCGCTCACGGCCGAGATCGTCGGGATGAGCTTTGCCTGGGAGCCTGATCGCGCCGTCTACATTCCTGTCGCCCACAGCTATGAGGGCGCTCCCGCGCAGCTCAATCGCGACGTGGTGCTCGCCCGCGTCAAGGCCTTGTTGGAGTCGGACAAGCGCCAGAAGGTGGCCCAGCACTACAAATATGAGTGGCTGGTGTTGCAAAAGTACGGCATCGAGTTTCAGGGCGTGGCCTACGACACGATGCTGATGAGCTACCTGCTCGATCCGGGCAAGAACTCCCACAGCCTGGACACCATCGCCCAGGATCTGCTCGGCCACCGCACGATCAAGTTTGCCGAGGTCGCCGGCAGCGGCAAGACCCAAAAGACCTTCGACGAGGTTGAGCTCGAGCACGCCACAGTCTACGCCGCCGAAGACGCCGACATCACGCTCGCCATCTGCACGGCCATGGCCCCAAAGCTCGTCGACGAGGGCCTGCAAAAGCTGCACGACGAGCTCGAAGTCCCGCTCTCACGCGTGCTCGGCGTCATGGAAAAACACGGTATCTTGATCAACTGCGACATTCTGGGCGATTTGAGCACGATCTTCGAGGGCGAGCTCTACCGCCTGCAACTCGAGATCAATGAGCTCGCCGGCGGCGAGCTCAATGCGAACAGCCCCGTGCAACTTCGCGAGGTGCTCTTTGAGAAGCTCGAGCTGCCCGTCAAAAAGCGCACGCAGACAGGCGCGTCCACCGATCAAAGCGTGCTCGAACAATTGGCCGAGCTGCACGACTTGCCCCAGCGCATCCTCGACTACCGCTCCTTCTCCAAGCTCAAGGGCACCTATGTCGACGCCCTACCCGAGCTGATCAATCCGACCACCGGCCGCGTGCACACCGACTTCAACCAGGCCGTCGCCGCCACCGGCCGGCTCTCCTCGTCGAACCCGAATCTGCAAAACATCCCGATCCGCACCGACGCCGGCCGCGAGATCCGCCGCGCCTTCGTACCCGCCCCCGGCCACAAGCTCATCGCCGCCGACTACTCCCAGATCGAGCTTCGCATCATGGCCCACATGAGCCAGGACCCCGTGCTCCTCGAGGCCTACCAGCGCGGCCTCGACATCCACGCCATGACGGCCTCCCAGGTCTTCGACGTCGCGCTTGCGACTGTCACCCGCAGCCAACGCAGCGCCGGCAAGACGATCAATTTCGGCGTCATGTACGGCATGGGCGCGCGCCGCTTAGCCCGCGACCTCAAGATCACCTTCCACGAGGCCAAGCGCTACATCGACAACTATTTTGAGCGCTACAAGGGCGTCACCACCTTCTTCGACACCCTGCTCGAGGACACCCGCAAGACCGGCTACACCCAGACCCTCTACGGCCGAAAGCGCCACCTCCCCGGCATCAACGCCCGCGGCGGCCAAAAAGCCTTCTCCGAGCGCGCCGCCATCAACACCCCCATCCAAGGCACCGCCGCCGACATCATCAAATACGCCATGATCCACATGCAAGACCGCATCGAAGCCGACCAACTCCCCATGCGCATGCTCCTCCAAGTCCACGACGAGCTCGTCTTCGAGGTCCGCGACGACGCCGTCGACCACTGCAAGACGATCATCCGCGAGCTGATGGAGGGCGTCATCGTGCTCGACGCCCCGCTCAAGGTCGACGTGGGCGTCGGGGATAACTGGCTGGATACGAAGTAGCTGGTATCGCCGTAGGCTCCGCCTCCTCGTCGGCTGACGCCGCCTCGCTCGGCTTCACCTACGGCTGTTGTAAGCAGCGCAAGCCTTTTTTTTATCCTTTTTTGGGGGCCCTTCGGACGCACGAAACCTGTCAATCGGCAAGGGGCTGCGCGAAAGGTTTCGTGCGACGGGTCTGACCGAGTCGTGATGTGGCGTGGCCGTGTGCGTGTAACCGGGGTCAACCGAGGCTGTTATCGGGAGTCCGCGCATGCGTCTCCAAGTTAGCTTAATCGGGTATAGGGTCCGGTGAACGCACCGAAAAGAGCGCCTTGAAACTACCGTCGAGACTCCCTGTAAGAGAGGTCTAGAGCCGCAGGCGAAGGTCACTCTCAACGGCTTTGTCAAACGACATCAAGAATTGACCCCTCTGCGACACGAAGAATTGACCCCCTTGGTTGATTTTAGGTGGTTGAGACGGAGGTCTCCTCCACCGGTTTGAACAGTCCACCGCGGCGCTTCTCTTTG